>JBEKGY010000052.1:0-19255 GCA_050012555.1 Occallatibacter sp.
GATACATCAGTACAACTGGCACAGGCCGCATGCTAGCCTGAATCAGATGCCGCCCATCAGCCGATCAGGGCTCGATTTCGATGTAAACAACCTCTTGAGACACGACATTTAGCCCCCGAGGGAATGTGTTTCCGCATGCTTACATTCCCCCAGCGGCTAAAGGTGAAAATCAATAAATCAGCTCATTACAGACGAGCTCACGCCGTGCCCGCGCGAGCGTCTTTCCAGATATCGATCCCCGCGTCCTGCGCATAACGATCGATCTCCTTCAGCTCCGCATCCGTGAATCCAAGTTTCTTTACCGCATCGAGCGAGTCGTCAAGCTGATCCACGTTCCTCGCTCCGATCAGCGCCGTGGTCACCCGCTTGTCGCGCAGCACCCAGGCAATGGCCATTTGCGCCAGCGTCTGCCCGCGCCCTCGCGCAATTTCGTTCAGCGCCCGCACGCGTTTCAGGATTTCCTCGCTCAGAAACCCCTTGTCAAAAGTTTCTCCCAATTTGGCGCGCGAGTTCTCTGGAACCCCCTTCAGATATTTGCCGGTCAGCAGTCCCTGGCCCAGCGCGGAAAATGCAATGCAGCCCACGCCCAGCTCCTCCAGCGTAGCCAGCAACCCCTCCTCCACCCAGCGGTTCAGCATCGAGTAAGAAGGCTGATGAATCAGCAGCGCCACGCCCATGCTCTTCAGGATTCCCGCCGCCTCGCGGGTCCGTTCCGGACTGTAGGAGGAGATGCCCACATACAGCGCCTTGCCCTGGTGCACCGCCTGCGCCAGCGCGCCCATGGTTTCTTCCAGAGGCGCATCCATCGCCGGCCGGTGGGAGTAGAAGATATCCACATACTCCAGCCCCATGCGCTGTAAACTTTCGTCCAGCGAGGCCAGCAGATACTTGCGCGATCCGCCGATGCCGTACGGCCCCGGCCACATATCCCATCCCGCTTTGCTTGAGATCACCAGCTCATTGCGAAGCCCGCGAAAATCCTTGCGCAGAATCTCCCCGAAGTTCTCCTCCGCCGACCCGTACGGCGGCCCATAGTTGTTGGCCAGGTCGAAGTGCGTCACACCCCGGTCGAAGGCCCGCCGGACCATCGCCCGCCCGGTTTCGAAAACATCGGCGCCGCCAAAGTTCTGCCACAGCCCCAGCGACACCGGCGGCAACACCAGCCCCGATTGCCCGCAGCGGCGAAACTGCGCCCCGTCATACCGCTTCGCATCGGCTACATAACTCATTTGTACATTTCTCCTTTTTCATGTTTAGACGCGTTTGGCCCAATAGCCTGGACTGCGCTTGGCATGGGCTACGGCAACGATCTGAATCTCATGCGGAAGTTCCCTATGGATGATGGAAAACGGATACTTCAACAGAACCACGCGCTGGGTCCCGTAAAGGTGTTGGGGATATAGTCCCGGCCGGTCATGTATGCGGTCAAGAGCCGGAAGAAGCTCCTCGTAAAAGCCATCGGCAGCTTGAAGACTTTGCCCTCTATACCACGCGTGGGCGGCCTTTATCTCCTGCCTGGCCGCGGAATGATAGCTTAACGGCTTCAATCGCGCAGCCGGGCGCGTGCCTGCGGGGAAAGACTCTCAATGATCTCAGCCCGTACCTGTTCCCCTGGAATCATCTCAACGGCCCCGGAATCGATCTCGTCGAGGCGTCGTTTGATCTCGTGGTCCCACGCGGCCTCGATCGCGGCCGCATCGTCCTTATCGAGGCCAATACTCTCCCACAGCGAGTTGGCCAGCAGGATACGCTGGTCCTGGGGCAATTCGGAGGCGATTTGTCGGACTTCCTCGTAGGAGTACGGCATGGAAAGATTCTAGCGCAGAATGTGGTCTGATACCACCCGTCAGCACCCCTTTTCGCCCCTTTGCGGGCGTTTCCAACGGCTCCGGCTCATAAGCCGTACAATAAGTCTTGAGGTAGTTCCAATCTCCCAATGTCAGTGAACGGTTACCCTTCGCGCTCCTCGCGCTCGCACGGCCTGCGCTCGCTCTTCAGCATGTTTTCCAGCGATCTGGCCATCGATCTCGGCACCGCCAATACCCTGGTCTTCGCGGCCGGCAAGGGCATCGTGGTCAATGAGCCTTCCATTGTGGCCATCAACAAAAACACCGGCGAAGTGGAGGCCGTGGGTACCGAGGCCAAGGAGATGCTGGGCCGCACCCCCGGCAACATCGTGGCCATCAAGCCCATGAAGGACGGTGTCATCGCCGACTTCAAAGTCACCGAGAAGATGCTCAACTACTTCATCCAGAAGGCCCACAACCGCAAGATGCTGGTCCATCCCCGCATTGTCATCGGCGTGCCTTCTGAGATCACCCAGGTTGAAAAGCGCGCCGTCGAGGACTCCGCCTACCGCGCCAAGGCCAGCGAAGTGTATCTCGTCGAACAGGCCATGGTGGCGGCCATCGGCGCCGGACTGCCCGTCACCGAGCCCTCCGGCAACATGGTCGTCGACATCGGCGGCGGGACCACAGATATTGCAGTCATTTCGCTCTCCGGCATCGTCTATTCGCGCACCGTGCGCATGGCCGGCAATCAAATGGACGAAGCCATCACCAACTATCTCAAGCGCAAGTACAACCTGCTCATCGGCGAGCGCACCGCCGAGCACGTCAAAATCGAGATCGGCTCGGCCTTCCCGCTCGATAAGCCGCTGAGCATGGAGATCAAGGGCCGCAACCTCATCGAAGGCGTCCCCAAGACCATCACCATCGACGACAGCGAAATTCGCGAAGCTCTCGGCGAGTGCATCGCCGTCATCATGAACGCCATCCGCGTGGCCCTGGAGCGCACCCCTCCCGAGCTCTCCGCCGACATCAGCGACCGCGGCATCGTCCTCACCGGCGGCGGCGCACTGCTCAAGAATCTCGACAAGCGCATCCGCGAGGAAACCGGCCTCCCGGTCTCCGTGGCCGACGATCCGCTGGCCTCGGTGGTGCTGGGCACCGGAAAAATGCTCTCCGACTTCCGCCTCCTGCGCAAGATCAAGATCGATTAACGAGGGACTAGGGACTAAGGGACTAGGGACTAAAGCTCGGCTAACGACCAGCGGTCCAGGCATCCCTACGAGGTTCAACCGATATGCAGAGCAAAGACCTCCAATGTTTGATCATCCCTAGTCCCTGGTCCCTTAGTCCCTAGTCCCTGCTCTTCGGCTGCCATGGAATCGTTCTTCATCCGCTATCGGAATCTATTGGTGCTGCTGGCCATCCTGGGAGCGCAGATCGTCGGCCTCGCCGTGCAGGTGCGCCGCACCGGCGACGGGCGCAACACCCTCGACCCGCAAGACGGGCCCAGTGTGCGGCTGATCCGGCTGTGGGCCAATGCGCTGGTCTCGCCAACAGAGCGGGTTATCCAGTCCTCCAAGCTGGAGGCTGGATACCTGTGGCAAAACTATCTTGACCTGCGCCACGTTCGCGAACAGAACAGCGAGCTGCAGAAGACCATCGACCGGCTGCGCCTGGAGCAGGGTGCCCTGCTTGAAGATGCCCGCCAGGGCCAGCGCCTGCAAGCCCTCCTCGGCTTCCAGCAGAAGTACATCTACACCACGGTCGCCGCGCAGGCCATCGGCTCCAGCGGCAGCGATCAGTCGTGCGTCTTCTATCTGGACAAGGGTTCGGCGGACGGCCTGGACCGCGATATGGCGGTCATTACCGCGGACGGGATCGTGGGCAAGGTGCGCGAGGTCTTTCCCCATTCGGCCCAGGTGCTGGCCATCAACGACCAGACCAGCGGCGCGGGAGTGATCCTGCAAACCACGCGCATTCGCGGCATCCTGCGCGGCAACGCCGCCGGCCAGCCGCAAATTATCGGCATCCTGGCCGACCGGCGCATCCAGCCGGGCGAAGCAGTGTTCACCGCCGGGGGCGACCAAATCTTCCCGCGAGGACTCCCGGTGGGCGTGGTGGAGAAAGTCGTCCGCGATCCGGAGCGCGAAAACTTCATTGATGTCATCGTCAACCCGGCCGCCCATCTCGACCGGCTGGACGAGGTGCTGGTCATCACTTCGACCCAGCCGCGCTTCTCGCCGGAGCAGCAGCAGGACCTGGCCGCCAGCGAAGCGCTCAAGGGTCCTGAGGCGGCGGCCATCAAGGAGCAGCAAAAGGCATCCCAGATCATGGCCGAACGGCTTCCCGGCCTCACCGACTCCAACCTTCCGCCGGCAAACCCCGCTCCAGGCCGGGGCTCTCCTCAACCGGGACTGAACCCGCCCACGCCTGTTCCCGAGCAAGGCCCTCCCAGGCTGCTGCGCCCACGGCATCCTGACCGCTTCACTCCGGGTTCGGCGCCGGAGATCGCGCCGGGCGCAAATCCGGATTCGAAACCGGACGCGCAACCGGACGCGAAGCCCGGCCAGAAAACCGAGACCCAGCAACCCGATCCGCGGAGGAATCCATAGCCATGTCCGTCCTGGGCACGAACTTCCGCCGCGATCTGGAGATTCGCCGCTATCCGCTGCTGGTCTACACCCTGGTGCCGCTGGCGGCCATCGTGTTGCAGGCCTGGTTGCCCAGGGTCGTGGGGCGCTATGCCTGGTTTGACCTTCCCCTGGTGGTCACCGTCTACTTCGCTTTGGGCCGGCGAAGTCCCATCCAGGGCACGCTGATGGGCGCGGCCATGGGCCTCTTCGAGGATGCGCTCTCCCACCACGCCATCGGCGTCAACGGCATCGCCAAAACCGTGGCCGGCTTTCTGGCCGCCTCGGTGGGAATCCGCATCGACGTCGAGAACGTCACCATCCGCCTGATGCTCAACTTTCTGCTCTCCCTGCTGGCCAGCGCGATCTATGTCTTCACCTACCACTTCCTGCTGGGGCTGGATCTGGAGTGGAGCTGGTTCACCGAATTCTTCAAGGCCATCGGAAACTCGCTCATCGCCCTGGTGCTGTTTCCCCTGCTGGACCGTCTGCAGATAAGGGACTGAGAAAACAGGGAATAGGGAATAGGGAACAGGAATCGGGCTGGTTGTGGCCAATCAAAATGCAATGAATCCAGGCAATGCCGCGAAAACGGCGGTAATCTAAACGAGAGATATGCATTTGAGCAGCGGCAGCCGCGGCGAAAAGCTCTCCACCCTCAAGTTGACGGTGGTGCAGTACTGCATTCTGCTCATGATGCTGGCCCTGGCCGCCGGCCTGTGGCGCCTGCAGGTGCTGGGCGCGGAGAACTTCCGCCAGCTGGCCGAGCAGAACCGCGTCCGCAAGGTTCCCGTGCTGGCCGCCCGCGGCAAGCTCTTTGACCGCGAGGGCCGCCTGCTGGTGGATAATTATCCATCGGTCTCCTGCTTCCTGGTCCGCGAGCAGAACCGCAATGTGGACGACGATCTGCCGCTGATCGCCAAGGGTCTCGACCTCGATCTCGAACAGTTGCGCGCCACCCTGCGCCGCTATCGCACCGCGCCCGGCTACCAGCCCATTCCCATCAAGCAGGAGGTCACCGCCGACGAAGAAGCCTTCATCGAGGCCCACCGCAACGAGTTGCCGGAGCTGGAAACCATCGACGAAGAGCGCCGCCTCTATCCCCGCGACGGCTTTGCCGCCCACCTCATCGGCTATGTGGGTGAGGTGAGCGAGGAGATGCTCAACGACCCGCGCTATGAAGGCTACGAGCCCGGCGACGTGGCGGGCAAGGCGGGCGTGGAGGAAACCTACGACGAGTTGCTGCGCGGCAAGGACGGATCCCGCGACGTGATTGTGGACAGCCACGGCCGCGAGGTCGGCTACCTGGGAGTCCAGCACGCCACACCCGGCCAGGACCTCAAGCTGACCATCGACATTGACCTGCAGCGCACCGCGGAATTGGCCCTCGGCGACGCCAACGGCGCGGTGGTCGCCATGGACCCCCGCAACGGCGAGATTCTCGCCCTGGTCTCCCACCCCAGCTACGACCCCAATGCCTTCGCCGTGCGCATCAACCGCGCGGACTGGAACAAGCTGATCAACGACCCCGGCCACCCGCTGATGAACAAGGCCATTCAGGACCAGCTGGCTCCCGGTTCCACCTTCAAGATCATCATGGCCGCTGCCGGCCTGCAGGAAGGTGTGGCCCAGAATATGCATGTGAATTGCGTCGGCGGAGGCACTTTCTACGGGCGCTTCTTCCACTGCGATCGCCACCATGGCGTGCTGAATATCACGCAGGCCATTCCCCTCTCCTGCGACACCTTCTTCTATACGCTGGCGCAGAAACTGGGCATCGACACCATTGCGAAGTATGCCACCGCGCTTGGCCTGGGTTCCAGGACCGGCATCGACCTGCCCAACGAGATGGCCGGCGTCATGCCCTCCACGCAGTGGGAGTTGAAGAACTTTCACCAGCGGTATTACCCCGGCAACACGATTTCGGTGGGCATCGGCCAGGGCGAGACGCAGGTCACGCCTCTGCAACTGGCCAGGGCTTTGGGCGGCATCGCTTCCGGCGGGCATCTGGTCCGGCCCCACGTGGTTGCGCCCGGCCAGATTCCGGCCGAGTTCCATCAAGCCGTTCTTGACAGCTTTCCCGGTTCGGGCGATGTGGACTTTCCTCTCAACCCCGATACCTGGTCCATCATCACCGACGGCATGGCTGCCGCCACCACCACCGGCACGGCCGCGTCCGCGCATATGCAAGGCATCGACTTTGCCGGCAAGACCGGCACCGCCCAGGTGGTGGGCGGCGGCGATACCCACGTCAAAGGCGGCGCCAAAACTCCTAATTCCTGGTTTGTCGGCATGGTGCCCCGGCGCAATCCCGAAATCGTGATTGCCGTCCTGCAGGAGCACGGCGACTGGGGCGCGAACTCGGCCCGCATCGCCGCACAGATCGTGGCCGCCTACGTGAACAAGAAGCGCATGCAGGACAATAACGTCCTTGACCAGGCAGGAAGCGGCAAGCCGGTTGACGTGGGCGCCGTCTGGTCAGAACCGGCGCCGCAAGACCGCAAGCGTTCCGGCGCCGGCAGTCTTCCTGGGAATGATTCAGTACTTCATGCAGGTCATTTCACCGTTGATCCCGGCCAGCTCGTCGCCGCTTCAAAGACAACAGCATTCCGTGCCCCATCCTTGCGCTTTTTTTTTGGCGCAAGGGTGGGAGACCACGAACCCAAACTTTCCTCTCTTTCTACGCTGGGTGCCCCATCCTGCTGTCATCCTGAGCGAGTCCGCCGCGGCGGACGAGTCGAAGGACCTGCGGTTCGTCTTTCTGTCGCAAGGGTGGGAAGTCAAATCAGCCCCTTCTCCGCAACCATCGGCAAGCAAGGGTCCCCCTGATGCGCCGCTTTCTCAGCTTCCGCGACTTCGACTGGACCTTGTTGGCCATGGTGCTGCTCCTGTGCGCCGTTTCAGTCTTTGAAATCTACTCGGCCACGATCCACACCAAGTATTCCGGCTACCACACCAGGCAACTCTTCTGGATCGCCGCCGGCCTCGCGGCCATGTTCATCTTCGCCAAGATCGACTATCACTGGCTGCTCGATTGGGTTTCCTGGGCCTATGGCCTCTGCCTCGTGGCCCTGGCTGCGGTGTTGGCGGTAGGAGTCCCTGTGCTGCATGCGCGCCGTTGGATCAGGATCGGTCCCATGCACTTTCAGCCCTCGGAGTGGGTCAAGCTGGTGCTGATTCTGGCCGTCGCCCGCTACTTTGCAAATCTGGGAGGCAGACGGCTCACCTGGCCGGATATCTTCAAGGCCTTCGCCCTGGTCGCCGTTCCTATGCTGCTGGTACTCAAGCAGCCCGACCTGGGCACCGCGCTTACCTACGCGCCCATCCTGGTCACCGGACTCTTTCTGGGCGGCATCAACCTCCGCCAGTCGCTGGTTCTGCTTGTCACCTGCACCGTGCTGGTAGTCGGCGTATGGTCCAGCGGCAAGATGCTCAAGCCCTATCAAAAGGCACGCCTCTCCAGCTTCCTCAACCCCGATAGCGATCCCAAAGGCACCGGCTACCAACTGCGCCAGTCCCTCATCGCCGTCGGTTCCGGCGGAGTCTGGGGCAAAGGCGCGGCCAAGGGCACCCAGACCCAGGGCGATTTTCTCCCCATCCCCCACGCCGACTTCATCTTTGCCGCCTTCGGCGAGGAGCACGGCTTTGTGGGCGCGCTTTTGGTGCTGCTGTTATACTTCTTTATATTGATGCGTTTGATTCAGAACGCACAAACAGCCGCGGACCTGTCCGGTTCCTTGATTATCATGGGAGTAGTGGCTGTGTTGACCTTCCAGATCGGGGTCAACGTGGGTATGGTCATCGGGTTTATGCCCGTCACCGGAATCCCTTTGCCGTTAATGAGTTACGGCGGATCTTCGGTGTTGTTTTCGTTCCTGTCGCTGGGTGTGGCGATGAATGTCCGCATGCGCAGGTTCGTCAACTGAGCGTTTCGGGGTGAATCGGGGTCCCCGGCGACATTCGGGGTCCCCGGCAAGTGAACTTTGCTTGCCGGGGTGAACGATGGGTCTTCGTCGCAGGGGTGACGTGTTCGCCCCGACTGAGTTTCACCAGGTTTCTTCTTGTGTCCCCGCGAACTGTCCGGCCCACAAGAGAAGAAGTTGCAAGCATTCACGGCGTTTTTTCATTTTGAAAAAGCCACTTGGCAGTTGTGGTTTTGGACTGCAGCTATTGGAAAAACGCGATACAGCGGTTTCACAATTGCTGTACCTCGAAGCCACCGCGCTCCAGTGGCATTTTCCTCAAGAAAATGCCACCTTGCACGATGCTCGAAAGGGCACGTAAATTGTGGAACCGCTCTAGCCGGCCAGGTCCGGATGGATCTCGAGCCAGGCAGGACAAGGATTCATGAGCACGCAGAGACGGGAAAACCATTCCACCCCAGCGACGAAGTGGGCGCCGGGAACCCTCTGGGTGGGGCATCGCCGGGGACCCCGGAACCGTTGGCAGCGTACAAATTGCACGGATAGCGCTGGAGCATTGAGACAGAAAAATTTTGCTCCGTTCGCGCGGCAAGTTCGTGCATACGCCAAGGTTGGAACGGCCCCGCCGCACACAGCGGAGCGCTTACACCCCAGCGACAAAAATCCGTCGCCGGGGGCTCCGGCAAGGTTGGCCACAAACTCTCTGCAATCGGATTACCGCACCACACAGTTCGTTCGGCAGCACATTGGCCACATTTCGCGCAGCTCGCCGCCCTCAGGGGCCGGCAAACGCGCGGCAACCGGCACACCGGCGACTTACAGGTCATCCCATCCACTCATCTCCTCTCCTTCCGCCTTCGAGCCTCTCCATACCGCCTAGCCCCAGTTCCCGGCAGGCTTAAGCCGCTGGACGGAAAGGTACGATGGGAAAAGAGATTTGTATCTCCAGCACGCCGCATGAAACGCGGCTGGCAATTCTTGAAGACGATCAACTCGCGGAAATCTACTACGAACGCGAAAACGAATACACTTTGGCCGGCTCCATTTACAACGGGCGCGTTACCCGCGTCCTGCCCGGCATGCAGTCCGCCTTTGTGGACGTGGGCCTGGAGCGCGACGCCTTCCTGTATGTAACCGACTTCCTTGAGCTCGAAGACTCGGAAGAGACCGACGAGCTGGAAAAAGCCGCGGTCGCCGGCGGCAGCCAGCCTCCCCGCGAGGTCCGGCACCTGAACGCCCCCGGCGAGAATACCGGTCAGGTTGCCCGCGATGGCGGTCGTGGCGATGACCGCGGCCAGCGTCCCGGTCCGAAGAACGGCGAGAAACAGGAACCTCGGCCGGAACGCCAGCCCAGGGGCCGCCGTCTTACCGTGGAGGCCGTTCCCGAGGCCGCCGACGCACCGGCCCCTGAATCCCTCGCCGTCTCCGGGCAGACCGGCAGCACCCAGGAAGATTTGAGCGGCCAGGGCGCCAAGCGCTGGCGTGGACGCCGCCGCCGTCGCGGCAGCAGTGCGCCTGCCGGCTTGCCCGAGAGCCAGGCCGAGACCGGCAGCTCCGAAGAGGCCGCTGAGAGCCACACCCAGACGCCCGCGAAATCCGAAGTAGCGCCGGTGATCCACGCCAATGCCGGGGTCCCCGGCGACAGGTCTTCGTCGCCGGGGTGGACTTCCTCAGCCCCCGCGTCAACTCCCCGCGCCGGCCGTTCCCAAGCTCCCCCAGTCCCCTTTGTCCTCCCCGGCGAGTTGCTCTCGAAGTACGGCGCTACCCCGGAAGAGGATGCTCCAAAATCCGCGCAGGAAACTGCCGCGCCGGCACGCCCGGCCAGTTCCTTTAAGCCTTCAACGCTGATCGAAGCGCCCCTCTCGTGGGACGGCAGCGGCCTGCTCCCCGGCGAGTCGCTCTCCAAGCATCGCTCCAGCCGCCCGGAGCCTGCCGTGGAGACCGAGCCCCGGCAGAGCGCCGCTTCTCCAGATGAGATCGAAGAGGAAGAGTACTTCGCGGAGCGCGCTCAGTCCGCCCCGGAGCCTACCCCTGAGCCGGCGGTCGAGCCAACTTCGGAAGAACTTGCCCCCGTACTGGAGGAAGACCACCTGGCCTGGGAAGATCCCCTGGAAGAAGAGGGCCAGTTTGAGGAGACGGCTGAAACCGCGACCGGCGAGCCGTCCATTCCTGAACCCCCGGAGACCGAATTCACAGAAACCGAATCCGAAGAGACCGAACCTGAAACCGACGCATCCGCCTCTCATCGCTTCGACCCCTTTCTCCCCACCGGCTTCCGCCTCTTTGGCCTGGGCAAGAAGAAGGACGAAAAGGCCGCCCCGGCAAAATCCAAATCCGGCTCCCCGGTCTCAAGCTACAAACCCGGCAGCGGCCACATCGTTGAAGAGGTCATCGAAGGCGAGGAGTTCGATGCGCCCCGTCATCCTCATCACGGCAAATCCGAAGACCACGACCTGGAAGATTTTGAAGAGGAGACCCTGCCCACTCACCTGCGCACCGGCGATCTGGGCGAGATGCTCCAGGAGGCTCACCTCGACCACCGCATCCAGATGAACTTCGACAGCAAGGACGGCGACGACGCATTCGACGAAGACGAGGAAGAGGAGTCCGCCGCGGCGGACCAACCCACCGCCGGCGATGCGCAAACCCAGCAGCGCCGCGACCGCGGCAGCCGCGGACGCCGTGGCCGGGGCGGAACGGCAGTTCCCGGCGTCCCGAGCAGCCGCCGCGGTCCCTCGCGCCGCTCCATGCAGACCTCCGATCTGCCCATCATCAGCGACCTGCTCAAGGCCGGCCAGGAGATTCTGGTCCAGATCGCCAAGGAACCCATCGCCAAAAAGGGCGCCCGCATCACCTCGCACATCGCCCTCCCCGGCCGCTTCCTGGTCTTCATGCCCACCGTCACCCACATCGGCGTCAGCCGCAAAATCGCCTCTGAAGAGGAGCGCCACCGCCTCAAGCGCATTCTCGTCCACGAGCGCGGCGAGGCCTCGGGCGGATTCATCGTCCGCACCGCCGCCGAAGGCGCCTCGGAAGAAGAGTTGCGCGCCGACCTGCGCTTCCTCCTTCACCTGTGGAGTGAGATCAAGCAGCGCTCCGACAGCTCCAAGTCCCCGGCGCTCATCTATCACGACCTCTCGCTGATCGAGCGCATTCTCCGCGACCAGGTCAGCTCCAACTTCAACAGCATCTGGGTCGACTCCGAGGCCGACTACGAGCGCATCGTCAAGTTCCTCAACCGCTTCTCGCCCAATCTTGTCCGCCGCGTCAAGCTCTACACCAAGGAGACTCCGCTCTTCGAGCACTTCGGCATTCAGGACGAAATCTCCAAGGCCCTGCGTTCCAAGGTCTGGCTCAAGTCGGGCGGCTCCATCGTCATCAACCAGACCGAGGCGCTGGTGGCCATCGACATCAATACTGGAAAATATGTCGGCAAATCCGCCCGCCTTGAGGACACCATCGTCAAGACCAACCTCGATGCGGTGCCGGAGATCGTGCGCCAGATTCGATTGCGCGATCTGGGCGGGATTATCGTGATTGATTTTATCGACATGGACGACCGCAAGAACCGCTTTAAGGTCCTGGCCGCCCTCGAAGAAGCTCTCAAGAGCGACCGCGCCCCCACCAAGGTTCTCCAGTTTAACGATTTCGGCCTGGTCGCCATCACCCGCAAGCGCGTCAAGCAGTCTCTGGAACGGACCCTCTCGGTCCCCTGCCCCATCTGCCAGGCCACCGGCATGGTCAAGAGTCCCGCCACCGTCTGCAACGAGATCTACGTCGAACTGCGCAAGATGAAGAAGCACTTCGAGAACGCTGACGTTCTTCTGCGCGTCAACCCCGAAACCGTAAAGGTGCTCAAATCCAACGGCGGGAACTGGCTCACCGAATTCGAGGAGTTAGTCGGCAAAAACATCCTCGTCAAGAGCGACCCCACCCTCCACCCCGAGCAATTCGACATTCAGGGATAGCAAAGCAGCAGGTCAGCGAATCAGCAAGTCAGCGGGTCAGCACAAAGGCCGGAGCATCGCTTCGGTCTTTGCTGTTGGCGCTCAACCCAGCGAAATCCGATGATAGTAAATGGACAATCCCTTCGGTGAAAGACGGGAATCGGGTGCAGGTCAAATCTTACGAAATTGGTCATTGAGCGGTACAATTCGGGAAAATCTGCGTTGAATATGGAGATTTCTACTAGCATGAAAAACGCAATCTCAAGGCGCGATGTTTTGCAATGGGCGCTGCTGGCGGCAGCCGGAACTCAGCTTAGGACGGCGGCCGCTCTGGGCATAGCTGGAATCGGCGGCGGGACTTCGCCGTCTTCCGCCCTCAACGGTCAACAGATCAAGGACTCCACCTTCAGGTTCATCGAACGATGTTTGCGGAAAGATGGAGGATATTCTCCATCGCCGGACCCGGGTTACCCAGGGTATGGCGATACATCCATGACCGATCTGGCCGCCGTCGCCTACGCCGCAATCCTGGCCAGACAAGTAGACTGGCCGCTTAAGCATAAGAAAAGGTTAGCGGAGTTCATCCAGCGCCACCAGCAGCCGGACGGTGTTTTTGTCAATCATGCCGGCAGCTTGGACCCTAAGTCCGACCTGGCGGTCCTCTACAACACCGTGCAAGGGGTCGTTAGCCTGCACGCCTTGGGAGAGAAGCCGCGGGTCAATCCCGTAAAAGTGATGGATCGCTTCTTCGTAAACCAGGCTTTTGCGAAACTGCCTTTGTACACCACAAGTTTCTTCCCTCTGTTCTATGCTGTCCTCGGCACGGATTTTCCCAGCCAATACCGGCTCGCTCTTGAGCGCCACATGGCCGAGAACCAGGCGCCGGACGGGTATCTGCAAGATCATGTGGCCGCCACCTTCCACCTGGTGCATTTTTATCGGCTCATTGGCCAGCCAACCCCGAAGGCCGATGCAATCGTGCAACGCGTCCTCCGGGACCAGCGCCCCGATGGAGGATGGCAATTGGCTAAAGATCCGAGATGGGACGTGCATTCCTGCTTCGATGCGGTCTTTGTTCTGCGCCAAATCGGAGAAAATTCCGAAGCATGCCGGGCTGCGATCGACAAGGCCGCCAACTGGGCGCTTAGCTGCCATAATTCTGATGGTGGATTCGGTCATTATCCTGGGTGGCATTCCGACATGGACGCGGTATACTTCCAGCTTGGAACGCTGATCCAGGCAGGCCGTATCCTCGGAACAAACTTCGATCTCCCCGACGGGGAAGTTCTCGGTTGGGGAGACGTCATGAAACCGGGAAAGATCTACCTGAAGACTTAGGGCTTCCATCTGAAGTGCATGTTGAATTTGCGTGCTGAACCTTTCATTTGCGTGCAGGCACACTCCATTGCGTCCAGTTCATTGTTAACGACAGCTTTTCCATCTTTTCCGGATCGCCGGCCATGCCCCTGGAGTAGTTATGACCAAGCGTGAAGTGGTGCGGGCCGTGCTGCAACACAAAATTCCGCCCTATGTTCCCTGGGAATTTCCCTTTACCGAGGAAGCATTCGATAAACTCGCCGCGCACTTTGGAGAGATCGACGTCGGCGAGGAGATCGGAAATCATTTCGTCATCC
Organism: Occallatibacter sp.; assembly: GCA_050012555.1. GTDB lineage: Bacteria > Acidobacteriota > Terriglobia > Terriglobales > Acidobacteriaceae > Telmatobacter. The sequence continues at coordinate 13,925 of JBEKGY010000052.1, forward strand.
TGGGTGCTCCGGTCGGATTCTTCCAGCGAGTAGGCCCCGATCATTTCCAGGATGTTTTTGGCGTGGTGTGGGACCGGCGGATCGATAAAGATATCGGCAACGTCGAGGGCCAGGTGCTGCCGGAACCGTCCATGGCAGGCTACCGCTTCCCCGATCCCACCGATCCTCGCTATTTCTCTGACATTCCCGAGAAGCTCGAAAAATATTCTGACCGCTTCAGAATCTTTGAGCTGGGTTTCTCGCTCTATGAACGCGCCTGGACCATGCGTGGCATGGAACCTCTGCTCATGGACTTCGTGGAGAACCCGGAGTTCGTGCATGAACTGCTGGACCGCATCTGCGACTACAACATCGCCCACATCTCGAAGGCGCTGGAATATGACATCGACGCGGTGCATTTCGGCGACGACTGGGGAAGCCAGCACGGATTGATCATGGGCCAGCGCCTATGGAAGAAGTTCATCCAGCCGCGCCTGAAGCGGATGTTCGATGTTGTACTCGCGGCCGGAAAATTTGTCTCCATCCACTCCTGCGGAGACGTCGACGAACTCTTCGATCCGCTTCTCGATATCGGCCTCAGTTGTTTCAATCCCTTCCAGCCGGAGGTGATGGATGTGTATGAACTGCTGCCTCGATACCGCGGCCGGTTGAGTTTCTTCGGCGGCCTGTCCACACAGAAAACCCTCCCCTTCGGCAGCGTCGATGACGTGCGCAGGGAAAGCAGGCGGCTGCTGGAACTGGGAAGCCGCGGCGGTTACATCTTCTCCCCCTCCCACGCCGTGGAACAGGATGTGCCGCTCGAAAACATGCTGGCGTTCATCGACGAGGCGAAACGGCAGCCCGGCTTCAAATCGATTCACCGGATCACATGAATCGGCACGCCCACCTTCAGGTTTCTCCAAAGCTGTTCGGTGGTATAGACGGGAGCCTTGAGCGCAATCGCCAGCGCCAGGCACGACCGATCCCCCAGCGATAGTCCATATTTCTCAGTTGTTGTGATCAGATCGCCGGCGATCCTGGCCTGCTCGCTGGTGAAGGGTTCCACTGCAATGACGGCAGAAAGAGCAGCCGCCCAGGCTTTGTCGGGATCGTTCCTCATTTTGACGAGTTTGGATTGCACTTCTGCTAAATTGACCGTGCTGACCACGGCATTGATTCGAATTTCATCCGTCAGTTTCTCCGCGCCCGGTTCCTGTTGAAGAACAGCAAGAATGGCAGAGGCATCGAACACAACCTCATTCATACTTGGCTGCCTCGCGCCGTTCCGCGCTCAACTCGTCGGCAAGCGAGACTCCCGGCGGGACAATTTGCCGAACCCATTCCTGGGCGCGCCGAAGAAGGCTTTGCATCGTCGCGATGCGCAGTTCGCCGTCTTTCACGCGCAAATCCAGCACATCGCCCACGCCCATCCCGAGCGCCTCGCGCATCGCCGCCGGAATGACCAGCCGCCCTTTTTCACTCAAGCGTATCCTGGCCCGAAGTTCCTGAATCCCTTTGGTTTCTTGAAGTTCCAAAACTTCCATATGTCCCACCTCTACCCATCAGTGACACTATCCTACCATAGTGTCACAAATATAACAAGTGGGAATAGCGCGGAGCAGTGTCACCCACTCCTGAGTGCCCGCACCAAAAGATCGCTTTTAAGTCTTCGAATCCCAAGCCGCCCGGCAGCCATTCGCTTGCCCGTAGGCTACCGGGTACTCGGCGGCGTCATCTTCGCCATGATCGCCTGGAACGCCGGCCAGTTGCCCTCGATCAGCGCCGCATTTTCCGGCGTAATCATCCCCGGCGGGTAAGACTTGACCATGCCCTGCTTCTTCATCGACACCCAGCCCAGATCATTGATCAGCGCGCCCATGATCACGATGAACTCCCGCGTAGCCAGCCCGTTCTGATGAATGATCGCGGCCACTTGCGGATACGGCGTATCTATATCGTGCGCCTGCTGCGTGATCGGCTTCTTCCCCGTTGTACCGGAGGAGGCATCCATCGCCGCGTTCAGGCTCGGATTCGCCGCAACCAGTTGATTGATCGCCTGCAACGCCGTGGCCGTCCTCTGCGACTTGTCCATTGTCAGCAGGTAGTGGCGAACCTCGCTGTCATCGGCGCTCACCGTCTCCGGGCCGCCCACGCGAGGCGCGCCCATCGCGGCCGTTGCCAGCGCCACCATCGCAACACCGGTAAGCAAAGATACTGCTTCACGCCATCTCATTCGATCTCTCCCTCAGTTTTTTAGGATTTTGGGGATCCAGCAAACGGAGTCTACAGCCTCGCTTCCCCCAATGACAAATAAATTTCCATCCCCACTGCCCAGCGGACGATCCTGGCCTCGTTTTGCCCACAATCAGCAGCGACGAAACAACCAGGCCGCGAAGCGGCGTCTGCCCCACCGCAGGTGGCTAACCCGCTGACCCGCTGACTTGCTGACTCGCTAACCCGCTGACTTGCTGACTCGCTGACTTGCTAACTCGCTAACCCGCTGACTTGCTAACTCGCTGACTTGCTGACTTGCTAACTCGCTGCTTCACAGAATCCCCAGCACCCTCAGCCGCAACAGCCCGCCGGCCAGTACGCCCAGCGGCGTGATGGCTACCAGTGCCAGTTGGTACCAGATGGGCTGCTCACCCTTCGATTGCAGCGCGCTCAGCGCGGCCAGCGCCAGCACTACGATCCCCAGCGCCAGCACGTGAATCAGCGGATTGGCGGCTGCGGCCTACGCCGTCACATAGCCGCCGGCCGCGGCCGCCACAAACGAGTACCCCAGGTTCACGAAGACGTAGCTCCACTCCGGCTTGCCCTGCTCCCCCACCCAGCCCGGCGTCAATTTGGCCAGCAGCGCGCTAATCCCTATCACCAGCAAGGCCATGGTGGCAAAGCCGGCCGCCAGAGCCAGAAATGTGCGCAGAATGATCACAGTCTTTTCTCCTCTGCCGTCTTCACGCCCACTTCGCCCTTTTCGATCCGCTCCAGAAACGCCCGCGCCAGCTTCCGTTCTCCGGGATTGCTTTCGCCGTGGATCGAGCACAGGTCGAGGAACTCATCGCATAGCGCATTCCGCATTTCCTGCAGCGTCAAAACCCCCTGCAACGCCAGCGCCAGCTCCCGTAGCCGGTCCGCCTCGGGCCAGCCGCGCTCTTCTCCTTCGCCGCCCCCGAAGTGAGAAAACAGCCCCCTGCGCCCTTGTGCGCACTCTTCCAGGCAGGTTGAAAGCTGTTCGCGGAAGACCTGCGCCAGCATCTCCAACTGACCGGGTTCCATTTCGTCGCGCGGGTCCATTTTTCCCCTTACTTCACCCGCATCGCCGCTTCCACCTCATCTACGGTGTGCGGAAGATCCCCATCCAAATCAATGAGCTTGCCGTCCTCGCCCACCAGGAAGTCGCACTCGATGCGCACCCCAAGCTTCTCTTCCGGAATGTAGACGCCGGGCTCGATGGTAAACACCATCCCCGGCTTCAGCACCGCCGGGTAATCCGCCGGATCGTGAACGTCGATGCCCATCATGTGCCCCAGCCCGTGTAGCCAGTACTGCCCCAGCGGTTGCCCGTGCAGGTCTTTTCCGTGCGTGTTGATGTAGTTGTAGGCCGCATTGTCCAGCGAATCCGGATCCTTGCGGTCGCGGTCGTTGATCTTGGACTTGCCGGCCACAAACGCGTCGATGGCCGCCTGCTGCGCTCCCAGCACAATGTTGTAAATCTCCCGCTGCCGCGGAGTGAAATGCCCATTCACCGGCACCGTCCGCGTAATGTCGTTGGCGTACATCGAGTACTCGCACGCCGCATCCACCAGCAGAATATCCCCATCCTCCAGCGTTCGCGTGTTCTCTGAGTAGTGCAGCGTGGTGGAGTTGATTCCCGAGCCCACAATCGGCGCATAGGCGGGCCGCTCGCAGCCGCCCTCCATCCACACGGCAGTCATCTTGCCGGCCAGCGCCCGCTCGGTCACCCCCGGTCTGGCCGACTTCATCATCACCCGCTGCGCCTGAATAGACGCCTCCGTTGCCTTCCTGATCAGCGCAATCTCCCCCGCGTCCTTCACCACCCGCAACTGGGCTGTCGGCTTGGTCACGTCCTGAGCCGTCACGGCGTTCGCGTCCACGCCCAGCGTGGCCGCGGTAAAGCCCAGCAGTGCACTGGCCTGTTGAGCCTGCGGCTGCGTCCACACGTTCCGCGTCAGTCCCCGGTCGGCGGCGATCAGCCCATTCAGCACCCCCGCCAGCTCCGTCATCGGCTGCACCGCGTTCACGCCCGCGGCCTCGGCCACGCCCGGCGAAGCCGCATCCAGCTTGGCGCCGGTGTACTTTTCCAGGCGCAGGTCGCGCGTGGGCAAAAACAGAATCTCTTTGTACGCGCGCGTAGGTTGCGCTTGCGGATCGCCGGCCACAATCATCAGCGCCGCCCCCGGCTCATTCCACCCCGTCAGATAATAAAAATCCTCATCCTGCCGGTAGGGCATCAAGTCCAGTTCCGCCTCTTCGGCCGCAAACAACACCGCCACGCCGCCATGGAGCCTGGCCCCCAGCGCCACGCGCCGCGCGCGATACACCGAGAAAGGCTGTTTTTCAAGCGAATGAGCGAGAGGAACAAGCGAAATCGCCAGAACGGCCGCGATGCAACTGAAACGAAGAAATCTGCACATAGTTTTCAGCCTCAGCGCGCGGACGGGAGTTGTCAAGGCCGTCGTTATTCTTCCGCCGCCTTCACCATCGCCGCCAGGCTGCGCTCCACGTCTTCCTTGGTCGTGGCCCAGGACGATACGCTGATCCGCATCGCCGTCTGTCCCTGCCACACCGTCGACCCGCACCAGCACGTCCCTTCCGTCTGCAGCCTCGCAATCGTCCGCAGCGTCTTCTCCGCCGAGCCGAACGAGACCAGCACCTGGTTGATGACCACCTCGTTCAGCACCTGGAAACCCGCCGCCTTCAACCCTGCGGCAAAGCACCGCGCGTGGTTTGAAGTCCGCTCCACAATCTCCGCCATTCCCGACCGTCCCAGCGAGCGCAGCCCGGCCCACAACTCCACCCCGCGCGCCCGCCGCGACAGCTCCGGGTTGTAGTCCGACGGCTCGCGATGTTCTCCCAGGTCCAGATAAGAGGCCTGAATTTGCATCGCCGCGCGCAGTTGGCCGGGCTCGCGCACCAGCGCAATGCCGCAGTCGTAGCCGATATTGGGCCACTTGTGCCCATCCGTAGCCCAGGAGTCGGCCTGTTCAAAGCCCTTGGTCAGCTTGCGGTACTCGGGCGAAGCCGCGGCCCACAGTCCGAAGGCCCCATCCACATGAATCCACGCCCTAGCCGCCCGCGCCGCCGGGCAAATCGCCGCCGCCGCATCGA
>JBEKGY010000053.1:0-18540 GCA_050012555.1 Occallatibacter sp.
CTCCACCGTTCCCATCATCTTTTTGACCGCCCGCGCGGGCGAAAACGATCGCGTGCTGGGCCTGGAGCTGGGCGCCGACGACTACATCACCAAGCCCTTTGCCACCCGCGAACTGGTGGCCCGCGTCAAGGCCGTGCTGCGCCGTTTTGAGCGCCCCACCACGCCCTCCATCATCAGCTTTGAAGAGGTCGTGATCGACGCCAACGCCATGCAGTTGAAGGTTCGCGGCGAGCTCACCACCACCACCGCCACCGAGTTCCGCCTGCTGGACTACCTGGCCCGGCACCCCGGCAGGGTCTTCAGCCGCGACCACCTGCTGGACGCCGTCTGGGGCGATGCCCGCTTTGTCACTCCGCGCTCGGTCGACGTCTATGTGCGCCGCATCCGTGAGAAAATCGAGGTCGATCCGGAGAATCCGCGCTACCTGAAAACCGTGCGCGGCGCCGGCTACCGCTTCGAGCTTCCCAAAGGCGAGTAATCACATAAGGACGAGAAATCTCAAGTGACCTCAAAAGTTTTCACCAAGCTGTTTGCACTCTTTGTTCTGCTGCTGGTCTTTGAGACCGTGGTGATGGAGTTCGTCTTTCGCCGCCTGGTGGAGAACACGGCGGGAGAGACGCTGCACCTGTTGGCCCACGAGGCGCTGTGGGCCGGCCTCATCGCTCTGCTGGTGGCCATCCCCCTGGCAGCCTGGGCCGCCGGCCGCATCACCGCCCGCATCAGGCGCGTGGTTGCCTTTGCCCGCAGCATCGCGGATGGCGACCTGGGCGCCCGCCTGCCCCAGGACGGCGAGGATGAGTTTTCCGCCATGGAAGCGGCCCTCAACCAGACCGCCGAGCGCCTGGGCGATAGCTTTGCCGAGATCGAAAGCCGCCGCCACGAGCTGGCCGCCATGCTCGACTCCATGCAGGAGGCGGTGGTCGCCATCACCCCCGAGGGCCTGGTGCGCTGGTCCAACGCCGTCATGCAGCGCATCACCGGCACCGTGATCTATCCCGGCCGGCCGCTGGTTCATTTTGTGCGCGACCCTGAGGTCCTGGTCTGCGTCCGCGCGGCGCTCGACCAACGCGAAGTCCGCTTTGGCCGCGCCAGCTCTCTCGCGCCGGGCCGCACGTTCGAGATCAACGCCGCCCCTCTGCCCTCGGGCGGCGCGCTGGTCGTGCTCCACGACGTTACCGCCATCGAGGCCGCGGAGAAGTCCCGCCGCGACTTCATCGCCAACGTCAGCCACGAGCTGCGCACCCCGCTCACTTCTATCCAGGGCTACGTCGAGACCCTCGTCGAGGAGCCGCACCCCGCCCCTGAAACCACCCGCGAGTTCCTCGGCGTCATCCTCAAAAACGCCACCCGCATGAACCGCCTCACAGAGGATCTGCTCGCCCTGGCCAGCGTGGAGAGCCCCGATTACAAGCTCGCGCTCCAGCCCATCCGCGCCTCTGCCATGGTTCAGGACGCCATCCAATCCCTGCGCGGAATCGTCGCCGACTCCGAGATCAAGCTGCAATCGGCCGGCGCGCCGGACTCCCTCGTCCTGGCCGATCCCGACGCCATGAACCAGGTCTTCGGCAACCTCATCGAGAACGCCCTTAAGTACGGCAAGGCCGGCAAGCGCATCCGCGTGGGCGCCCGCCTGCTCGATACTGAAGTCGAGTTCACCGTCCAGGATTTCGGCCCCGGCATCGCCTCCGAGCACCTCAATCGCATCTTCGAGCGCTTCTATCGCGTCGACAAAGCCCGCTCCCGCGAGTCCGGCGGCACCGGCCTCGGCCTGGCTATCGTCAAGCACATCGTCCTGGCCCACGGCGGCCGCATCTGGGCCGAAAGCGAACTCGGCAAAGGCGCCACCTTCCACTTCACTCTGCCGCTGGCCGCGGGGGCGTAACCGCCTCCTGTTTCAAGCCCCTGGCTCACGGACCCTGATCTTTAGCTATCGCCACTGGACCTCGCAGGCGAACGATTTATCACGCCAGGCCTCCATCTATTCAAACGCCCGTAACATTCCGAGCAGACAATTGTTTATGGCAGTTCATCTGCAAGGGAGACCTCAGTGAAAAAATCTTTAGTTGCCATCATGCTGCTGGGATTGGCCATGAGCACGGCTTCGGCCCAGAAGTTGACGGGTGCGGGCGCGACCTTCCCCTATCCGATTTATGCCAAATGGTTTAGTGAGTACAGCGCGGCGCATCCAGGCGTCCAGATCAACTACCAGTCCATCGGTTCCGGCGGCGGTATCCGGCAGATCAGCACCGGGACGGTGGATTTTGGCGCTTCCGACGGACCCATGACCGACGAGCAGCTCGCCGCCTCCACGGTGAAGCTCGTTCACATTCCCACCGTCCTGGGAGCGGATGTGCCGGCCTTCAATGTTCCCGGCGTCAGCGACCTCAAGTTCAGCCCCGAAGTGCTGGCCGACATCTTTCTGGGAAAAATCGTCAACTGGAACGACCCCCGCATCGGCAAAGACAATCCCGGCGTCAACCTGCCCAACCAGAAGATCATCGTCGTCCACCGCTCCGACGGCAGCGGCACCACATACATCTGGACCGACTACCTGACTAAGATCAGCTCCGAGTGGGCCAATGGACCCGGCAAGGGCACCTCGGTCGCATGGCCGGTGGGCGTGGGCGGCAAAGGCAATGAGGGAGTCGCCGGCCTGGTGCGCCAGTTGCCCGGAGCCTTGGGCTATATCGAGCTCATCTATGCTCTGCAAAACCACATCAGCTACGGTTCGGTGAAGAACCCGGCCGGCAATTGGATTAAGGCCTCCATCGACGGAGTCACCGAGGCCGCCGCCAGCATCAAGCAGCTCCCCGCCGACTACCGCGTCTCCATCACCAACGCTCCCGGCGCCAACGCCTATCCCATCTCCAGCTTTACCTGGCTGCTGGTTCCGATTAAAACTGCCGATCCGGCCAAGGGCAAAGTGCTCAAGGACCTGTTGAGCTGGATCGTCAACTCCGGCGAGAGCGAAGTCTCCGCTCTCTCTTACGCTCCGCTCCCCCAGTCGGTTGCCGCAAAGGTGCTCAAAACCATCTATTCGTTGCAGTAGAAACTGGCATGGATGGTCCCACAAATTCTGGGTACCCCAGGTCTCGTCCGCCGCGGCGGAGAGACCTGGGATTCCACCAGATACCTATAGAAATAGACCCGCTCCGGCCAGACGCGGATGCAGTTTTAGCCCCGCAGTTGCTCCCCGATCAGCCGATCCACCAGCGCCATCAGATGCTCGCCCGTCCGCGGCAGCACAAACGCCGAGGCCGCCGCATCCCAGTCCAGCTTGAAGCTGGTTGAAAGCGCCGAAATCCAGATCTGCCGCACCGGCGTATTGGGCGTAATCACGAACTTGCCCGCCGGCTCCTCGAACAGCACGTTCAGCACCCCGCCCTGACCTTCCACCTCGAAACCGGCCTCGTCCACCTCGCGCTTGATCAAATGCTGCATCAGCGCGTCGAGTGCACTCTCGGCAAGCTTGCGGAACTCCAGTTCGTCCATCATGGTCCCAGTCTAGCAACTCCGGCCGGCGCCGGCGGAATGGAACAATTCGCAATCGGAGACTGGCAAACTGTCTCAAAATCGGACAAAATCTTCACCAAACATTAAAGTTCGCCGCCCGCATGTCGATAAGTCTGCCCATGGGAAGTCCTTGAAGCGGGAGCAGCGATCATGGGAATCACTCCAATCACCAACCTCACCGAGCTGCCGCTGCCCCGCTCCGTCGAGTCGGAACTTGAACCGCTGCCCATGGCCCGCGTAGAGAACACGGCAAGAACCGGCGACGAAACCTATTCTCCCAGCAGCGGAAAATCTGCCCGCGGCTCGGAAGACAACGAATCGGAAGACCAGCTCGACGATCTCCCAGACGATACAGCAGCCGAGTCCACCGCGCCTCCTGCCGGGAAGAACCAAACCAGCCAGATTAGCTTCTTCGCCTGAGCCAAGCGCCCCGGCATCCCGCCGTCACTCTCTCCCATTCCTCTGGAATTGCTCCCTCAAAGCCGATAGCGCATTCGTCGAGAACAACAACGCCGCTCTCACGCGTTCCAAATCGCCGGCCACTCGGGAGTTTAGTGACCGCAACGGCGTTTATGGGTACTAATCTCAACGGAGGCCGCACATTCTGAGCCCAAGTAAAGCCTGGTGAGCGCTATCAGAGAGAGTCATCCGGCTCAACGATGCGAAGAAACGTTCTGAATGCTCGATTTATCAGGTATTTCGGGGCGCTCCCTGTTTGTTCACAATACCGGTGCGCTAAGACTAGGTTTCTTCTCAATTCTCGAGACTCGTCGGAGAATACAAACGAACCGGGCGCAATTTCTACTCCGAGGAATGAGAGACGAAGGAGGTGTTCAATCGCGCCTTCGACTTTTTCAGGGGGAATACTTCCGCGGGACACGGTTTGTCCTGCGAGACTATGGTCCAAAATCGCCGGGGCACCGCTGAATTGTTCCAGCACGTTTTCCAATTGGGGTATTGAAATCCCGTTCTCAACTAGGATCGAATCAAGTGCATATTGAGAGTAGGCGTCCTCCGCGTCGAGTATGTCTTTTTCTTCGACTCGATCATGTTTTCGATTCACTGCAAACGAAACTGCGGACTTGACCAAGTAAACGATATCCCGTGGCCTTTTCAGAATCTGATTTACTAAGTATTCACGCGTTGATACACCGCGTACTTGCGGGCAAAAGTACCTACGCCACATGTCTGCTGGATCGCTCTCTGTTCCATGCGATGCTATATACCGCTCCTCGATCACGCGTAAGAGGATTTCGTCGTCGTCCCATCTCAAACGGGTGAAAGAGAGCTTGTCAGGTTCTCGGGCCGCTACCTGTACTCTCTCGAAGATATCACTTCGAAGAAAGATTGCGCTGCTGAAGTTGACGGGCATTCTCTCTTTACCACTACGCGACAATTCTTCTGCCACGCGGGCCGCTGCGTTGAGTAGCCCAAGAAGAAAATCCGCAAGTTGAGCTAGATCTGCTCCCTTCGTCCAAGATCTATCTAAATTGTCAACGAGCAGGATCACCTGTTTCTTTCTGGTCAGAACCCGTGCTAGCAGGGTTCGTACCTTTCCAATCGCAGCTATGTGCAGGGCTTCCGATATCCCTTTTCGAAATGCGTCACTCGCATCGATTTCCGGTACCAGGTGCAGCCGTTTCACCGCCCGCTCAAGCCTTACAGAGAAATCTCCGGCAAAGGCCCGCTTTTCATCTTCCAGAAGGTCCACTAGCGCCTTGGAATCCTCTTCAGTCAACCTCCACAGTTCAACTTGATTGATCTGCTCGGCTGCCGCCCTAGCCAGTTCCGTATACAGCATGAACTTCCACAGGCTCTCAATTACATATCCCTTGATGTCCTTTCTCGAATAACCTGCAAATAGGCGCACCAACCCTTCTATTTCGTACCCGACGGGCTTAATGAGGCAAACCAAGTTTTGGAGGTCAGCGCCGATCACGTCGCTAGCGTGGATTAAGTTTGCGGACTTTCCGGTGCCTTTCCGCCCCACAAACACGTTTTGCGTGCCATTTAGAATGTCTTGGCTCACCGTGGTCTCGACGAAATATGAGTTTAGAGAACTTGACTCGTCCTCTGCGATGTAGTCTCCCAACTGTAGGTGGAAATCTTTAAGCTCAGTAGCGAGTTGAAGTGCCCTTGTGCGGTTTGCCTTAATAGTCTCTAAAGCCCTGTCTTCTTGCCTAATGGGTAGCAGCCATTCGTCAACCGCGTTCCCTGCCTCCTTGGGCGTTGTGTAATGACGTAGCGAGTCCCTGTAATCCATTGGCGCAAGCAGATCGTCTTGCTCCGAGATCATCAGTGTACTCACCTTAAATCCCCTCGCCATTCCGCACACAAGTGAATATCGTGCATTATGCAGCCGGAATCCCTCTCGCGCCGAGCTGCAAAAATGGGCTAGTAGTCCCAGCGAATCCCATAGCTGCTGCGCATACCAGTACGCAGGGTGAGCGGTCATTTCTCGAGGTTCATCAATTGTGAGCGGAATTTTCGAGTCCTCGAGTGCGCGGCCTGCTCGTATGCTCGCCTCCGTCTCGTGTCGCTCCTTCAGGTAGAGGATTTGTTTCTCGGTTGTTGTCGCCGCCAAAACTGACTCGACTGAAAGCCTCCAAACTGTCTCTTCGAGGGTTTCGTGTGGTCGATCATGAAAGAACCCTTTAATGATGTCCTGGGAATTCGTATAGGGTGTGTATCCAGTTGTTGTTAAAAGTCTGACCTGGTCGAATTCCTTCTTTGCGTCTGTATAACTTTCGTCTCGAATTACCCAGATGCGCTTGTCGGTTGCGATCGCATAACCGATTTCGAACATTACGTTCGGATTGATTCCTGTTATGTCTGCGCATAGGAAATCTGCGTCGTCAATCGCTTCGCATATTTCACCGATAATGACCTTTCCACTGACCCTCATCTCTTCCCAGCTCTTTATGCTGGCTCGTTGGGTGGCATTTATGCCAGCGATTGCGGCAGCAATGGTGGGAGGAATGCCGGGTGGAGTCGAAGGGTAGGCGAAGAAGCCGTTGGGCAGAAAATTCGAGGACCTACTTGCGTGTGGCCTGAGTGCAGCGTCTGGGCTAAACATCCTCTTCCCTCAGTTAATTGCTGTTAATTATTACAGATGTAGCGATTTGTGCGTTCAAGCACGTTCCCGGAGATCTCCTGAGAGCTGGCAAGCCGACGGTCCCAAGTTTCCACACCCGATTCCTACCGGCAAGTCGGCATAGAAGCACTGATTCAATCACCCGCCGTGCAAAAATCCGTGATTCCTCCCTGGTAACGCGCAAATCGGAAGGTGAACCCCAGGGTTAGCGCAGTCAGGGCCTCTGCGCAACGATCCCGAGGCGGGATGCACCGTGAATCCCGATCCTTTCGAAATAGGTACAATTAATCTATTACTTGTTGATTCTAAACTACATATATAAAATTAAATAATTTTTCACGCCACGCGCTTGCATAGGTCTGTCGATTTGTTGTATTTTACTAACTGGTTAGTTAAAATGACTGCCATCCTACAAACCCGCACCCAAACCGAACGCGCCGACCAGACACGGGCGCGCATTCTCGCGGCCGCCATCCGCCAGTTCAGCGAGAACGGCCTGGCCGGGGCGCGCACCGAGCAGATTGCCGAGGCGGCCGGCGTCAACAAGGCCCTGCTCTACTACTACTTCCGTAGCAAGCAGGACCTCTACGCCGCCGCCATGGAGGCCGTAGCCGAGGGTGTGCGCGCCGCCAGCATGGCGGTGCTTGAAACCGATGCCTCGGCCGGGGAACGCTTCCTGCGCCTGATCCTGAACCATTTCGATCGCATTCATTCCAACCGCGTATTTCAGTCTCTGATGCAGCAGGAGATGATCCGCCTGCACCGGGGCGAGGCGAACGCGCTGGGGCCGCTTGTTGAAAAGCTCTTTCGGCCGCTGTGGATCAGGGTGCAAGCCGTGGTGGAAGAGGGAATCGCCGCCGGCGAACTCATCCCGGTGGAAGAGACGCAGATGATCTACGCGGGGCTGGGGGCCAACGTCTTCTACTTTCTCTCCGCGCCTATGACGCGGTTGACGCAGGGCTTCGATCCCCTGGAGCCCGCCGCGCTCAGCTTTCGCCGCAAGGCGGCCATCGAGTACCTGGGTAAGGCCATCTTCATCGACAGGGAGCACGGAACGCGCGTCGCCGCCAGGGTGCTGGCCGCCACGCCCATGCCCCCGAAAAACGAAATCGAAACCAACAAGGCAGAAAACCGCGAGATCGAAGCTGCCGCAACACCGGCAGTTGAAGTGAGGCGCCAATGAACGCGCGCAATCGAGTTTTCCTTCTCCTCGGCCTGCTCACCGTGGGATCGCTGATCTGGTACTTTGCCACCGTCCGCCCCAGCGGCGATCTGCAACTGGTGGGCACCGTCGATGCCAACGAAGTGATGGTCAGCGCCAAGATTCCCGGACGCATCCAGACGCTGACCGTCGACGAGGGGGATGACGTGAAGGCCGGCCAGCTCATCGCCATCATCGAGAGCGACGATCTCAAGGCCGCGCACCAGGCCGCCGAGGCCACCGCGGCGAGCCAGAAGTGGAAGCTGGGCGAGACCGTCGAGACCGAGCGCCAGACCCGTGGCGAGACCGGCAGCGCCACCGTCAACGCTGAAGCCCAGCTCCGCTCCGCGCAAGCCGCATTGGCCCAGGCCCAGGCCAACTACGACCACCAGCAGGCCGATACCAGCCGCACCGTGGCGCTGGCTGCACAGGGCATCATGAGCGCCCAGGCCAAAGACGACGCAGCCACCAGCCTGCAGGCCTCCAAAGCCGCCGTCGATGCCGCCCGCGATAACGTCTCCGCCGCTGAAGCCTCGCTGCGCCAGGCCCGCGCCCATGAGCTGCTCACCACGGTCGCCGCACGTACGGTCGACTCCACACGCGATGAGGCAGAGAACGCCCGCGCCCTTGCCAAGCAGGCGAAGGTCCAGTTGGGCTACTCGCAGGTCTTTGCGCCGGTAACCGGCAAGGTCAACGTACGCGCCGCCCGTCAGGGCGAAGTGGTGGCCGCCGGAGCTCCCATCGTCACCATCATGGACCTCACTGAGACATGGGTCTATGTGCCGCTCCCTGAAACCCAGGCCGACTCCGTCCAACTGGGCGACTCGCTCAACGTCGTCATGCCCAGCGGCGCAACGATCAAGGGCAAGGTCATCAATAAATCCGCCCAGGCCGACTTCGCCACCCAGCGCGACGTCAGCGCCCGCAAGCGCGACATCAAGACCATCCAGTTGAAGCTCCTCATCGACAATCCCGCCGAGCGCTACGTCCCCGGCATGACCGCCGAAGTCTACATTCCCAAAAACAAGCTGGTGACACAGTGATCGCCGCGGGCACAATCTCGACCGAAACGCAAAAGGGCCCACGGCCCCCCGCGGCCATGGCTGTCGAACACATCGTCAAGCGCTACGGCGACTTCGAGGCCGTCAAGGACGTCAGCTTCTCCGTAGCCGACGGCGAAATCTTCGGTCTTCTCGGCCCCAACGGCGCCGGCAAAAGCACCCTCATCCGCATGATGACCACCCTCATCCCCGTCACCGCCGGCCGCGCCATCGTCGAAGGCCTCGATGTGGCCAAAGAGCCCGACGCCGTCCGCCGCATGATCGGCGTTATTCCTCAGGCACTCACCAGCGACCCCGACCTCACCGTCGAAGAAAACCTGAGCATCTACGCCAAGCTCTACAGCGTCCCCAGGGCCGAGCGCCAAAAAAATATCGCCGAAGTACTGGAAGCTGTTGACTTATCTAAGTGGCGCAATGCGCAAGTGAAGACCCTCTCCGGCGGAATGCGCCGCCGCGTTGAAATCGCCCGCGGACTGGTCCACAATCCGCATATCTTCTTTCTCGACGAGCCCACCACCGGCCTCGATCCCGTCTCCCGCATCGCCGTATGGGAGATGCTAGACAACCTGCGCGCCACCCGCAATCTCACCATCCTCCTCACCACCCACTACATGGAAGAAGCCGACAAGCTTTGCGACCGCATCGCCATCGTCGATCACGGCAAACTGGTCGCCCTCGGCACGCCCCTTGAGCTCAAGCGCAACGTCCCCGGCGCCAATGTCGTCGAGGTGCACTTCGACCGCGAGACCGCTGAGTGGCAGTCCCGGCTCGAAGCCCTCGACGGCGTCACCAGCGTACAGGCCGAGTCCGCCGGCTTCTATCGCGTCCTGACCTCTTCCGGCTCCCGCACCACCATGCAGTTGGTCGAGCAGGCCGCCGTCCTGGGCGAAACCCTCACCTCCCTCAGCGTCCAGAACACCACGCTCGACGACGTCTTCGTCCACTACACGGGCCGCCAACTCCGCGACGAGCAGGTCAAACCTCCCGTCTTCACCTTGCCGCCCCGCCCCGGAGCACGGCCATGAACAGAATGTTCGCCATTATCGAGCGCGAGATGCAAAAGTTCTTCCGCTCGCCCACGCTCATGATCATGTCCCTGCTGATGCCGCTTCTCCAGTTGCTCATCATGGGCAATGCCTTCGGCGGAAAAATCGTCGGCGCCCGCGTCGCCGTCGTCGACTACGATCACGGCCCCCAGGCGGTCAAAATTCGCGAAGCCTTCCGCTCCATCGCCGTCAACATCAAAACCTTCACCACCGTCGACTACACCGACGAGCGCCTCGCCCGCGAAGACGTCCGTACCGGAAAAATCGATGCCGCCGTCATCATCCCCGCTCAATACTCCCGCCGCGTCTACTCCCAGGACGCCCCCGTTATCGGCCTGGTTGTAGATACTACTGACCCGTTCACCTCCAGCAGCATCGAAGCCGAGATGCAGTTGGTGGTCACCGCTCTCACCGCTCCCGTCATCCAGCCCCGCCTCGCCAGCCAGATCGCTCTGGAAATCGTCGAACTCTATCCCTACGTCAACTATTTGAAATTCCTCTTACCTGCCTGCATCGCCATGGCCATGTATATCTCGGTGATGATCGGCGGCGGCATGTTATACATCGACGACAAGGCTCGCGGTGTTCATGAGGGCTATCTTGTAACACCCATCACCAAGCTGGAGTTAGTCTTCGGGATGAACATATCCGGAGCGATCAAGGCCACTCTCAGCGGAATCGTGCTTACCGTAGTCGGCTCGCTGATGGCCGGCCTCGGCGTCATCTTCCATCCCGTCGCCGACCTCGAACTCCTGTGCCTGATTCTGGTCACCTCCATCGCCTTCAACGGCATGATGTTTCTCCTCATGGTGCGCGTCGACGATCCGCTCGTTCCCCGCGCCATGTTCGGTGTGCTGAATGTGCTCTTGTTTTACCCCTCCGGAGCCATGTATCCCATCGCCGCTTTCCCTCCCTGGCTCCGCGTCATCGCCGTCGTCGACCCCTTCACCTACTGCATCCACGGCTTCAAAGCCATCCTCCTCAAAGACGGCGGCTTCGTCGCCATCCAATACGACCTCCTCTTCCTCTTCGTCTTCGGCATCGGCACGCTGCTCCTCGCCACGCCGCTGTTCAAGCGCACGCTCTGATGCTCCTGAACGGTCATTCCGGTTAGAATGATCGGAGGCCGCCAATCATGGCAAAAAAATCGCGACAGCGCAAATTTCATGGCAAGCGCCCGCCAGAGGCGCCGGCCGAGAAGACCGTTCCCATTGCTCCCGTAACCAATAAGCCGTGGCAAATTGCCGCCGTCTGCATGGTTCTTGTGGCGGTCACCGTTTTTTCCTACCGGGGTGCGCGCAACAACGATTTCCTTACCTACGACGATCTCGGCTATGTCCAGGACAACCTGCGCGTGCATCAGGGAGTGACCTTGCAGAGCATCCAGTGGGCGTTTACCTCCTTCGATGAGTCGAACTGGCATCCGCTTGCATGGATCTCCCATATGGTCGATTGGCAGCTTTATGGCGATAATCCCAGCGGCCACCATATGACCAATGTGTATTTGCACGCCGCCAGTACGGTTCTTCTCTTTCTTTTGCTCTTGTACATGACGGGTTTCATTTGGCGTTCCGCAATCGTCGCATCTCTGTTCGCGCTGCACCCCGCGCATGTCGAATCCGTTGCATGGATATCCGAACGCAAGGATGTTTTGTGCGCGTTTTTCTGGCTTGCGGCTTTGCTTGCGTATGTATGGTATGTGCGCAAACCATCCTGGAAGCGTTTTATATGGGCCGTCTGCGCCTTTGCCTGCAGCCTCATGTCGAAACCGATGGCCGTAACTCTTCCGTTCGTCCTTCTGTTGCTTGATTATTGGCCGTTGCGCAGAATCACGTTCGCGCGGGAATCACGTACTCGATGGTTCTCTTCTTTTTGGAAGTTATGCCTTGAAAAATGGCTGCTTTTCCTCATGGCGGCTATATCGAGCGTCATCACCTTTATTGCGCAGCGGGCCGGCGGCGCGATGCCAGCGCTTGAAGCCATGCCCTTGTGGCAGAGACTCTGCAATGCGGCCATCAGTTACTGCCGTTACGTGCGGATCATGTTCTGGCCCGATCCGCTTACGGCCTATTATGTCCATGAGAAAAATAACATCAATGTTTTTGTAGCGGTGTTATCGGCCATTGCGCTCGTTCTGGTAACTTCCGCCTGCTGGCGATTCCGGAAGGTAAAACCTTATTGTCTCTTCGGCTGGCTGTGGTTTATGGGAACATTGGCGCCGGTGATCGGCATCGTGCAGGTTGGCGATCAGGCCCTGGCCGAGCGTTACACCTATCTTCCCTATATCGGCCTTTTTATCGCCATTGTCTGGTTGGCCGGCGATGCCGTTGCGAAATTCCCGAAGCTCCGGGTCGCGGCTCTGCTGCTTGCGGTC
The DNA here is from genome assembly GCA_050012555.1 of Occallatibacter sp. GTDB lineage: Bacteria > Acidobacteriota > Terriglobia > Terriglobales > Acidobacteriaceae > Telmatobacter. Next base: position 12,290 of record JBEKGY010000053.1, read on the forward strand.
GCGGTCCTTGCAGCGTGCGCCGTAAAAACCGATGCTCAGGTTAAGGTGTGGAAGAATTCGGTGACGCTTTTCAACCACGCTATTGCGGTTGACCCGCGCGGAGGCCTTCCCTATTTAGGCCTGGGCATGGCGTACGGGAGGCAGGGAAAGATTGCCGAGGCGAATGAAAATTTCGACCGCGCATTGGACTACAATCTCACCGGGCCTCTGGCTCTTTCCTTTTCCGCCTATTACCTGATGCAAAGCCACGAGCAGCGCTATCTTCCCATTGCGGGGCAACGCCTCGAACTGGCATTGCGTGTTGAACCTGACTACCCCTATGCCCTCACCTACATGGCGCAATGGTCTGCTTTGATGGGCAGGCCGAAGGATGAGGAGACTTATGCCAGAAGGGTGCTCGCCGCGCAACCGGGTTCTATCGAGGCGCGGCTTTATCTTGCTGATGCTCTCCAGGCGCAGGGAAAATTTGACGAGGCGCTTCAGGAGAACCTTCAGGTGCTTGCTACTGAGCCAAATAATTACGAAGCGCATAGCAATGTAGGCGTTATTTTTGGCAAACAGGGACGGACGGAGGAAGCGCTGAAGGAGTTCCGGCTTTCTCTGGCCATCAAACCCGATCAGTCAACGGCCCATTCCCAGATGGGCAGGATTTTAACGCAGGCGCATCGGCTGCCCGAAGCGGTAGCGGAGTTTACACTGGCGATGCAGTACGACCTGGCAAAGGCTGATGCGCATAATGACCTCGGCGTGGCTCTGTATCAAATGGGGGATTATGAAAAAGCGGCCGAGCAGTTCGGCGAAGCGGTAAAAATTGATCCGGCCTCTGCCTATGCAAGGCAAAATCTCGCTCTCGCACAAGCTCAGATGAAAAACAAAAAACCTGTAAATGAAGGGAAATAAAGACTGCCGGAACCATCTTCCCGCTCGTTGAATGCACGGGCTTTCTATGCCGTGGCTGCCAGCACACCTGATTATTAGTCTTAATTATTGTCCTATCTGCTTGAGAAAATATTCCCGGCAAAGAGTTGATAGCTCAAACCGGCTTCGCTGCTATAACTTGTTTCGGGGCAGACCAATAGCCCTCTATCTCCTCCAGCGTCTTGTTCTTGGTCTCCGGCACATAGCGCCAGGTAAAGATGCCTTGCAGTAGCGCCATCACCGCCAGGAATCCGAATGTGGACGCCTTGCCGATAACATCAAACGCATGTGGGAACAGCAAAACCACCATGGCATTGGCGACCCACTGAGTCAGCACCGGCACGGTCATGGCCATCCCGCGCACATCGTTGGGAAATATCTCCGGCACCAGCGTCCAGAACACAGGTCCGATGCAGGCTGAGAAAAAGGCCAGGTAAGTCAATATCAGCGTCAAAACGATGGCCCCGTGAAAATGCCCGGTCAAAACGGTAACCACCAGCGCCAGAAGAGAGAGCGCCATGCCCAGCGACCCGGCTATGTAAAGCGGCTTGCGTCCAAACCTGTCGATAACCCAGAAGGAGACGATGGTGAAGAGTAAGTTATTTATCCCGACAATGAATGTTGAAGCCAGAGCGCCATTCACATTCCAGCCGGCCGACTGAAAGATAAGGGGAGCATAGTCGATCACGGTATTGATTCCCGAAACATGAACGAGAATCGCGAGCCCCGCGCTGATGGCAAGCGCGCGGCGCACCCCCGGCCGCAGCAGTCCGCGCCAGTTCTGCGCTTCCTTGTGCATCGTCGCCTTGATCTCATTTATCTGAAGCTGGGCGCTCTTCGTTCCGCCAATCCGTTCCAGCAAGGCGAATGCATCGTCCATCTTTCCGGTCAGGGCCAGAAAGCGCGGCGTCTCGGGAGCCAGCGCGATGCACAGCAGAAACACCGCCGACGGCGCCACTCCGCTCAAGAACATCCATCTCCAGTTATTCGCCCCGGTATTGCGGAGAAGATAATTGATGCCATAGGATACGATGATGCCGACCACGATCGACATCTGATACAGAGTTCCCATGCGGCCCCGCATGGTGGGAGGAGAGACCTCCGACACGTACATGGGAGAGAGCAGAGAAACTCCCCCCACGGCCAGCCCGCCCAGAAAGCGAGCCAGAATGAAGCTGAAAAAACTGCCTGACCCGGCGGTGGCGATCGACGTGGCGGCAAACAGCAAGGCCACCAGCATCAGCGGTTTCTTGCGTCCAAAGCGGTTGGTGTACTTCCCCGCGATAAACGATCCCAGCACGCAGCCGAAGAGCAAAGAACTGAATGCCCAACCCAGGCCCAGGTTGCTCAAGGCAAATGCGTGGATAAGAAATGGACCGGCGCCGGTGATGATGGCGATGTCGAATCCGAACAGCAGGCCTCCCAGCGCGGCCGTACAACCCAAAAATATTACATAGCGCAAGTTGACGCCTTCAGTCACCTGGTCGCACTCCTTGAACCCGGAATTATTTGCTTTTTGGCTCCGCGCCAGTATACCTTGGCCGCCTCACCCGGCCATCGCCATCCGCCGCAGCAAATGCGCCGTCCTCATCCCGAAACAACTTGACAACGCACTAACCGGCTGAATAAATAGGAACACCCTGGTCGAAAAGGACGAGGCAACAACCATGCACAAAATCTTCCTCACCACCTTCCTCTGCTGCACCTTTGCCTTGAGCCTCGGCGTCATCGCCCAGCAGGCCCAGCCCAAGCCCAAGAGCTCCCACATCGTCATTGCAAATGTCCAGATATCAATGGACTACAACGGCCATTCCGTTCCCGCCAGCCAGGTTGTTGTATGGGCCGATCTCACCAGTGACTACAGCGGAAGCCAAATGGTCGTGGCCACACCGGACGCAGGCGGATGGGTCGCCAAGCAGCTTCCCGTCGGCCAATATGACTTCAATGCCTGGGCGCCTGGCCTGTCCGGTGGACATGGAAATACGCCGGTGGAGGTGACGAGCTCCACTCCCACCGTCAAGCTCACGATGGGAGTCCCGAAGCAATGTCTCGTTGCGCATGTGTTCAACTTCCGAGGGCAAGGCATTGCAGGCGTGAAGGTCTCCTTCAATAACCCAGCGGCGCCGCAGGAGTATATCAGCCAGTCTTGCACCACCCGTGCCAACGGACTCTGCAACTTAGGCCGAGACGAACCTGGGACCTGGACCGTCTCCATCCCCAACCAATCACCCCGGCAAATCACCGTGGTCAAGGGAGGCCCGCCCCTGGCCGTCCAATTCCAAGTAGCGACCGCCATGAAGGTCACCAACGGGCAGCAGCGCATCAAGGCTCAATGAGGGCAAGACCAGATGCCGCCGGAGTCTACAACGCCGGCTACCTGGCCGCCTCCTGAAACAGCTTGGCATCGCCTCTCCGCTGGATGAACCGGCAAGCCGGAATTTTTTCCCTAACTCATGCCGTTTGCGGTATACAATTGCCCAGCCGGGACCAGTAACTCAAACCCCGGCCAAAGAAGAGGTCAATTCATGATCGGAAAACAGATCGGCGAAACAAAAGGCAAGAGACTCGTCAGGCGAGTCGTTTCCACAGATCCCCCCACCGTGGAAGTCTCGTTTGAAGACAGCGGCCACATGCTCGGTGTTCCTACCACCGGCCTTGGCTCCTACACATCGGTCATCCGCCCGGATGGCTCTCTCTACGGCCAAGGCCAGGGAATCAGCATTACTGAGGATGGCGCCGTCAGTTGGACGGGAACCGGCCTGGGCAAATTCGGCAAGGGCGGCGCCGTCAGCTACCGCGGCATGTTGTTCTTCCAAACCACATCCAAGAAGCTGGCGCGGCTCAACAACGCCTGCGGAGCCTTCGAATACGAAGTTGATGCCAAAGGCGGCACAGTTTCCAAAATGTGGGAGTGGAAGTAGGGCCATCCATCAGGGCCGGCAGGCCGGGGACTTATCCCCGGCCAACCAGCCCACGGTTCGGGTACAATGTCCAAATGCCGCTGAGCGCAACCATCGAAAAACTCACCCTCGCCACCGCGGTGGTCACCTTGCAAGGACCCATGACGCTGGGCAGCTCGCTCAAGCTCATCGACTCCCAGATCAACGCGGCCATCGCCGATGGCGTTTCCAATATGGTGATCGACCTGACCGGCGTGGACTATGTGGACAGCGCCGGCCTGGGCATGTTGATGTACACCTACGGCACGCTCAACCAGAAGAACGGCTCCCTGCGCCTCTGCGGAGTGGCCCCGCGCGTTTTGTCTTTACTCCAGCTCACCAAAACGGACGCGGTTCTCTCCATCGACCCAGCCCGCGCCGAAAGCCTCGCCGCGCTTCAGAAATAGAAGCCCGCGCACCGATAAATAACTGATTGTCATTCTGAGCGACCCTGAGCGCAGCGATGGGGAGCCGAAGAATCTGTGTTTGCTTTTTTAAATCCTTTCCAACCCTAAAAAGCGGGTGCCCCAGGTTTCGTCCGCCGCGGCGGAAGACCTGGGAAACCACTACCCTCAATCCATCAACCGCCGCAGCGGCTCATTATCCGCATACACCCGCCACTCCGCCACCTTCCCATCCTCGATCAGCGCCCGAAACGCCGCTGGCGTATACGTCAGGACCCCCATCGACAGGTTCTCGTCGCAGGGTAGAAGTCAAAGCCACCTGAACACATCTTGCGAGGGTACTTTTACGCCGATTTCGCTCTGATCGTCCGCACAAACGCCTGCGCCACGGATTCCGCCGAATCTTCACGCCGCCATAGTACCCACGCCACGCAGTCCCAAACGCTGGGCAAAAGCTGGGGAAGCCCGGAAAGCGCAGAATCCATGGCAATGCTGCGCATACTCGATACGATTCTGATCGAGGGGACTAACTATATTCGCAAACGATGGTAGTAACATTTCTGTTAGTCTTAAGTACGAGAGCATATTCATGATTAACCATTTCTCGCGGCAACGGTTTCCCATCGGGTCAATGGTGGCTTCCTTCCTGATGCTCCTCGGACCGATGATAGCGTCGGCTCAGCAACTAAGCACAGCATCCGTGATTCAGCAGATTGACGCGGCGGTCAAAGCCAGAGTTGACAGTATTGCAGGATACGCCGTGACCGAGCACTATGCGGTTTACAGGGGCAATGACGAAACCCATCCAGTGGCTGAAATGACGGTAAATACCATTTACCGGAAGGATACAGGCAAGAGTTATACGATAGTCTCGCAGAGCGGATCGGGGATTATACGAAGCCTGGTATTGGGCTCGATTCTGGACAATGAGGTGCGCTTAAACCAGCCCGGCATCCGGGAGGGGACGTGGGTTACTTCCGCAAACTATGAAATGAAATTGAAGCCAGGCGGAACACAGCCGCTGAATGGACGAGACTGTCTTGTTCTTACCTTGACCCCCAGGCGAAAGACTCCCTATCTTATCGAAGGAACCCTGTGGGTGGACTCGAAAGATGGTTCGATAGTTCAGGTTCAGGGGACAGCATCCAAGAGCGCTTCGTTTTTGACAGGGCCCACACAGCTGATGCGCCAGTACGCAAACGTGAGCGTCTTTCCGCAAGCCATCCATGTTAGAGCGGTGTCAAGCAGCTTAATGTTTGGCACGACAATTGTAAGAATCGACTACCAGGACTACAAAATCCAGCTTCGCCCACCTGGATAGGCGAGCGCAACACTCCCCGGCCCTCGACCATCCCCGTCTGTGTCGTCGTCAATAAACCCTGTCAGTCCCTCTCCCAAAGCAAGCAGGTAAGTAATTGGCCTAAACACGAATTGTTTCCGTGTACCCGTGATCAGTTCTTATCAATGGCGTCCCGCGCCTCACTTAAACCGAATTATTGAACAGAATCAAAGGATCAGCGTGGCGGGTAAGCCGCGACCGGCGGCGGCAGAGGCGCAGACTTCAACTGGTTCAGATCGGAAAGAACTCCTTGCCATTGAGACGCATCCTTTCTGGTCTCGATCGGCAGGGACAGATCGGAATAGAAATCCAGGATGTTGTCGCGCAGTTGCGGCGAGGTCAGATTAAAATTCCCTGCAGCCAACCTGGCAAGAAGTTTTGCGTACGATTCATCCGCCAGCGAGTATTCCGCTGCTTTGGTCACCTCGCCGCTATCCAGGTCGTAGTTGGGCAGGACCAGCTTGCGTGCGCGCGCTTCTTCAAGATAGGCACGGTAATGATCGACGGTCGTATCGATGCTCTTGATATACATATCTTCGGTTTGCGGAGTTGGGTTGTTGAACCCCAATCCCTTGAAGGGGCCAACTTTCGGAATATATCGCAGCAGCGTTGCCAGGATGCGGGTTCCCAGGCCTGGCTTCGTATATGTCT
>JBEKGY010000054.1:0-18380 GCA_050012555.1 Occallatibacter sp.
CACCTTGCGTAAGGCGAAAACCGGTCTTGAGCGCTTCTGTCTTCCCGCGGTTTCTGTCATGCCGCACAGCCTGAATCTCTTTATGTTTTTCGCTCAGTTGCTGAAGAATTTCCGATGTTTTATCGGTTGAGCAATCATCGACAATGACGATCTCAAGCAGCTGTGGCAACTCAAGCAGCTTGTTGACAATTGTGGCAAGCGTATCTTCCTCGTTGTAAACGGGAACGACTACGGATAGGCATCTCTCTTGCATAGACTCTTCTCCCTACAACCGGCTCAGGCAAGTATTGTTCAAAAAAGCTCAACGCTTGCAGGCGCCTGATGGTGTCATTGAATCAGGATTCTCCTATTGGCCCAGATTCTTTCACATCAGGAGGCAGTTGAACTGAATTTTATCACGCCTCTCGATCTTAACAGGTTCTTAATTACTTACCGCGGCGGGCAGTATCTCTTCCACATCGACCCACTGTGTGGGGTAGTTGCCGGTGTAGCAGGCGGTGCAGTAGCCGTTGTGCTCGCCGCCGTCGCAGGCTTTGAGGAGGCCTTCGAGGGATAAGTAGGCTAATGAGTCGGCTTCGATGAAGCGGCGAATCTCTTCTACGGACTTATTGGCTGCTATTAAGTCGCGCTTGCTGGGAGTGTCTACGCCGTAAAAGCAGGGGGAGATGGTGGGCGGGCAACTGATACGGAGATGGACTTCCTTTGCTCCCGCGCCGCGGACCATGCGGACGATTTTGCGGCTTGTGGTGCCGCGGATGATGGAGTCGTCGATGAGTATGACGCGCTTGCCTTCGAGGAGGTTGCGGACCGGGTTGAGCTTGAGGCGGACGCCGAAGTCGCGGACGCGCTGCTCGGGCTCAATGAAGGTGCGGCCGACGTAGTGATTGCGGATGAGGCCCATGCGGAAGGGAAGGCGCGCCTCTTCCGCGTATCCCATGGCTGCCGTGACGCCGGAGTCGGGGACGGGCACAACCAAATCCGCAGGCACGCCGGATTCGCGGGCTAATTGGCGGCCCAACTGATCGCGGCTCTCCTGCACCCAGCGGCCGAAGATGCGGCTGTCGGGGCGGGCGAAGTAGACGTGCTCAAAGATGCAACTGGACTGCGGGAAGCCGGTCGAGTATTGGCGGCTGGAGACGCCGTCTTCAGTAACCATGACCAGCTCGCCGGGAAGGACGTCGCGCTCGAATTCGGCGCGGAGCAGGTCGAAGGCGCAGGATTCGCTGGCGAAGACGATGGTGTCGGGGCCTTCGAGGTTGCGGATGCGGCCCATGGAGAGCGGACGGAAGCCGCGTGGATCGCGAGCGGCGAAGATGCGATCGCGAGTCATCATGACGATGGAGAATGCGCCCTCAACCTGGCGGAGCGAGTCGGCGATGGCGTCGACCAGAGAGCCGGCGCTGGAGTGGGCGATGAGCTGGACGATGATTTCGGAGTCGGAGGTGGTTTGGAAGTAAGCGCCGTCGCGCTCCAGGCTGGCGCGGAGGTTGCCCAGGTTGACCAGATTGCCGTTGTGGGCGATGGCGATGAGTCCCTTGGTGGAATCCACGCGGATGGGCTGGGCGTTGAGCAGGGCCGAGTCGCCGGTGGTGGAGTAGCGGGTGTGGCCGATGGCCATTTGGCCGGGGAGCTTGGCCAGCACATCGTCGGTAAAGATTTCAGAGACCAGGCCCATGCCCTTGATGTTGGCGAGATGGTGGCCGTCGGCAGTGGCGATGCCGGCCGATTCCTGGCCGCGATGCTGGAGGGCGTAGAGGGCGAGATAGGCTTGGCGGGCGGCGTCGGGGTGGCCGTGGATGGCAACTACGCCGCATTCTTCGCGGAGCTTGTCGCCTGCGGCGACAGTGGACAGTGGACAGTGAACAGTGGTCAGTTGCCCGGCGGTCTCCGCGACCCCGGCGACGCCTTGATAGAGCCGGCGGGTCATGCGGTTACCTCGCCGTGGAGTGTGGCTTCCAAGGCGGAGGCCCAGGACTTGCGGAGGGCGGCAAGCGGGGCGGAGATGAAAGGCTCGCCGTCTACCAGGATTTCCAGGCGGTGGCCGCCGGTGGTTCCGATACGGGCGGCCAAGAAGTTGTATTCGCCGGCCAGCCTCTCGATTTCGGAGGCGTTGCCGGCGTGGGCAGTGACCAGCATGGTAGAGGCCGGTTCGGCGAAGAGGCCGAAGAGGGGATGAACCATGAGCGATTGATCCTGCTCGACGGTCGCGCCGATCCCTTTAGGGAATCCTGCCTGCGCCAGAGCGACAGCGATGCCGCCGTCGGAGAGGTCGCGTGCGGAATAAAGCAACTTGCTGTCGGCAAGAGCTGCCAGAAGAGTGTGCAGATCGGCTTCGGCGTTGAGATCAAGCGGCGGCGGTGTGCCCCAGAGGCCGCCCAGCACCACCTTCGCAAACTCCGACGAGCCGAACGCAGCCAGCTTGGCCGAGGCCGCCGCCTCGGTCTCCGTCGCGTCCTCGGGAACGATAACCGCCCCTTCCGCATCGGGTTCGGGCGGTGGAACCTGCCAATGCAGATTGCGATTGTTCACGGGAACATCAAGGCTCGGGTCGGGCTCTTCGCCCTTGGGAATCGGCCACAAGAGCAGAATGGCGTCGCCAGTTTGCTGAAATTCCGCCGGGACGGCTTTGGTTACGTCGTCGAGGATGCCGACGATGCCGAGAACGGGGGTGGGATAGATGCCTTCGCCGCGGGTTTCGTTATAGAGAGAAACGTTACCGCCGGTGATGGGGGTTCCGAGGGCGGTGCAGGCTTCGGCGATGCCGTCAATGGCGGCCGAAAACTGGGCCATGATTTCGGGCTTTTCCGGGTTGCCGAAGTTGAGGCAGTTGGTGGCGGCTACGGGGGTTGCGCCGGTGGAGGCGACTTTGCGGGCGGCTTCGGCGACGGCGTGCATGGCGCCGAGTTTGGGATCGAGATAGCACCAGCGGCCATTGCCATCCAGAGCCATCGCCAGCCCGCGCTCCCCAGTCCCTAGTCCCTCAGTCCCTAGTCCCTCAGTCCCTAGTCCCTTAGTCCCTGTTCCTTTGATGCGCATCACGCCGGCTTCGCCGCCGGGACCGATCACGGTGTTGGTCTGGACCATGGTGTCGTACTGCTCGTGGACCCAGCGCTTGGAGCAGACGTTGGCGCTCAAGAGAAGTTTCTTGAGGTCGGCGGTGTAGTCGCGGTCGGCGGCGAACTGGGCGAGGATCTCTTCGGGAGGGTCGAGCGGGATGGAGGATTTCCAGACGCCGACGGGACGGTGGTAGAGCGGGGCGTCGTCGGTGAGAGATTGGTTGGGAATATCGGCAACCAGCTCGCCATGATGCCGGATGCGGAGGCGCGGCTCGGTCTGGACTGCGCCGACGATCACAGCGTCAAGGCCCCATTTCGAAAAGACGCTGAGGACTTCGTCTTCACGGCCTTTGGTAGCGACCAGCAGCATGCGTTCCTGGCTCTCGGAGAGCATGATCTCGTAGGCGCTCATGCCGGTCTCGCGCTGGGGGACGAGGTCCAGCTCAACGTCGAGGCCCACGCCGCCGCGGGCGCCCATCTCGCAGGTGGAGCAGGTGAGGCCGGCGGCGCCCATATCCTGAATGCCGACGATGGCTCCGGTGCGCATGGCTTCAAGGCAGGCTTCGAGGAGCAGCTTTTCCATGAAGGGGTCGCCGACCTGGACGTTGGGGCGCTTAGCCTCAGAGCCTTCACTGAACTCTTCGCTGGCCATGGTGGCGCCGTGGATGCCGTCGCGGCCGGTTTTTGCGCCCACGTAGATGACGGGGTTGCCTGTGCCGGAGGCTTTGGCGTAGAAGATTTCGTCCTTGCGGACCAGGCCGAGGGCGAAGGCGTTGACCAGCGGGTTGCCGCTGTAACAGGCTTCGAACTTGGTCTCGCCGCCCAGGTTGGGTACGCCGAAACAGTTGCCGTAGGCGGCGATGCCGCTGACTACGCCCTCGACGATGGAGTGGTTGCGGGCGATGAGCTTCCGCTCTTCCTCGTTTTGGTTGATCTCATCGCTGATGGGGCCGAAGCGGAGGGAATCCATGACGGCGAGCGGACGAGCGCCCATGGTGAAGATGTCGCGCAGGATGCCGCCCACGCCGGTGGCCGCGCCCTGGAAGGGCTCAATGTAGCTGGGGTGGTTGTGGGACTCGATCTTGAAGGCGCAGGCCCAGCCGTCGCCAACGTCGATGATGCCGGCGTTCTCGCCCGGTCCCTGGACCACGCGGTCGCTTTTGGTGGGCAGGCGCTTGAGATGGACGCGGCTGGATTTGTAGGAGCAGTGTTCGCTCCACATCACGCTGTAAATGCCGAGTTCAGTTAGAGATGGGACGCGGTCCAGAGCCGCAAGGATGCGGCTGTACTCCTCCGCGGTGATGCTGTGCGCGGCGAGCAACTGCGGGGTCACCGCAACCGGCGAGGGAACAACTGTGGAGGAGGCGGTGGTCATCACGGTTGCCTCCATTGTCGCACGGCATTCACATTCGGGCTCCGGCGGGAGGGTGTGGAAAGCCGGGGCGGTGTTCAAATTGCGGGAATGGGGATGCAACTTCCGAAGTGGGATCTCTCTGTGGCGCCGCAAGCGAGGGCTGTGCGATACTTTGGATGCTAAGTCCAACCCCCGGCCGGGATGGCGGAACTGGCAGACGCAGCGGACTCAAAATCCGCCGACCCTTGCGGTCATGGGGGTTCGACCCCCCCTCCCGGCACCATAATAAATCTATATATTACAATAATTTACATTACACACTAACCTTCCGCACCTCGTCTGTACCAGCACGTCTGATGCTCAATCTGTATCTGAGGCAGAGGATTCGTCATCCGCCCAGAGTGAAGATCACGTTTACCGTTGTATCAATTTCCACCGGCTCGTTGTTGAGCTTGTAGGGCTTGTAGCGCCAGGTCCGCACGGCATCGACAGCAGCCTGCGACAACATGGCCGGTCCGCTCACAACGTGCAAATTCTCGATTATTCCGGTCTTCGAAATGGTAGCTTTCAGCACCACCGTGCCAGTGACGCGGGCTGACTTGGCGATCGCCGGATAAATGGGCGTAGTCCTCTGAATCAGCAGACCGCCCGCGACGCCAGCTGAGACGGTCACGGTCTTGGGAGGTGCAGCCATCACCCTGGACTGTGCCTGTCCACTGAAGACGTTGCCAATCGCGCCGTTTCCGCCCTGGCCTGCCATGTCGGCCGCGCCAATGCCCAAAGAGGGCGGCGCTTCCTCCACGGCCTTCATCTTAAGGTTATGCGGAATCCGCGTTGGTGTAGTCAGTTGATCTTGCATCATTTTTGACTGCACCTGAGGCAGGATCACTTCCTCCTTGTTCGTGGTCGGCTGGGTAACCGTAGCCTGCTGCATGACGGCCGTAGCCGGCTGCTTACCTGAGGTTAACTGTGTCGACGGCGATGGCTTGAGAGTGATCGTCTCAGGCTGCGTATCGGTGGCTGCCGGCTGCGCTTCAACCGGTTGTCTCAACATGGACAGCCTTCCGGAATTGAACAGCGGAATGAGGACGAGCGGAACCAGAATCAAACCGGCGGCAACGGCCGAAACCATCATCCACTTCTTGCCGGTGCGCTTCTGCTTTCCCATATCGGCGCTATTGGATCGAAGCGACTGTAAGAGAGCTTCATCAGCCTCGTTCATCGCCGCTGCCTTGTGTGAGGCTGTTTTACGCATCCCATCCACCACAGCGCTGTTAGACCGAATGGGCGAAGCCACGTTACGCGCCACGGTAGCTTGCGGCTTTGCGGGTTGCGCAGGCGGCTTTGGAACAATAACGAAACCAGGGCCGGCTTCAAAGCCGCCAGAGTTGACAGGTAGAGTCGCCGGAGAATCTTCTCTATCCCAGCCGCCGAAATCCTCGGGAAGCGTGTCGGGTAGTTCCTGCTCTATTTTTGCTGGAGATGCCATTGGCCATCTTCTCCCTTCTCATAGGTTGCACCTTTGTAAGAACGCGTTTCACGCTGGCCATTTTTGTTGGGGGCGCTGCCGCTTGTTACTACCTTCCGCTTCGCGTCTGCGAGGTCAGTGAAGTCCGCGGCGCCGGTTTGCGTGAACGGCGTCTGCGTGGCTGCCGTAAGCAGCGAATCGATGTTAGGTAATCCTTCCACCACAAGCGTCACAGCGGCTTGCGCCGCCGCGTATTTCTCAGTGTCCTTTGGAGTGAAGGTTACCGAGAGCGTATGGCGCCCTACCGTGAGCAGGTCGCCTGCGGAAGGAGTGTAGACGAATGTTCCCGGAATCGGCGCCGTGGCATTGAGCTGAAGTGTACTGAGCGCGGTGCCGTAAGAAATGGCAGAGGGGGGAGGCCACGTGATCAGGGTTGGCGACGTCTCGGTGATAGCGAGCAATACGGCCGCATGCGCCGTTTTGTAATTCATAGTGTCCGTTGGAGTGAAGGTTACCGAGAGCGTATGCGCTCCTGCCGCAAGCACTTCGCCCGCGGCGGGAGCGTAGACGAATGATCCCGGTACAGATGCTTTGGCATTGAGCTGAGTGGCGCTGAGTGCGGCGCCGCAGGTAATCGGATCGGGCGTCGACCATGCAATGGCCGGCATTGCCTTGGCGACAGTGAGCGATACGGCGGCCCGCGCCGTGGTGTAGTTCGAGGTATCCGTCGGAGTGAAGATTACCGAGGGCGTATGCTCTCCAGCCGCAAGCACGGCGCCTACGCCCGGGTTGTAGACGAATTTACCCGGAACCGATGTCGTGGCACTGAGCTGAGTGGTGCTGAGCAGGGTGCCGTAGGTAATCGGAGCGGGCGTCGACCATGCGATGGCTGGCGTCGCCTTGGCGACAGTGAGTGACACGGCGGCTTGCGCTGCTGCGTAGTTCGTGTCGTCCGTTGGAGTGAAGGTCACCGAGAGCGTATGCGTTCCCGCCGCGAGCAAGTCGCCTGCAGCAGGAGTGTAGGCGAATGTACCCGGAACCGATGCCGCGGCGTTGAGCTGAGTGGCGCTGAGCGCTGTACCACAGGTCATCGGATCGGGCGTCGACCATGCGATGGCCGGCGTCGCCTTGGCGACAGTAACTGCCACGCTGGTTTGCGCTGTAGTGTAGTTCGTGTCTTCCGTTGGAGTGAAGGTTACCGAGAGCGTATACTTTCCCGCCACGAGCACTTCGCCGGCAGCAGGAGTGTAGACGAATGTACCCGGAACCGATGCCGTGGCATTGAGCTGAGTTTCGCTTAGCACGGTGCCGCAGGAAATGACGTGAGGTGTCGGCCACGTGATGGTTGGCGTTGCCTTGGACACAGTGATGGTGACGGAGACCTGCACCGTGCTGTATTCCGCCGTGTCCACCGGTGTGAAGGTTACCCAGAGCGTATGATTTCCCGCAGGCAACACGTAGCCGGCGCCGGGAGTATACACAAACGTACCCGGAACCGATGCCGTGGCATTGAGCTGGGTGTCGCCGAGCGCGGCGCCACAGGTAATCGACGCGGGCGTTTTCCATGCGACGGCCGGCTTCACACCTGCAACGGCCGGCTTCGCACCGGCGACGGCCGGCGCCGCACCTGCAACGGCCGGCGCCGCACCTGCAAAGGTCGGCTTCACACCGGCATTGGTCGGCTTCGTACTGATAACGGCAGGCGGCTTATCGGTGATAGAAATGCTCTCCGAACTACCTCTACCGAGATCTTTAAAGCTGAAACCCTTCTTTTTTGCCTTGGGTACGGGGTGCCCGGTAACGGAACAGGCCATCTCCAGGATCAGCCTTGAAATGGGCGAATCTGTAAACGAGAGCGGAGTAGCGGTGCTCTGCATCTGGCGCATAGCGTCATAATCGTTGGGAATCTTCCACTGCGCCGGCCTGTTAAGAGCCTTGGTGATATGTTCTTCAGTGACCCCCAGGAAGCGAGGCTCAAAGCGGTTGATCACGACTTCGAGTTTTGGACTGCCTGCGTTGAAGAACCGTGAGATCAGGCGATTTGAGTTGCGCAGTTCGGAGATGCCGGCCTGGGTGACCAGGTAGATCGTAAAGGCATCTTTGAAGAGAGTGGTACCCATTAAATCGACTCTCGATCCCACATCGACGATCACATTATCGAATTCCTGCCGTGCGACGGCTATCAGCTTGTCGATGGCCACGTCGGAGGCCTCGACCTCGGGAACTTTGCTTGGAGCCGCGAGCACGGATACTCCTGACTGATGCTTGGCCAACAGCTTGAGAAGAAAACTCGCATCCAGCCGGTCGGCATCCTGGAGGGCGTTGTCAGTCGAGTACTCCGCGGTGATCCCGAGGCTGAGCGCGGCGTCTCCCATGGGGAGACCGAGGTCGATCAACAAGGTGCTTTGGTCGGATTCCTGGGCCATAGCGACCGCAAAATTGCAGGCAATGGTCGTGACACCGGAGCCGCCCTTGGAACCGAGAAATACGAGCAGCCTTCCGCGATTCCTCTTCGTGGGGACGGTTCTCGGACGGAGGATGGCCGCGGCCCGAACGAGAGCTTCCGCCACAGCGTTTTGGTCGAAGGGCGGAGTGAGAAACTCACGAGCGCCTGCACGCATGCTACGGACCACCCGGTCCTGATCGGCCATCTCCGAATAGACCATCACGGTCGCCGAGTCATTGGCGCAGATGCTCTCCACTAGTTCAAGGGCGAATTCCCGGTTACTGTCAAGGTCAATGATGATGACGTCGTAATATTGCTTCAGCAGCCTCGGTACTTCGTCAAGTGTCGTGGGATAGGAAGAGAACTCACGGACTACGGCCTCACGGCATTCGGCAAGCGCCCTGGACAGAGCCTTGCGGCGCTCCTCGTTTGGGCCAATCAAGGCAATCGACAAGAGTTCCGCTCCAATGGAGTCGGGATATTTGGTATCGAAATTAGGTGATAATCCTGAATTCATGGCATTCCCTCCTCCCTCCGAATCACTCTTCAAAGAAAAAGATTGTAATTGATTTTTACTCTGTTTTGAACAGAATTCGGTACTTCAGTAACTATTTTCCCTACAACTAAAGTTTTAGTGGTAATCTCCGTTTCAGCGCAGATTCCATGGAATCTGCGGGGTTGCAATTCGCCCCCTCCCGGCACCATAAAATCAATCACTTATTGAGCCGCTGCGGAGCACCCTGCTGTATCCAAACTGTGCATAAAGCCTGGTTAGCGAGCCCTAAGATCACTGATTCTCTTTGTGCCGCATGGATGTTGCACCCTTCATTTCGCAGCTTCAGATCACCCGCCGGCCATCTTGCATATTGGTGCTGGCGGGCGGCTGGGCCGGCGGGGGCGTAGAATCCATCTTTTATGCATGAGCTTTCGATCGTTTCGAGCATTGTGGATACGGTGACGGAGTCTCTGGCGGCTTACCCTGGGGCGCGCGTCAAGGAGGTGCGGCTGAGGGTGGGAGCGCTGGCGAGCGTGGTTGAGGATGCGCTGCAATTTTGCTATGGGATCGCTGCGGAGGGAACGGCGCTGGAGGGGTCGAAGCTTGTGGTCAACGTGCTGCCGGTGGTGATGCACTGCGTGGGGTGCGGAGAAGACGTGGAACTGGAGGGGATGCAGAGCTTCCGGTGCCCGCGGTGCGGCGAGCCTTGCTTGGACCTGCGCCAGGGCCGCGAGCTGGAGATTGATTCGATCGAGATTGAGGATGGCAAGGAGGCGGCATGACGACCAGGATTGTGGAGCTGCGGCGGGGGATTCTCAAGAAAAACGACGAACTGGCGGCGGGGCTGCGGGCGAGCTACGCTGCTGCCGGCGTAACGGTGCTGAACCTGGTTTCGAGTCCTGGAACGGGCAAGACGGCGTTTCTGGAGTGGACGCTTACGGAGCTGCGGAAACGGGGGACGCGGGTGGCGGCGCTGGTGGGCGATCTGGAGACGGATAACGATGCGCGTCGGCTGGCGGCCAGTGGCGCCCCGGTGCGGCAGATCAATACCCATGGAATCTGCCACCTGGATGCGGAGATGGTGGGCAAACACCTTCAGGATTGGCAGGGAGTGGAACTGGGCGGGTTGGATTACTTGTTTATTGAGAATGTGGGCAACCTGGTTTGCCCGTCGAGCTACGACCTGGGCGAGGCGATCCGGGTGGTGCTGCTTTCGGTGACGGAGGGCGAGGACAAGCCGCTGAAGTATCCCACCATGTTCAACTCGGCGGATGCGGCGGTGATTACGAAGATGGACCTGGCGGCGCCGTGCGGCTTCGACCGGTGGGCGGCGCTGAAAAATATCAATGAGATTCGGCCGGGGATTCGGATCTTTGAGACTTCTGTGAAGAGCGGAGTGGGGCTGGAGGAGTGGCTGGAGTATTTGGAGGAGCAACGGAAGGGACGGGGGTGAGTTTGGCGGGTTTTGAGTGATTTAAATCACATCATACTGTGGCTGTAGAGGGGTATAAGGTAGTTGCCATGTGCTTAGCAATTCCGGGAAGAGTGGAAGAGATTACCACCGAGGGCGGGCTTCGGATGGGCCGGGTGAACTTTGGCGGGGTGGTCAAGAGGGTTTGCCTGGACTACGTGCCGGAGGTCGAAGTGGGCGACTATACCATTGTTCACGTTGGGTTTGCGCTCTCGAAGATCGACGAGGAGACGGCGGAGAAGACGCTGGCGGATTTCCGCGAGATGGGTGTGCTGGAGGAGGAGTTGGCGGAAGGGGACGAGGCGTTTGCGCGGGCGGCGGTTAAGCCGCAGTCGGCTTGTCCGGATGGAAGCTGTGAGAGCGAGTCAGCGAGTCAGCAAGTCAGCAAGTCAGCGTGAGGGTGGTTGATGATAGTGCTTTACCAAGTCTAAAAGCGAGACCTGGGGCACCCAATCTTTGTGCGAATGCGAGCGGCGGCCGATGAAGTACCTGACCGAGTTCCGGAATGGCGAGATTGCGCGGCGGATGGCGCGGGAGATTGCTGCTGTCGCCACGCGGCCCTGGAAGATCATGGAGGTTTGCGGGGGACAAACGCACTCGATCATCAAGAACGGAATCGACCAGATGTTGCCCGCCGGGATCGAGATGATTCATGGGCCCGGATGCCCGGTCTGCGTGACGCCGCTGGAATTGATCGATAAGGCGCTTGCCATTGCCGCGCTGCCGGGGGTGATCTTCTGCTCCTTCGGCGATATGCTGCGGGTTCCGGGCACCGAGGGCGATCTGTTTCAGGTGAAGGGCGCAGGCGGGGACGTGCGGGTGATCTACTCGCCGCTGGATGCGGTGGAGTTGGCGGCGAAGAACCCTGACAAGCAGGTGGTCTTCTTCGGCGTGGGGTTCGAAACCACGGCTCCGGCCAATGCCATGAGCGTGCATGTGGCCAAGAGGCGCGGGTTGAAGAACTTTTCGCTGCTGGTT
Organism: Occallatibacter sp.; assembly: GCA_050012555.1. Taxonomy (GTDB): domain Bacteria; phylum Acidobacteriota; class Terriglobia; order Terriglobales; family Acidobacteriaceae; genus Telmatobacter. The sequence continues at coordinate 11,270 of JBEKGY010000054.1, forward strand.
TCGCACGTGCTGGTGCCGCCTGCGATCTCGGCCATATTGGAGTCGCCGGGAAACCACCACCCCAACGGCGAAGACCTGCCGTTGGGGACCCCGGAAAAGCGTGTGCGGGGATTTCTGTTGGCAGGGCACGTGTGCAGCGTGATGGGGTACTGGGAGTATCCGCCGCTGGCAGAGAAGTACAAGATACCGATGGTGGTGACGGGGTTTGAGCCGCTGGATTTGCTGGATGGGATTCGGCGGGCGGTGGTGCAACTGGAGGCCGGACGGTACGAGGTGGAGAACGCTTATGAACGCATCGTAACGTTCGAGGGGAACCGCCCCGCGCAGCGGCTGCTGGCGGAGGTCTTCGAAGTGACTGATCGGGCTTGGCGCGGGATTGGCGTGATTCCCAGGAGTGGCCTGCGGCTGAGCGCGGATTACCGGGAGTTTGACGCCGAGGAGCGGTTCCAGATTACCGGGATTCATACGCAAGAGTCGGCGCTGTGCAGGGCCGGGGACGTGCTGCGCGGGACCATCAAGCCGGCCCAATGCGCGGCCTTTGGCAGGGAGTGTACGCCAAGGCATCCGCTGGGGGCGACGATGGTTTCCAGCGAGGGGGCTTGCGCGGCTTATTACAACTATGGGCGGTATTTGTCGGCGGAAGAGCTGGCAAGCGCGGGAAGAGTCAGGGACTAGGGACGTAGGGACTAGGGACTCAGGATCGATTGCGAGCTGGCGACAATTTAGGGCGGCGAGGAGCGGGCGTGGGCGGAAACTTGAAGGCCGGGTTGACGGATTCTCCGAATGCGGCGCCGGATTTTTCCAACTGGAGTTGCCCGCTGCCGCTGGCCGATTACCCCACCATCGTGATGGGCCACGGCGGCGGCGGCAAGCTAGGCAACGAGTTGGTGGAGCATTTGTTTCTGCCCGCCTTCCGCAATGCGGCTCTCGAAAATCTGGGCGATGCTGCGGTGCTCAATCTGCCGGCCGGACGGCTGGTGCTGAGCACCGATTCCTTTGTGGTGCAGCCGCTGTTTTTTCCCGGCGGTTCAATTGGGGAGCTGGCGGTGAATGGGACGGTGAACGACCTGGCCGTTTCCGGCGCGGAACCGAAGTTTCTGAGCGCCAGCTTCATTCTGGAAGAGGGATTTCCGCTGGCGCAATTGGCGGCGATAGTGGAGGCGATGGCTGAGGCCGCCGCTACCGCGGGCGTGCAGATTGTTACCGGCGACACGAAGGTGGTGGAGCGGGGACACGGAGACGGCTGCTACATCACTACGGCGGGCGTCGGCGTGCTGCGCGCGGGGATCGAAGTTGGCCCGCAACGGGCGCGGGCGGGAGACGCGATTCTGGTTTCTGGCACGATCGGCGATCACGGCATGGCGATTATGAGCGTGAGGGAGGGCCTCGAGTTCGAGAGTCCGATCCGCTCCGATTGCGCGGCGCTGAACGGGATGATTGCCAAGGTTCTGGATGCGGCGGGGGCGGCGGTTCATGCCATGCGGGACCCGACGCGCGGGGGCCTCGCCTCGACGCTGAATGAGATTGCGCAGGCTTCGGGCGTGGGGATTGCGATTGACGAGGCGCGATTGCCGGTGCGGGCTGAGGTGCAGTCGGCGTGTGAACTGCTCGGCCTCGACCCGGTGTATGTGGCCAACGAGGGCAAGGCGGTATTTTTTGTTGCGGCTGAGGCGGAGGAGAAAGTGCTGGCCGTGCTGCGGGCGCATCCGCTGGGACGCGAGGCGGCGCGGATCGGTACTGTGACCGCACAGCATCCGCGGATGCTGGTGGCGCGGACGGCGATGGGCGCCAATCGCGTGATTCCTACGCAGATTGGGGAGCAGTTGCCGCGGATTTGCTGAGAGCTACATTTGGCGCCGCTGCTCAGTGAAACGTCACCGGATCGTGGATCGTGGTTTCCCATGTCTTAAATACGAGGCCTGGATTCCTAGCACTAATATCCGTTCTATCGACTTAAATAAGTCGCAACTGTTGCTGCGATCCCAACGACCAATTCAACATCTTTGATGTCAGGTTCTCCGCCCTCGGTGATATGGCGACCTCTTTCAGAAGCAAATCCATAGAGCTTGCCGACGGCTTCGCCGAGCGGCGGAGGAAACTTATCTGTATGCTTCTTGGCCACTTGCCCCAGCGTTTGGCCACTTTCTCCACAGACATCAGCAGCTACACATTCAAGGGCCGCCATTGCATGGTGAACCGCTCCTGTTAGGTCTGGTTTAGGGCGTCTTGACAGATCTTCGAGTGCCTTGTGTATTTCGTCTCTGGCGGTGTTTCTTCCAGTTGCGGCAAGCGCGGATTCTGCCCCAGCAACAGCTACTTCAAATGCTTCTGAGCCTTTGTATATGATTTCTCCTTGGTTATTGATTCTGTAGCATATGTTCTGTTCGGAGAATAGGTTATTCAGACCGCTGGCGAACTTTTCACGCGAGTACACAATTATCGTGTTGGCATAAACAAATTTAATGAATTCGTAGACCTGCCACCATTCAAGTTTCTGAATGAGATCATAGATTCTTTTCTGCCGGGTTGGGTCGTGTGGATTACGGAAGGAGGCACCGAGCCCGGGGCGGCGAAGGAACTCTTCCAAGAGGCCAACGATTCCCGAAGGGTATGAACCCCCATTCAGTTGGAAATATCTCAATAGATGATAACGTAGCGATTCTGGGGCGTCTTCCACGGTTGGAACTGGCTCTGCGTTGATCCCGTATCGCACGGAAAATGGTCTTTTCAAGCTCATGGTTTCTTACTTTACCCGATTTTTCAGATTTGGTGTAGTAGCGGGTGACCTCTTCTCGCGTTACTTCATCTCGCTCGATTCTCATTTGCCATGCCAACATTTCTGGAATATCGCTACGAGTGTGATGGTGATCCAGAACACCACGAACGCCAGCGAGAGGAGGGTCATCATGAGGCTGACCGAGGGTTTCAGGAGCACCAGTCGGGTGTAGATTCGGTGGATTTTACCGCGCCTTCGAAACTCAAAGCTCTTCCGAACGTCGTCTTGTACCGTCTCCCAAGTTGCTGAAAATAAGTTCATGTTCGGTCGTAGTTGTTCCTCGGTTAGGTGGAGCCTGTGCTCCCACCGGCTCTGCCAGAACTTGCTGCCGAGATTCACAGCAATCCACAATAGTCCGACGATCAGACCGAAGGCCGAGAGCGGCAATGCATAGTTCGGGTCGTGGAGCGAAAAGAAGCCAGCCGCTATAGCTGTACTCAACACCAAAAAATAGTTTGATCGCTGCCAGAAGAGCGTTATTTCCAGATTGCGCGCCTCTTTTGCAACGCGGTATGCTTCGAGATCGATCTGGTCGTTTCGGTCGTTACACATAGTCTCGCCTTCCAAAAGACAATTAGATTGATACGGATTGAATTTGTCCATATCTCGTCAACCGAACTGCAATTGCCCGCCGCAGTGGTTGCCAGAGTTTCAAAGCGAGGCCTGGGGCACGGGGCATTTTGTGAGTCTCCGATTGCACGGAATCCAACCGTCATCCATTCCTGCCGGGAGCAGTCGGTAACTGAGCTTTAGCCGGCGCGGGAGTCTTCATCTTCGGGATGCCGTGCTGATGGCAGTCCGTGCACTTGACCCAGTGGATATTGTGCGGGCTGGCGGCATTGACGTAGGTTGTATCCATCTTCTCCACGTCGATTCCGCAATGAGACATCTGCGGGTGGCAGGTCTTGCACGATGCGCGGGCGTTCTGATTGTGGCCAAAGTGGCAGGAGATGCAGCTCAGGCCTTCATGCACGCCCATGGGCGTGCGGTCGTCGCCGGAGCCCACCTGCGGACCCCAGTGATTTGCCGCCGCAACGGTGCCGGCATCGGGAATGCGCGGCGCATGGCACTGGTAGCAGATGGCCTCCCGCGCATCCTCGCTCATCTTCACCGGCCGCGCACCATCCTGCAAATGCGGAATGGCAAGCGTGGCGGCGGCAAAGTGGATTCTCTCCCGGCGGTCAAAGAAGGCCAGTGAATCGTGAACGGCCGCGCCGGCCACGGAGATGCGCTTGGCGGGCTTGGTTTCCTGCGGTCCTTCGTAATGGGTCTGGTGGCAGGTCTGGCAGGGCATGGCCGGCTGATCGCCAAATCCATCGCGAATAATGTGCCATGGACCCTGCGCGTTCTGGGGCTGGACAAGGTCGCGGATGGAGCCGTCGAAGTGCATGCCGTGGCAACGGAAGCAGTCGTTCATCAGCCGCCGCTCAGAGTTGTGCTTGGGATCGGCAAATATCTGGGTATAGGTGGCGCTGTGCGGGCCCGCGTGCCAGGTGGCGTATTCCTGCTGATGGCACTTCTGGCAATTGGGAACCATCTCCAGCACGTCCACATCGCGCAGCCGGATGGCTTCAGGCACATCGCCGATGAGATGCACCCGGATGTGACGCAGCTTGGTTGCCATGCTCGCCTCATGGCAATCCAGGCAGTCCTGCTTGCGATGAGGAGAGGAATGCATCGCGCTCACATAGCTTGCCATTTCGTGGCAGTTTGCGCAGCCCTGGCCGTAATGCATGGTGTAGTAATACGATGCGCCATAGGTGACGGCAACTGCCAGCAAGACCATCGACGCGATGGCGATGGCCGCAAACTTCAAAAATCGCTTCATGACCGGAATCCCGTTCCCTTCCAGTTGCGAACCAATGCAGCGGAGGCATAGTAGGCGACGGCCATGATGGTCAGCGCCGGATTGAAGCCTCCGTTGGTTACATGCACGCTCGAATCGATGACGAAGACGTTGTCCACGTCGTGAATCTGGCAGTAGCGGTTCACAACCGAGCCTTTCGGATCGTCGCCCATGCGGCAGGTGCCGGATTGGTGAGCCTCGCCCGATACAACATCGCGCCTGTTCACCGACAGAGTGGTATGAATCGCTCCCGCCTCTTTGAGCCAGGCTTCCGCGCGTTTGGCCTGCACCTCGCCGACTTCAAAGGTGATGGGATGCACGTTGCCCGAGGTACGCACCACCGGCATTCCCCATTTGTCTTTCACCGTTGGATCGAGAGTGACCCTGGCGTCCGCCGTGGGAATCTGCTGGGTTGGCCCATGGATTCCCACGGTCCGCTTATGCCAGTCGCGCATTCCCTGCTTGTGTCCCGGCCCCCAGAGCGGGGTGCCCGGCGGCAGCCTGTCGATCATATTAATCGGCAGGCGAATGAACTCGTTGTCCAGCATTCCGCCGCCGAGCAGGCCGGGAGTGCCGTGGTTGTAATCGCAGATGGCAATGCAGGCGCCGGGGCCTACGTCGTCGTAGGTATCGAAATCGAAGTAGCCGGTCGCGCCCGTGTATTGATGGCCCTGCAGGTTGCGTCCCACCAGGTTGTAGCGATTTCCCAGCCCATCGGGAAAGAGGCGGCTTTTGGAATTCAGGAGCAGGCGCGCGGACTCGGTGGCACTGGCGGAGACGACGACAATGTCGGCTAGCTGCTCCTGCAAGTGCCCGTCAGCGTCGAAGTAGGCCACGCCGCGCGCGCGTCCCCGGTCGTCGGTGAGGATTTCTTTCACCATGCACTCGGTGCGCAGCTCGCAGTTCCCGGTGTTGAGCGCAACGGGAATTACGGTATTTTGGGTGCCGTTCTTGGCATCCGTTTCGCAGATATATCCGTCGCACCACCGGCAGCGCATGCACGGCCCGCGTCCGTTGTAGGGCACGCTGTTGCGCGACATGGGAATGTTAATCGGATGCAGGCCGAGGCGTTTGGCTGCCGGCTCCAGGATTGAGAACTCCAGAGTAGATGGCAGCGGCGGCATGGGCAGAGGACGCCGGCGCGGACCATGAAACGGATCGGGCGAGTAGTCGCCGGAGACGCCGATTTCATACTCGGCCTTTTCGTAAAACGGCTCCAGGTCGTCGTAGGAGATGGGCCAGTCTTCAAGAGAGCTTCCCGGCGGCGCGCCGTAGGTGGAGCGCATCTTGAAGTCCTGGGGCATAAAGCGCCAGGCCTGCGCTCCCCAACTGAGCGTTCCGCCACCCACGCAGGCGGCAACGTTCTGGTACTTTCCGCCATCGCTGGGCACTACTGTTTGAGGTACGCCGTTTGCATCGACCCAGACGCGCGGGTGGCCTTTGTCTTCCGGTCCAAAGGCGCAGCCCAGCACGATACTACTCTGATTGCGCAGATCGTCCTTGCGGCAATCGTTGGCGGTGTACCATTTGCCGCGCTCCAGCAGCACAACGCTCAGTCCCGCGGTCGATAGCTCCTTGGCGGCAATGCCGCCGCCGGCGCCGGCGCCCACGATCACAGCATTCACTCTTTTCATGAATGTGTGCCCTTCTTCAGGTTGTACTGCGCACGGCCGCGCAAAGGCGGCTCATCCAGCCCCAGCATCCGCCAGCTCACGGCATCGCGATTGCCGCCGTGGCGCGGCGAGCCGTAGTAACCCTGCAGAGTGTGGGCGCGCACAAGATTGAAAAAGTCAAGATACTGTTGCTCGATGGCGCTCACCACCTCAAATTGCTCAGGCGAAGTGAGCTCAGCAAGATCTTTGCCGAAGCGCTTGCGGCTCATCGCTTCAGCCTTCTCCAGGCCGTCCCGATAAGCATCCTGGTGGCGGCGGAAGTGTCGAACAAGTTGCTTGTCGATGTAAGTGAGCGCTCCAGCCTGCGAGGCGCTGGGAAAGCCGTCCGCAGGGATAATCTGATCGCAGATTGCGGCCAGAGTCCGGGCCTGGCCGTCGCTCAGGAAATCCCAATTGCCGTGGTTGCCCGCAGTGCAGCCGATGGCGACAGCCGCGCCTCCCATAGCTCCCGCGGCCACGAACTGACGACGCGTCAGAAGGGTGGATTTCTTCTTCGATTGCATTTAAAAAAACCTCGTCGAATAGAACCCACCCCGAACAGGGCCCACTTCGAAATAGCTCGAATATTTGCATAACATGCTACGATGTCCATGCTTCGTGGGTCAAGGTTAAGAATCACTTGTCCTCGTGAGCCAACCGATATCTCTCCGCGAAAGGCATTTCAATGCAAAAGGTTGCAATCATTGTCGTTAGCAGCCCGTGGTGCAAGTCCTGATTCGTACTCTGGAAGTTGTTGGATTATCCACAGGGTTTGCTCGTAAGCTTTTTTCATGGCGATGGGCAGACGTGAGCATCGAGAGCGGCAAGAGGATTTGT
>JBEKGY010000055.1:0-17531 GCA_050012555.1 Occallatibacter sp.
GCCCGCGCCGCCGGGAAAATCGCCGCCGCCGCATCGAAGGCCCCGGTATTCACGTTCCCCGCCTGCAAACAGAGGATGGTCTGACCGTCCAGATGCGGAAGCTCATCGGCCCTCATCCGTCCCTGCCCGTCCACCGGTACCTGCACCACCCTGTTCCGCCCCAACCCCAGCAGCCCCAGCGCCTTGGTTACCGAAGCATGAACCTCTTCGCCCACCACCACCGTAATCGACGGCGCGCCGAAGAGCCCATCGGCCTCCACATCCCACCCCGCGCGCTCCAGCAGGGCGTGCCGCGCCGCTGCCAGTGCGGTAAAGTTGGCCATCGTAGCTCCGGTCACTACCGCCCCGCCGGTTCCAGCCGGCAGTCCCAACAGCTCCCGCACCCATTCGAGCGCCGTCTCCTCCAGCACGATCGCCGTGGGCGACTGCACGAAGAACGCCGCATTCTGATCCCACGCGCTCACCAGCCAGCTCGCAGCCAGCGCCGCCGGCAAGCATCCCCCATTCACAAACCCGAAGAACCGCCCGTTATTTTTAGCCACCGTAGCCGGCGACCCGAACTCATGCAGCAGATGCAGAACCGCCTCCGCGCTCGTCGGTCCCGGCGGCAGCGGCCCCCGCAACGCGCTCAGTGCCGCAACCGCCTCCGGCGCAGGCGCAACCGGGCGCGCATCCACGCCCTCCAGGTAGTCCATCGCGTCGCGGGCGGCGCGTTTCAGCAGCGCCGTGCGAGCCTCGGATACGGAGGAGCCGGCCAAAGACGAATGATGCGAATGGGAAGGATGAGAAGCAGCCATAGATAATGCTGAGTCTAGCACCGGAGCTCATTCTGGCCCGATCTGAGGCCTATCATTTGCCTTCTCCGCGTTGGCGCTCGGCATGAATGGCGCTGTACCAAAAAACACCCATTATCATTTTCAGGATCAAGCATATCGAGCTGAATTCAGGATCGCTTTCCGGGTCAGGACTGTTTTTCAACCTCTCGAAGAATCGCTCCTTTATCTTCTCCTTCTCAAGTGGCTCTCCCTGATAGCGTTCCATCGCACGGTCGTAGCCCGTCCACTGAATTGGACAAAGTTCTCCATCCTCCGCAGTGAGGGCGGACTTCCCGCAATAAAGCTCTATTCCGCAGGCTCGTCCATTGATGTCGGTGTGAGTCATCCCGGTGGGTCCGAGCGTCGGATAGCTTCTCGCGATCTCTATATCCGGAAGGCTGAGTACATAAAAATTCAGTGGTAGTTTGGCCTCCCTAAGGCGTTTTGCTGCTGCAACTCCCGCTGTGTCGTTGTCGAAGAGGACTATAACCCTGTTCGAAACGCCTGCGCCAGCAAATCCGCGGGCTAGGCGCTCCAGATCACCTGTTCCACCCGGCGCCCTAAAGGAGGAGTGATCTAAGAATGAATACATATGTTCTAAGTGTGGAAAAAGCCGCTGAAGACTTGACCGAAGGAGTTTGCTGTCCGATTTCCCCTCAGTCAGGATCAGAATTCTCTGGAGAGCCTGAGCCGGTTCAAGCAGGTTGCTCCTTGCGATCACTGTGTACTGGATTTCCACATCAGGGTCAAAACGAAAGAGATCATTCCCGAATTCGAATCTCACTAGGTCTGAGTCAGGATGTACGTCAACGGCGGCTCTAAAAAGACTTAGGTTGTCTGAGAACGGGATATCAATGGAGACCGAATCCTCGTCTAGCATCAGTTTATTTAGGACTTTGGATCTAATGCGATCGAAGCCTCCCCATTGATAGCCAATCATGTCCAGAAGCGTTTGAACCCATCTCTCAGAACTCGACCGCTCGGCAACGAGGAAAAAGTGGTTCCCGGCCAACTTCTCTCTTTCGACTTCGCTGTGGGAGTCATAAAATTCTCGTCTGCGCTCTATAAATTCCCGTTCGCGCTCGATTTTATCGGCCTTGAAATCCTCTAGCTCCTGCCGCCACTGGTCAGACGTATAGCCCATTATTTCAAGCCGATCTCGGATTGTCCTGACTGTGGCCTCATATGTATGCGGAGGCATCATATCGTCGTCTTCCGTCTCGTCATTCGAAATTAAACGATCGCTTTCAGTGAAAACAGCTACAAGTTCACTGGGGAGACTATTCGAGAAGTCCAGGATGTCATTTCCGATGAAAACCTCGAAGCGATAGTCAATCACGCTGGGCACCTTTCAGTGGAAATACAGAAATTATGCACTCTTCAGTTGCGCTTCCGCGATGGCGGCGGAGATAACAACATCGGCTATCCCATGCTTGCGCAAGCTCTCGGTGAGCACCTGAACCTGCGAATTCTCCATCCGTGCCTGATCTTTGCGCAGGCCCTGGCCGATGTAGGCGCGAATGAGCGGTTGATAGCCACCGAAGCCGAGCGACGGCGCGATTTCTTTCAACTCCTCGATCACATCCTCCGGAATGCGCATGCTGATGACCGTCATCTGACGATCTTTCTTCAAACGCCGCTGGATTCGTTCACTCACTGTCTTCATAAGACCTCCGTTCCTGCATAGTCGCTAGCCGTGCTGAAATTGATGCGGATTGTGTCACCTTCGCGCAAAATGTGTATAACGAAGAGCAGGGTCCAATCCTCAGTAAGCCCAATCGCTGTGTCCCGCTGTTCCTCATCGGCGCTCGCATCTTCGACGCGAATAAATGGGTCGAAGAAAACCTGGCATGCCACTTCAAAACTCACGCCATGCTTTCTGACATTGATGGACGCCTTCTCCGAATCCCACACAAAACGCTGACCGTGGTAGAGGAAATAGAGATCCATCTCCACTAATGTATATACATTGTATATGCCTTTGTCAAGCGCATGTTCAAAGAAGACAGAAACATTTGCTATTTGTGGTGCAGGCATCCAGATGCGTTGAATTCCGGCAGAATGGCTCATCTGCCCATTGAATTTCCCCCCATTTAGCCGTATGCTAAAGATGCAGACGAATTTGTCCGCCATGGTTGCCGTGGGTTTGCCGGCTGGCGGAGAAAGGAGTGGGCTTACAGCCCACTTTTTATTTGCGGCAAATCCCCAGGGTTGAACCACCGGAAATGCCGTGAAATGAGCGATGTACGAGCGGAGTCCCCGGCGAGAGATGGGTGCGGGGTGCCCCCTGGGCCGGGCGGCTCGCTGGGGTGAAGGAACGATGGCAGTCAAGCTGGAAGCAATCCGATCGGCAGCGGCAAGGGTGGCCGCCTCGCATGGGCTGGACCTGGTGGATATCGAGTTCATTGGCCCTGCGAAGGAGCGCACCCTCCGCGTTTTCCTCGAGAAAAACGCCGAGGGCCGTGCGCAGCTGAAAGCCGCCATCGCTGCGGCCGCAGCGGGAAAAAGCGCGGAGCGCCTTCCGGAACGGCTGGTCGAGGGCAGGCTCAGCGTCGAGCAACTGAGCGGCATCACCCACGAGGATTGCGCCGCCTTCAGCCGCGACTTCGGCGTTTTGCTGGACGTGGAAGACCTGGTTCCCGGCGCGCAGTACACGCTCGAGGCCAGCTCTCCCGGCCTGGATCGCAAGCTCAGCCGCCGGGAAGATTTTCAACGGTTTGTGGGCAATCTGGTCAAGGTGCAGACCTTTGAGCCCATTCGCAACAACCGGCACTGGCAGGGACGGCTGGTGGCGCTCTCCCAGGTCTCTCCGCCGCGGCGGACGAGACCTGGGGCACCCGCAGGAAGCGAAAACGGCGAAATCGTTACGCTCGATCTCGCCGCCGTGAAGCAGAACAGCAAGAGCCGGAAGACCGGCGTGAACACGGTGGAGATTGCGCTCGGAAACATCGAAAAAGCGCAGCTTGTGCCGGAAATCTGAGGAAGCAGGGACTTAGGGACTAGGGACGTAGGGACTAAGGATGACGTAGAGACTTGAGAGCAACATTGCGGAATGAACGCCAGCCAGCGTTCGGACAATCTCAGTCCCTAGTCCCTTAGTCCCTTAGTCCCTAGTCCCTCGTACAACCCAACCGGCGCGACCAAAAAGGCTTTCGCCGCACGCAGTACCCGAGAGAGCAACAGAGTATGTCCAGCGTTTTGTACCAGACTATCGAGCTCCTGAGCCAGGAAAAAGGCATCGAACCCGCCATCGTCGTTGGCGCCGTCGAGGAGGCCATCGCCCTGGCCACGCGCAAGTTCTACAAGACCCAGGAAAACATGCGCGGCGAGTTGAACAAAGAGACCGGCGAGATCCAGGCCTACATCTACAAGACGGTGGTGCCGGACGACGCCGAGATCGAAGACCCGCTCAACCAGATCACGCTCACGGAGGCCGGCGAACTGGCCCCCGGCGTCGAGGTGGGCAGCGAGATCCGCCTCTATCGCGATACCAGTCCCCTGGGCCGCATCGCCGCGCAACTGGCCAAGCAGGTCATCTTCCAGAAGGTCCGCGAGGCCGAGCGCGATACCGTCTTCAACGAATACGCCCACCGCGAAAAGGAAGTCCTCAACGCCACCGTCAAGCGCATCGAGGGCCAGGACATCATCTACGACCTGGGCAAGGCGGAGGCCCACTGCCCCCGGCGCGAGCAGTCCCGCCTGGAACAGTTCTCCATCGGCGAGCGCGTCCGCGTGGTCCTGCTCAAGGTGGACCGCGCCGCCAAGGGCCCGCAGGTCGTCGTCTCCCGCGCCGCACCCGAGCTGGTCTCAAATCTCTTTCAGTCGGAGGTCCCCGAGATCTACGACGGCACCGTGGTCATCCGCGCCATTGCCCGCGAAGCCGGCGAGCGCACCAAGATCGCCGTCCAGAGCCGCGACAAGGACGTTGACCCCGTCGGCGCCTGCGTGGGCATGAAGGGCATGCGCGTGCAGTCCATCATCCGCGAACTGCGCGGCGAAAAAATCGATATCATCGAGTACTCGGAAGAGATCACCACCTTCGCCGAAAAGGCCCTGCAGCCGGCCAAGGTCAGCCGCGTCTCCATCTCCGATCTAACCGAAAAGCAGCTCGAAGTCATCGTCGACGACACGCAACTCTCCCTGGCCATCGGCAAGAAGGGGCAGAACGTGCGCCTGGCCGCCAAGCTGCTGGGCTGGAAGATCGACATCAAGAGCGAAGAGGAGAAGCGCCAGGAGGTCGAGGAGCAGATGCAGGCCCTCTCCGGCGGACCCACCACGCCCATCGAGCAGGTCACCGAGCTGGCCGCCGGCGTTCTCCAGAAACTGGTCACAGCCGGCATCACTACCGTCGAGGCCCTGGCCGACATGACCCCCGAGCAGCTCGAGGAGATTCCCGGCATCGGCGAAAAAACCTTGGAAAAAATCAGCGTGGCCGTGCGCCATTACTTCGGCCACTTTGAAGAGGGCGAAGAAGGCCAGGCGCCCCAGTCCGACGAAGGCGAGACGATCGACGCAGAGCACGCCGAAGCTGAAGCCGCGGAGACCGCCGGAGGCTATTCCGTGCAGACGGCCGTTGAAAAAGGCGGCGAAGCGGAGATCGAGAACGCCCCTGCGGTTGTGGCCGATGCGGAAGCGGAGGCCGAGAATGCCGCCGAGGTTCTGGAGGAAGCGGAAAGCGTGCAGGCCGCCGGGGCGGAAGATGAAATCCTATCCGGCGCAGAACTGGAAGCTGAGGCCGACGCGGAATCAGAGGGACTCACCGCTGCGGAGCTGGCCATCGAGGACGTTCCTGTGGCTGACGATAGCGGCACACTGGAAACTGAAACCGGCGAAACTGAAAGCGGCAATGAGTAAGAGCAAGCGGCCAAAGAGGACGGCGCGGAACATGCGCCGCACTCTTCAAGGTCAATCGGGCAATAAGGGAAGTTTCAAATGCAACCATCGCCATGAGGTAGCTATGAGCGACGATAGCGGTTCTCCAATTGATGTACGCCGAAACCACAGGTGCTTGGTGGCTTTTTCCTCAAGAAAAAGCCACCTTTGACGAGGCCGGTTAGGGCAAATGAATTGGAGAACCGCTCTCAGGGCTGTGGGCAGCACATTTCGAAAAGAGGCGGATGAGTAAGGTTCGTATCAACGATCTCGCGCGCGAGATGGAAGTCAAGAGCCGGCAGGTTCTCGACATATTGGCGGAACTCGGCCTGGCCGGCGGCAAGACCCATTCCAGTTCGCTGGAAGAAGACGAGGCCGCAAAGGTTCGCGCGCATTTTGAGCGTGGAACTGCGGCAAAGTCTGCCGCCCACGGGAGCGCCGCTGCGCCACGCGCCCCCCAGGTCATTGCGCCCAAAATCGATCTCTCGCATATCTCCAAGCCCGGCGACGTGCTCAAGGCCATCCAGGCCAAGCAGAAAGAAGAACAAGAGGCGCGCCTGGGCCGTGCTCCCCGCGCGCCGGTAAGCCCTCCGTCCAAGCTCAAGGCCGCGCCCGCTGCGCCGGCCCGCCCAGAGCCCGCCGCCAAAGCCCCGGCCGCCGCGCCGCCCGCCGCAACACCGGCCCGTCCGGCGCCGCGCAAAATCGTTCCCCAGCCGCGATCCGCGCCGCCCGCCGTCGCCGCTCCTCCAGCTCCGCCGGCGATTGCCTCCCACCCGCCCGCCGGTCCGGTGGTCGCCAAGGCTCCGGCAGGCGCTGCAGTTGCGCGTCCGGTGGTCGTAGTCGCACCGCACCCGGCCGCCGTGGTCGTCAAACCGCCGGTCGCACACCCCGCAGTTCCCACCCGGCGCAAAGACCAGCCTCGCGCAGTCGAGCAGCCGGCCGCCGCTGCGGCTGAGCCCGCTGCAATTGCCGCATCGCCTGGCCACGAGACCCCCGCAGCGGAAACTGAAGATTCAGTCTCCACGGTTGCAGCCGAATCCTCGGCCGCTCCGGCGCGTGCTTCGGCGCGTCGCACGCAAGGGCACACGCAAACCGCATCGCCCACCCGTGCGCTGCCCGCCCGCCGCATGGTCATGCCCCAAACCGGGCCCCGCCCGGTCTACACCGCGCCCCCTGTGGATCCAAGCGCCCCCGCCGCGGCCACCGGCGGCCTGCAACGCGGCAAGCCCATCTTCGACCGTAGACCCTCGGGCGGCGCCGGCAGCTACCAGCGCACCGGAGGCGCTGCCGCGCCCGGCCAAATCGCTGGCGGCCCGCGTCCCAAGCATCCTACCCGCGCCACACCCGGCGGTTACGCCGGCGACACTGCCAGCCCCGGCGCCCGTCCCGGCTTCGGCGCGCGGCCTGGCTTTGGAGCGCCGCGCCCAGGCGGCTTCGGCGGCCCGCGTCCCGGCGCCGGCGGTCCTCCGCCCAGCGGCGAAGCTCCCCGCCCGCAGCGTGCCCCTTCACGGGGTCGCGGCGGTCGCCCGCAGTACCCCAAAACCAAGGAAGGCCCGATGAAGGGCTTTGTGCCGCCGCCACGCTATAGCGGAGTCCAGATGGGTGGCGAACCCCTTCCCATCACTCGCGAAATCACCGTCACCGAGGGCATCAGCGTAAAGGACCTGGCCGAAAAACTCGAAGTCCGCGCCAAGGACCTCATCGCCACGCTGCTCATGAGCGGAATCTTTGTCACCGTCAACCAGTCCCTCGACGCCGAGATGGTCAAGGACGTCGCCGCCAAGTTCGGCGCCGCCGCCACCGTCATCAGCTACGAAGAAGAGATCGCCAACCAGGCCATCGAAGAAGTCCTCGAAGCTGAAAACACCGGCGAGCTTGAAGTCTCCCGCTCTCCCGTCGTCACCGTCATGGGCCACGTCGATCACGGCAAGACCTCGCTGCTCGACGCCATTCGCGAAACCCACGTTGCCGAAGGCGAAGCCGGCGGCATCACACAGCACATCGGCGCTTACAAGGTGAAGTTCTCCAAGGAAGGCTCTCCCGCCTCCGGCCGCGAGATCGTCTTCCTCGATACCCCCGGCCACGAAGCCTTCACCCGCATGAGAGCCCGCGGCGCCAAGGTCACTGACATCGTCGTCATCGTGGTGGCCGCCGACGACGGCGTCATGCCCCAGACTCTCGAGGCTATCGACCACGCCAAGGCCGCCAACGTGCCCATCATCGTCGCCGTCAACAAGATCGACAAGCCCGAAGCCAACCCCGAGCGCGTCAAGAAGCAGCTCGCCGACCGCGGCCTCATCCCTGAAGAGTGGGCCGGCGCCGGCCAGGAAGGCACGGTCTTCGTTGAAGTCTCCGCCAAAAAGCGCGTCAACCTCGACCTGCTCCTGGAAATGATCTGCCTGGTCTCCGACATTCGCGCCCCCAAGGCCACTCCTGGACGCAAGGCCGTCGGAACCGTCCTTGAAGCCAAGCTCGATCGCGGCCGCGGCGCAGTCGCCACCGTCCTTGTCCAGGACGGAACCCTCCACCTCAACGACAGCTATATCGTCGGCAACACCTTCGGCAAAGTCCGCGCCATGTTCGACGACCGCGGCCGCGCCCTCGAAGTAGCCGGCCCATCCACCCCCGTTGAGGTCCTCGGCCTGGAATCCATGCCCGACTCCGGCGACACCTTCCTGGTCGTAGCCGACCGCGACAAGGCCAAGGGCATCGCCCAGTACCGCAAGATGAAGGAGCGCGACGCCCAACTCGCCAAGAGCTCTCGCGTCTCCCTCGAAGGCCTGGCCGAGCAGATTCGCACCGCCGGCGTCAAAGACCTGCCCCTCATCATCAAGGGCGACGTCACCGGCTCTGTCGAAGTTCTGGCCGACTCGCTCACCCGCATGTCCACTGAGAAGGTGCGCATCAAGGTCATCCACTCCGGCGTAGGTTCCATCACCGAGAGCGACGTCCTTCTGGCCACCGCCTCCAACACCATCATCATCGGCTTCAACGTCCGCCCCGAGCGCAAAGCCGCCGAGCTGGCCCAGCAGGAAGGCATCCAGATCCGCCTCCACTCCATCATCTACGAGCTCCAGGACGAAATCCGCCTGGCCATGATGGGCCTGCTCGATCCCACCTTCAAGGAGAACTACCTAGGCCGCGCTGAAGTCCTCAACATCTTCAAAATCCCCAAGGTGGGCACCATCGCCGGCTGCCGCGTCCAGGACGGCGTCATCCGCCGCGATGCCGAAGTCAAGGTCATGCGTGGCGACGAGCAGCTCTTCAAGGGCAAGATCACCTCCCTCAAGCGCTTCAAGGACGACGCCAAAGAAGTCGCCAACGGCATGGAGTGTGGCATCGGTCTGGCCGGCTTCAGCGACCTCAAAGCCGGCGACCTGATCGAAGCCTTCTCCACCGAAAAACTAGCCGCCGACCTGGGCGCCCTAACCTCGGTGAAGGTGTAAACTTTAACGAACCACAAAACCTAGCCCGTTTCTCATTTTGAGGAACGGGCTGCTTTCTTTGAGCGTAGGGATAGCGGCGTTGTCTTATTAAACGGGTCGATCTCTAACTCAAATTCTTTCGCCTTGGTGTCTTTGCTTACGATTTTGATCGAAGCATTGTATTTCTTCATTTTGAGGAATATCCGCGAGGTACCGCCGCCAATTCCCCACCCGCTCTCCGATGGAATTTGTATCCAGTTACCTGAAGGATCGATTTCTACCACATCCAAGGACTGTTTCTCTCCCGCATATATGTCAACGTGTGCAGGATTCCCTGCCCTAGACCAGCAGAGCCGGTCTTCTTCGAACTTATGATCGCCTGGCTTGATATAGGCCTGATAGCCGTGCGGAGGCTCAAGCACATCAGACGGATAATGCTCAACCGTAATGTACGCGTAGACATTGTTCATTGGTAGCACATAGCCATTGTGTACGCGCGCAGTGACTCGGCAGCCACTCTTCGGTTGAGGCTCCAGCAGTAGGTTTCGAAGGAGACCCCTGCGTCGGTTCCAAGCCGACCAGAAGTTCACCACCAAGCTCATGAGCGCCCCAGCAACCGCTCCAAAGAGTCCTCCGACTAATATGTTCAGAAGATCTGCCTTTCCATTTGTGTCCATGTCAAATCGTCCCCCTCGCCTGGCTATTCGTCAACTAAGGGCCAAGACGTTAGTTCCGCGCCGTAGGCGCAATGGTCGTTAGCCCCGCGCTTCAGCGTGGGGAACTGATTGGCCAAGAAGCCGTAGTCCTGTAGGGACGGCGTCGAGTGCCCCATTCTTCCGCGTTCTAATTATTGACACACCCAGCACTGCAAGCATATAAACCTTCCCATGACCCCCCTCAATCGCAGAGATTTTCTCGGTGGCGTTCTGGCCACTGGCACCACGCTCGCCACATCGGCTCTCCCCGCGGCAGAAACCCGGCAACTCACCGCAACTCCGCCGCCGGCGCACCCCAAGGCCGAGTCCCACACCGCCGCCTCCATGATCGATTTTCGCTACGCTCCGCTTCTGCGCCAAACCGCCTTTTGCTTCCCCGACGATCCGCACAAGAGCCTGATCGACCAGACCGGGCAGTTGCTCTACGGATACGACAGTGCAGCTTCGGTCTCATACTTCCCGTTGAAGATCGGATTCGCGCTCAATGGCATGCAGGCTCCGAAGGTGGTGAGCCAGCAGATCGAGAGCCCCTCCATTCCCATCGTTCTCACCGCGCTCGAGT
Source organism: Occallatibacter sp. (assembly GCA_050012555.1). GTDB lineage: Bacteria > Acidobacteriota > Terriglobia > Terriglobales > Acidobacteriaceae > Telmatobacter. Next base: position 10,391 of record JBEKGY010000055.1, read on the forward strand.
ATCCCGGCATCTCCGTGCTGCTCACCACCTTTGCCACCAACGTGACCGGCGAAGGCCGGGTCGACAATGTGATCTTCGATGTTACCCCGCACTCCAGCGGCACGGTAAACATCGAACCGGTGATAGAAATCGACTCTCTAAAGAAATTCGACTCCGAAGTGAAGGACGGCAGCTTCACCGTGCTGCACCGCAAATCGCGAGAGGTGCTGCTGGTGGGCAAAGTCTCCGGGAGCGGATCGCAAGGGAGCGGGAGTGGAGACATGCTGGACGGCGAAACCGATCGCTCGCAAAAGCTGACGCTTCACTGCGGACAAACCTCGAAGGCCAATCCCTACCGTGTGTTCCTCCGCTTTCCTCAGGCCAGGCAAGACAAAGCCCCGGTTGTCGCCGGCCTTTCCGATCCCGACGACCGTTACGAAAGCTGCTGCGCATTCTGGAACTTATGGTCCGCAACTCTCCATCCCGTCGCCATTACGGTGCCGGGGCGCCAGGGCGAGTTCGTCGAGGCATGTGCGCGCAACATTTTGCAGTCGCGCGAAGTGCGCGATGGCAAGATCACCTTTCAGGTGGGACCTACCTGCTATCGCGGCCTGTGGGTGGTGGACGGAAATTTCATCCTGGAAGCCGCGCGTTACCTGGGCTACGACAAGGATGCCCAGGAAGGGATGCGAACCACGTGGACCAGGCAACAGAGCACCGGCCAGGTCATTGGCGCCGCCGGCAAGGAGCACTGGAAAGATACCGGCATTCCCTTGTTTTCGCTGGTTCGCCAGTGCGAGTTGAGCCAGGATTGGTCGCTCCTGCGCGAGCTCGAACCGCAGGTGGTGCATGCCATCGCTTTTTTGCGCTCCCTGCAGGTCCGCGCAAAGCAGCAGGACTCTGCCCTTGGACGCTACGGCCTGCTGCCCAAGGGCGATGCCGATGGAGGCATCGGCGGGGACCGTGACGAGTTAGCCAATACGCTCTGGGTAATGTCCGGTCTCAAAGCCATCGCCCGGGCAGGCGAACAACAAAAAATGGACAGCCTCAAAGATGCTGGCGAGTTATTCCGCGAGTTGCAAGCCGCATTCTTCAAAGCCGCGCCGCAAGAGATGCGCCGTTACGAAAGCGGATTCGAATTCCTTCCCACGTTATTGAAGAACGACCCTCAATGGGATTTACCCGATCCATGGGACAGGCCGCGCCCGCAATCCGCGCAGTGGGCGTTTTCCCATGCCATCTTTCCCGGCCTCCTCTTCCCTCCGCATCATCCTATCGTTCGCGGCCATGTGCAGCTGATGCAGGCTGTCGTCAAGGAAGACATTCCCGCCGAGACCGGGTGGAGTCAGCACGAAGCCGTATGGGGCTATAATGCCGGCTTTGTTGCGGAGGTTTACTTATGGCTGGGCATGAAGCAGGCCGCGCACGATACCTTCATCGGATTTCTCAACCATGCCAGTCCCCAGTACTGCTGGCGCGAGGAGCAGCCGCTTCAGAATGCGCTGGTGGGTTCCTATGTGGGAGATATGCCCCACAACTGGGCCAGCGCGGAGTGCATCCGCTACGTTCGCCACATGCTCGCGCTCGAGGACGCGACCCACTTGCGTCTGCTCGCAGGCATCACCCAAGGTGAACTCGCTCCGGAGAAGGAATACGTCCTCACCGCAACGCCCACCCGTTTCGGCCGCCTCAATCTGCGCTTCGAACCTTTGGATCACGGGCAAGGTTGGCGTCTCACCTTCGAGCGCGAGCCCGGTCCCGCGCCTGAGAAGATTTCCCTGCCCGCCAGTTTGGGCAGCCGTTTCCATTTCACTCAAACCGAGGGCGCCCACTCCCGCGCCGAGGGAGATCTTGTGCTGGTCGATACCGCGGCCTCGCGCTGGACCGCATTCTGGAAAGCATGACCGCTCCGCAAGCGGTATGTAACCTGGATGGAAGATGGCCCCCTCAAACCGCCTGTCGGGGTCTTATGATTATTGATAACCTGGTCCGACTTACTCGCTGAATGAAGAAGATTCCTGCTAAGCAGTGTTCGGAGGGAAATGGATGATTATGTTGAGTTATCGCAATCCTGGTGATGGCAAGAGCAAGTTGCCTGACAGTTTCATCGGCGCGCGGCGCTGCCTGCTGTGCCTCGCCCTGCTAATCGTTGCCCTGCCTGCATCGTCACAGGCCGTGAACCTGTTCCCTGAAAATTATCTGGCTGCATGGACGCGCGTCGCCATCCCGCCCGATCATCCTGTGAGCCAGATCGCTCAATGGCATATCGATCCATCCAGGCGAGTCATTGTTTGCGATGGAAACGGAGGGCATGAATGGCTCCGCTTCAACCGCGAATTCCGCAACTTCACCTTTCATGTCAAGTGGCGCTTCACAAAGTTACCGGGTTCTCCCGCATATAACAGCGGCATCTTCTTTCGCAACAACGAGGATGGATCCATCTGGCACCAGGCGCAAACCGCGCTGAATGGCGGTTATATTTTCGGCGTGACGCTCATCGACGGAAAAGTGACGCGCTTCAACGAACTGAAGAACATGACGGAAAATCGCCTCCATCCTCCGGGAAAATGGAATACCTACGATATCCGCTGCGTGGCTGATACCTGCACGCTCGCAGTCAACGGCGCGGTGGTGAACACGATTCACAATGGCGTCGAAAAAGGCTTTATCGGCCTCGAAGCCGAAGGCTATCGAATCGAATTCAAGAATCTCATCGTGAAGGAACTGCCCTGAAGCATACCGAGTGCAAATTCCGCCACAGCGGCTGCACTGGAGAAGCGTCTTCTGAGAAGTCCTGACTGGGCGCCCCATGCAGAGGATTCCAGCCGCCCGCTTCGTCGCTGGAGTGACTATTCCCTATTCCCTATTCCCTACTCCTTATTCCCTGTTCTTTACACCGGATACCGTTCCAGTTCGACAGTGTGCCGCGCCACGGTGCGGCTCAGCCCCACCGCATCGCCGGGCGTGAACCGCGCCAGCCGCCGCAGGATGGCCAATTGCGTCCGCAGCATGTCGCCCTCGCCGCAGGCCGCCAGCACCCGCCGTGCCGCCTGTTCGGCCACTCCCATGCTTTCGTCCGCCAGCAGCCCCGTCATGGCGGCTGCCGGCTCAGCAGAGCCCACGCCCGAAACGGTAAGTTTCCGCGCCCGCAGCAGCGCCGACTCCAGCGCATAGACCTGGGTGATGATATCGGCCAGATCGGCCATCACCTCCTGCTGCTCCTGCAAGCCTGTCATGAACCGCTGGCTGGCCACTCCGGCGGCAAACAGCGCCATCTTTTTCACCGCCGCCAGCGCCTCGCCCTCCCGCGCCAGCACCTGGCCCGCATCCGCCCCGTCATCGAATGACGGCGGCTGCATTACTTCCTCCATGACGCTCTTAATGGCTCCAAGGAGCGGTAGCTCCCCGCTCAGCGCCCGCTTCATCAGCCATCCGGTAATGATCAACCGGTTGATTTCATTGGTCCCCTCAAAAATCCGGTTGATCCGCGCATCCCGGTAGAACCGCTCCGCCGGGTACTCCTCCACATACCCGTACCCGCCCATGGTGGCGATCAGCTCGTCGGCCACCAGGGTGAGCATCTCCGATCCATAAACCTTCAGGATGGAGCACTCCACGGCGCACTCCTCGATGCGCTTCTGCGTCTCGCGCGGCGACTGAGCCTGCTCCTCGCTCATCTGCGCCAGCCCCGCATCGATCATCCCCACCGTCCGGTAGACCATGCTTTCGGCGGCGTAGAGGCGCGAGGCGCTCGAAGAAATCTTCCGCTGGATCAGCCCGAACTCCGCGATCGCCTTGCCGAAGGCGCGCCGCTCCTTGGCATAGCGAATCATGTGCGCCAGCGCATGACGAGCTCCGCCCACGCAGGCCACCCCCAGCTTGAACCGCCCAACATTCAAGACGTTAAAAGCGATGTGGTGGCCCTTGCCGGCCTCGCCCAGCAGGTTGCCGGCGGGAATTTTGCACCCATCCAGCACCAGCGGGCAGGTCGAGGAGCCGTGAATTCCCAGCTTGTGCTCCTCCGCGCCCACGGTCAGCCCCGGCGTATCCCGCTCCACCAGGAAAGCTGAAAATTTCTCCCCATCGATCTTGGCAAAAACCGTATACAAGCTGGCGATGCCGCAGTTGGTAATCCACATCTTCTCGCCGTTCAGCGTGTAGGTACTGCCGTCGGCTGAGAGCGTTGCGCGGGTGCGAATATTCATCGCGTCCGACCCCGAGCTGGCCTCCGAGAGCCCGTAAGAGCCGACCCACTCCCCTGAAGCCAGCCTGGGCAGGTAGCGCTTCTTCTGCTCCTCGGTTCCGTACCAGACCAGCGGCAGCGTAGCGATCCCGATGTGCGCGCCGAAGGCCGTCGAGAAGCTCGCCAGCACCGCTAAGTGGTCTGTAACCAGCGTGGAGGTGGTCTTGTCCATCCCCATCCCCCCGTATTCCTCGGGAATATCGACCGAAGCAAACCCCAGCTCGCCGGCCTTTCGTATCAGTCCCGCCATCACGCCCGGTTCCTTGGCCTCGATGGCCGACGCCCTGGGCAAAATCTCCTCGCGGGCAAACTGCGCGGCGGTCGCGGCAATCTGTCGCTGCTCCTCGTTCAGATCCTCAGGGGTAAAGACTTCGGCAGGCGCGCGGGTTTCCAGCAGAAAACTGCCGCCCGCGGCGGCAACGATCGGCGAAGCGGAAAGCGTGGACATGGTAGCGTATCTCCAACTGTCTGAAAACAGTATGCCAGCCGGGCAGCTAAGGGCAAGTGTGGAAAGAAACCTGAAGCAGAGTCACCGCGAGAGAAGGCGGAATCAGTCCAAAAGCTTTGAACAATCCAAGTCCGCTTCAGGCTGCAGTTGCGTCGGTTGCGCGGACTTCGAGCACCGTACCTTCGATCTTCTGGAGATAGGCCACCATCTCGAAGAGATTCCGCGCCTGCGGATTTCCGGTCGGGCTGAGCATCCGCATGAGACTCTTCGGAGACCGCCCAAGAGCTGCCCCCAGCTTAAGAAAGCCGACCGTTCCGTTGATGTACTCGCGCAGCACGATCTTTCCTGTATCCAAATCTCCCGAGGCCATACAGGCCAACGCTTCGCTCAGTAGGGCGCGGCGAAAATCGGCGTTCGCCAAGTCCTCCCGAACCGTTTCCCGAAAGCTCCGTGTCAGCGCCATGCAATCCTCTCGCTTCTGCATATACCAGAACCCTTGCCACCGCATAGAGTAACACAAATGTTACCAAATGGGCATCGATCCGGACTCAATTGATCACATCCGCTGGCCGGATTGAGTGTTTCCCGGCTCCGCCAGGCGCACGCTCCCATCGCATACAATGGACGGTATCCCGGCCGTGGAGGCTCGCCCTGTTCGCCGCGCTTGTGACCACCGTGAATTCTATTGCCGGCCAGCTCAACGCGCTGCCGTTGCGGATGGCCGCGCATCTGGCCTTTGCGCCTCAGAACGGCATGCTCCACTACTGGAAGTCGATGCAGTCCACCGACCAGACCTTCAAGGGGCTCTACCACTGGAACTTTTTTGACGCTGCGGTGCTGCTGCCCTACTTCGCGGTGATGATCATCCTCTCGCTCTACGGCATCCACCGCTACACGCTCTGCTACCTCTATTTCAAGTACCGCAGGAACTACCGTCCCGACCCGCCCCGGCGCTTCGACGAGCTGCCGCGCGTCACCATCCAACTGCCCATCTTCAACGAGCAGTTCGTCATTGACCGTCTGATCGATGCGGTCTGCGCCATCGAGTACCCGCGCGAAAAACTCGAGATTCAGGTGCTGGACGACTCGACCGATGAGACCCAGGAAGTAGCCGCCGGCATTGTGGAGCGCTACGCCGTGCTGGGCCATCCCATCGTCTACATGCACCGCGCCAACCGCCATGGCTACAAGGCCGGAGCCCTCGATGCCGGGCTCAAGACGGCAAAGGGCGAGTATGTGGCCATCTTCGACGCCGACTTTGTGCCGCCGCCCGACTGGCTCATGAAGGTGGTCCACCACTTTGCCGAGCCGGAGATCGGCATGGTGCAGACGCGCTGGGGCCACATGAACCGCGACTACAGCATGTTGACCCAGATCGAGGCCATTCTGCTGGACGGCCACTTTGTGATGGAACACGGCGCCCGCGTCCGCTCCGGCGACTACTTCAACTTCAACGGCACCGCCGGCATGTGGCGCATCCAGGCCATTGCCGACGGCGGCGGCTGGCAGCACGACACTCTCACCGAAGACACCGACCTGAGCTACCGCTCGCAACTGGCCGGCTGGCAGTTCAAATACCTGCCCGAGGTCGAGTGCCCCTCCGAGCTGCCCATCGAGATGACCGCCTTCAAGACGCAGCAGGCGCGATGGGCCAAGGGGCTCATCCAGACCAGCATCAAAGTGCTGCCCATGATCTTCAAGTCGAAGGCGCCGCGCCGCATCAAGGTCGAAGCCGTCTACCACCTGACGGCCAACCTCAGCTATCCGCTGATGGTGGTCATGTCCGTGCTGCTGATGCCGGCCATGATCTGCCGCTTCTATCAGGGGTGGTTCCAGATGCTGCTCATCGACTTTCCGCTCTTCACCGCCTCCAGCTTCTCCATTGCCTTTTTTTACCTGATGAGCGAGCGCGAGCTCTTCCCCAAAACCTGGATGAAGACCTTTCTCTATCTGCCCTTTCTGATGGCCCTGGGCATCGGCCTCACGGTCACCAACACCAAGGCGGTGATGGAGGCTCTCTTCGGCATCAAGAGCGCCTTTGTGCGCACGCCCAAGTACCGCGTGGCCAAAAAGGGAGAAAAATCACAGGCCGCCAAGTACCGTAAGCGGCTGGTGCTGGCGCCGTGGATCGAGATGCTGCTGGGCGCTTATTTCTTCGTCGCCATTCTCTATACCTTCTCAAACCATAACTACTTCACCGCGCCGTTCCTGATTCTGTTTGTCATCGGCTACTGGTACACCGGCCTGATGAGCCTGCTGCAAGGCCGCTTCGAGCGCTGGCGCACCGGCGGCGCAAACACCGACGAGTCCAGCCCCAAGCCGTTCCCGGTGGGGGTATGAGATGCCTAGAGCGTGTTTCAAAAATAGGTTCGGCCTCAAGTTAAGCACTTACTTGTGAGGCGGATGCAGTGTTGAGCTTCTGTCATGAAGAAGCGGCAGAAGGTGTTGACTGATGCGCAGTGGGAGCTGGT
>JBEKGY010000056.1:0-17294 GCA_050012555.1 Occallatibacter sp.
CGCGGATTGTGGCGTTGCGCCGGCAGCGGCCAGACTGGGGAGCGCGCAAGCTGGCTGTGCTGTTGGAGCGCGAGGGTTCTTCGCTGCCTGTGATCACGGTGCATCGAGTGCTACTGCGGTATGGCCTGGTTCTGGATCGAGAACGGCGGCAGCAGGCTACGGGACGTTTTCAGCGTGAGCGGCCGAACGAACTGTGGCAGATGGATTTCAAGGGGCAGAAGGGATCTGAGGCCGCCATCGGGCCGCTATCGGTGCTGGACGACCATAGCCGCTACCTGGTAGCGCTGGAACAGACGGGGACGACTCGTCTGGAGGCCGTGCGCGAGCGTCTGGAGGGAGTCTTCCAGCGCAGCGGCCTACCGGAGGCGATGCTGATGGACCACGGCGTTCCGTGGTGGAACGGAAGCGTTCCGCGAGGCTGGACCCAGCTTTCGGTGTGGCTGATGCGTCAGGGCATCCGCTGCTGCTTTTCCGGCGTTCGCCATCCCCAGACGCAGGGCAAGGTGGAGCGATTCCACGGTGTACTTGAGCGGGCACGGGCGAGACCGGATGCCGCTCTCTGGCTGGAACAGAGCTGGCTTGACGCGTTTCGGAGGGAGTACAACGAACTGCGCCCCCACGAGGCCCTCGATATGCGTTCCCCAGCAAGCCTGTGGCAGCCCAGTCCACGCGCCTACGATCCCAATCCGCCAGCCTGGGAATATGGCGAAGCCGCCGAGCTGAGGAAGGTTAACTCAGACGCAGATATCTACATCAACGATTTTCCCTGGAAGGTGAGCAAGGCTCTGCGCAGAGAGAGGGTCCAAATCCAACGCCTCGACCAGCGCATCCTGGTTTTCTTCTGCAACACTCTGGTCCGCGAAATCGACCTCTGCGCTCAACGGTCCACTGCAGTGGACCGTTGAGCGCAGACCCCGACGGTAAAGGATGTCCTGATAACGATGTGTAAAGAATCTCCTGGAACTTGACAGCCTTTTCGCGGAAGGGTGGGAAACCACAACCTTACCCCTCCGATTTTTTGAACATCCGTAAATAGAAGATTCCGGAGGGAGCAGGGGGCTTCAGCCCCCTGAAAGAGAGCGATTTTACGGGGCCTTCAGGCCCGGGCCTTTACCTCTTTTCAAGGACTTGCAGAAAATACAACTCTAGTAATTGCATAAAATAAACTACCCCCGGCGCACAATTGCAATAGAGATTAACGCTACCCGCCGGATTGCGAACTCATGAAAAAGCATCGCTCGAACTGTGCCCGGTTTAATCTGTCCGGTATGTCCCCGGTCCATACCCCAATCAGGTACCCCCTACCCCCCTACCTGGTGGTACTAATACGAACTATGGACTTAAGTACCGTAAGATCGGGCAAGTTTCACCATATATTCGCCACAAATCGAGGCCTCGCTTGCCGGAAAAGCATTGTTTCCTAAGTGGTCGTAAATACCAGGCGCGCGCCTTTCACTAACTCCGAATGCGGCACGGACGGCCCATGATGCTCCACGCCGTTCAACGTAACCAGATTCAGGAACGCTCCCGGCTTCTTGCTGTGCGCTTCAATGCGAATCTCCCGCCCATCCGGATACCGAATCTCCGCATTATCGAAGAGCGGCGCGCCCAGCACCCATTCCGGCTTGCCGGGACACAAAGAGAAAATTCCCAGCGCGCTCAGCACATACCATGCGCCCATCGAGCCGGTATCTTCATCGCCGGGAAAGTTCTCCACGCTGTACAGCTCATTCAGCACGCGATGCGCCCAATATTGGGTACGGTCCCGGCGTCCGGCAACCGTGAACAGGTAGAGCGCATGATGAACCGGCTGGTTGGAATGTGCATACTGGCCGAAATCGACCGCCGCCATCTCCGACATTTCATGAATCTCCCGCCCGTAACTGCCCACATGAAACACCGGAGGCTGGCTCAGCATCTCTTCCATGTAGCCGAGAAACGCCGATCTACCGCCCATGGCCTCCATCAATCCCTGCGGATCGTAGGGCACTGAAAATCGATATTGCCATGCGGAGCCTTCCACGTAGGCGCCGCCCCAGGTGTGCGGATCGAAAGGCTCCAGCCACGATCCGTCGGCCAGCTTGCCGCGCAGAAAACGCGTCTTCGCATCGAAGATGTTCCGCCAGTTCCGCGACCGCGCTTCAAACATCGCGGCGTCGTCCTGCATCCCCGCCGCCCGTGCCACCTGCGCAATGCAGAAATCGCCGTAGGCCGAGTCCAGCGTCTCCGCCACTCCGTCGCCGGCCACGTCGCAGGGAATGAAGCCCAGCTTCTCGTACTCCGCCACAGCAGGGCGGCCGTAGCCCAACCCCGGCGCAACGGGCTGCGTCGCATGTTTTTTCAATCCGGCGTAAGCCGCCTGCACATCGAAGCCTTTGATGCCCTTGGCCACCGCGTCGCCAAATACAAAATCGAGCGGGCTGCCCGTCATGCAGTTGCGATACCCCGGACACGGAAACTGCGGAAACCATCCGCCCTCTTTATATGCGTTCACCCAGGCCTCAAGTATCTGCCCCAGGCGCTCCGGATACACGAGCGCCATCATCGGGTACCAGGCGCGATAAACGTCCCAGTATCCGTGGTCCGCGTACATCACGCCCGGCTCGACTTTGCCGCTGAAAGCGCTGAAGTGGATCAAGTTGCCCTGCGCGTCCCGCTCATGCCAGATGCGTGGAAAGAGCAAGGCTCGATAGAGGCCCGAGTAAAATGTTTTTCTCTGTGCCTCGCTTCCGCCCTGAATGCGAATCCGGCCAAGCGCTTCTTCCCACGCAGCGCCCGCCTCGCGTTTCACCTGCTCAAACGGCTTTTCTCCCACTTCGCCGTTCAGGTTGCGCGCAGCCTGCTCGAAGGAGATAAACGATGTGCCTGTTCGCAGCGTGACCGGCCTTCCCGCCTGCGCGGCAAAGCGCACCACCGCGACCCGCCGGCCTTTCAACTCCTTCACCTCGAATCGGGTGATCTGCGCATCGATCCGAACCACGTAATATGCCGCGAAACCTGCTGGAACTCCGCCGCTATTTGCCCTGGTCAGCGCGGTAATCGTGCCATTGGCCGTATCGCAGCGCGCCTCGGCGTCCTCACCCGGCAGGTCGATCAAAACGCCCGCCGCGCCTGAATCCTGAAAGGTGAAGCGCATCACCGAGCACCGCTCGGTGGGCGCCAGTTCAAGAAAGCAACGATAGCGGGTAAGACGCAACTTCAGAGAGTGAGGTAATATGCGCAGTTCTTCCGGCCGGTAGCTCGATGCGCGCGCAGAAGCCTCCGGCGACGGATCTCCGCTAAAGGGCAGAAAGGTCGCATGACCGTAATCACCAAGCCACACGCTCAGCTGGTGGGTGCAGCGGATGCCTTCGAGGCGCTGATCGCGGGGCTGAAAAAACCAGGCGTTGCCGTCGCTCGATTCGAGTGCCCAGTGGGCCATTGCGAAAGGGACCGCAACGATCGGCAAGGTATTTCCGCGCGAAAATAGAGAGGTGGAATCGGTACCCTGAAGAGGATTTACCAAGTCCGCCAGGAGATTGCCGCCTGCCGCTGGTTGGGGCTTAACAGAAGCTTGTCCCTGATTTCCGGAGACGGATAGAGAGCTTTCGGCTGCATCCGCGGCCTGCTCCAGTGAAGAAATGAGCGCAGCCGCGCCCCCGATCTTCAGAAAACTGCGCCTGCTGGTCCCATTGCCGTTTGGCATCGTAGCCCTCCAGAAACCCTTCACGTCCCGGCCGCCCGGCGAACACAGGCATATCCGTGCATTCCGGCGGGCAGTCCTCGAACATGGTATCGGGGCCACATTCGATCGCGCAACATCATTGATCCCTGTGAACTTCCAACCGGCTGATTATTCGCTACCCCTCCGCCCCGTCCCATGCGCTATCCTGTCGATGAGAGCGGCAAACCCCATGGCGACCAATACGATCGACAGAACAGCCAAGAACATTGTGCTTACCGTGCAGGACTACTCCCTGTTCGCCTGGCGCGCTTTCATGAACCTCTATACCAAGCCCCGCTACTGGCCGGAATTCCTTATTCAGTCCGACATCGTCGGCTTCGGTTCGACGTCTATCGTCCTGCTCTCCGGCTTCTTTACCGGCGGCGTGCTGGCCCTGCAATCGGCGGCCACGCTCTCGCAATTCGGCGCCACCGGTTTGACTGGCCGCTTCGTATCGCTCACCATGATCCGCGAGCTGGGCCCGGTGCTCACCGGCGTCATGGTCTCCGGCCGCAACGCCTCCTCGATGGCCAGCGAACTCGGTTCCATGGTTGTGACGGAGCAGATCGACGCCATGCGCGCCCTGGGCGTGGACCCCATGCGCAAGCTGGTCACTCCGCGCATCTTTGCCTGCATCTCCATGCTCTTCTTTCTCACCATCGTCGCCGACGCCTTTGGCATCTTCGGCGGCGGCTTTGTCACCGTCTACATGAACCATCAGGACGGCACCCAGTACTACTCCTCGGCCTGGGAGGCTCTCCGCTATCCCGACATCGTTCAGGGACTGGTCAAGCCGCTCTTTTTCGGCTATATCATCGCTTCCATTGGCTGTTTCTACGGCATGAGAACCTCGGGCGGCACCGAGGGCGTAGGCCGCTCTACCATTCAGGCCGTTGTCTGGGCTTCGGTGCTCATCATCGTCGCCGATTTCCTCCTCACTCATGTCTTGCTCTCCCTCTTCTCCTGATGAATGAAACCCCCGCATTCGCCCAGTCCGCGCACTCCGGTCAAGGCCCGGCTACGGCAACAGATCCCGGCCCCGTGGTGGTCTTTCGCGGCGTCTCCATCGCCTTCGACGGCCCGCCAGTGCTGCAAGACGTCAGTTTTTCAGTGGCGCCGGGAGAGACGCGCATCCTGCTCGGGCCGGCCGGGGTGGGCAAGAGTGTCCTGCTCAAGCTCATCAACGGCCTGCTCCGTCCCGACCATGGCAGCATCAAGCTCTTCGGCGAAGAAATCTCCACCATGCCCGAGGAGATGCAATTCCCACTGCGCGCCCGCTCTGGCATGGTCTTCCAGGAGAGCGCACTCTTCGATTCGCTCACCGTCCGCGACAATGTGGCCTACCAACTGATCCAGGAGCGAGTCCCCGACGATGAAATCGACCTCCGTGTTCGCAACGCCCTGCGCTTTGTCGAGCTTGAGAATACCTTTGATTACTATCCCTCCAGCCTATCCGGCGGCATGAAGCGCCGCGTGGCCATCGCCCGCGCCCTCATCCGCCAGCCCGAGCTGCTGCTCTACGACTCGCCCACCGGCGGCCTCGACCCCGTCACCTCCACCACCATCATCGAACTGGTCATGAAGGAGCGCGACGTCTACCGCACCCCTTCCCTGCTCGTCACCCACCGCCTGCAGGACGCATTCACTCTCTGCACCCACCGTTTTGACACCGAGCAGGGCCACATGGTCCCGCTTTCCCAAGGCAAGACCGACCCCAACACCACCTTCCTCATGCTCTCAGAAAGCCGTCTCATCTTCGACGGCTCCCTCCACGACCTCCTCCACACCCAAAACAAATTCGTGCGCGAATTTCTCGAATAGAGAAGGGAACAGCCGGGTGCACCATCCTTTCCGTGCTCATTCGGGGAAAAAATGCGGAAGGATGGGAAACACCAACCTCAATCGATCACAGCTTTTTCACTCTTTCCCAACCACAAAGCCCTGTGCAGATCGGATGAGACCTGACGGCCCCGGCGGAATTGAGAGCGCTTTTGTCGGCTGGCGCTCCCCGGCGGCGATTGCCGATGAATACGGACTCGCGGCGAACCCACATTCCCACTGCAGCGGCAACGGCGGAGATTAATTTCTCCCCAAAACCAGCTGGTGAAACAATTGGGATATTGAGCGCGATCTCAAAGAGCGTAATAGGAAGTATTCGTTGATCGGCCGGTCATCCTTGAGCGCAGGGGTAGCAGGCGAAAGGTCGATCACCTGCCCGGTTGTCGTTTCCGTTGAAAGCATGAGATCAAACTGCTGGCTGGGAGTCTTGGCCGGTCCCCATTCCATCATGTCGGCGACGGCGCTGGCGGGCATCCGCTCCAGCAGTTCCGCGGCATTACGATCAGGAATCGGACGCATGCTCGCGAGGAAGTGCCAGCCGTTGCCCATGACCGATCGGTAGACGCGCACGTAGGGAAAGGAGTCCTCAAGAGAGCGCGCAACCGACGCTTGCTCTGCATTGTCCCCGGCCGGAAGCCATTGTTGCAGAATGCCGCCCGGCTGTAGCCGCTCCTTGGCGACAGCATAGAACTCTTCCGAGTACAAGAGGCTGGACCCGGCAGCATGGACCGGCGGGGGCGGATCGATAATAATGGCGTCGTACTTCTGGGGTGAGCGCTCCATGTAACGCCGGCCATCGTCAATGACGAGATGCGACAGGGGCGATGCCAATATCTTTTTGCCGTCATCGTGGTAGTAGGTAAACAGTCGAGGCACGCTGGGCACCAATTCGACTGCAGTTGCCGGGATACCCCAGGAGATCGCGGATCTGTAAGTTGTGCCCATTCCGAAGCAGATGACCAGTGCGTTGCGGGGCGGCTGATCGAGCGAGGCAAGCGTCAGATGAGCCATCATCTTCGTTATCGGAGTCAGAATCGTCATCCCTACTCCGTTCGTCATAAGGTGCTTATCCATGCCGGTGCCGGTGGCGATGACAGTGGCGGTGCTATCCCGCAGCACCTCGCGTTGCGGAAACACCGTCTCATAATCTTTGGTCAGAAAGAAAATGATGATTACCGCGCCAACGATGGCGCAGGCAGAGGCGCGCGAAACAATTCGGTGTTCCCGGCGTTGCAGCAGCGGAACTGCCATCGCGAACCACGGCAGAACGAACAGCAGCATGGACACGTGTTCGCCAACCAGGGGTAGCAAGACAAAACCGGAAATCAAGGGACCAAGGATGCAGCCCAGAACATTGATGGCATAGGCCCTGCCCGCACGGTCAGGATCTCCCGCCGACCAGCGGTCCACCAGCATGGGCGTCAGGAAGCCGATCACTCCGGCAAATGGAGCAACACCGAGCAATACGCGCAACACCGGACCCAGATGAAGCCGGGGATCGGACGTAATGAGCGGCAAAAGTCCCAGAAGCGCCAGCATGATCCAGGCGAGTTGGCTATCGGGATTGCGGCTGCGGCTTAATTTCCGGTACACGGTCGAGCCCGCGAAAGTGGCTGACAGGTAGGACGCCAGGATGATCGCAAATGAGTAAACGACTGGGCCTACATAGGGTGTGAACAGCCGGATCCAGATGACCTCCATGCCCATGGTCGCGAGTCCGGTCATGAAAAGCAGGACCAGTGCTCCCTTCCCCTGTGCGGTAACTTTGGTCGTCGCCTCGCTTGCCGCCAGCGCCGGCGCGGAACCTCGTCCTCGTTGCCTGAGCGTCAGCCCGAAAGCGGAAGCCGCGATGGCGGCGTTGAGAAGCGCGCCGATGCGCAGCGTGCCGTGGAATCCATACAATTCGATCAGAAATAACGGAACGATAGCGCCAGCCACCGCGCCTACGACATTGGACAGATAGAGAAAGCTGAATGAGCGGCGCGGATTATTGCGTGAGTCGCTGCGAATCGCGGACATCGCCAAAGGGATGGTGGCGCCCATGCACGCACACCACGGGATTACGATCAGCGCCACAAGCGTGCCCGAAGCAAGATAGTAGGTCGCCGATGACAACGTGGTTCGTTCCGTCAGCGCTTCCAGCAGGCGGCGTCCCCAAAGCAGTTGCACCGGGACGGCCAGGGCGGAGCAACCGATTAAAAGTTCTGCCAGTGCGTACAGGCGCAGTGGAGGGAAGCCGACCCGTTCGCCATAGCGCCGTGCAAGAATCCCGGCCCCCCAGGAACCGGCTCCCAGGCCTGCCATGAACATCGAAAGCACGATGGACACCAGCGCCGTTGTGACGCCAAATTGCGCCATGGACAACCGTAACCAGACCAACTCATACAGAATGCTGCAAAAACCTGAGATGAAGAAAAACGCGAAATACCAACCCACGATAAGGGATCTCCTTACTCAGCGCCGAATTGCTCAAATTGTATCGCTCTCAATCGGTATTGAAAGACCAAAGCCGCATCAGCGGTAAAAAGCCAGACGCTGACAGAATGCCATATCGACCTCATGCTTGCTGCTGATCGAGTAATTCCACACACTCATCCTGGGCCAGCACACACCGGGATCGCAGCATACTGAATCTTCATGCTCAAAGGGCCGCCCATTGGCTGGAGCTGGCGGAGTTGAAGATGGCTTCAATGACGGCCATGTTCCTGATGGAGTCCTCGAGGGGGACGGGAACCTCAGTATCATCCAGAACGGCTTTGGAAAAAGCATCGCCCTGCAGGGCGTACTGATCGCAGACGGGGAAGATTTCCGTGGTGATGCCGCCGCCAAAGAGATCGCCGCTCATATCGATGAAGAGGCGAGTGGGGCGGTCGGGAGGCGCGTTGAAGGGAATCTCGATCTCGATGCGCCCACGGGCGCCGAGGAAATGGATGCGCTGGTAGGGGACCAATTGCGTGCTGCAAGTAAAGATGGACTGGCCCTTGGGGAAGTCGAGGATGGCCGAGGTGAGGCGGTCGATGTGCATCTGGGGATCGCGATCGATAAGGCCAACCACGCGGGTGGGCTCCTGCGCGAACGCAAAGCGCGAAGCGTGGATGAGGTAGCAGCCGATGTCCAGGAGGCCGCCGCCGCCGTACTCCACATGGCTGCGATAGTTGGACGGGTCGATGCTGAAGTAGCTGAAAAAACCGATGATGGAGCGAATTTCTCCGATGCGATGTTCATTGAGCAGTTCGCGCAGGCGAAGCCATTGAGGATGGCAGTTGACCATGAAGGCTTCGCCGATCTTTACTCCGGTGCGGGAGCGAACGGCGAGGAGAGTTTCGGCTTCGGCGACGGTCAGGCTGAGGGGCTTCTCGCACAGAACGTGCTTGCCGGCTTCAGCGGCCTTGATGGTCCAGGGGACGTGGAGCTGATTGGGAAGAGGATTGTAGATGGCGTCGATATTGGGGTCGGCGAGGAGTTCATCGTACGAGCCGTAGGCCGTGGGAATGCCAAGCGCGGCTGCTGCCTGCTGAGCCCTGGCCAGATCGCGGGATGCGATGGCCACGACGCTGGCGTATTGGCCCAGCTGCATGGCGGGGATGACTTTCCTGAGGCCGATATTGGCGGTGCTGAGTACGCCCCAGCGGAGCTTCCTGGACATGCCGCCAATGATAAATGACTTGCAAGCTCCTTGTACCCTCAGCGGCGGCAGCAGGCCACACGAGCCTCGACAAGCCGAACCGGATGGGGCATAGTTTTATCCATGCCGAGATTCCCTGAGCGCCTTCGTTTCTTCCCCCTATGCGCATCTTTCGCCCTGCTGGCGGCCCTCGCCCCCGCGCAGCAGCCAGCCCCCACGCCCATCGTCCTCCACGCCGCGCGCCTGCTCCAGGTGGATACCGGAACCCTGCTCCAGCCCGGTGAAGTTCTGGTCGAAGGGGATCGCATTCGCGCCGCGGGGCCGTCGGTAGACCATCCCCAGGGCGCCAAAATCATCGACCTGGGCGACGCCACGCTGCTCCCCGGCCTGATCGACGCTCACGTTCACCTGTTCCTGCATGCCGGCGCGGAAGACCTGCAAACCGTCGAGGAATCTATTCCCTGGCGCACCATCCTCGCCGCCGAAGCCGCCAAAGCAGACCTGCTGGCCGGATTCACCGCCGAGCGCGACATGGGCACCGAGGGCGCAGGCTCCGCCGACACGGCCGTCCGCGACGCCATCGACCAGGGCCTCATCCCCGGCCCACGACTGCGCATCAGCGGCAACGCCGTTGATATTTTGGGAGGCCACGAAGACGCCCTCGGCTTCAACCCCGCCCAGCACGTGCTGTCGAACGCCGACTACGCCAACTCCACTGACCAGCTGATCGAAGTCATCCGCGCCCAGCACAAGCAGGGGTCCAGCTTCGTCAAAATCTACGAGACCGGTCCCGACAGCATGATCGACGGCGTCTTGCACACACCCTACCAATACACTGAGGCACAACTGGCCGCCGCCGTTGAAGAAGCCCGCCGCCTGGGCACGCGCGTCGCCGTCCACGCCATGGGCGAGCCCGGCACACTCTACGCCGCCCAGGCCGGCGTGGCCTCCATCGATCACGCCACCCAGCTCAGCGACGAAACCATGCGCCTGATGCGCGAGAAACACATCCCCGCCGTTCCCACCTTCGCCATCTTCGTCTACTTTGCGCAGCACGCAGCCTCGCCGGCCACAGCCGCGCGCGAAAAGGCCTTGCTCGACTACAAGATTCGCGAGTTCAAGCGCCAGGTCGCCGCCGGCATCCCCTTTGCGGTAGGCTCCGACGTCGGACCCTTCCCGCACGGCACCCAGGCCGTCGAACTCGAGTTGATGGTCCGCTACGGGATGAAGCCGCTCGCCGTCCTGCAGGCAGACCTCATCGAGGGCGCGAAGCTTCTCGGCTGGGAAGGCCAGGTCGGCGCACTGAACCCCGGCTACTTCGCCGACATTGTCGCCGTCCCCGGCAATCCGCTCGAAGACATCACCGCCGTCGAGCGCGTGAGCTTTGTGATGAAGGGCGGCGTGGTGGTGCGGCCGTAGATTGTTTGCTGTAGTGATCGAATACCGGTTGTAGAAGAACGGCTCACTGCGGAGGGGCTGCTGCCTTCGCTGCCGCTTTTGCCTTCTTGGCCTCGAGCTTTTCTGCCTTCTGTGCCAATATCTTGTCCAGCACATGCGTGTACTGCAGCGGCTTGACCTGCTTAAGAGAATCCTTGATCGCTTTGCGATAGGCAGCCAGGTAAATGGAATACAGGATCGCGATCGAGCCCACAATTCCCCATGCGAATCCCCAGCAGAATCCCGAGATAGCAGCCCGGCCAAAATCATCCATCGAGATCATCCCCTTCCAGATTCATCTTAAAATGCGACTATACATCTTTAAACCGCGACGATAAGACTGTCTTCTGTGCGCGTCACTGAGTGGTAAAGGGTGTCGCGCTCGACGGGAACGCGGCCCGCTTCGGTAATCAGCCGGCAAAGTTCCTTGCGCGTCATGCCCTGGGGCGTGGTCGCCCCGGCATCGTGGTAAATCTTCTCCTCGATCACCGTGCCGTCCAGGTCATCGGCGCCAAAGCGCAGCGCAATCTGCGCAATCTTCGCCGTCATCATCTGCCAGTAGGCCTTGATGTGCGGAAAATTGTCCAGCAGCAGGCGGCTCACCGCAATCTGGCGAATATCCGTCAGTCCCGTGGTCACCGGCAAATGGTCGAGCGGCGTGTTTTCCGGGTGAAAGGCCAGCGGAATGAAGGTCTGGAAGCCGCCGGTCTCGTCCTGTAGAGCGCGCAACTTCAGCAGGTGGTCCACGCGGTCCTCGTCGTTCTCGATGTGGCCGTAGAGCATGGTTGCATTCGACCTGAAGCCCAGCTTGTGGGCCAGCCGCGCCGTCTCCAGCCACTCCTCGCCGTCGATCTTGTGGTCGCAGATGATCGATCGCACCCGCGCCGCAAAGATCTCGGCGCCGCCTCCGGGCATCGAGTCCACGCCCGCCTCGCGCAACTTGATGAGCGCCTGCTCAATAGTCAGCCTGGCCCGCCGCGCCAGGTAGGCCACTTCCACCATGGTGAAGGCCTTGATGTGAACCTGCGGGAACCGCTCCTTGAGCCCCCGCACCAGGTCGAGAAAATACTCGAGCGGCAGGTCGGGGTGCAGTCCGCCCACGATGTGAAACTCGGTCACCGCCTCCGAGTAGCCCGAGGCCGCCGTCTCCCACGCCTCTTCCAGCGCCATCGTGTAACCCGCCGGGTCGCCCTTCTTGCGTCCGAAGGCGCACAGCTTGCAGGCCGCCACGCACACGTTGGTCGGATTGATGTGGCGATTGACGTTGAAGTAGGTCACGTCGCCATGCAGCCGTTCGCGCACATGGTTGGCCAGCCAGCCCACCGCCAGCACATCCGGCGAACCGTAAAGCGCCAAACCATCGTTGAAGTCCAGCCGCTCCCGGGCGAGCACCTTGGCCGCAATCGGCTCCAGCCGAGGATCATGACTCCGAAAGGCGACAGGACGGCGGGAATCCACCATTTCGGTCTGCATATCCCGATGATACAGAAAGATAGTCTTTCCTCCGTCGCGACCCTTCCCTGTTCCTTCACTTTTTCCCGATTTGCGGCTTCGCAGCCGGCGATTCGACCACCACTCCATCGAAGAGAGAGGCCGCCAGCAGCCGGTCTCCCGCCGAGCGAATCAGCAGAATCCGGTATCCTCCAATCTCCCGCCACTTCCAGGTCAGCGACCCCGGATCGATGAAAAACACAAAGTCGCTATGCCGGGAACTCGCCAGCACTTTGTCGAGTCGTGCATCGTAGTAAAGATCGTTCACATCGCGGAACGGCATCCGCTCCAGCGACAACCATGACTTCCCCTGGTCCCGGGAGAGAAAAACCCCTTCGCGCGTGCCCAGCCATAGGGTTCCATCCGCCGAGAAGACGGCGCGATAGATGTGCGTGAGGCTGGCCGGAAGCTCGACGCGGGTCCAGGTCAGGCCGGCATCGGTGGAAACAACCATTCCGTCCCGCCGCGCCGCAGCCATTGCCGATCCATGCGCCGCAGCCGTCACATACTCGCCTGAGCCCATCGCCAGGCCGCCCTGCCAACTGGCGCCGTGGTCCTTGCTGGTGAGCAGGCCGTTGCTCGTGGAGGCCAGCCAGGCATCTCCCGTCAGATCCAGCGCATACACGCGCCCATTCAATTCGCGGGCCTTATCCTTCACCGCATTTTCTGTCGTGACATGCTTGCCCTTTCTTGTCACCGTGGTCTTCTTGACTATCGTGCTCTGCATGGTGTTCCGCGGACTCCAACGGCCGCCCGGCGCATCCAACGCGAAGATGCCGCGATTGGTCCCGGCGAGCACGGTTCCATCCGGCGACTGCGCCAAGGCAAAGACATCCCGCTCGTCCAGCCCCTCCCCGATGTGATTCCAGCTTGCGCCTCCATCGGTGGAAGCAAACACGCCGCCATAGCTCTTGTCGTTGGCTACGCCGGCAAGCAGTCGCGCGGGATTGCCGCGGTCCACCAGCAGCGCCTCCACTTTCCGTCCCGAAAAGCCGTCATTGGCGGGCACAAAACTTGCCGCCGCGGTCCGGCTGTAGAGGACTCCGCTGCGATCGGTCGCCAACAGTACATGTTGCGTATCCTGGGGATCGACAAACACATCGTTCACAATCACGTCCGGCCCGGTCATGCGCGCAAAGGTCTTGCCGCCGTCTGTGGTCTTGTAGAGCCCCTCGGTGGTTGCGGCATACACCACCTGGCGATTCCCCGGATCCTGCAACAGTTTGCGCGTCCTGCGCGCGGTCATGGGGATCCCCTGGATCTTGTGGAACAGCTCGCCCCCGTTTTCACTCCTGTAAATCCCGCTGCAGGCGCTCAGGAAAACAATACTCGGCTGGACCGGATCGAGGATGATCGAAAACACGTCGGAGTCCACAATAAGGCCCTGCTTGATGTTGTGCCACGTCTTGCCGCCGTCCACCGTCTTCCAGGGCAGGTGCCATGTACCGGCATACATGATATTGGTGTCCACCGGATCCACCGCCACCGACTCCACGTCATAAATCTCGCGGCTCTCCTGCGGGCTGATCGGCGTCCATGTGAGGCCGGCATCTCTGCTGCGAAAAACGCCGTCGCGGGTCCCGACAACGAGCGTTTTCGGATCGGAAGCCGCCTGCGACAGGGCGCGAATCGACTGGCCGTGCAAGTCCATGACCTCGCTCCAGCTCTTGCCGCTATCCCGGCTGATCCATAGCCCGCCGTCGGTCCGGCCCACTTCCCACGCCGCCACATACAGAACCGCATGATTTGTGGGGTCCACGATGATGTGGTCGAGAACCAGGTCGTCCGAGGGATCCAGCTTCGAGAGCCGATGCCAGGATGAGCCCCGATCCGTGGATTCGTAGATCCAACTGTTGGTGGTGCCAAGATAAATGTGGTTGGGCTGCCCCGGCTCCGCGGCAAACGCGCGCGCATCGCCGCCCGCGGGACCCATGGCGCTCCAGGAGGTCTGCGCCTGGAGTCTCAGTCCGGCAAGGGTAAACAGCACCATCAATAGGACTGGCGCGAGGCTTCTGCGCCGGCAAGAGAAGAAATGGCAAGACCGCAAGCTAGTCATAGGAGCAGATTCTACTTGGATTGCAAAGAATAGGCAAAAGAAAAGAGGCTAACCGGTACTCCGGTCAGCCTCTTTTAACTGCATGAAACTACTGTTCTATCGCTTTCACTCGGGCCCATCGTACTACTTAAGTTGTAGGGGCCCGGTTGAGCGCTTACTGGGCGGGCGGAGCCTCCGCCTTCTTCTTGGGCTCGGGCCGTGTCGGCAAGGCTTTGCGGGTCTGCGGCTTCACCGCGGACTCATCCACAGCGGCGGTTCCAGGCACATCGGTTGCGAAGTCGGCTCCGGAAGGCACCAGGTAGTTCTGCACCTCCTGAGCATCCTCGCTCCCTGTCCTGACCGTGATGCGCGAGGCATCAATGCCCTTCTCCGTTATCAGGTAGTCCTTGGTGTTGACGGCGCGTTGCGCGGCGGAGTCTTCAGCCTTGGCATGTTTGCCGGCCTTCTTCGGGGTCTTCTCCGCTGCGGTCGAGTCGCCCACCACCACAATCGTCGCATCCGTTTGCTTCTGCAGGTCCAGGGCCACTTCGTCCAGGCAGGCCTTGGCATCGTTGTCTACGCGCTCCGGACGCTTGGGATCCTTCTCGAAGGTGATCGAGCAGAGAGCCTGTGTGTGCGGAACCGGCGGCACAGGCGGCGCCGCGATGGTCACCGTGGTGCTCGCGGTTGCGGTACCGCCCTTGTCGTCCGCTACGTTGCAGTTGATTGTCACCGGGCCGACCGCAGCGCCCGTTGAATCGAACGCCGCCGTTGTGTCGGCGCCGGTTACCGTGCCGGCCGCAGCCGAGTAGCTGTAGGTCAGCGGACGGTTCTGCGGGCTCTGTCCAACTGAGGTCACAGTGCTGGGGTCGCCCGGCTTGATGGTGCTGGGGTTGGCCGTGCAACTGACGGTCGGCGGCTCGAAGGCCTTGACCGTGAAGCTGGCCGTGCAGTCGGCCATCTCGTAGGGCTTGTCGGCCTTGCCTTCCTTCACGTTGCCCTTCACGTCATAGGAACCGGGCGCCAGCGAACCGGTGGCCACAGAGGCCGTGGTTCCGCTGCCCACCGCACCGCTGCCGGACCAGGTATAAACCGCAGTCAGCTTGGGGTTCAGGTTGCCGGCCGTCCCGGTCACTGTAACCGGGTCGCCGGGATAGACCCAGGACGGGTTGGCCGAGCAGGCCAGCGTCACCGGCACCGGAGGCGCAATGTTGCCGATATGGAAGACAATGCCGGCGCTCAAACGCGCTGCATTGATGTTGACGGAGCCACCAAAGTCGCCCCCGAAATTCACGTTGATAAACTGGTAATCCGCCTGGAAGAGGCGAATGGCAAAATGATGGTTCAGCCATCCCGTCTCCCAGTCCAGGCCGCCGCCAGCTGTTCCCACCATCCCCCACTTTAGAGGCTGATTGATAGTAGGACCTCCAACCTCCTCAGACCCCCCCAGAACGTGCACGAAGGGTGTCAATTTGTCATGCGGCCACCGGTAGATGACACCACCCGATAGGCCGTAGAAAGAGTTCGCTGCCGGCGTCAATATCGGATCGCAGTATCCTAAACCAGTTGGCAGGGGGTGCGCACCAAAGGTCCGCGCCGGCTGACTGTCAATAACCCTGGTGCAGTTCGGGCTTTGGGGGTGCGCGTCGCCCTCGGCCTGCAGCCCCCAATGATTGTTGAAGAAGTAGGAAATACTTCCGATTGCGCCAAGGTTGACGGGCACGTAGTTTGTCTGCAACGTAGTTGAAGTTGATAACGGCGTACCCACCGTCCCGTAGGGGGAAATGTAGCTGTAACCCAAAAAGACGTCCCATCTGGACGGGGAAGGTGAACCATACGCCGCGCTCTTGGCGGCCGGCTTGGTCGTATCCTGGGCTCCCAGGGCAACGGGCGCCACCGCCGCAATTGCCAGGGCGAAAGCGCAACTCATACACTTCAAAACACGAACGTTCATGCGTTTATCCTCCAGAATCAAGCTGATGACCGATGGAAAGGGAAGTTTGCGAGCACAATTTCCAGCTCGGACTAACTCGGCTCCGTGAAAGTCACGGGCCGTACAGCACTCATACATCAGATTAAACGTACCATAGGACGATTCAGGCAGAGTATTTTTTTTTATCAACACGTTGTGAGCAATAATGCTCACAACGTTGCCTTCATCCTTCCATTCAACGTCCGCAGGCAAGAAATGATTACCTTTGTTACCTTGGTAATGTACCTCTGAAAACCTGTTCTTCTATCCATCCATCACCCAATATTCAGGGTCTTCAGCAGGCTGCGCGGCTCGCGCTGTATCTTCTCCTGCAGAAGGGTAATCGCGTAGATGAGTTGCTCCGGGCGTGGGGGACATCCCGGAACATACACGTCCACGGGAATCACCTGATTGACGCCCTGCACCAGCGCGTAGTTGTTGAAAACCCCGCCTGAGGTGGCGCAGGCGCCCATCGAGATCACCCATTTCGGCTCCGGCATCTGATCGTAGAGCCGGCGGATGACCGGGGCCATCTTCTGCGAAACCCGTCCGGCAACGATCATCAGATCCGACTGCCGCGGGGAGGGCCGGAAGACCTCGGCGCCGAAGCGCGCTATATCGAAGCGCGACGCGCCCATCGACATCATCTCAATGGCGCAGCAGGCCAGGCCAAAGGTCAAGGGCCAGATGGAGCTCTTCCGTATCCAGTTCACGGCAAAATCCATCGAGGTCAGAATGATGCCCTCCGGCTCTTCATAGCCGTAGTTCACTTCCTTCAGCTTGACGCGGTTCCGCGCACTGCTGTCCAGCGCTCCGAATAGGTAGTGGTCCCGCTCTGCCGTGGCCGCCATGCTTTTACTATACCTCTCCGCAGCTTGCCGCGAGCCACGCTCACCCAGAGCCGCCAGCGCCGTCCGCTTGTCCATTTGCCGCACATCCGGCACGCCGGTCGATTATTGAGGACTGCATAAGTAATGTCCGCACAAACGCGCCATAAACGTGGGCTTTATTGAGGACTGCATAAGTAATGTCCGCACAAACGCGCCATAAACGTGGGCTTTATTGAGGACTGCAAACGCGCCGGAGGCGGTCGCCGCGGCGACTTGGTTAGCGCCGCGCTTCAGCGTGGGGAAAAGGGATTCCACAAGTTCGTTACGGAGTCCCGTAGGGACGGCGCAAGGACATTATTTAT
>JBEKGY010000057.1:0-17245 GCA_050012555.1 Occallatibacter sp.
ATATCTGTGTTTGATCATTCGTCCGAGAGCACGGCTGCCTTCATTTCTTCGGTAAACCTGCTCTTGATGTCCCGCGCCTGATATTCCATTTCGGGGAATAGGCTAGCCTCTCGTATTCCGCAGATTTCCAGTTCACGCAATATGCTCAGTTTAATTGTAGCGGGAATTTTGAATTTCATAAGTTGAAACAGTAAAACATCTGGATCACCGGGCGGAATGAACTCCTTTCCATCGAAATATGCGCCGCCATGCAGTGTGAAACATCCATGCTGCAATTTGATGCGGTCAGTAAGATGACGCGATTGAATCGGTATGATATTGGAAAATGCCCGGGTAATGTCCTGGTTGAAAAAACGAATCGAATTTCCGTCCATGTCTACAGTATTTTGGAATGTGCGTCGAACCTCTACAGATACTAGCGGTATCTGCTGAGAATGCGTCATGAGCATAAATCTTTGACGTGCAGAGTCCACCTTGAGAGTCCGAATGGGAACCCCGTTAATCAGTGAATCGTCGTCTAACATCCCTTCTGTCTTATAGATAAGGTCGTTGTAAAAATCGAAAGTGCTAGAGGATAGTATTTGGATTTTCATGAGCGGGTTAAGAATATAGTCTCGTATCAGCATCGACGGGTTGAACGCGAATAGGGCTCCGTCCTCTTCTTTTCTCTGGCTACAGCAGAAATACAGCCCAACAAGCAGATTTGTCGTCCAGTCCAACAGCCTTGTAGGTAGACCGTAATGTTGCATGATCGACAACCATTCACCGACGTCGTCACGCTCTACCTGCACTTCAGGATGCCGTCTCTGGAATTCTCTATACATCTTCGATTCGTGAAATGAATAGCCATAGCTAGCGCCCTGTCTAAAGATACTGGGACGTAGATCATAGCCAAATTTAGATTGTCCCCGGAACCACACCTCCGGGACCGCTTGGAACTTCTCTTCCAGTTGGGATATTATCTCCGAAATCGTGCTTTTCGCTAGAAGACTTCCCAATCGATCTCCTTCCAATCATGCATATCTGTTCGTATTTAACTGCCCTGCGCCCCTTCCAGCGCGGCGGTGGCCATCCGGGCTTCTTCGCGGCGGCGCACGGACTCAGCCTCGCGGTGCTCGCGGCGGCGCAAGGCATCTTCATAGCGGCGAATCTCGTTGGGGGTTTCGGGGATGAGTTCAGGGACCCGCTGGCGGCGGCCCTGGTTGTCGAGAGCCACAAAGACCAGGTAGGCGCTGGCGACATGAACAAACGAGCCGGTGCGGGTGTTTTCCGCCCACACCTTCACGCCCACCTCCATGGAGGTGGAAAAGGCGCGGTTAACGCTGGACTTGAGGGTGAGCAGGTCGCCCAGATGCACCGGGCGGATGAAGTCGATGTGGTCCATGGCGGCGGTGACCACGTTGGTGCGCGAGTGCCGGTAGGCGGCCATGGCGCCGGTGAGATCGATAAAGTGCATCAGGCGTCCGCCCAGCAGGCTGCCCATGGTGTTGGTGTCGTTGGGCAGGATGATCTCTGTCATCTCCGACTGGGTGCTGGCCACCGTGCGCGCAATGGGGTTGGTCGGGGTGGAACTCATTCTGCGCTTACTCCATTCGTTGTGCCGGGGCCCGAGTCCACTTGCCGTCCGCTACAATGGAACTGGCGGCGGGTGAGCGGGTTGGAGAGGTCCATCTGGCGGGGCCTCCTGTTCCAGTTTCGGCAATCCGCGCCAAATGTGCAAATCCCCCACGGCCGGCCTGGAGCAAAATGAGGCCGTAGACGAGCAAGATGGACAAGATCGCAGGACTGAAAGAGATTCTGGCGCTGGACCCGAAGAACAGCTTTGCCCGCTACGGGGTGGCCATGGAGCTGGCCGGCCGTGGCCAGACAGAGGCGGCGCTGCGAGAATTCGATACACTGCTGGCCAACGATCCGGAGTATACGGCCGGCTACTTCATGGCCGCGCAGACGCTGGCTACGGCGGGACGGACGGCGGAGGCAATGGAGCGGCTGAAGGCTGGAATCGCCAGTGCGGCCCGCAGCGGCAACCGCCATGCGCTGAGCGAGATGCAGGCCATGCTGGACGAGTTGGACCGGTAGGGTTTTCGCCGCCTCCCGGTCCTGCATATTCTCCCCCTGGGACGGATTGGCGCCTGTTCCGGCGCGAAGCATTATCCTTTTTCATCGAACCGGCATCTATACTTGCACTATGGCGAAGTATTCAATCGTTGTGCCGTTCCATAACGAAGAGGAGAACGTTACCGTTTTATATGCGCGCCTGAAGCAGGTGATGGAGCAGGTGGGCGAAAGTTTCGAGCTGGTGCTGGTGGAAGATGGGTCCAACGATCGCACCTATAAGCTGCTGGAGGAGATCGCCGCGGTGGACAGCCGGGTGCTGGTGGTCAAGCTGCGCCGCAACTTCGGTCAGACCTCGGCGCTGGCCGCGGGATTCGACCATGCCACGGGCGAGTTCATCCTGGCCATGGACGGGGATCTGCAACACGACCCGAACGATATTCCCAGCTTCCTGGAAAAGCTCGAGGAAGGCTACGACGTGGTCTCGGGCTGGCGCAAGGAGCGGGTGGACAGCTTCCTGATGCGGCGCATTCCCTCGCGCTGCGCCAACTGGCTGATGGCCTGGCTCTCCGGCGTGGATATTCACGACTTCGGCACCACCTTCAAGGCCTATCGCCGCGAGGTCATCCAGAACATTCCACTCTACGGCGAGATGCACCGCTTCATTCCCGCGCTGGCCAGCTGGTATGGCGCGTCGATCTGCGAAATTCCCATCAAGTATGTGAACCGCGAGCGGGGCAAGAGCCACTACGGCATCGGGCGCACCTTCAGCGTCTTCTTTGACCTGCTGACCATTCGCTTTCTGCTCAGGTACATGAGCCGTCCGCTGCACTTTTTCGGCGGCTTCGGCGCCCTGGGCATCCTGGCGGGCAGTACCATCTCGGCAGTATTGCTGGGGATGAAGCTCCTCAATCCGCGCCAGAGCCTGATGGAGCTGCACGGACCGATGTTCGTGATTGGCGCGGTGCTGATTGTAGCCGGCATCCAGATGCTGGCCATCGGTCTGCTGGGCGAGCTGCAGGTGCGCCACTTTCACGCCAGCCAGCAACACGCTCCGTACGCCATCGACCGCATCGTGCGCCTGGATTCCCCTGAAGAGCAGAGCATGCTGCCGGAAGGGCGCGAGGAAAGGTTTTAAATGCAGGGAATAGGGACTAGGGAATAGGGAATAGGGACTAGGGACTAGGGACTAGGGACTAGGGAATAGAAAAGCCCCGTCCGGGCGTCGTCTGGACGGGCTTGGTGTTTTTTGGGTAAGCTGTGGAGCGCATCGAGCTTGCAGCATCCGGGTCTCAAGGTTCATTCTTACCGTGACATGAAAGCCATCCAGATACACCATACAGGCGGGCCGGAAGTTCTTGAGATGGCCGAATTGCCCATTCCCCAGCCGGGACCGGGGCAGGTGTTGATCCGCGTGGAAGCTGTCGGGGTCAACTTCATCGAGATCTACTTCCGCAAGGGCGTCTACAAGGCGGCTCTGCCGCTGACGCCGGGCAGCGAGGCTGCGGGCACGGTGGAGGAGCTGGGGCCGGGCGTGACGGGGTTTGCCGCCGGGGACGCGGTGGCCTCGACGAGTGTGCTGGGCAGCTACGCCGAGTATGCGCTGGTTCCGGCGGCGCAATTGGTCAAGGTGCCCGCGGCGCTGAGCATGGAGCAGGCCGCCGCGGCCATGCTGCAGGGGATGACGGCGCATTATCTCTCCCACTCCACTTTCCCGCTCAAGGCCGGAGACACGGCGCTGGTTCATGCCGGAGCCGGCGGCGTGGGCCTGCTGTTGACGCAGATGGCGGTGCGGCTGGGCGCGCGCGTCATTACCACGGTCTCTACGCCGGCCAAGGCAAAACTGTCGCGCAAGGCGGGCGCTTCCCATGCGATTCTTTACACCGAGCAGGACTTCGAGGCGGAGGTCAAGAGGCTGACCCGCGGCAAAGGCGTGGACGTGGTCTACGACTCGGTGGGCAAAACTACATTTGAGTCCAGCCTGAACTGCCTGCGTCCGCGCGGGCTGCTGGCGCTGTTTGGCGCCTCCAGCGGGCCTGTGCCGCCCTTCGACCTGATCCAGCTCAGCGGCAAGGGGTCGCTGTTCATCACCCGGCCCACGCTGTGGCACTACATTGCCACGCGGGCGGAGCTGGAGGGTCGCGCCGGGGATGTGCTGGGTTGGGCGGCCAGGGGCGAACTCAAGTTGCGCACCGAGCACATCTATCCCCTGGCCGAGGCCGCGCAGGCGCAGACGGATCTGGAAGAACGCAAGACTACGGGGAAGATTCTGCTGGAGCCGTAACCAGTGGTCAGTGAACAGTGGTCAGTGATCAGAGATCAGGGAACAGGGATCAGGGAACAGGGAACAGGGAACAGGGAATAGGGAATAGGGAATAGGGAACAGTTGGTGCCCCAGGTCTGACCATCCCAAGATCAACGGGTGCCCCAGGTCTCGACTTTGAGACCTGGGAAGCCACGAACCTCGAACCGTTGTTTCCTCGGACAACTGACAACTGACAACTGATAACTGATAACTGATAACTGACAACTGATAACTGACAACTGACAACTGACAACTGATAACTGACCACTGACAACTGATAACTGACCACTGTTCACTGACCACTGTCCACTGAAAGAATTCCATGAGCAAAATTTCCATTGCCGCTGAAGACCGGGTCTTTGTGCTGACCGGCGCGGGGATCAGCGCGGAGAGCGGGTTACCGACTTTTCGCGCGTCGGACGGGTTGTGGGCGGGGCACAGCATCGAGGATGTTTGCACGCCTGAGGCATGGGTGCGGAATCCGGGGCTGGTGTGGGAGTTTTACGCTGGGCGGCGGGCGGATGGGGCGAAGGCTGAGCCGAATCCTGCGCACGTTGCGCTCGCCGGACTGGAGGCGCGGCTGGGCGACCGCTTCTTTCTCTGCACGCAGAACGTGGACGATCTGCATGAGCGGGCCGGCTCTGTGCGGCTGGTGCACATGCATGGCGAGCTGGCCAAGTCGCGCTGCGAGAGGGAGTGCAGGCGGCCGCCGGTCGAGGATCATGCTATTTATCGAAGCCTGGATGAGGTGGGCCGCTGCGCCTGCGGAGGACGGCTGCGGCCGCACATCGTTTTCTTCGGCGAGATTCCGCTGCAGATGGATCGCATCCAGGAGGAGATCCGGAAGGCGACGCTGATGGTGGTGGTGGGAACATCGGGATCGGTTTATCCGGCGGCGAATTTTGTCCATTGGGCGCGGCAGGGTGGGGCGCGCACCGTCTACATTGGGCCGGAACAACCGCTGAACGCTGCGGCGTTTACTCATGTGGTTGAGGGTAAAGCCGGGGAAGTGCTGCCGGGGCTGTTTCAGGCGGAGTAGAGTATTTCCCCGGGTTGACGCAGGTTGAGGTTCGTGGTCTCCCACCCTTTCGACAGAACGAAGTCGAAAGGATGGGGCACGGAGCAGTTGTGGTCCTTGCGCCCCAAAGCAACTATTCGATGGTGAGTCCTGGAGCCGGCAGGTTCTCTTTCCCCTCGGCTTCCCGGTTGAGCCTGGCTCGCTTGGGAACTTCGATCAGATCCTGGTCGTGGGCGGTGCGATGGACCTCGGCCTGTGCCGGGCGCAAGGTTTGGGGCGTGGTTTGCATTGGCATTCCTCCGTTGTTTCGTGTTGATGTGGGTTGGTTACAAAGCGGAGGGAGCAGTGGCCTTCAGGCCACTGAAAATGGATCATGATCCGAAGGGCTTCAGCCCCGGGCCTTACGCTAGCGCTGCCGCTATGCTCCATCCACCGCCAGTTGACAGCAATACAGCTTCCGGGGCTGAAGCCCGTGGAAGATTGGGCTTATTTCAGTGGCCTGAAGGCCACTGCTCCCTCCGGAAAAACAGGCAATGGCCAATGTCGGTTGCGTAAACGGGCCCTAATACAACACTGCATCAGCGGGACTTGATGAACTCTCTGCGGCGGAAGCGAAGGCCGGTCCAGTCTTCGTCGATGGCGATTGAACGCACGCAATCGAATCCCGCCTCATTCAGCGCGGCCCAGCCTGTATCGCGGTTAAAATCGCATTTATATTTCTTCGATGTGCCTTTGGGATAGGCGAACCAGACCATGGCGTCGCCCCTGGCCTTTGCGGCAACTTGCGGGGCGAGGGCGTCGACTTCGGCCTGGCGGGTAACGAAGGCGAGAGAAAAGCGAATCTCGGGGAGGGACTCGAGATGGCGGTGGATGGTGATTACGGGCAGCTGTGAGAGCTCCCGCTCTAAGCTCTCCGGCGCGTGCAGGATAAGGATCTCCTGGTGATCCTTGAGGTTGAGTTTCTCGAAGAGGGTGGCCATGGATTTTTATGTTAAGCGGATTGGGGAAATAATCTGCAAACTGGGATTGAAAAAGGTTTAGAAGTGGAAGCGGTAGCGGAGCTCGGCGGAGACGATTCTTGGATCGTTCCAGTGGAAGCCGCCGATGGTTACGGAGTTGTCCTGCAAAACGCGGTGGTTGGTGACGTTGAGGACCGTGGCCGAGAGCTTCCAGCGCTCGCCTATCGCGTGGCCGGCGGAAAGGTCGAAGGTGGTATGCACGGGCAGATAGGGGCCGTTGTAAGGGCCCTCATTGGCGCCGGCCAGTCCGTTTGAAAAGCCGGTGCCGTAGTAGACGTTGGTCGAGAACCACGAGTGCAAAGGCAGGTTGGCCGTGAAGCCGGTGTTGAGCGTGTCGCGCTGGTCGTGGTCCATCGCCATGTAGTTGAAGCCGAGGTCGCAGGCCGGGTCGGTGGGAATCGAACAGGTAAAGCCGCCGATGATGTTGCCGCGCTGCTGGATGATTTGATTCGAATATGTCAGATGGAATTGGCCGGCGTGGGCTAACTCGGGTGAGCGCAGGGTCATTTCCCAGGCGCGCACCAGCGCTCCATCGACGGCGATGGGGAAGTACATATTCGATTCGCCAAGGTTGGCGTGATCGAGGAAGTTGTTGACGCGATTTTTGAAGGTATCCAAGTCGAGAGACCAGCCCTTATACGGAATGAGAATGCCGAACTGGTGTTCTTCGTCGCGCTCCGAGGGCAGGGGCGTGAAGGCGTTTTCGCCAGTTGGCAGGCTGCCGGCGTAGTTGAGGACGGAGCTGGAGACGGTGAGCAGAGGCGCGGGCTGGAAGAAGTGGCCGTAAAAGCCGCGCAGAACCCAGCGCAGGCGGGGAATCTCGACGGTTGCGCCGATGCGGGGGTAGGTTGCGGACTCTGAGTATCCTCCACGGAAGATAGAGAAGCGCTCGCCGCCGAGCAGGGTGATGTATTGGCCGATGCGCAGGTGGTCGGAGAGGTAGAACTCGACCAGAGCGGCGCCGGCGCTGGCACCGGTATTGGGAAAGGATGCTCCGGGTGGGGTGTTGACCTGCACGCCGAAGAGGTCGCTCTCTGCCTGATAGAACGAGTAGAAGCCGGCAGAGAAGCTGTTCGGTCCCGCGTCCGCATGGGCATCGGCCTGGCCGCCTACATAATTCGAGTTCTGATGCCAGGTGGTGGAAACGGGCAGGTCGGTTGGGAGCGAGTTATAGTCTGCCTGGTTCAAGTGATAGAAGGGCGCGAAGGAAACGAGAGCATGGGGCGAAAGGGTGTGAACCCAGTTGGCGATGACGAAGGAATCGCGCTCTGATTGAGCGTCGCGCAGGCCGGTGGAGCTGTAATGGCCGGAAGTGGTCTCATAGTCGTCGGGGTTGGGGTCGTAGGGGACGTCGTAGTAGTCCTGGCGGTACTGCGCGTTCAGGCGCAATTGGTCCCTGGGAGTCTGGTTGCGAATGAGCGACAGAAAGCCGCTTTCGGAGTTGGTGGCGTCGTGATAGATGGCGATGACGGGCGTGGCCACACCGTAGCTGGAGCGGGAGCCGGTGAAACTGGCGTACCAGGCGGTTGCGGCGTTGTGATCGCCAAGCGAGACTTGAGTTTCGCCGGTAAAAAAGTTGCCGGCAGAGACGAGCAGTTCGCCGTCGCGGCTGCGCTCAAAGCCGTTGCGGGGCAGCACGTTGAAGACTCCATAGGTGCGGTCGCCTATGTCCGCTCCATAACTGCCGCGCTGGGTCTCGATGGCGTCGATGTCCTTGGGATCGATCTGCGGGCCGACGTTGGAGGCCAACTTGGTATTGGGAATGGAAATTCCATCGATCAGCCAACTGGTCTGGTGGCCGCCGCGCATGTGCAGCATGTCGTGAGCGATGTAGGCGCCGGGAACGTAATCGGTGATCATTTCCGTGCCGATGGTGCGGTCCGCGCCGGGAGTCAGCGCGATGTCGGCTCGGGTGATGAGCGTCGTGGGGGTTGCTGAATCGGTGGCAGAGAGGGAGATCCCCAATCCCTCGACCTGGATGCTCTGGATGGCAGGGGCGAGCTGGAGCGCTATATGCACAACGGGGTTGGTGCCCGAGGCAACGGTGAGCGGCTGGGTGACGATGGTGAAGCCGGGGGCGGCGACGGTCAAACGGTAGACGCCGATGGGCGTCTGGGGCAGTTCGAATTCGCCTTCGGAGCTGGTTTCGGTCCGCAATGTGAAGGTGGAATCGGCGGCTTCAAGGGTGACCTTTACGCCGGCGATGGGCCGGTGCTGCGGATCGTGGACCACTCCGTGCACGGTGGCGAAGACGGTGGCCGATGCGGGGATGGAAGCGGCCAGCAGCAGAGGTGCGACAAAAGAATAAAGGCGGCGCATGAATGAAACTCCTGAAGCGATCCTGCTGGTGCGGAGGCAATCTTTACGGCCCGGAATGCCGGGGCGCACGATGCCTGACAAGGTTTAGGAAATCGTTGAAAACAGACCTGATCCGAGAGAGGCGATTGCTCTCACGGCGCGACGTTCTTGCCGGTCTGCTCAGTCCGGAACCGGATGGATGCTGCTCTTTAAAAGGGCAGGGCATTCAACGGGATTTTCTAGGCGAGGATTGTGACGGGAGGTCCGCGGCCGGCGCGGGTGCGGACCTGTCTCAGGCGGGCAGCGGCGCGGCCTGCGGCGGGTGAGTGAGGCTGCGCGAGCAGAACCGGCAACCTGGCCGGGGAGGCGGCCAGCGCGGGAATTGTCGATACAGGTGCGGCTGTGTAGCCGGGGAACAAGGGGCAGGTTGCGGGAGCGGTGAAGAAGGGTTTGCCCGATGCGGCCTGGGCCTTCATGGCGGCCATGCGCATGGACATGGCGCAGTGGTGGGCTCCGTGACGGCGGCAGCAGGGCGGCAGGCGCGACTCGTCGCTCACGGGGAGGATGGCCGCAAGCGGCCCCAGCCAGAAGAACAGAATCAGAAATATGGAGAGCGAGCGCCGCATCTGAATTCATCTTACATGACGAATGGGTTGCCACCCCAGCGATGAAGTGGGCGCCCTCCAGGGTTGGGGCATCGCTACCACCCCAGGAAGCAAAGGCCGCTTCCTGGGGGCCCCGGTCGCTGGGGCCCCCGGAATCTGAGGCGCGCATTGGGCAATCGGCGCGCCGCGGTCAGGTATCATCGGGTTATCAAGTGATTTCATTCGCTTCTAAGAGGAAATGCCGGTGTCCAAAGTGCATGGTTCGGTATCGCCGCAACAGCTTTCCAGCAAGGCCGCGCGGGAGTCCCGCGTTCAGCGCCCGTTGCGCATCGCGATCTTTGGTTTTGGGACGGTGGGCAGTTCGGTGGCGCGGATCCTGGTGGAGTCCCGGCCGCAGGGGCTGGAGCTGACCCACGTATTCAATCGTGGCGTGGAGCGCAAGCGCGTGGACTGGGTTCCATCGAGCGTGGAGTGGAGCGAGGACGCCGATGCCGTGCTGGCATCGGATGTGGACGTGGTGGTGGAGCTGGCCGGCGGGCTCGACCCGGCCGGCGGCTGGGTGCGGCGCGCGCTCGACGACGGCAAGAGCGTGGTCACGGCCAACAAGAAGCTGATTGCCTATCAGGGCGTGGAACTGGAGCGGCTGGCCGCGGCCAAAGGCGGGCATCTGAAGTATGGGGCCGCCGTGGCGGGCGGAATTCCCGTGATTCCTGGCCTCGAACAGGGATTGGCCGGGGATCGGATCGAGCGCATTGAAGGCATTTTGAACGGCACCTGCAACTTCATCCTGAGCAAGATGGAGGGAGGCGCGGAATACGCGGCGGTGCTGGCCGAGGCGCAGGCCAAGGGCTTTGCCGAGGCCGACCCCACCGAGGATGTGGGCGGGTTCGACGCGCGCGCCAAGCTGGCCATTCTCATGCGGCTGGCGCTGCGCGTGGCAGTGGACCCGGAGGAGATCGTACCCCGGCCTATCACGGCGGTCTCAGCCGTGGACTTCAGCTATGCGCGGGAACTGGGCTGCACTATCCGCCAGGTGGCGCGGGCCGAGCAGAACCATGGTCAGGTAGCGGCCACCGTGGGACCGATGCTGGTGGATCTGCATTCTCCGCTGGCATGGTCGCGGGGCACCGAGAACATGGTGATTCTCAGCGGACATTACGGCGGCGATGTAGTGTTTTCCGGCCACGGCGCCGGCGGGCATCCCACCGCGGTGGCCGTGGTCAGCGATCTGCTGGCGCTGGCGCACGGCTCGCGGCGGGTCAAGCTTCCCGCTGCCCCGGCGCGGGTGAGCGCCGAGTTTGAGGTTCCGCATTTCATCCGCTTCCTGGTCGACGACAAGCCGGGAATTATTGCCGATATTACCGTGGCGCTGGCCAAAGAGCGCATCAACATTCGCGCCATCGTGCAAAAGACCGGCTATCCCCAGCACGCGCTGCCCTTCGTGATGACCGTCGAGCCATGCAAAGCATCGGCGCTCAAGCGAGCGCTCGAATGCCTCCGCGGCAAAGACTATCTTCTCGAAGAGCCGCTGGATTTGCAGATGCTGGAGTAGCAAAGTTAGTGCGGTATGCGGAGAGCAGTACCGTGAGCAAAAATAAATCTCATAAAAAACGGAAAAACGCAAAGAGGCCGGCAACTCAACCGGCAGATGCAAGTGCCGGCGGGCGCTTCCAGCTTCGGCCATGGATGCTGGTGGCGATCGTCATCGCGCTCGCGGCCGCCGTTCGAATCCGTTTGCTGGGGATTCCCTTAGAACGGGACGAGGGGGAGTATGCGTATACGGGCCAGCTCATGCTGCACGGGATTCCCCCTTACAAACTCGCCTTCAGTATGAAATTTCCAGGTATCGATGCGGCCTACGCCGCAATCATGGCGGTGTTTGGGCAAACGATCACCGGGATCCACCTGGGATTCTTGCTGGTTAACGCCGCAACTATTGTGCTGATCTATCTGCTCGGAAAACGGCTTTTTACGCCCGCGGCCGGTGTTGCGGCTTGCGCGGCATATGCGCTGCTTTCGATTGGGCAAGGCGTTTTAGGAACCCAGGCTCATGCCACGCATTTTGTGGTGCTGGCAGCGCTGGGCGGAACATTGCTGCTGCTACGCGGAATCGATTCCCGGCGATGGTCAACAGTGTTCTTGAGCGGAGTGCTTTATGGCATTGCCGTGCTGATGAAGCAGCACGGGTTTCCCTTTGTGATCTTTGGCTTTTTGTATCTTGCGTGGGATCGCATGACCCGGCGCCGCGGCGCCTGGCTCTCGACGTTGAAAGATCCGGCAATATATCTCTGCGGAGTGTCGGTCCCGCTGGTGCTGACCGGTTTCGCGCTGTGGTGGGCCGGGGTATTCGAAAAATTCTGGTTTTGGACATTCACCTATGCACGCGAATATGAGCAGGAATTACGGTTTTCCGCTGGAATCGATGTGTTCAGTAATAACTTCCCCGACATCGTGAGGCCGAACCTTGCGATTTGGATCATAGCCCTGGCGGGGTTGGTGCTGATCTGGTGGAGAGAAGAGGATCGCATTATTGCGGTTTTCGTTGCCGGTTTTCTGGTCTTCTCATTTCTCGCCGTCTGCCCTGGCTTTTACTTTCGTAATCACTATTTCGTTCTCATGCTGCCGGCAATCGCTTTGCTGGCCGGAGCAGCCGTTGGTACTGCCCGGAAACAATGGCCGCGCGTTTCCTGGCTGACGTACGGTGTGTTTGGCGCGGCGTTGGTGTTCTCGGTTGTGCAGCAACAGAAGTTTCTGTTTCGAATGAGTCCGTTAGAGATTTCACGAGCTATGTATCTGCAAAGCCCTTTCCCGGAAGCCATACGAATCGGCGACTATATTCGAACCCACTCGGCGAAAGACTCCCGCATCGCAGTACTCGGATCCGAACCCGAAATTCCCTTCTATGCGAACCGGCTCTCCGCCTCGGGTTACATCTATATGTACGGCCTGATGGAAGACCAGCCATACGCGATAACCATGCAAAACGAATTCATACGCGATATTGAAAACGCCCAGCCGGAATACGTGGTTTTCGTCAAGTATCAAACGTCCTGGACGCAGATATCGGAGATCTCCTCGTTTACAATTCTGCACTGGTGGGCCGCTTACCAACCGCAACGGTACAAACAAATAGTCGCAGTGGCCGACATCATTTCACCCGATCACACTGAATACCGGTGGGGGGATGCCGGAACATATAAGGTGCAGTCGTCTTCGGCCGTCCTGGTTTACAAGAGGACGGATGCGGCGGATTTTACAACGGCGCGGCTTAATCATGCCGATGCTCTCCAGGCGCAGGAAAAACTTGACGAGGCGGCTCAGGAGAACCTTCAGGTGCTAGCCATCACCCTCGATCCGGATAATTACTATGCGCATAACAATTTAGGCATTCTTTTGTACACGCAGGGATTGACAGAGGAAGCCCTTAAGGAATTCCGGCGTTCTCTGGCCATCAAACCCAATCAGGCATTGGTCCATTACGATATCGGCAAAATATTTATGGAGACGAATCGACTTATCGAAGCTGTAGATGAGTTAACACAGGCGGTGCGGCTCAAACCTACAGACGCTCATGCGCATAATGACCTCGGCGTAGCCCTGTTTCAACTGGAGGATTATGAAGACGCGGCCGAGCAGTTCAGCGACGCGGTCCGGATTAATCCGGCCGATGCAGATGCAAGGCGAAATCTCGATCTTGCTCAAGCCCGGATGAAAAACAAGAAGGCTGATCAGGGAAGAAATACAAATATGTCGGATGACAATCAATAAGTTGATTCCGGAGCCGGGCCGGTGGACTCGCGGACTACTAACTCCGGGGCCATGACAATCTCGGCGGGGTACTGTTTTTCGCGGTTTGCAATGCGTTCCAGCAGCACCTGTGCGCCGCGCCTGCCCATCTCCAGCAGCGGCTGGCGGACGGTGGTGAGCGAGGGCGTGGAGTAGGCGGCGGACTGAATGTCGTCGAAGCCGACTACGGAGACGTCTTCGGGCACGGCGAGCCCGGCGTCCTTGAGGGCGCGGATGGCGCCGATGGCGGCGATGTCGTTGAAGCAGAAGATGGCGGTGAAACCGCGGGTCTTTTTGAGCAGGGCCTGCATGGGTTTGTAGCCGATCTCGGGGGCCATGGGGTGGTATCCGGTTTTCATCGACCATCCGGAGGAATCGATGCGGATGACCAGCGCGGGGTCCAGCTTGAGGCCCATCTCCCTGGCCACCTGCTGGATGCTTTTCCAACGGAACTCCGAATCGGGGATGGCGCGCGGGCCGTGCATGAAAGCGATGCGGCGGTGACCGAGCGAATAGAGATGGGTGAGAGCCTGTTCGACCGCGAGATGATGATCGAGCACGATATTAGTCACGTTCTCAACCGCGCTGTGGGCCGAGATGGCTACTACAGGGACCGGCACGGCAATGTGGTCTGCCGGGGTGTTCAGCAGCAGAAAGCCATCCACGGCGCGCTCCACCAGCATGCGCGGATACTGTTCGATCAGCTCCCGTTTCCAGTCGTGGCAGGCGGTGAAGTAGAAGTAGCGGGCCAGGTTGAGTTCTTCCACCACGCCGCTCATCACGCGGGTGAAGTAGCCCTCGCTCAGGTCCGGCGCCAGCACGCCCACGCTCATCGACCGGCTTTGCCGCAAGGACCGGGCAAAGTAGTTGGGGCGGTAGTTGAGCCGCTCGGCCGCCTCCATCACCCGGTTGCGGGTCTCCTCGGGGATGGACCGGGCGGAGGGCGAGTGATTCAGGACCAGGGAGACAGTGGTCTGGGATAGCTCAAGGTGCTCGGCGAGCATTCTCAGGTTGACGGGTCCTGATGGCGGAGAATTTTTTCCCTTAGCCATGTTGGAGTTGTAACACGTTTACTGCAAAGGCGAAACAACGATTCCCGTTTGATATATCGATTTTTCTGGCATGGCAAGGAATGGCGCGGGATTCCGTACGAATCACGCATTCTCTCCATCTGGACTGTTTATTCAATTGCTGATATTCCCTCAGGGGCTATTGGTTCCTGCATAAATAATGTCCTTGCGCCGTCCCTACGGGACTCCGTAACGAACTTGTGGAATCCCTATTCCCCACGCTGAAGCGCGGGGCTAACCAAGTCGCCGCGGCGACCGCCTCCGGCGCGTTTGCGGTCCTCAATAAAGCCCAGGTTCATTCTTCTCAACTTGCGGCACGCGACCCGACCCCGACCCAGAGGGTTCCCCGGTTCCCCGGTACCCCGGTCGTGCCCTGACACTTCATGCCTTCCGCAACGAGTTTTCCGCAGCCTGTGAAGTCGCTCCGATTCAATGCCAAGTGCCCACATCGACCGCTCATTGCCGCGGAGCCTGGATTTGGTTCACGCCCGGCTTGAGCGGCCACCAATCCTTGCCTTCGTAGACGAAGCTGCCGGTAAGCGTTCCGGGCAGCGTGATGGTTGCGTTCAGTCCGTCGCCCTGGCGGTGATACTCCACCTCGATCATGCCCTGGGGATGCGGATAGCTTGCCTTGAGCGAGGACAGCGTGCCCAGGTGAGGAGCAATGTGGACCGTGGCAAAGCCGGGACTGGCCGGCTCAATACCGGCTACCAGCGTGAGCAGGTCGTAGATGGGATGCGCGCTCCAGGCGTGGGAGTCGGAGCGGGTGTTGCCGGGAACCTCAGGCCAGGTGCTGAAGTGCAGGGCCAGCAGCTTGCGCCAGGGGTCGATGGAGTTGAGGTATTCGTCCGCAAGACCGGCGTGCTCCAGGGCGCGGGCGAGATAGAAGCGGAAGTAATAGGAGGCGCTGAGAACGCCGTCGGGGGTAGTGCCGGGGTCGATGGCCAGCATCTTCCGCAGAACTTCCTTCTGGTGGTCTTTGGGGATTACATCGTAGAGGACGGCCAGAATGTTGGCCTGCTGGCTGAAGATCTTCTGCTCGGAATTGTCGGCGATCAGGCCGCGGGAGTCGTTCCAGCACTTGCTCAAGATGCCAGAGCGCACATGGGCGGCGCGGTCCTGGTAGCGGGTGGCCAAATGCGGGTCTCCGAGGCCTTTTTCGAGATCGGCGGCATCGTTCAGGGCACCCAGGTACTGGAGGGTGGTCATGCAGGACTCGCCGTTCGCGTCGTAGGTGGGGATCTCTTCTCCATCGGAGACCCAGTCGATAAAGCTCCACCAGGGAAGCTTGTCGAGCAGGCCGTCGGGCTGCTCATGGGTGGCGAACCAGGCCAGAACGGAGCGGGTACCGGCGAGTGAGGAGCGCGCTAGCTGGGGGTCGGGCCGGTAGAGCCAGTAGTCGTGGACCATGCCGATCCAGAGCAGGGAAAAGGTGGGAATGTTTTGCGCCATCGAGCTGGGATAGCGGCTGCGGGTAATTCCATCCGAGATGCGGGACTGGTCAAAGGCCTCAATGGCCTGGCGGGCGAGGCGGTCGTCGCCGGTGACAGAATAGGAAATAAGCGACTCGATGCGTGTGTCGCCCACGTACTGGAGTTGCTCATAATAGGGAGAGTCCGTGTAGGTTTCATGGGATCCGATATGGATGGTGCGCCAACTGATCTCCCAAATTTTGTCCAGCTCAGGGTCGCCGGAGGTGAAAGTGGCCAGCTCGTTGAAAGGATAGGCGGTGAAATTGGCGGTAAACGACTCTAATTGCAAGGGTTCTGCGGCGGTTTGGATATCGAGGTCCAGATAGCGCCAGGTGCGCCACCAGAGTGGCTCAAAGGAGCGGTGAGCGCCGCCGTCGGGGAGGAAGCTGTCAGAGAGGCCGTGGGCGGTGCGGTCGCCGACGTCATCGCGGTCGCCTTTGTGCTTGTCCTTGTCGTAGAGAGCTTCGGCGTAGGTGAGAGTGATACGCGCGCCCTTGCCGCCGGAGACAGTGAGCAGCGGATAGGCGGTGGTGAGCGTCTTGCGATCCAGCAGCAGATGGACGTGGGTGGCGGCAGGAACGCTGACGGCGCTGGACGGAAAGCCGCGAAGGGCTGGAAAGTCTGTGCGCACGGCTTCGCCGGTGCTGGTGGGCGAGTACTCCATGACGGGCAGCATATCCGGTACCAGACCCCATGAATTGTTCCTGTCGGCGTCGGCTGAGTAGGCCAGGTTGTCTGTGGAAGCTATCCACTCGCGAATGGACGAGGCGGCAGGGAGCCAGGACGAGCCGGCGGCGGCGGGGCTATTCCAGGTCCAGTCGTAGAGCGCGGCATTAATCTCTTCGCCGGGACCGGAGAGCATCTGTATCCAAAAGTCTCTGGCGAGGCGCGGAACCGGCCGCTGACCTGTCTCCTGCTCGACCAGCCAGCCGCCGGGAGTGCTGATGGAATTGTCTCCAGTGGCTTCGCTTTCCAGCAGAAAGGCGGTGCGGTCGCTCATCTGCGCGGTGGGCGAGTAGACGCCGAAGTTCCAGACGGTTGCGGTGATCAGGTTCTGGCCGGGCTGAAGCAGGGGCGCCAGGTCAAACCGCTCGTAGCGCCAATGGGCCAGGTCGCCGCGGGCCGGGCCGTCGCCCACCCGATGGCCGTTCACAAACAGAATGAAGCGGTTATCGGCGCTGACGCGGACCGGGTAGCTCAAGGGGACGGCTGCCAGCGAGAGCGTACGGCGGAAGTGGAGCACCACTGGCTCGCGGAGAGGGGCGGTGGGATGCGTGACCCAGGAGGCCTTCCACTCGCGGTGGGGCGGGTCGGACTGGACATTGTTTTGGGCGTGGAGGGCGAGGGTGGTCAGGGCGAGGGCGAAAAAAGTCAAAACTGGGCGCATGGTTTAGGTCTTCCGGTTTCCAGCTTACCAGCTTAACTGAAAATGAATACCAATGGAGAAAGCATTTCAATATCGCTGTAGGTGGGTGAGAACCGTGGGGTGAAGACTGGCAATTGCGAATGCTTCGGTTTATTGGTTCCTGCATCAATAATGTCCTTGCGCCGTCCCTACGGGACTCCGTAACGAACTTGTGGAATCCCTTTTCCCCACGCTGAAGCGCGGGGCTAACC
>JBEKGY010000058.1:0-16485 GCA_050012555.1 Occallatibacter sp.
CTGCAAACGCGCCGGAGGCGGTCGCCGCGGCGACTTGGTTAGCCCCGCGCTTCAGCGTGGGGAAAAGGGATTCCACAAGTTCGTTACGGAGTCCCGTAGGGACGGCGCAAGGGCATTATTGATGCAGGAACCAATAAAGCCCTTTGTTGTTCGGCCTTTTTCGGCACACGACCCCGACCCAGAGGGTGCCCCGGTACCCCGGTCGTGCCCTGACACAATGCGTATTTTTGAAACAAGCTCTGGAACGAATTGACAGTGAGCAGCGCATGGAATTCAAATGGTGGTCGCTGCCAGCCGCCTCTGGAGCCAACTACTTCAACCCGCAGGAGTTCGCTCAACTTGCCTCCTCAACCCGCCGTCCACTCAGGCTACCTCTATCGCATCGCCCTCACCGGCGCCCTTGCCGGTTTGCTCTTCGGCTTCGATACCGCCGTCATCAACGGCGCTTTGCTCTCTCTGCGCAGTCACTTCGCGCTTTCAGAACTCCAGGTGGAGTTTGCCGCCAGCAGCCTGCTCTACGGCTGTTTTTTCGGAGCCATGGCCGCCGGCATACTCAGCGACCGGTACGGCCGGCGAACCATTCTTCGCCTCAGTGGCGTGCTCTTTCTGCTCTCCGCCGTCTTTGCCGCCGTACCCGCCACCTTTGCCGAGTTTCTGATGGCCCGCTTCCTGGGCGGCCTCGGCATCGGCTTCGCCTCCACCATCGCGCCCCTTTATCTCTCGGAAGTTTCACCAAAAGAAAAGCGCGGCAGCATCGTTACGCTGAATCAGATCGCGATTGTCATCGGCATGCTGCTGGCCTACTGCACCAACTGGACGCTGGCCTTTACCGGCGCCTCGGCGTGGCGCTGGATGTTCGGCACCGCCGCTCTTCCAGCACTCGCCTTTATCATTTGTCTTCGCTTTGTTCCCGAAAGTCCCCGCTGGCTCTTCCAGCAAAATCGTGTTCAGGAGGCAGACGCAGCTTTTTTCGCCATCGGAGGCGAGACCAACCGCTCAGAACGGCTTGAGGAGATTCGCGCCGCCATCGCCGAGGAAACTCCCGCTCCCGGCTGGCTGCGCCGTCTTCGCCGCCCGCTCCTGCTTGCTGTCGGCGTCGCCACGCTGCAACAGGTGACCGGCATCAACACCGTCCTCTATTACGGCTCAGTGATCTTTGTAGCGCACGGCAACAGCGGCAGCTTCAGCCGAGCCTTCGCCGCCAATGTGCTCATCGGGCTCTCCAATCTGGTCTTCACGCTGATTGCGCTTTGCATGATGGATCGCATTGGCCGGCGCACCTTGCTTACAGGCTCCGCCTCCGTCATGTGCGCGGCGCTGCTGCTGCTGGCCTTTCAATTTCAACGCGCGCACGCCGACTTCGCCCTCATCGTCGGCAGCACCATGCTGTACACGGCCGCGTTCTCCGTTGGCCTTGGCCCCGGAGCCTGGGTTTATATCGCGGAGATTTTCCCCACCAACGTTCGCGGCCGCGCCATGTCCATCGCCACCGCCGTTCTGTGGGCCAGCTGCATTCTGGTCTCCAACTCTTTCCTGACCATGGTCCGCGCTCTCGGCCCTGGCGGCGCTTTTGGCGTATTCGCGGGGATCTGCGCCATCGCTGTGGTCTTCTTTTCACGCTTGCCGGAGACGCGCGGCCGATCGCTCGAAGAAATCGAGCAATTCTGGAAGCCCTGATCGCCTTAGCAGACCCGTTCAATTGAAGTCTGAGAAACTTTGCACATCGAGGCGCCATGACAGCGGAAAACAAAAGCACGAGCAACAATGGGAACGAAGAACTCCACCTGAGCGGCAGGTTTACCAGCGCAATTGACTATGCGCGTCACATCCACATTGAGCGGCGCAAAGGAACCGGCATTCCGTACATGGCGCATCTTCTGGGGGTCGCATCCCTGGTCATGGGCGAGGCCGGGCACGCCGGATTCCCGGTTACCGAAGATATGGTGATCGCCGCGCTGCTTCATGACGCTGCCGAAGATCATGGGGGATTATTGCGGCTCAGGGACATCGAGCACAATTTCGGCTTGAATGTGGCGCGCATGGTGGAGGGACTGTCAGACAGTCTTACCGAGGATCCCGGCAACAAGCAGTCCTGGCTGGAACGCAAACAAGCTT
The DNA here is from genome assembly GCA_050012555.1 of Occallatibacter sp. Classification (GTDB taxonomy): domain Bacteria; phylum Acidobacteriota; class Terriglobia; order Terriglobales; family Acidobacteriaceae; genus Telmatobacter. The sequence continues at coordinate 2,116 of JBEKGY010000058.1, forward strand.
ATATCCAAAAGCTGCGCCAGGAACCGGCTGACATTCAGCTCATTTCGGCGGCCGATAAGCTCTACAACGCACGAGCGATCCTCGAAGACTATCGAAAGATCGGATCAAGGATCTGGGAGCGATTCAAGCGCGGCCGGCAGGAACAAATCTGGTACTTCGACGAACTCCTGGCAATCTACAAATCGTCCGGAGCTGGCCGGATCGTGGAAGAATTGGAGCGTGTGGTCAACGAACTCAGGCAGATAACGGCAGAAGAGACGAATCGATAAACGCCGCAAAGGCACCCCAATCTCAGATGGCAACTTAACACCCGAACCCCAGCTTCCATAGGCCTGACCGGGATTTTGGGCCGCCGGAGTAGTGGAAAATATGGTGGGCGCTGCAGGATTCGAGCCTGCGACTTCCACCGTGTGAATCTGTCTGCATTTGTATTTTCAACGACTTACAACACCGCAGGGGCTGCCAAAGTACGCTGAAGTCGTCGAAAACAGCAGTAGTTGTGGGTTGGGCTGTGGATTGGAAAACCGTAGGGCCGTCCGAAACACTGCATTTGTGGAACAGTGTTCTATAATTACATACATGATCTTCCGCCGCCTCACTTCCCATCTAAATGAACTGCTTCGCCATTCACCGGCGGTCGTCCTGTTGGGGCCGCGACAAGCCGGGAAGACAACTCTCGCTTTGGAGATTGGCGAGCAGACCGCTTCGATCTACCTGGACCTTGAGGACGAGAACGACCGCGCCAAGCTCGCCAATCCCAGCAAGTATCTTGCGGATCACGAAGACGAGTTGGTCATCCTCGATGAGGTTCACCGCGTACCGGAGTTGTTTCAGCAGTTGCGGGGCATCATCGACCGGGGACGGCGGCACGGAAAAGCCAATGGCCGGTTTCTCCTGCTTGGATCGGCCGCCATGGACCTGCTCAAGCAATCCGGCGAGAGCCTGGCGGGACGCATCTCCTATCTGGAACTCGGTCCGTTCGATGCCCTGGAGATCGATCCCGCTGCACTCGATACGCTCTGGGTCAGGGGTGGATTTCCGCGCAGCTTTTTGGCGGAGTCCGACGACGTTAGTCTGCTCTGGCGGCGCAATTTTGTTCGAACCTACCTGGAGCGCGACATAGCGCAATTCGGACCCCGTATACCGGCTGAGACGCTGCGGCGATTCTGGACGATGCTGGCGCACAACCAGGCTCAGATTCTGAATGCAGCCAATCTGGCTCGCAGTCTGGCCGTCGATGGCAAAACGGTTGCCGGTTATCTTGATCTTCTGGTTGACCTGCTGCTTGTTCGACGACTGCCGGCCTGGCATCGGAATGCTGGCAAGCGGCTGATCAAGTCGCCCAAGGTGTATGTGCGCGATAGCGGCATCGCGCACGCGCTGCTCGGTATTCGGGATAAGGAAGCTCTGCTCGGTCATCCGGTCGTTGGCCAAACCTGGGAGAGTTTTATCATTGAGACTCTGATCACCGCGGCGCCGGACGGAACCGAGGCGCATTACTATCGAACCTCCAACGGAATCGAGGTAGACCTTCTCCTCACGTTTCCCGGCGGAGAACTGTGGGCCATAGAGGTCAAACGCACTTCGGCGCCGATGATCGAGCGCGGCTTTCATTCCGCCTGCGCCGATCTGAATCCGCAGAAGCGATTCTATGTGTACCCAGGGACCGAGCGATTTCCGCTCGACGACAAAACGGACGCCATCAGTGTCGTCGAATTGGCGAATGCGCTGGTGCAATAGCTGTGGGCTGGAATGTGAGTTGGATGATTCGGCTGGAAAGGCCGTAAATCTTAGATTTTTATGGTGGGCGCTGCAGGATTTGAACCTGCGACTTCCACCGTGTGAAGGTGGCACTCTACCGCTGAGTTAAGCGCCCCAGAGAGGGCTGGCAAAGGCCGCGCCAGCGGGGCATCCCGTAGGGTAGAGTAACATCAGCAGGGCTTTCAAGGCCAATGCTTGCAGCCAATCCCTCCAGTTCATCTGGGGAGGCGCATTCCCATCGGCCTGCCTGGACCTCAAGATCAATACCGATGCGCTTTGGAGCCAGATCAATCCGACCTGCAGCCAATTTTCCCTCCGACGGGGAGGCGGCGTTGCGCCCCGTTCCAGGCCTGGGCGGTTTTGACCTGGATCTGTCCGGTTCGGCCCTGGCCGGCGCCGGCCAAGGCGGTTCGGGACTGCCTGGCGCTGGTCCGCAGCGCATACTGGCCAGGTCCTCCGGCTCCCGGCCCGGCCAGCACCCGAACCCCGCCGCCGGCGGGAATTCCGGCCCCGAAACTGTGCCTGAGGCGCAACCTTCTGCTGCGAATGGGGTTCCAGAGGATATGGCGAGCCTGGTTCTGGACAACTCGGCTCTGGGAGCGCGCGCGCCTTCGTGGCCGGGCTCAAGACCGGATGAAGATGCGGGCCGGCATCCCGGCCTGGACCCGGCCAGCGACGCAGCCATCATGCTGCGCGTGGCCGCGGGCGACGAATCGTGCTTCAACTACCTGGTGGAAAAATACCACCGGGCCATGATTCACTTTCTCTTCCGCATGGTGCGCAACCAGGCCATTGCCGAAGAACTGGCGCAGGATGTGTTTCTGCGCGTCTACCGTTCGCGGGAGAGTTACCGGGCGGAGGCAAAATTCACCACCTGGCTTTACCGGATCGCGACCAACCTGGCGGTGAACTACGCGCGCGACACCCGGCACGAACGGGCGGCACAGACCCTCTTCCTGGATGCCCCGGACGAGGCGACCGGCATGACGCCGGACGTGGCCGACGATGAACCGACGGTGGAGCAGCGCCTGCTGTGCGATGAGCGGATGGCGGCCATTCGCATCCATGTGATGGCCCTGCCTGAACGCCAGCGGATGGCGGTACTGATGCACAAGTATCAGGGGATGGACTACCGGCAGATCGGGGAGGTGCTCAAGCTGAGCGAGTCGGCGACCAAGTCGCTGCTCTTCCGCGCCTACCAGACGCTGCGGGACAAACTGAAGGATTTTGTGTGAGGGGAAACAAGCCGGGTTCGACCGGCGGAAGTGGGGTGGTAGCGATGGAACGGATAAAGACGAATTGCACCGGAATGGATACGAAGCTGGCGGACCTGCTGCTCGATCCCGACCGGGCGCCTGCCAAGGTAAGAGCGCATGTGGACGCCTGTGAGCGCTGCCGCGCGGAGTTGGCGGAGTTGCGCGCGACGATGGCGCTGCTGGATACCTGGAAGGGTCCGGAGCCGAGTCCCTATTTTGTAAGCCGGCTGGATGCGCGGATGCGGGAGCAGCGTGAAGCGGAACCGATCGGCTGGTTTGAACGGCTGCGCGCCCGTTTCGTCTATGGGCCGCGGACCCATGTTCGTCCGCTGGCGGCTATGGCGCTTACGGTTGTGCTTTTGATTGGCGGCGGGGCGTACCTGGGCATCACCGACTGGGACCAGACGGCCAATCCTCCGGAAGCTGCCGTGGTGCACGATTTGCAGACGCTGGATAGCAACGCCCAACTGCTGGACCAGTTGGAGACGCTTTCCAGCAACAACGAAAACGGAGACTAACTGAAGATTCTTAGCGGGTTGGGGCTGGGACCGGGAGATAGGTGTGACCGGGGTACACAATGCGGGATATGCGGGATACGCGAGAATGACGGGGCGCGCGGCTACTGCTGCGCTGGCCGCGGTCGTGTGTGTGTCCGCGGCCTGGGCTAACGGCCAGCGCGCCAGCGCGCACGCTTCGGCTCCCCGGTCTCAACCCACGCTGAATCAGCCGGCCAGGCCCCAATACCAGAACCGGCCTGCCGGGCAATCTCAAGGCAGGCAGCAGGGAAACGCGGGGCAGCGTCCGGGGCCCGGCTACCCCGCGCCCCGTCCAGCCTATCCGGGTTCCCCTTACCTGGGGCCGGGCTATCCTCGTCCTGGCGTTCCGGGGTATGGCTCTCCCATGGTTGCTCCTCCCGGCCACCTGGGCGACTGGCTCAATCAGCACCGCGGTCTTCCGGTCCAGGAGCAGGAGCGGATGCTGCGCGGCGACCCCAGCTTCAGGCGCCTCAACCCGGCAGACCAGCAGCGGTTGATGCAGCAGTTGCATCAAGTGAACCAGATGCCGGAAGAGCAGCGGCAGCGCCGGCTGGCCCGTGCCGAGATGATCGAGCATCTATCGCCCCAGGAGCGCATGCAGATCAACCTCTCCGCGCGACGCTGGGCCTTCCTGCCGCCGGTGCGCCAGGCGCTGATGAAGAATGCCTTCCAGGATCTGCGCGCGGTTCCCCTCGACCAGCGCCAGATGGTGCTCAACTCCGGCCGCTACCGGGGCGTCTTCAGCCCCGAGGAACGCGGCATCCTTACCGATATGCTGCGCGTGGAGCCCTACGAACCGGCCCGGTAGCCGCTGCGCATCGTTGGCTTTTGGGACGGGCCGATCCCGCCGGGAATTCGGGAGCAATTCGGTCTTGTTTAGTGTGCGGGCGGAGCCTTTGGCGCAGGCACGGCTCCGGGGGCGGGCTTGTGCGCGGGCTTTGCGGCCGGCTCGGGCGCGTCTGTTCTCACCGTGTAGACCTGCTTGATGTGCGGGTACCGAAGACCCATTTGAAGTCTCAATCACCAGGTCATGAGCAGGCTATTGCACCGAGGGTCTTCCATCTCAATCGCCACGATCTTGCACCGAGGGTCTTCCATCTCAAGCACCACGCTATTGAGCAGGCTCTTGCACCGGGGGTCTTCCATCTCAATCACCACGCCATTGAGCAGCCTCTTGCACCGAAGGTCTTCCATCTCAATCGCCACGATCTTGCACCGAGGGTCTTCCATCTCAATCACCCCGTCATTGGGCAATCCCTTGCACCCGATCGCTTCTGCAGCGAACTGAGATCAGGTTGACGCGGTCTGCGGGTTGCGGGCTGTTCAATATTGCACACTTCGGACGCGGCCGTCGCCAAGTGGCGAATTCGCTTTGGCTCGTTGTTTCCGAGCGACAGGCGATGCGGAAGCTGGCGGACTCCCGGAACTCGTTCCTCGCGCCTGCCAAGCCGCCGTTACGCTACAATCAAGGATGCGAAGGCCAATCTTTATTGCGGAATGACCGCAAACCCGCCGCGGCGGGCAAGGAGCTTCAAATTTTATGGCGATTCCCGCCACTCAAATGCGTCCGGGCATGATCATCAAGCACAACGAGCAACTGCACCTGGTCTTCAAGGTGGAGCACCGCACGCCTGGCAACCTGCGCGCCTTCATCCAGGCCAAGCTGCGCAATCTCAAATCCGGGGCCATGTTTGAACACCGTTTCCGCTCCGCCGACGCCATTGAAAAAGTAGTCGTGGACGAGATTGCCATGGATTTCCTTTACGCAGACGGCGACGACTACTACTTCATGAACCCCAAGGACTATGAGCAGACCGTGCTCAAGGGCTCCACGCTGGGCGACGCGATCGAGTACCTCACGCCGAACCAGCAGATCAAGGTGAGCTACCACGACGGCCAGGCCGTGGGCATCGAGTTGCCGGCGGCGGTGGAGTTGGAAGTCGTCGAGACCGAGCCGGGCCTCAAGTCGGCCACCGCTTCCAGCGTTACCAAGGCCGCCAAGCTCGAAACCGGCCTGGTCGTCCAGGTGCCGTCCTTCATCAACGAGGGCGAGAAAATCCGCGTCGATACCAGCGGAGGAGCTTACCTGAGCCGGGCGTAAGAGGGTATTGTTTGGCAATGAACCGCATTGATTTTCAGCAACTTGCCGAGTTGAGATTGAAGGAAGCTGAGACGTTGCTAGCCGCAGAACTCCCTGATGGCGCATACTATCTATCAGGGTATGCGGTTGAATGCGCCCTGAAGGCTTGCATTGCCAAGCGAACGCGTGAGCATGATTTCCCAGAGAAGAAACTGGTCGTTGACAGTCACACGCACGATATAGGAAATCTGTTACGCTTGGCCGAATTGTCGGACCAATTGAAGATTGATATTGGCCTCAATGTCATATCGGAGACTTTTTGGGAGACTGTTCAACGCTGGTCGGAGCAGAGCCGATATGAACTGATCGAAGGAGATGACGTTTTTCGGTTCCTTAAAGCCAAACTCATGATTACTGCAGTGAAATCTGAGAAAGGAGGAGTGTTGCCATGGATCAAACAGTATTGGTAAACCTCGATATTGATAAGGGACTGCGCGTCATAGAAGCACTCGACCGCGAAGGATGTTCACCAGAAGTTGCGATGTGGGCCATGCTGCCGCAGTATGAAACGTGGCGATTTATTATCTCATCGAGCAAAATACCTGGATACGAGGAATTGGTGAGCCATCTACGCCATGCAGGTGTGCAGTTTGGATCACGCCCCTCAGTTTTGCTCTGCCAAGCAAATGATCCGTTCATCACAGAACTGCGCAAAAAGTATGCAGGCCAAGAGGAAATCTTGGGGCATCATCTTGGCAGCCAGTATTTTGGCAAGCAATACGTGGACGAGGCATACGTCTATCGCATCCGTTGAGGCGACGGCTTCAATTGGTTCTGGCTTGATAGCGGTTGCCTCTGACTTGATGGAGATCTGAATGAAACCTCTTCTATCATTGCTTATCGCTTGCCTTGTTCTGCCGCTGGCAGGACTGGCGGCGCAGACGCCGTCATCGGCCACGGCGGACCGGGCGGCGGTCGTCGAGGGCAACAATGCCTTTGCCGTTGAGCTCTACGGTCAGTTGCGGAATCAAAGCGGCAATCTTTTCTTCTCGCCTGAGAGCATCTCGACGGCGCTCTCCATGGCTTATGCCGGCGCCCGCGGCGACACCGCCTCCGAAATGGCGAAAACGCTGCATTTCACGCTGCCGCCCGATCGGCTGCATCCGGCGATGAGCGCGCTGCTCAGCGATCTCAACGCCGCGCATAATGGATACCAGCTTCGCGTGGCCGACGCTCTCTGGGCGCAGCAGGGTTACACGTTTCTCGATGATTTTCTCAAGCTGACCAACAGCGCTTACGGCGCGGGATTCAATCAGGTGGATTTCAAAGGCGCGACCGAGGCGGCGCGGTTGACCATCAACCATTGGGTCGAGCGGAAAACCGAAAACAAGATCAGTAACCTGCTCCAACCGGGTGCGCTCAACCCCGCCACAAAACTGGTGCTGACGAATGCCATCTATTTCAAGGGCGATTGGCAGACGCCATTCGACAAAGCGCGAACAGAGGATGAGGACTTCCATGTAACCCAGGCGCAAACTATTCAAGCTCCATTGATGCACCGCTCGGACGGATTCAATTATTTCAACGGAGGAACGTTTCAGGCCCTGGAGATCCCGTACAAGAGCGCGGAATTGTCCATGATCGCCTTCCTGCCCAACGATGTTGGCGGTCTTCCTGCTTTGGAACAGTCGCTGACTGCATCCAGCATGCAGCAATGGCTTAGCCAGTTACAGCCCGTCTCCAAAGTCATCCTGACTATGCCCAGGTTCAAGATGACGCGGCAATTTGAGCTTCAGGAGACGCTTGGCGCGATGGGGATGGCGCAGGCGTTTGGAGCACAAGCGGATTTCTCAGGCATGACCGGCAGCCGCGACTTCGCTATTTCGGCGGTGATCCACAAGGCTTTTGTCGATGTCAATGAGGAAGGAACCGAGGCAGCGGCGGCCACGGCTGTGGTGATGATGGAAATGGCTGAGCGCAGGCCGCCCCAACCGCCGCCCATTGTTTTCCGCGCCGATCACCCGTTTGTCTTTCTGATCCGCGACAATCGCTCGGGCGGCATCCTGTTCATGGGACGCGTGACCGATCCGACGAAGTGAGAACGAATGCACTTTGGTTCTGAATGCATACTATGCGCGAATCTGGTCGCGGCCCTATTGGGACGAATGCTCCGCTTCAAATGAAAAACCACCGCTGGTTGGCGGTGGTTTTTTCATCTGGGTAGAGCCATGGCTTTCGCAATGAGCCCCCTCAGAATTTCCCCTCGGGCAGGCTGACCAGCTTTGCCTCGAGCATCGCTTCAATCTTTTGCAGAGCCTCCAACACGGCACCGGAGACCGGTGCGTCCACCTGCACGACGGCCAGAGCCTTCACCGGCTTGGGCCCGGAGCGTTCGCGGCCCAGGGCGAAGTTGGCGATGTTCACGCCGTGCTCGCCCAGAATCGAGCCGATCCTGCCGATGACGCCGGGCACGTCCAGGTTGCGGCAGACCAGCAGGTTGCCCTCGAGCGGCGCTTCGATATCGATGCCGTCGAATTCCAGCAGGCGCGGCTGCTCGCCGTGAATCACGGTTGCGCTGGCGCGGCTGGAAACCGCCCCCGCGTGCAACTCCACCGTCAGCACGCTGGCAGCGCCGCCGCGATAGCTCTCCTGCTTCTCCTCGTGAACGCGGATGCCCCGTTCCTGGGCCACCGCCGCGGCGTTGATGCGGTTCACGTTCTCCGAGCCCTCGAGCAGTCCCTCGATGGCCGCGTTGCGCACCAGTTCCGTCTTGGCCTCGGCCAGTGTGCCGCCGTAGGTGAGGTGAATAGCCTCGATGCCGCGGGTGCCGGCCTGCGCCAGAAACGAGCCCAGCCGCCCGGCCAGGTCGATGTAGGGCGCCAGAACCACATACTCCTCGTGACTCAGCGAAGGCAGATTCACGGCATTCTGCACCACTCCAAGTTTGAGATACTCGCGCACCTGCTGCGCGATCTGCACTCCCACCGCCTCCTGCGCCTCGGCCGTCGAGCCGGCGATGTGCGGGGTCAGAATCACGTTGTCCAGCGCGGCGTAGGGCGAATCTTTGGGCGGCTCGACCGAGTACACGTCCAGCGCCGCGCCGGCCACCTGGCCGCTCTTGAGTGCTTCCACCAGCGCCGCATCGTCGATCAACTCGCCGCGCGCGCAGTTGATGATGCGCACCCCCTTCTTCATGCCGGCGATCGTCTTGGCGTTGATGACTCCGGTGGTCTGCGGCGTCAGTCCCACATGCAGCGTGATGTAGTCGGCCTTGGCAAAAAGCTCGTCCAAAGAGACCAGAATAATGCCGTTCTCGCGCGCCACCGCGGCCGGCACAAACGGGTCGCTGCCGGCGATCTCCAGGCCAAAGCCCTTGGCCCGCCTGGCTACTTCCAGGCCGATCCGCCCCAGCCCCAGGATGCCCAGCGTCTTGCCGCGCAGCTCCGCCCCTTGCAGGCTCTTCTTCTCCCATTTGCCGGCGTGCATGGTGGCATTGGCTGTGGGCAGTTTGCGGGCCAGCGCCAGCATCAGCGCGATGGTCAACTCGGCCACGGCCACCGCGTTGGCTCCCGGCGTATTCATCACCACAATGCCCCGCCGCGTGGCCGCATCGGCGTCGATGTTGTCCACGCCCACCCCTGCCCGCCCGATCACGCGCAATTTGGGCGCTTGCCCCATCAGCGCATCGTCCACCTGCACCGCGCTGCGCACCACCAGCGCATCGGCATCGGCCAAAGCCGCCGGCAGCCCATCCGGCAACTGGTCGTGCGTCAGAACTTCCCATCCAGGCTCGGCCGCAAACACGGCCAGCGCTGCCGGCGAAACCTTCTCTGCCAGAACAATCTTCATCGCGTCTCCCTTGCCCTTTTGCGCGTTTTCATACTCGTCAAAGCGGATGCCCTCACTCTCACACAATAGATCGAAGATCCGCACCACGGCCGCATGCGGCTTGCCCTCGCCTCGCTCGTACTTGGCGATCGAGTTCGGGTGCACGCCCAGCCGCTCGGCCATCTGGTATTGATAGAGATCCAACTGCTTCCGCGCGATCAGCAGCTTCTCTCCAAAACTCAGTTCGGCCATGAATACAGCTCCTTGCCAGTGAACAGTGAACAGTGAACAGCCGGGTGCCCCAGGTCTCGCCTTTGAGACCTGGGAAGCCACAGACCTCAACCAGCCGTCTTAAGCCTTTGTCGCATCCGCGTAGACCTGCTGCGCCGCCGCCACCGCCTGCCCGTAAATCACCGGCAAACCCAGCGTCTCCTTGGCAATGTGTTCCATCGCGCCCAGAAACGCCACCGTATCCAGGTAGTCGAAGAAGCCCAGGTGCGCCACGCGGAATATCTTGCCCTGCATCTCCCCCTGGCCGTTAGCTGTCACCAGCGCGAAGCGCGTCTTCAGCGCCTTGACCACATCGCCCGAATTCATCCCCTCCGGCACCGCGACCGCCGTGGCCGCAGCCGCCGGCGAGGTGGGCGCAAACAGGGTAAACCCCAGCGCCACGAGGCCTGCCCGCGTAGCCGCCGCGTTCACCTGCGCATTGTTCACCAGCGCAATGCGGCCCTTTTCCAGATCCCCGCCCGCCTGCCCGGCAATGTAATCCAGCGCCGCGCCCAATCCGGCAACCAGCGCCACCGCCGGCGTGTACGCGCTCTCGCCCTTGACGGCGTTCTTGCGCTCCTTGCGCAGGTCGAAGTAGTAGCGCGGATTCTTAGCCTTTTCCATCGCCGCCCACGCCTTCTCGCTCACGCTCAGATAGGCCAGCCCGGGCGGAATCATCACCGCCTTCTGCGAGCCGCCGATCAGCACGTCGATCCCCCAGCCGTCTGCGTCCAGGTGCGTGGTGCCGAGCCCGGTAATTCCATCCACCACCAGCAGAGCCTCGCTGGCCGCTTCTTTCAGCAACTTAGCAACCGCTTCCACGTCGTGGCTGACCGTGGTTGAGGTCTCCGTGGCCTGCATGAAAACGGCGCGATGCTCCGGCTTCAGCGCCTTCTTTACTTCGGCCAGGTCGAAGGTCTGGCCGTAAGGAGCTTTGACCAGGTCCACCTGGCAGCAGAAGGCCTTGGCCAGGTCCGCCCAGCGCTCGCCGAACTTGCCGGCCGAGAGCACCAGCACCCGGTCGCCCGGAGAGGTCAGATTCGAGACTGATGCCTCCATCGCCCCCGTCCCCGAGCACAGCAGCAGCAGCACGTCGTTTTGGGTGCCGACAAAAATCTTCAACTGGGCCAGAACTTTCTGGAACAGGGCACGAAATTCCGGTGTGCGGTGGTGAATGTCGGCCGCCGCCATGGCGAACTGGGCCGCCGGCAACAGCGGCGTAGGACCGGGTGTAAATAAGCGCGTCTTGCGAATCATTTTTTGTACCCTCCTCGCTCTCAACCAAAAGGCTGTCGAACGCATCGTCAACCACAGAATACACATTTATGTTGTTTTTGTGAATTATTTTCAATATTAATCTCCGCTACTGTCCCAAATCAGCCGCGCGGGTCCCAAAATCGGTTCAATTTTTATAGGAGCATGTCTGTCAATCATCCACCGGCTTCGCCGACCCGCGGGGGATGAAACTGCGTTCGGTGCTCTCGCAGCTAACCTGCTAACTCGCTATCCCCGCTTTTGCGGGGGCTAACCTGCTGCATGGGTCAGAACACCCTGTTTCACTTTAGATTGTTTAACTTGCAGCAAAATCGAACTCTTGTTTCTTTTTAGGACTGCAGGCTTTGAAAGGTACGGCTTTGGTGGCCTATGTGGTCATGGGCGAATCGAGCAACTCACCTGCCCGGCGTGCATCGAAATGTCCGCCGAATGAGTCTTTAAGCCAGTCAAATCCAAGCGTGTGACCTGGGTCACAACGCGGGGTGAATGTGGTCACTGCCTGCTCCACTTCGAGGGCGCAGACTCTCAGTTCTAAGGGCATGAAACCAGGTGCGCCGCTGGTGCATATCCCGAATTCGCGTGAAGCAGTGGAGTCATGTGAAAGTGGCTCTTCTTGAAGAAGATGCCAGTCGTGAGTCACGGCTCAATCTACCGCAATTCGGACCATGCCATAGGCGCCGGGAGGCATCCATGAGCTTTGCAGCCAACATGAAGACCATCGTCGTGGCCACGGATTTGGGCAGCCAGTCGGAAGCGGCCCTGGAGTATGCGCGCAAATTGGCGGGAGCCTATGGCGCGCGCATTGTGCTGGCTCACGGCGTTGACCCGTTGGATTATGCCGTCGTGGATGCGGTTCCCGGCCGTTTGCTCAAGGGGCTGACCGAAAAGGCGCGCGCCGCGCTGGACGAGCTGTGCGGCGACCTGCTGCGGGAAGGCATACACAGCCACTCGGAGATTCGCCAGGGCGTGGTGGCGCAGATGCTGGTGGATGTGGCGCGGCAATATGAAGCCGGGCTGATCGTAATTGGGACCAAGGGAATCGAGGGCGCCGGGCCGGTGATTGTGGGCGCCATCGCCGAGCATCTGGTGCGGCTGTCTCCGTGCCCGGTGCTGGCGGTGGCGGCGGACTGGAATGCGGGCGAGTTCCGTCCCACTCCGGGCGGGCCTGTGCTGCTGGCGATGGAGCCCAATGAGGCTACACCGGCAGCGGTGGCAACGGCCTTCTCGCTGGCAGAGATGTTTCATCGCACGCTGCTGGTGGTGCACGCGCGCGGGCCGGCCGAGGCGTCGGCTTTCCTGAATCCCTGCGCGACTACGTTGGAGGAATTTGGCGTAAAGGCGAGCGGGCGTTTTCCGGTGCGCTGCATGGTCAAGGACGGCAATCCGGCAGACGTAATTGTGGAAGCGATCGCGCAATACCATCCCTGCATATTGGTGGCCGGGGTGAAGCGCGCCAGCGATACACCGGGACCGCACGGCACCGCCTTCGCCCTGCTTGCCCGCTCCCGTGTGCCTGTGCTGTGCGTTCCGCCGGATCCGGTGCCCGCCGGCGTGGAGCGGGAGGCTTGTACGCAGGTGGCAGCCCAATAACGCGTGGGGCGCGCGGGAGTCGAAGCCTGGCTCTTGACGGGAGATGGGCTGGGGGAGGGAGTAATCCCACCACCCCATCTTCATGATCCGTATCTTTAGGGTCCGTATCTTTGGGGTCCGTTTCTCAGGAATTGTTGCATTTGGCGCGTTTTGCCGGATAGGGAGTTTGGACCATGGAGTTTGGTTCATCGCAAATCCGCAGTACCAATCGCGCTCGCCTGGGACCGGCCGGGAGGCGGATTGCAGACGACCCCCACAGCGGGACCGGACACCGGGCGGAGACAAAGGGAGATGTGGTCATGCAACCTGAAGCAAGATCCTGGCGAATGGAGGCCGTGCAGGCCCATCCGCTGGCAGAGTTGTTGGAGTGCCCTCCGGAGACCGGAAATCTTCTCAATGGCGCGGCACAGTGCATCGATTTCGAGGCAGGGGAGATTGTTTTTCGCCAGTCCGGAATCTGCCAGGGGCTCTACCTGGTGGTTTCAGGACAGTTTCTGCGCAGGACGGAACGCCTGGAGGCGCGGCTGACGCTTGCGCCGGCGCGCGCCGGGGATCTGGTGGAGTTGGCGGCCACGCTGGGAGACGGCCGTCACACCTACACCCTGAGCGCGCAAACACCCGGATCGGTGCTTTTGCTGCCCATGAAGGCTCTGAATCTGGCATTTCAGAACTATCCGCCGCTGCGGATGCGGTTGTTGGAGGAACTGGCCCGCGAGGTCTCCCGCGCCTATAACGCCTGCTGCCAGAACCGCACGGCGAGGGTACGGCGGCGAGGCTCCGAAGCTTCGCTGGCGTAGGAAAGACCTTTCGCACCATCAAATTTCCGTACTGGGGCTTCTTTGGGCCGCAACGGAAATTGACGGAGGTCCTTGCCTTGCCCCCCGCTAAAGTGCGCTATACTTCAATTTGACCTGCGGTAAAATTATGGCTTCATTCCAGCCCCATCACCCCCCGGAAGATTGCATAAATTGTGAGCATCGCCATCTGCGAATGTTCTGCGATCTCACACCCGAGGCGCTTGAGGATTACGACGGCATTGGGATCATGATGAGCCATGCGCGCGGGGCCAAGCTGTTTTCAGAGGGCGATCCGGCACGCAATGTGTTTGTCATCTGTTTTGGCCAGGTAAAAATCTCTTCCACCTCCCGCGACGGCAAGACCATGATTCTTAAGATCGCCGGCCCCGGCGACGTGATGGGCCTGAGCGCGGTGCTGGCCAACGTTCCCCATGAAGTGACCGCCGAGGCCATTGAGCCCTGCCAGGTGAAGACGGTGCGCAAGCAGGAATTTGTGGACTTCCTGGGCCGCCACGGCATCGCCAGCATGCACGCGGCGAAGTCTCTCTCCGGCGAATACCTGACTGTCTTTCACGACGCCAAACGGCTGGCGCTGTCGGGCTCGGCGGCGGGGCGGCTGGCCCGTCTGCTGCTGGACTGGGGACGCGCCTCGGCCAATGGCAAGCCGGAGATTCGCTTTACCATGGCGCTGACCCATGAGGAGATCGCCAACATGGCCGGTACCTCGCGCGAAACCGTCACGCGGCTGCTCAACCAGTTCCGCCGCGACCAGTGGATCACCATCAAGGGCTCCAGCATGACCATCGTCAAGCCCGACCAACTCGAGCGGCTTACCGCGTAACCTTTTTCTGGTAACCTCTTCCCGGTAACTTCCTGTTACTAGAGCGTGTTTCAAAAACATTTTCGCAGGGTGATCCAAAAGCAAGCGAGGTAGAAGAAGGCGCGGTAGGTGAGGAGCAGATGTTCGTGACGGACCA
>JBEKGY010000059.1:0-16436 GCA_050012555.1 Occallatibacter sp.
AACCAGCTCCCACTGCGCATCAGTCAACACCTTCTGCCGCTTCTTCATGACAGAAGCTCAACACTGCATCCGCCTCACAAGTAAGTGCTTAACTTGAGGCCGAACCTATTTTTGAAACACGCTCTAGTCACTTTGCGCTTGTCTTTCCCTCTGACAGTAGTGAATTGAGCGAGTCGAGCGGTCTTGAAACGCTCCACCTCATCCGCGGTGATCTTGTCGAGCGAAGTATCCTTGAAGTGCCGCAACAACGCAGCGCTGCTAACTCGATAGCGTCTCAGTGCGATAAGGAGAAGGACACTGTCCAGAGATTGCATCGAACTGGCAAGCGCGACGCGAGTTTCGGCGCTCTTCGGATGGGCTCGAAAGAAAATGAACGAGGGCTCGGGCATCTTCATAGGATGAGTCTACATCGGAAACCGGTATCCTCTGGCTACATGCGAGATCTGGGCGGTTCCATGACCCTGCGGCGTTTACCGTTACCGATCCTGGCCGCTTCGCTAAGGATTGATTGATCCCGGCGTGTCGAGACGCTGGAACTCTCCCATTTCCGTCCATTGTGGTCCCCGTTTGGCGCTCGCGTTGTTCAATGGGCATGTGTACTCTTACGTTATTAACCCATATATAACTGACGAATTGGCGACAATACATAAACAATTCCGGCCCGGTAGGCCCGAAGATGGCTGGACATCAATCGTTTTCTTTGATTTCTAATCGAAGAATCGTGTTGTCAGCATAGGAGATGCGTACTGGAAGGCCGTCTCGTATCGGTCCGCTGTGGGACGCCGTTTGATTAAAACCAGGCTTCAACACATCGTCTGAGTAGCAAAAGCGCTGGGAGCTAACCGTGAAGCATTCCTTCGGGTGGTCGTATGTCATCGGATCGAAATCGGTAACGTGCCCCTCGACAACTGCATAATGCCCGGTGCGGTATGCATATTGAGCACCTACATATCGGGGAAAGCTGATGCCGAATACTACCAAAGTCCAGAGGCATCCAAACCACAACATCATTGTGCCGGAAAAGGACCAGTACCGAAAGAGCGCCCAACTACTACGCCTGAACATCTTGTCAATCATCCAGCCAAAGAGGACGAAGAGTAATCCAAGGGCAGGAAACCACCACTCATAGCCCTTCTGCGAGACCTCGAAGAAAACTACGTATTGACTGTATGTGCCCATGTCTCACGTAAGTCGAGGATAGCAGCGCCAAATGAATTCGGGGGCGGCAATGCGGATGGTGCCTGAATGACCGCCTATCCGTCAGTTACTAAGGCAACAGCTCGGAACGGGTCTACCTCGTCTGGAAAGATCAGTACCGGCTAGTCGGCATCGCGACTGGAATCTCATGACCTGTGCCCGGGTGAGGCGAAAACAGAGCGAGATGTGTGAGGAGTTGGAATCGGTCGCTGGTTCACACGACCCCGAGAATCCACCCTTCGACAGCGGCGACTTCTCGCTCTTGCGGCGTCAGCGCCGGATTGAGGAAACTCGCGAGGGAATCAATCTGGTCTGTCCATCGCAGCCACGCTGCCACGGCGAAGGCGGCTTGCTCATCGCCGTCGCGGCCATCCTTTGGGAATCGGCGCGTCCACAGTGACGGATAGACCTCGGCGACGACCGACTCAGAAATCGTTTTCATCGACAGCCGGACTCAAGCATTCGAAGCACCGATAGTGCTCGTCTCGACCTTCGGACGTTTTGCCCGGTGGTAGATGCATGGCATCCATAATCTTCTTGACGACCTTTCGCCGACTGAGGATGCATTTGTCCGCGAGTAGATGAAAACACTGTTCTCGCTTGTCGAAGACTACGCGGCCTCGTGGCGGCTCCTCGTACTCGACTTCGGCTGGAACTGCACCCGTATGCTGGAGTCGCGTCCAGTAATCTATGTGTCCGGTCGGATGCGTCAAGGCGGTGCCGTACAGTTCCGCTTTTGAAAGAGGAGTGGAGTCAATGATGATTTCGTCTCTAAAGAGCCAGAAGATGCCAACGCATGACTCTGGAGTGGCGGAATTCTTCACTGCATCTGCTCCTGTCTGAGGTCTGGCGAATGGTTCGTCTTGTTTGACGCCCTTACCACCGTCCTTGTTCGCAAGTTGTGAACATTATCGGCCTCCGACCCGCTGCTGGTGGGTGACGAGTTGGTCAGGTCGCCCGAGAAAGACCTCGCTTGGCATGTACTGTCGTCGCTCTCCACAAAGCGGACACTGGACGGCGACCGACTGAAAGGGAAACTCCCTGACGCCGGATGGAACGTCGCGGCGGCATCGCTTGCAGGTGACGACGAACGATTTGCGGCCTGAGGGGGTGGGGAACATGGGGACATTATAGGCGAAGAAGAGGCGAAGATAGTGTGGAGAAGCTGTGGATGCTGGGGGCGCGATTTGGCTCTAACAGGTCTGAGGTCTTGTGTCCCAATCCTGCCCTTCAGGTGCCTTCTTAAGCCCTTCCTAATTCCTAAGGCATCCTAAGCCTTCCTAAGGCAGAGGCGTCTCCTAGACAAAAATCCTAGTATTGATGGAAAAATTCAGGTCGTCCTAAATCCTTGCTTTTTTAGAATCGAAGTTTTAGCATTTTACTTGGGAAAACTCGGCTCCGCCTTCCTAATCCCTTCTTCGGCACCAGGATTTTCAGCAAGTCCTTCTGAATCATCAATAAACGACAAAAATAAAATCGGCTGGCGGGACCTAACCGGGCTGGGAATGGCATTCGGGCGCCATCTCGGATCAAATTCCATTGCATGAACAGGATTTTGCGAGGAAATGTGCTAGCGCTTGAGCCGAACTCCGCTATTGCCGGTATCATGGAAGAAGCCCCTTTGGCAGGTTTGGAGGTGGGATTTCTTGGCAGAGGTTCGCATACAGGAAGGCGAGCCGCTCGAAAATGCGTTGCGCCGGTTTAAGCGGAAGGTACAGCAGGAGGACATCATCAAGGAAGTCAAGCGTCACTCCTACTACCTGAAGCCGGGCGAGAAGAAGCGCGTGAAGGCGGCTTTAGCACGCAAGCGGAATCGCAAGAAGGCTCGCAAGGAGCAGGACTAACTTTTTTCTCCAATTTCGTAACAGCGCCGCCCCGGAATTCCCGCTGAGAGTTAGTGGGAGTTACAAGAGAGTCTAGACAGACTCGGGGCGGACTGTTACGATTCTTTTTTTAATTATCGCTCGGCATTCGGGGAGTGTGGTAGTGTTATTCAAGTCATCCGGATTGCCGGGTAGACAAATGAATTGCCGCTGAAAGTATTGCGGCCCGGGCCCTTGTTGTCGATAGAAGTTTGAAGACAGGGAAGCGGGACCGGCAAGCGTTTCATGAGTTATGGCCGATTTCGGGCTTTTCCCTGTTTCAGGGAAGCCGGTCATGGAATTTACCGACAGAGTATTGAAGTGCATGGACTGCGGCGCCGAGTTCGTATTCACAGCCGGCGAACAGTTATTTTTCCACGACAAACAGTTCAAGAATGATCCCAAGCACTGCAAGCAGTGCAAGGCGAAGCGTGTGCGCGGAGGCTCCAGGGTGCGCCCGGAGACCCGGACGAGCTGTTCGGAGTGCGGTGCGGCCACGACGGTTCCGTTCAAGCCTACGCAGGGGCGGCCGGTGCTTTGCCGGTCCTGCTTCCAGAAACAGCAGGGGAAGCCTGAAGCAGCGGTGGAATCAAAGCCAGAGTCAGAATCGAAGCCAGAGTCAGAATCAAAGCCAGAGGCTGAACCAGAGGCGGAACCTATACCAGAGCCGAGCTGAAGAGCAAGTCTCCCTTGAATTCCGAGGGGAATCCGGCAGCGCGGACCAGCGTAGCCAGTTGCGCCCAGTGGCGCTGGCTGTGGAAGAGCGCATGGCCCATGACCTTGCGCCGGGTAGAAGTTCGTGCCTGCGGCGGCAGCCAGGGAAAGTCCAGCGTCATGGTCTCGTTCCAGTTTTGAGCGGGGTCGTCCAGGAGGGTGCGGTAGACCTCGATGGCCTGGTTGTGCAGGCCATAGACCGCGTCCAATGGGCCGGCCGGCATCTCTTCTTTTGCCAAGACGGGCAGTCCGGCGATGCGCTGTCCCCAGCGCAATTCGACTCCCCAAATATGGCGGACGAACTCTTGCACGGTGGCTGCGCCACCGATGCCGCAGGGCAGCGCCAGCAGGGCGGGATTGGCGTCAAGGTGGGCTTTCCAGAAGTTGGAAGACTCCTGGTTCCAGGCGAGCAGCTCTTCCAGTGTGATGGCAGGGGTCATGGTTTGCTCCTGAGAGCGGTTCTCCAGTTTATATACCATTACCAGCATCCTCCAGGGTGGCTTTTTCTTGAGGAAAAAGCCACTCAGCCTCAATGGTTCCACTCGACAGCAACTGGAGAACCGCTATCGGGCGCGATGGCCGATGTCGTGGCGATAGTAGATACCTTCAAAGTGAATCTCGGCGAGGGCCTGGTAGGCGCGGGCCAGGGCCTCTTCAAGCGAGGGCGCGGCGGCGGCGGTGCCGAGGACGCGGCCTCCATTGGTGAGCAGTTGGCTGCCCACCTGGGCGGAGCCGGCGTGGAAGACCTGCACCCCCGGAACGCGGGCGGCGGCGCTGAGGCCGGTGATGGGGAAGCCTGTTTTATAGCTGCCGGGATAGCCAGCGGAGCTGGCCACTACGCAGGCTGAGGCGCCGGGGGTCCAGCGCAGCTCGGTATCGGCGAGGCGTCCGTCGATGCAGGCTTCGAGGGCATCCACCAGGTCGCTTTCGAGGCGCAGGAGGATGGCCTGAGTTTCTGGATCGCCGAAGCGGGCGTTGAATTCGAGGACCTGGGGTCCGCGCGCGGTGATGATGAGACCGCAGTAGAGAACGCCGGCGAAGGGCGTTTCCTCCTCGGCCATGCCGCGGACGGTTGGCTCGGCGATGTGGCGGAGAATCCAGTCGTTCATGCCGGGGTCGAGCATGGTATCGGTGGTATAGACGCCCATGCCGCCGGTGTTGGGGCCCTTGTCGCCCTCGCCGATACGTTTGTGATCCTGGGCGGGGACGAGCGGAGTCACATGCTTGCCGTCGGAGAGGCAGAGGTAGCTGATTTCGTCGCCCTCAAGAAACTCCTCGACAACGATCTGCTGCTCGGGCTGGCCCAGCAGCTTGCCGGAAAACAGGTCGTGGGCGGCCTCGATGGCGATGGGTCGCGAGGGGCAGATGATGACGCCCTTGCCGGCGGCCAGTCCGTCGGCCTTGACGACGATGGGCGGGTGGAAGATTTCGACGGCTTTCTCCAGCTCAGCCTCGGTGGTGCAGACGAAGTAGTTGGCGGTGGGGATGTTGTGGCGCTGCAGGAAGCGCTTGGCGAAGCCCTTGCTGCTCTCCAGCATGGCGGCGGCGCGGGTGGGGCCGAAGACGCGCAGGCCGCGCTGCTGAAGGGCATCGACGATGCCGAGGGAGAGGGGCAGCTCGGGGCCGACGATGGTGAGGCCGGGCTGCTCAGCCACGGCGACGCGGACCATGGCGTCGAGGTCCTTGAGGTCCACCGGCAGACAGCGGGCAATTTGGGCGATGCCGCCGTTGCCGGGGGCGCAGACTACCTCAGAGACTCGCTTGCTGCGTTTTACCGCCCAGGCCAGCGCGTGCTCGCGGCCTCCGGAACCGAAGATCAAGACTTTCATGGGTGCTTCCCTGCTCTTCCCGATATTGCCGAATACTGAAAGGTTAATCAGAGCAAAGCGGGGGTAAGAAGTCAAACGGGAGGGGAAAGTGCGAAGAGCTGTCGCTGCCCTATACTGATGCGTGGCGCCCGGACGACCGGACGCCGCGCCAGCGGGAGGGACGCGCCGTGGTGCAAACGCGCATAAAACCTTACCTCCAGGAAGTGGCCGAGAAGGCGCGGCGGGAGGAGCAGCGGCGGATTTTCCGGCGAAACCAGGCGTTTGGGCTGGTGTTGTTGGCGGGGGCGATCTTATTGTGGTGGCTTTTTCACACCAACCCGAAGTGGATATTCCCGCAGGGATGGTGGCGGCTGTGAGTCCTGCGCGGACGGGTCCTTCGCGGACTGCGGACCCTTTGGTAGTTCTACTGCTGGGTCCAACGGGGAGCGGGAAGACGGCGCTCTCGCTGGCGCTCGCGCGACGGTTCGGCGGGGAGATCGTCAGTTGCGATTCGGTGGCGGTTTACCGGGGGATGGAGCTGGGAACGGCCAAACCTACCGCGGAGGAACGGGCGCGGGTGACCCACCATTTGATCGACGTGGTTGAGCCGGACCAGCCATTTACCGCGGGTGAGTACAGCCGGGCTGCACGGGCGGCGCTGAGGGAGATTGCAGGGCGCGGACGGCTGCCCATTGTGACCGGGGGAACGGGTCTCTATCTGCGGGCGCTGACGGAGGGGCTGTTTGCCGGACCGGAGAGGCAGCAGGGGCTGCGGACGCGGCTGAAACGGAGCCGCGATAGGCACGGGGAGGGTTGGCTGCACCGGCTGCTGGGGCGGCTGGACCCGGCTTCAGCCAGGCGCATTCACCCCAACGATACGGCTAAGCTGATTCGAGCCATCGAGGTTTGCCTGGCGGCGCGCAAGCCGCTCTCCGAGGTGCTGGGCCGCGATCCGCTGACGGGGTTCCGGCTGCTGAGGATGGGACTGAACCCGCCGCGGAAGGCGCTTTATGAACGGCTCGACCGGAGAGCGGCGGCGATGTTTGCGGCTGGTTTGATTGAGGAGACGCGGGGTCTGCTGGAGCGGTATGGGCCGGTGAAAGCGCTGGACTCGCTGGGCTACCGGCAGGCGCTGGGCGTGCTGCGGGGCCTTTGGTCAGACGAGGAGGCTATCGCGGCCGCACAACAAGGGCATCGCAACTATGCCAAGCGGCAGCTAACGTGGTTCCGGCGGGAGCCGGAGGTGCATTGGATGGAGGGCTTTGGGAATGAGGCGGAGATTTTGCGCGCGGCAGCGGAGTTGGTGCAGGCGAAGCTGGACAAGAAGCAATAACAACCGCAGGTCCCCTTCGGCTTCGCTCAGGGCAGGCTTTCGACTCCGTCCGCCGCGGCGGACTACGCTCAGGATGACAGCTTTACAGTGGATTTGATCATTTTGGACCGGATCACTAACATGATTGGCTAATTGTGGGGCGAAATTTTCCGTTTGAGGAGCATTACCGTGAATTTGAAAGATCGTGGTTTTTTTGCAATTTTGGTTTTGTTGGTTATCACGTATTTTGCGTTCGATTGCCCACGCGAAGCATTCGGTCAGCCGAGCTCGGACGACACGAAGGGCACCGGTATGAAGGTATGGCCTTCGCAGCCGCCTGCCGGCATCCCCTTTGCGGCGTCGAGTGAGCTCACTGGAATAGCCTTTACCGGGAGACACGCCCACTATGGCGGTGCGGATACATGGTATCCATCCTGGGCTGCCGATGGGAACCTCTATTCGCCATGGACGGATGGAGAGGTGAACGGAGTAAATTCAGGTTCCGGCGGCGCAAAGGCTACTACCGGGTACGCCACGATTCTTGGAAATGATCCCATGGATCTGAAGATCACGGATGTTTCAACTTATCCGTCGAGTCCAGCACCCTATGAAGGACGGTATCCCTCGGGAAGCCTGGTTTACAAGGGCGTTTGGTACTACGGGACTTACTGCCTGCATCAGACTCCTGAAAAACATCTGAATTGGGACGTGCTGGGGCCGTTTGTGGGCTTCCGGTACTCGACCGATTACGGAAAGACCTGGCACCAAACCAGGCACACGCCCGATCACCCGCTGTTTTCGGAGCCGGATCATTTTGGCGGCAAGGTGAAGATGGGCGTTCCGCACGTGGTGGACTTTGGGCAGGAGATGCAATACTCGCCGGACGGGAAGGCTTACCTGGTGGCCCACGGCGCCTCCGATCCCGATCCGGAGCCGCGCGATGCTGACTTAAGCTGGATTACCGGCGACGAGATTTACCTGGCGCGCGTAAAACCCAGCGTGCATAACATGGAGACTGCGAAAAAGTATGAGTTTTTTGCCGGCCACGACCGCAAGGGGAAGGCTATCTGGACGCACGACTTTTCGCAGATCAAGCCACTGCTGAAGTGGGACAACAACATGGGGTCCGTGACCATGACGTATGACGCTCCGCTGAAGAAATATCTCATGGTGGTAACGGACGGGGGAAATACCATTTCGAAGTTCAACACATACATTCTTGAATCCACGGAGATTACCGGGCCGTGGAAGCTGGTGGTCTATATGAAGGATTTCGGCGAGCAGGGTTATTTTGTCAATTTTCCGTCGAAGTTTATCAGCCAGGACGGCAGAACGGCGTGGCTGTCTTACTCCGCGAATTTTACCAATGGATATTTAGGCACAAAATACAAATCCAGTCCCGAAGGCGGCGGATACTGGTGGACGCTTCAGGAGGTTCGCCTGCTGGGTCCGGAGGGCTCGAATTGAACGAGCTACACAGGCAGCGCGCAGCTTTGGCAGATGCGGCGGCCATTTAAACTATGCAGTGGCGGCGTTCCGAGAGACGGGGCGCCCAGGAATGGAGTTCCCCTTGGCAGAGACGATTTACGACGTGGCGATCATTGGCAGCGGGCCAGCCGGATATACGGCGGCGATTCGCGGCGCGGAGTACGGGCTGAAGGTGGCGCTGATCGAGAAGACCAACGTGCTGGGCGGGACCTGCCTGCACGTGGGCTGCATTCCGACCAAGGCGCTGCTGTTCAACGCAGAGATATGGGACCACCTGAAGAATGCGGCGGAGTTCGGGATTGAGGGGATCGGGACGCCTGTGCTGAACTGGGCGGCGGTGCTGAAGCGCAAGAACGACATCATCGTGAAGCACACCAAAGGGCTGGGTTTCCTGATGAAGAAGCACAGGATCACAACGATCGAGGGCTATGGGCGGCTGACGGGTCCGGCGGTTGACGGGGTGCATACGGTGGAGGTGACCGCGACGGGCGGCGCTGGAGCCCAAGTGAAGGCGAAGAACATGATTCTGGCCACGGGGTCGGCGGCCAAGTTGCTGCCTGGACTGAAGGCGGACGATCGCGTGCTGACGAACATTGAGATTCTGGCTATCGAGCAGGTTCCCAAGTCGCTGGTGGTGATTGGAGCGGGGGCGGTGGGGGTGGAGTTTGCGTCGATTTTTCGCAGTTTCGGAACTGAAGTCACGATTCTCGAGTTTCTGCCGCGGGCGGTTCCGGTGGAGGACGAGGAGATTTCAAAGGAGCTGACGCGGCTGTTCAAGAAGCGTGGCATTGATGTGAATACGGGCGCGAAAGTGGAGAAAGTGGAGAAGACCAAAGACGGCGTGAAGGTGACT
Source organism: Occallatibacter sp. (assembly GCA_050012555.1). GTDB lineage: Bacteria > Acidobacteriota > Terriglobia > Terriglobales > Acidobacteriaceae > Telmatobacter. The sequence goes on from JBEKGY010000059.1 coordinate 9,235, forward strand.
TATACCGACGCGAACGGCAAGACGCAGACGAAGGAAGCGGAAAAGGCGCTGGTGGCGGTGGGGCGGTCGCCGCTGACGGACAATGTGGGCGTGGAGAAGACGAAGATCGAGCTGGAACGCGGGTTCGTGAAGGTGAATGAGGCGCAGGAAACGGCGGAGCCGGGGGTCTTTGCCATCGGGGATATTGTGGCAGGGCTGCCGCAACTGGCGCATGTGGGCGCGATGAGCGGGATGGTGGCGGTGGCGAAGATTGCCGGGCGGGCGTATAGGCCGGTGCGGCGGGACCGGATTCCGGGCTGCACGTATACGGAGCCGCAGATCGGGTCGGCGGGGCTGACGGAGGCGCAGGCAAAGGAAAAGGGCTTCGAGGTGAAGGTGGGCAAGTTCCCGTTTGCGGGGAACTCGAAGGCTACTATCGTGGACAGCCACGACGGGTTTGTGAAGGTGGTCTCCGATGCGAAGTACGGGGAGATTCTGGGCGTGCACATTATCGGGCCGCAGGCCACGGAGCTGATTGCCGAGGCGGTTGCGGTAATGGAACTGGAAGGCACGGTGGAGCAGATGATGTTTACCATCCACGCGCATCCTACGCTGGCGGAGAGCCTTCTGGATGCTTATGGCGCGGTGGAGGGGATGGCGATTAATGCTTAGACTTTCGGTGATCTGTCAATGATTTTGTGGAGATTGGGACCATGAATGGTGGAAGAAGCAAAGGGTATGGCGTTGTCGTCGTGTTCGTCGCATTCGGTCTGGCATTGTGCGCAATAGCATGGTGTTATGTGCAATCGGTTCCCGAGACCGCAATTCAGCGCTTCAGCGTGGTCGCCGCTGCTGAAGCGGCTGTTGCAGGAATTCTGGCTTTCGTGGCCTTAGTCTTTTACACGAACGAAACATGGCTCTTGCGAAAAGCTGCCGAAGACCAGCTCGAAGCCAGCATAAAGCCAGTGGTGCTCTTTGATATTTCGTCAGGGGAATATGTGCCTGGTCAGCGGTTGAGCCTCAATGCTCCCCAACTTAGGAATATCGGACTGGGACCGGCCTTTAGTGTTGCGGTTGACCCGATAGCAGGCACCGGTGTATCCGTCAACATTGAAGGCGTTCCCCTCATAGAGCCCGACGGTGAGAGACCGTGTAGCTGGTTTATCGCTCAGGATGGCCAGCAGGGTGGAATGGCTCGTCAACCGGCTCTCCTTGATGAGCAATTTGCTCAAGGCAGAATCCTCGATAGGATCCCGGTGGTCGTGCATTGCAAGGGGCTATCGGGCAGGCAATACCATTTCTTTAACGAGATTCGCATCGATCCAGGCGTGAAAGTCTGGACGGAATTTGTACGCGTTGATTCCGAAGAAAGTTAGACGAGTCTCGGCATCAAACCCGGTCCAACTCGGCGAAGAGTTCAGCCAGCACAATGCGGATGGGCGTTTCGGGAATAGTCAGTTCGCCAGAGCGGGCCAATTGCAGGCCGTCTGCCGTGCCGCGATAGCCGACGCGGGCATTGGGGTCGATTACCCAGACGTGCTCAATGCCGAAGGCGAGATACTCTGCCGTTTTGGCCACAGTGCGGCGCAAGCTGTCTTCCGGCGACTGAATCTCGATCACCAATAGGGGTGGATGAGTGAGAATGCGCTCCCGTGCGGCGCCTGAGCGAAGGATGGTGAGGTCGGGGACGCGGAAATGGTCGTGCTGGGTTTGGACCCGCTGTTCTGAAACCGCAACTACGCCCCATTCAGCGCGATGGGCGACAAAGATGCTGCCCAGAAACAATTGCAACCAAGAATGCTCAAACTCTCCCAAGTCGCGCTCCTCGATGACTCCGTCCACATACTCGCAGTCGTGCTCGTAGACGGTCGAGAGATACTGCTCGACGCTGACGTGCTTGTCGAAAACGGGCTGCGTTGCCATGGAGACAGTATCCTCCAATTTCAGAGCAATTACTAGAGTTCCGTAGACTGGCTGGATACCAGGGCTTTGGCTTTGGCGATGAAGTCGGCCAAGGGCATGGAACCTTGGTCGCCTTTGCCGCGGGTGCGGACGCTGACAGAGCCGGCGGCTTCTTCCTTGTCGCCGAAGACCAGAATGTAGGGCGTTTTCTGATTGGCGAAGTCGCGAATCTTGCCGTTCATTTTTTCGTTGCGGTCGTCGATCTCTACGCGCAGGCCCGCCTGTTTTAATTCCTGGTCAACCTTTTTGGCGTAGGCGTGGTGGCGCTCGCTGATGGGGACCAGACCGACCTGCACGGGGGCGAGCCAGAGCGGGAAGGCGCCGGCGTAGTGCTCGATGAGGACGCCGAAGAAGCGCTCGACGGAGCCGAAGAGGGCGCGGTGAACCATCACGGGTTGATGGCGCTCGCCGTCTTCGCCGACGTATTCAAGCTCGAAGCGGGCGGGAAGGTTGAAGTCGAATTGGACGGTGGAGAGCTGCCAGAGGCGGCCAAGTACGTCGACCAGCTTGACGTCGATCTTGGGGCCGTAGAAGGCGGCTTCGCCGGAGATGGTTTTGTGGGTGATGCCCTTGCGTTCGAGGGCGCGCTCGAGGGACCCGACGGCGAGGTTCCAGTTATCGTCGGAGCCAGCGTAGTGGGCGCGGTCGTTGGGGTCCCATGTGGAGAGCTCGACGATGAACTCCTTGAAGCCGAAGGTTTTGAGGACGGCTTCGGCAAAGTCGATGCAGGCGACCACTTCGTCTTCGATTTGGCCGGGGGTGCAGAAGATGTGGGCGTCGTCCTGGGTGAAGCCGCGGACGCGCAGCAGGCCGTGCATGGTGCCGGAGCGCTCGTAACGGTAGACGTTGCCTAACTCGGCCAGGCGGACGGGAAGGTCGCGGTAACTCTTGGGCGAGTTTTTGTAGATGAGGATGTGGCCGGGGCAATTCATCGGCTTGAGGCGATACTCGGCATCGTCCAGTTCCATGGGGGTGTACATATTGCCGGAGTAAAAGCCTTCGTGGCCGCTGATCTTCCACAGTTCGCGGCGCATGACGTGGGGGGTGAAGACCAGCGAGTAGCCGCGGCGGAGGCATTCGTCGCGCATCCAGTCCTCCATGACCTTGCGGACGATTCCGCCCTTGGGATGCCAGAAGACGAGCCCCGCGCCGGCCAGCTCCTGAATGCTGAAGAGGTCCAGTTGCCTGCCCAGCAGGCGATGGTCGCGCTTGGCCGCTTCTTCAAGGCGGGCGAAGTGCTCGTCGAGGGCTTTCTGCGAGAAGAACGCGGTGCCGTAGATGCGCTGAAGCTGGGGATTTTTCTCGTCGCCGAGCCAATAAGCGCCAGCGAGCGAAAGGACTTTGAAAGCCTTGACGCGGCCGGTGGAGGGCACATGAGGGCCGCGGCAAAAGTCAACGAAGCCGCCGTTGCGATAAAAGCTGACCTGGGAGCCAGGCTCGGTGAACTTGGTCACGAAGTGGGTCTTCATGAAGTCGCCGTCGCGGGCGAACGCTTCCAGCGCTTGATCTCTTGGAGTAGATTCTCGCAAAAACGGCTCGTCGCGGGCGACAACTTCCTTCATCTTTGCCTCGATAGTTATGAGGTCTTCCGGCGTGAAGGGGGTGGGGCGATAGAAGTCATAGAAGAAGCCGGCGTCGGTGGCCGGGCCGTGACCGAGTTTGGTCTCAGGGAAGAGCTCAAGAACGGCGGTGGCGAGCACGTGCGCGGCGGAGTGGCGAACGACCTTGAGAGCTTCGGGGTCCTTCTCGGTGAGCAGCTCAAGGCGGGTATCGGCGGTGAGGGGCGTGCCCAGGTCCACCAGGCGCGGGGCGGCCGAGTCTTCAGCTGCGTACATTGTGTCTTCCGACTGGCTGTCGGGGGCAGCGCTTTGCGTGGCTGCGCCGTTGACAGGGGTCAGGCGGGCTACCACGGCGGCGGCGGCGAGGCGCGGCGAGATGGAATTGGCAATTTCGAGAGGCGTTGTGCCGGAGGGGACTTCGCAAACAACTCCGTCGGGCAGGTGCACGGCAATGGTCTGGGCGTTCATGGCAGGCAGGATTCCAATGGGGCAGCGGCTCTAACAAACGCGGCCAACACATTGAGGATAGAAGGACGATGGGGCCCGCGTCGAGCGGCGCGCGATTTTCGCGGTGGAATGCGCGCTTTTTCAGGGTTGCTGATTTCTCAAATTGTTTTTACCGGCCAACGACGAGGACGGTGAAGCTGCCGGGAACGATGGGTGGACGGGGGCGAGGATTTTCGGGGGTTGGGTCGGGGCGGGGTCCGAATTCGGCGGCAACGAGATAGATGCGGTCGGCGGCGGAATCATAGGCCATGGTGCGGGCGCCAGATTGAGTAGGCAGTTCCTCAATGACGGGATAGCCGGGGGTACCGGCGTCGATGACGGTTAGGGTGCCTGCGCGGCCATTCGACGAGAATGCGAGCTTGTGAGCCGCGTCCCAGCCCGCGGCGTCGGGGCCTTCGCCGATGGCGGGGGTGGCGAGGGATTTGCCGGTGTTGGAGTCGGTGACGGCCATGTGCTTGCCGCCGCAGACGGAGAAGAGGCGGGCGCCGGGGACGTCGAAGGCCAGTCCGCTGGGGCCGTCACAGCCGGTAAGAGGCCAGACTGCGGTCATTGTTTTGGTGTTGGCGTCGAGGCGGACGAGTTCGCTTTTGTCTTCGATGTTGTCGAAGACCGTTCCTTTGCCGTCGACGGCGGGGAATTCGGGCTTGCCGGGGAGGGGGATGGTGGCGATGACTTTCCACTCCAGCGACAAAGACCCGTCGCCGGGGGCCCTGGTTTTCCGCGTGGGCAGCCTTGCGCTGATGACGGAGACGTCCTGGCTGCGGCCGTTGAAGGCCCAGACGGTTTGGGTGGCCCGCTCGAATACGATGCCGTCGGGGTTTTGGCCGGCGGGAATGGTGGCGACGGTGGCCAGGGTGGCGCGGTCGAAGACGACTACGGCGTTGCCGCCGCCGTCGGAGATGTAGCCGAATTTGCCGGCGTTATCTAGGGCGATGCCGTGGGTGCCATGGAGGTTTGCGATGCTGCCGACCGATTTGCCAGTCTGGGTATCGAGGACGTCGACGCGAGCGCCTCGGGTGAGGTAGAGGCGGTGGGCCGGTGGGTCGGCGAGCAGGCAATCCCAACCGCCGTCGCCGCCGATCTTCCAGCGGTCGAGGATTTTGTAGGGCTGCTGGGAGGAAAGCAAGGCCGGGGCGGCGAGAAGGCCGCACAGCAGGGCCGTGGATGCGAGGGAGCGGGTGAGAATTTGAAAAGTACGCTTGGTGGGCATGGGGGCTCCGTGTGAATGTTCAACCTGGCAAGAATAGCATTTATCAGTGGCTGGGAAAGAGGAAGGCGAGGCCTACCCCATGCCAGATGCATTACCCTCTTAGTTGATCCGGCCTGGTTGAAGAAGGCGCTGGTTTGGGTTCGTGGTTTCCCAGGTCTTCCGCCGCGGTTCGCCGCGGCGAAAGACCTGGGGCACCCAGCCATAAACGAGACGGGGACCTTATTTTGCGCATAGTTCTTTCGAATATCGGCACCTTGGGCGACATCAATCCGCTGATCGCCATTGCACTGGAGCTGAAGCGGCGCGGGCATGTGCCGGTGATGGCGGTGCCGGCGGTGTTTGAGTCGAGGATCGTGCCTTTGGGGCTGGAATTCCACGCGGTGCGGCCGGATATCGATCCTGCAAACAGCATCCTGGTGGAGATGGTCTACGACGTGAAGAAGGGGACGGAGCACGGGCTGAGGGATTTTCTGTTTCCGGTGCTGCGGCAGACTTACGACGATCTGCTGGATGCTGCGACCAGGCCGGAGCGGGCCGATCTGCTGCTGCTGGGCGAGCTGAATTATGCCGGACCGCTGGTGGCCGAGGTGACGGGGATCAAATGGGCGAGCTACGTGCTGGCGCCGCTGTCGTTTTTCTCCGCCTTCGACCCGCCGGTGCTTCCTCCGTACCCGCGGCTGGCGCGGGCGGACAAGGCGGTGCCTGGATTTGGCCGCGTGGTCAAACGGCTGGCGAGGTTTGTGAGCCGGAAATGGCCGCAGCCGATCTACGCTTTGCGCGAGGAACTGGGGCTGCCGAAGGGAAAGAATCCGCTGTTCGACGCCAAGCACTCGCCGTACCTGGTGCTGGCGCTGTTTTCGCGGGTGCTGGGAACGGCGCAGAAGGATTGGCCGGAGAATACGCTGATTACGGGATTCTGCTACTACGATGCGGATGCGGGGAACGCGGCGCTGCCGGCGGAGCTGGAGGAGTTTTTGTCCGCGGGGCCGGCGCCGGTGGTGTTTACGCTGGGGTCGGCGGCGGTGCTGGCGGCGGGGCGGTTCTACGAGTTTTCGGCCAAGGCGGCGATCCGGCTGGGGGCGCGGGCGGTGCTGCTGATCGGCTCGGACCCGCGCAACCGGCCGCTGCAAGAGCTGCCGGAGACCATCTGCGTGGCCGAATACGCGCCTTACTCGGGGCTGTTTTCGCGGGCGGCGATGGTGGTGCACCAGGGCGGAGTGGGGACGACGGCGCAATGCCTGCGGGCGGGCAAGCCGATGATGATTATGCCCTACTCGCACGATCAGCCGGACAACGCGAGGCGGATGCGGCGGCTGAAGGTGGCAAAGGTGATTCAGCGGGGGAATTACACGCCGGTGAGAGTGGCGCGGAAGCTGAAGGCGATGCTGGCCGAGCCTTTGTTTGCGCTGCGGGCGACGCTGGTGGCGCGGCGGCTGGAACATGAGGACGGGGTGCGGACGGCTTGCGATGCGCTGGAAGAGCTGTATCGGAGCACGCGCAAGGGGTGATGGTTAATTGTTGGTGGAGCGGCTCAGCACGCAGCGGCGGTGCTGGTGTAAACTTATCTGGACCCCATAGCTGGTCCGCCGCGGCGGACTGGCTTGATCGTGTCGGGACGTGGCTCAGCCTGGTAGAGCACTCGCTTGGGGTGCGAGGGGTCGGCAGTTCAAATCTGCCCGTCCCGACCATTATTTTCGCATTGCGACGTTGGGGATCATAGACCGCTGATTTGATTAATTTCTCACATTCAAATCGTAGCAAATTTAGTGATTGATCTTTCGCCATAATCCCCAGAACTCTGCAAGGAGGAAACCCTTCGAGTTCTTTCGTTAAATGTTAGCTCTACAAATATCTGTCTCGTCTCAGTCTGATTATTAGATGTGTACTGATAAGTACCTTCTCCGAAGAAAAGTATGGATGAATCTTTTAATTTTTCCACTTTCTCACGATAATGATCAGTGCCTTCGCCGATAGAGGTTATGAAG
>JBEKGY010000060.1:0-16236 GCA_050012555.1 Occallatibacter sp.
CTCTGCGCTCAACGGTCCACTGCAGTGGACCGTTGAGCGCAGACCCCGACGGTAAAGGATGTCCTGATAACGATGTGTAAAGAATCTCCTGGAACTTGACAGAAAGAAGCGGAAAGGATGGGGCACGGGGCATTTCTCGCGCCTGAGTATCATTTCCTCGTACAATCAAGAGTTGGCACAGGCCGCGGCAGGCGGTCCTGATGAGGAGTTCGCCCATGATTGATCGCTATACCCGCCCGGCGATGGGCCGGCTCTGGACGGAAGAGAACAAGTACCGTTGCTGGCTCCAGGTGGAATCGGCGGCAAGCGCCGTGCTGGCCGAGGATGGTGTGATTCCCGCCACGGCGGCTGAGGCGATCGCCCAGCGCGCCAGTTTTTCCGTTGCGCGCATCCAGGAGATCGAGGCGGAGGTGAAGCACGACGTGATCGCCTTCACTACTGCGGTCGCCGAAACTCTGAAAGAACAGGGGCTGGACGCCCAGTCCCGCTGGCTGCACTACGGCTTGACCTCCAATGATGTTGTTGATACGGCGCAGGCGTTGCAGGTGAAGGAAGCTTCGGTGCTGATCCGCTCCGGCCTGGTGGAGCTGCTGGCGGTGCTCAGGCGGCGCGCCCTGGAGTTCAAGCACACGCCGACGATCGGACGCACGCATGGGATTCATGCCGAGCCGACCACCTTTGGGCTGAAGCTGCTGAACTGGTACGCGGAAATGCAGCGCAATCTTTTCCGCTTTGACGTGGCGGCTGAGGATATGCGGGTGGGCAAGCTCTCGGGCGCGGTGGGGACGTTTGGGCATTTGAAGCCGGAGCACGAGGAGCGGATTTGCGAGCGGCTGGGGCTGAAGCCGGCGCCGGTGGCTACGCAGGTGATCCAGCGCGACCGGCACGCCGCCTACATTTCCACGCTGGCGATACTCGGCAGCACGCTGGACAAGATTGCCGTGGAGGTGCGCCACTTGCAGCGGACCGAGGTGCGCGAGGCGCAGGAGTACTTCAGCGAGAAGCAGAAGGGCTCGTCGGCCATGCCGCATAAAAAGAACCCGGTAAACAGCGAACAGATCAGCGGGTTGGCCAGGGTGCTGCGCGGCAATGCGCAGGCGGCGTTTGAAAACATTGCGCTGTGGCACGAGCGGGATATTTCGCACTCCTCGGTGGAGCGGGTGATCTTTCCGGACTCGACCATTCTGGTGGATTACCTGCTGGCCAGGACGGAGAACCTGATCGACCGGCTGCTGGTGTATCCGGAGCGGATGAAAAAGAATCTTGAGTCCACGGGCGGGCTGATCTTCAGCGGGCAACTGCTGCTGGACCTGGCCGAGGCCGGAATGCTGCGCGAGGACGCTTACCGGCTGGTGCAGGAGCATGCCATGCGGGCGTGGAATGAGGATTTGGTCTTTCGGGATGAGGTGGCGCGCGATGCGGCGATCACCGCGCTGTTGAGTGCGGAAAAGTTGTCGCGGACGTTCGACTCTACGCGGCAGTTGGGGAATGTGGACGCGATCTTTAAGAGGGTGCTGGGCGAGTATCTGTAAGCTTTCAAAATAGGCTGGAACCAATCGTTGTCCCGACGTATTTTTCAATTGTTTTAGGAGAGCCAGATGGAGCTTCAAGAATTCATTTGCAACTCGCTGATACAGATTATGGCTGGTATTGCATCAGCTAAGGAAAAGTATGATTCCAGACTTTCCGGTAACGGTGTGATTTGTCCCACATGGGACGGACCTGACGACCAGAAGAATAGGATGCAAGAAGTGAAATTCGATGTAGCCGTGACTGCTACGTCAAAAACAGAAGGTGGCGGTGGCGGCGGCATTAAGGTAGTTGCACTCGATATTTCTGGGAAGATCAGTCATTCCGCTGAAAATAGCACTGTAAGTCGCATCTCTTTTACTGTGCCGATACTACCTCCTACAACGGATATCCGAACGGAATGAACATTACGGAATGAACATTACCGTAGCACTCACTGGCGCTTCGGGTGCGTTCTTCGGCCGGGAGTTGCTGTGCGCGCTGAAGACGGACAAGGCCGAATCTTTGACCGCAACCTCGGGTCGGCCAGCGATGCGCGCCGTAGGCGCTATGTTTGTTAGCCCCGCGCTTCAGCGTGGGGTGGAAATAGCGATTGTATAATTAGAGTCCCGTAGGGACGGTGCAAGATGGCGCATACGTATGCGAGCAATTTCATCCATTGTGTATTCAGCACGAAAGATCGCCGCTCCCTCATTCCCGCAGCCCGTACAGCCGAACTCTATGCCTACCTGGGCGGCATTGCCCGCAGCGAGGGGTTCTCGCTCATCGCCGTGGGCGGAACGGCGAATCACATTCATTTGCTCTTTGTCTTGACAGCGTCTTACTCCCTTGCCCGAGCCGTTCAGAAACTCAAGGGAAGCTCCTCCAGGTGGATGGGGCATGGTTTTTCATGGCAGGAGGGATACGGCGCATTCAGCGTTAGCCCTTCGCAGGTTTCGGTCGTGAAGAGATACATTCAAAACCAGGAGGAGCATCACCGCAAACGCAATTTTGAACAGGAATTTGTCGCTCTACTCCGCAATTGCGGAATCCAGTATGACGAGCGTTATGTTTTCGGGTAATGGGACGGGCGCCGTCCCTACGGGACTCTATTTGATTTCAATCGCTGGAAACCCCACGCTGAAGCGCGGGGCTAACACACATTGCGCCTACGGCGCGCGCGCTCCGATTCGGCGCGAAGTTGCGCGGCAAATTAGATGAGCGGAACGAACTAGAGGCCAGAGATTTCGACGCCGTAGTATTCTTTGGCATTGGAGTCAGAAAGTTGGAAGCTGGTGGCTCGGAGCTTAATGAATCTCACGATAGCAATCACCGGCGCATCGGGCGCGGTCTTTGGCAGGGAGCTGCTGCGCGCGCTGGAGGCGGATGAGCGGGTTGCCCGCGTTCACTTTGTGGCCTCGGAGAATTCATTGCGCGTGCTGGCCGAAGAGCTGGGAGTTTCCGGGCGCAACGATCTGCTGGAAAAGATGCTCGGAGCAGTGCCCACAAAGACAGTGCAGCACTCGGATGAGGATATTGGCGCGGCGATTGCCAGCGGCAGCCACCCTTCGAACGGCATGATCGTGCTGCCCTGCTCGATGGGCACGCTGGCGGCGATTGCGCACGGGTTGGCCAACACGCTGGTGGCCCGCGCCGCCGACGTTACGCTCAAGGAGCGGCGGCCGCTGATTCTGTGCGTGCGGGAGACGCCGTTCAATCGCATTCATCTGCGGAATATGGCGCTGGCCGCGGAGGCTGGAGCGGTGATTTTTCCGGTGATTCCGGCGTTCTATAACCACCCCATCGACTCGACGGAGATGGCGCGGCAGTTCGTCTACCGGGTTCTGGCGCACATTGGGCTGGCGCAGCCCGGAGCTTATGTTTGGAAGGGGGAGGAGTAGCGATCAATCTGCGGGTGAAACTGTGAACTTGTCGAGAAACTGCCGGGATGTAAGAATGCGTATCCCTTGATAATTCCCAACTATAAGCAGGTCTTTGTCACCCGTTACGATCAGGTCCGCGCCCGCAATCACGGCGCATTCAAGAACCATATCGTCCTTCGGATCGCGGCAAATGCCTTGGAGTCTGCCCGAAGTCTGAACGATCACGGTTCCGACCGCATACACCGCAAACGCCTCGTCAATCTCTGCGACGGTCCATTGAAACTTTCTTGCCAGGGTCGCATGGATTTCGACCAGAATCGGTTGATTGAGGGCGATTCGAAATCGGCCGCGAGCGAGGTCCAATGCTTGTAGGGGAATGCCACCGAATTTAAGCGCTGAAACCCACACGCTGGAATCGAAGACGAGAATCACGCCGTCTTCTTTCGCCGTGCATAGTTCTCGGCGCGAATCTCGTCGACCAGGGCCTCAACATCGTCTTCTGTGTACTTTACGGGACCGCGCTTCGCGGCCTCTGCGCGAATCCTCTCCAGCTTCCGGTGACTGCGCTCGATATGGTAGGTCCGAAACGCCTCGCGGAAGAGTTCGCTGATGTTGCGGCTCTCCTCGTCGGCAACGGCAACAACTTGCTTGGCAAGTTCCTCGGGAAAGCTGATGGTGAAGACGCGGGAGGCGCGGCGGGGTGGTTTGCTCATATCCGCATTATGACATAATACGAAATTGTCGTACAGTCTTTTTCCGGATTCCGGCTTGCCCTCGGCACGTAACCATCTGAGGGAATTGACAATGATCCCCGTTTCCGTCGATACTTCCCTTAATGCGGAAATCAAGGGAATTCGGAACTGCGGTCATGGCCATGTGTATGTGCATGGAGTGCGGACCCGTCCGTGCGGCCCTTGAGAGGCGAATGCGCTAGACGCAGCCGATCTTGAAGCCAGGCGGCCCGGGTCCACATAGGATTCGGGCCGTTTTGCGTTTCGAGCGAGCCGGCCCCATTTATCCTGAACCCGCGCCCAATCCATCCACCAGCCAACCCATAGGAGCCAGAAGGAGCCGATTATGCCAGAAGAGAAGAAACAGCAGTTTGCCACCCTTGCCGTTCATGCCGGCCAAGTGCCAGACCCGACGACCGGCGCCAGAGCCGTGCCCATCTACCAGACCACCTCCTACGTCTTTCAGGACGCCGACCATGCCGGGCGGCTGTTTGGGCTGAAGGAATTTGGCAATATCTACACGCGCATCATGAACCCCACCACTGACGTCTTTGAAAAGCGCGTGGCGGCTCTGGAGGGCGGAGCTGCCGGGCTGGCCACGGCCTCAGGCCAGGCGGCGGAGACCCTGGCCCTGACTACTCTGGCCTCGGCGGGAGACGAGATCATCTCCACCACCTCGCTCTATGGAGGCACCTACAACCTCTTTCACTACACATTTCCGCGGCTGGGCATCAAGGTGAAGTTTGTGGACGCGGACGACTTCAAGGGGTTGCGCGCGCTGATCAACGGCAAGACCCGGGCCATCTATACCGAGACGCTGGGCAATCCCAAGCTGGATGTGGCGGATATCGAGCAGTTGGCCGCCATTGCGCACGAGCACAAGCTGCCGCTGGTGATCGACAACACTTCGGCCTCGCCGGCGTTGGTGCGGCCCATCGAGTGGGGCGCGGACATCGTGGTGAACTCGGCCACCAAATTTTTGGGCGGTCACGGCACCTCCATTGGCGGCGTGATTGTGGACGCGGGCAAGTTCGACTGGGCGGCTTCGGGGCGATTCAAGGAGTTTACCGAGCCGGACCCTTCGTACCATGGGATTTCCTATACGGAGGCCTTCGGGCCGCTGGCGTTCATCCTGAAGGCGAGGGTGCAGGGGTTGCGCGACACCGGGGCGGCGCTTTCGCCGTTCAATGCGTTTCTGATTCTGCAGGGAATTGAGACGCTGCACCTGCGGCTGGCGCGCCACTCAGAGAACGCCTTGGCCGTAGCCCATCATCTGGAGCAGCATCCCGGCGTGGAGTGGGTCAACTATCCGGGCCTGGAGTCCAGCCCTTATTACAAGCGGGCGCAGAAGTATCTGCCCACCGGGCGGGGAGCGCTGGTTACCTTCGGCGTCAAAGCTGGTCCCAAGGGCAGCTACGAGGCAGGGAAGAAGCTGATTAATACGCTGAAGCTGTTCTCGCTGCTGGCCAACATCGGCGACGTAAAGTCGCTGGTGATCCACCCGGCTTCGACCACCCATCAGCAGCTTTCAGTGGAGGAGCAGGCAACCACCGGCGTCACTCCGGAGCAGGTAAGGCTTTCGGTGGGCATCGAGGATATTCGCGACATCGTCGCCGATCTGGACCAGGCGATCGAGGCCGCCAACGGCCACGCCTTCAAGGGCGCAACCACGAAGGCGGGTCTTGTTGCACAATGAGTGTGATGACCGAACCCCAAACCGGGACCAGCCCTACACCGGCGGTAACGCCGGTTCCGGTCCCTACGTACGAGGGCGACTTTGTGCTCGACGAGCACCTGTTGCTGGAGTGCGGGCGCACGCTGGCCGGCATAACGCTGCATTATGCGGTATATGGCCGGCTGAATGCGGCTCGGGATAATGCGGTGCTGGTTTGTCACGCGCTCTCCGGTTCGGCGCTGGTGGGTGAGTGGTGGCCGGAGATCTTTGCCTCCGGCGCGGTCTTGTCCCTGGACCACGACTTCGTGATTTGCATCAATATGCTGGGCTCCTGTTACGGCTCCACGGGGCCCGGCTCGGTGGATCCCGAGACGGGCGAGGTCTACGGCTCGGACTTTCCGCTGGTTTCGATCCGCGACAATGTGCGGGCGCAGGCACGGCTGCTGGACTCGCTGGGCATCCGGAAACTGCGGCTGGTGCTGGGCGGTTCCATAGGTGGAATGCAGGCGCTGGATTGGTCGATCCTCTACCCCGAGCGCGTGGAGCGGGGGTTGATTATTGGCGTAACGCCTCTCTCGGCCATGGGGCTGGCGCTCAACCACTTGCAGCGCCAGGCCATTCAGCACGACCCGGAGTGGGCGAATGGCCATTATCTGCCGCAACGGCCGCCTCGGCGGGGGCTGGCGCTGGCCCGGCAGATCGCCATGCTCAGCTACAAGTCCGCGGCGCTCTTTGACGAGCGCTTTGGGCGCAACCCGAACCGCAACGGCGAGGATCCATGGGGGTTAGACGACCTGGGCGGCGGGCTGATTGGCGGGCGGTTCGATATCGCCGGCTATCTGGACCACCAGGGCCAGCGGTTCATCGACCGCTTCGACGCCAATGCGTATCTGGCCATGCTGCGCACCATGGACACCTGGGATCCGCTGCGCGGCTACTCCTCGGCGAAGGAGGCCTTCAGCCGGATACGCGCCAAGCTCAGTTTTGTGGGCATCAGCTCGGATTGGCTGTTTCCGCCTGAAGCGGTGCGCCAGTTTGCCTCCACCATTCGCGCCGCCGGGGTGCAGGCCGATTACCGGGAGATGACCAGCGCCCATGGCCACGACGCCTTCCTGGCCGAACAGGCCGAACTGGTGCGGCTGCTGCAATAACGAGGGAATAGGGAATAGGGAATAGGGAGTAGGGAGTAGGTTCCGAGGGAACAGGGATTAGGGAATAGGAAACAGCCTCTTTTCAGCCTTGATCGACTCCGATCCGGTAATGAAACGCTCTCCGATCCCTGATTCCGGGCCCTACTCCCTATTCCCTATTCCCTGTATTTTCGTATTTCCCTCGACAACTTGCTTGTCATGGGGGGCAGGGCTTTCTATAATCCTTCCATCACCGCATTGGAAGCCGTGGTATCGTTTTCCAGTGACCCCGGCACTCAACCGTCCAACAGAACGGTTGTATTTTCCGCAAGCGCGTGCTTGAATATTGATTTCCATCTCGGCATTTTCCAGGAGCACTGAATGAAGAAGTTCGTCTTTGCATTTTTGATGGCATCGGCGTGTAGTGGCCTCGTTTCCGCGCCCACGCTGCGTGCACAGGATTCGATCACAATCAAGGATCCAGCCGAGTTTAATGCCTATCAAATGGCTACCTCACAGACCGATCCAAGAACCAAAGCCTCGCAAATTGAGGGCTTTCTGCAAACCTATCCCCAGAGCGTGGTCAAACAAGCCGTTCTTGACCTGCTGGTGGATACCTACCAGGGCATGGGCGACGCCGACAAGACGCTCAGCGCTGCCAGCCGGCTGCTTCAGATGGATCCCAACAATCTGAAGGCCATCCTCTACTCGGTCTACATCAAGAATGGCCGCTGCGCCAAGACCGTCGATCAGAAAACCGGCCTGAGCACTGACCCGCAGACCTGCGACGATGCGGCGACTCTTGCCGCCAAGGGCCTCACGGTTACCAAGCCAGCCGGCACCTCCAGCGACGAATGGAAGAAACTGACCGGCGCGGCGATGCCGATTTTTCACTCGGCCATCGCTTTGGATGACATGGTTTCAAAGAAAGACCTCAAGGCTGCCGAGGCTGAGTACAAGGCAGAACTGATGCTTTATACAGACGACCAGAGCAAGAGCGCGGGTTTGAACGACACGCTGCTGCTTGCGCAAGCGTATAGCCAGCCCGGGACCGCCCAGGATCTGATACAGGCCATTTGGTTCTACGCGCGGGTGTGGGATTTTGCTCCCCCGCAGTACCAGGCAAAGATTGAGCCCCAACTGGAGCGTTTCTACAAGAAGTATCACGGCGGTCTGGATGGGCTGGATGCCATCAAGGCCCAGGCTGCGGCTACCACCTTTCCCCCGGCCACGTTTGTGATTGCGCCGGCGCCGACTCCGGCTGACTATGCTCACAAGGCGGTGGTGGAGACTCCCGACCTGACCAAGCTGAACCTGGAAGACACGGAGTTCATCCTGGCCAACGGAGCCAAGGACGATGTTGACAAGCTCTGGGTGGTCTTGAAGAATAAGGCAACGCCGGTTCCGGGCATTGTGATGGAAGCCAGCGCCTCGGTCATTAAGCTGGCCGTGACCCAGGACGCCAAGGATGCCAAGGTCGCCGACTTCACCGTCAATATGAAGACCCCGCTGCCGGAAAAGGAAATTCCGGCTGCCGGCTTCGTATACGGAGACCATGCCAAGGGAGAAGCGGAGCTGGATGGCATCTACGACTCCTATACACAGGTTTCGGCAACGGCCACCGCGGCACAGACCGCGGAGATCGTAATCCGTGACGGAACGGTTGTGCCGGAGAAGAAGAAGCCCGTTCCGCACAAGCCGTCCCCCGTACACAGGGCTCCGGCGCAGTAATCTGCCGATACCAGAACAGGAACCTCCGCTCCTGGAGAATGAAGGGCAGCTCGCCGCGGCGAGCTGCCCTTTTTGTGGTTCCAGATCGCTCCACCGGAAATCTGTTCCACGCAGTGGTAGGCTAGGGGCAGCATGGAACGACTGGTCATTCTTCGCATCGTCCTGGCCGTGGCATCCATGGCCGGCGTTTGCGCCCCTGTGGCGGCCCAGACCCAGACGGGCGATGATCTTTCCGCGGCCGGTCTCAAGGTGAGGCAAGTGCCTGAGGCCGTACCCCCCGTGCCGTTTTCCGCCGACAGGGAAAATCCGGTGGTTGGGTCGCCGATCGAGTACCGCGCTTTTGACCGCATGACGGAGAAGGATCGCCTACTGGCCGCGGACGCGGAGGCTTCGATCGGCGAGCACGTGCACTATGTGGGCCTGGAGTTCAACCAGGGTAAATGGAGTTACCAGCAGGTGCTGTGCCCGGCGTTCAGGAAGCACATTTTTCTTCGCTTCACGCGCAACAACGGAACCGGCGACGTAAGCATATTTACGGCTTCGATTCCGCGCGACGGCGAAGGGAGGGTGCGCATCATCCCCATTCAACTGCGCGGTTATTCGCTCTTCTCGCCGGCGCCCATCAACGCGCTGACCATCTCGGCCTTCAATCACATTCGGGCGGAGGAACATCCCGACCAGGCTCCCGACTGGCTGGGGACCGGCCTCTGCTACGCCGCGCTGGCGGGAGGACATCCGGTGGCCGCTAAGTTGACCGAGGACCCCGAGATCCGGAAAGTCCCGGCGGCCGTCCCGGCTGAACTGGCGATTCCGATCCACGATGGCGAAGAGGTTTCGTTTATGGATGTGTCGGCGAGTCCCAGGCTCATGGAGTGGACCATGATCTTCAACCGCAAGGGAAAACTGTTGAAGGCCAAGCACGCGCCCGTGGGGCTGTTCAAGGTAGACCCCGTTCCACCGAGTGCGGGAGCGCTACCAAGCAGGCCCGTGCCCCCACCATCGGGGACTTGCCGGACCACACTGACCACTGATCACTGACCACTGTCCGCTGACCACTGACCACTGTCTCCGCGGCTACTCTCCCAGCATGATGCGCTGAATAGCAGTGGCGCGCCCGGTGAGGGGATCGCAGGCGACCAGGGCCGCGCACATTATTGGGTTTCCCTTGGCGGCCTCGAACTTGCCCGGCATGCCGGTGAGAAACCGGTGCAGGACCAGCTCCTTTTCGACGCCGATCACGCTGTCGTAGGGGCCGCTCATGCCCACATCGGTCTGATAGGCGGTTCCGCCCGGCAGCACGCGTTCGTCGGCGGTTGGAACATGCGTATGCGTGCCCAGCACCGCGGTGACGCGGCCATCCAGATACCAGCCCATCGCGACTTTCTCGCTGGTGGCCTCGGCGTGAAAATCCACCACGATGACCCTGGCCTTGATGCCGGCCAGCAGGGCGTCGGCCGCATGGAAGGGGTCGTTGGTGCCGGCCATGAAGACGCGGCCCATCAGTTCGACCACCGCGTAGTCCACGCCGCCTTGCGTGGTTCCCTCATAGACGCCGTGGCCGGGAAGGCCGGGCTGAAAATTGGCCGGGCGAAGGACGCGACGGGGGCGGTCCTGGCTATCCGCCGGCGCCGAGTTCAGATAGTCGACCAGCTCGCGCTTGTCCCACACATGGTTGCCGGTGGTCAGAACGTCCGCGCCCAGGTCGAAGATTTCCTCGGCGATCTGCGGAGTCAGGCCGAAGCCGCCGGCGGCGTTTTCGGCGTTGATAATGACCAGATCGACGGCGTTTGCGGAACGGACATGACCGATATGTTCACGGACTATTTTGCGACCGGCACTACCAAAAATGTCGCCTACAAAGAGAATTTTCACGGACAGCTCCTGGGTACTAGCTTTTAGCATAATTGCGCGCGGTGCGACGCGCGTTCAGGTGCAACGATCCCTATTTTCGTAACGGCTTATAGCGAGTCGGTGCGCATTGTTGAGGTTGACTTTTTTAGGTTCCGGTGCAAAACTTGTGGCCTAATCCGAAAAGGGGTGCCTGCCTGATGAAAGCCTTGATTTTGAGCGTCTTTTTGCTTGGCTTCTCTGTGGATTCCATCGCCGCCAAGCAGCCGGAGCTTCAGACCGCGAATGTCGTTTCGCAGAACATCGACTCAAAAATGATAGACAAGACGTTCCCAAGCGGCATTCCGATCTATCTCTACACAAGTGTTGTCGTGGTGGAAACGGATCGGCAGCGCTTAACTTGGGAAGAGAACGAAATAGGGAAGTCCATCAATAGCAAGGTGCTTCTTTCGCCACTTGGGAAAGACTTGATGATATTCCCGGTCAATGACAAGATCAAGTTCTACCGGGACGGCAGCTTGTACATCGTGGTTGATGATGCCGGCAAGAAACATAAACTCAAGCTCGTTCACATGGAAACGATACCGCATTAGGACGATTACGGAAGCCGAACCGGCTCAGTGCACGAACCTCAACCAACAGGTTCCTCTGATTCCTGATCCCTGACCCCTGAAGCCTGGTCCCTGTTCCGCATGAGAGGAAACAGGATCACGTCGCGGATGGACTTGGATCCGGTCAGCAGCATCACCAGCCGGTCCACGCCGATGCCTTCGCCGGCGGTTGGAGGCAGCCCGTAGGCCAGCGCCCGCACGTAGTCCTCGTCCATCTGGTGGGCCTCGTCGTCGCCGCGGGCGCGCTCGGCAAGCTGCTGGGCAAAGCGCTTGTGCTGCTCCACCGGATCGTTCAACTCGCTGAAGGCGTTGCCTAGCTCGAAGCCGCCGCAGTAAAACTCGAAACGTTCCACCCATTCTGGATCATCTGGATTCTGCTTGGAGAGGGGCGAGACGGCAACTGGAAAGTCATAGATGATGGTGGGCTGGATGAGGCGCGGTTCGGCGACAGCTTCGAATAGTTCTGCAATCACTTTTCCGAGCGGATTGCCGGATTCTAAGTCATGGTATGCTTTTTCAAAGCCGAGTATAGCCTGAACCAATAGACTAGTTACTTTGGGGATACCGTCCTCGTCATACATGGTCCTCGCGCCTTCGCTGCCCTGAAGTACCCCATAAAGTAGCCTCGTAGCTTCACGAGCGAGCGCACTCAGGATGCTTGCTGAGTTGAGCTGGTCCGGAGCTGGTGCTTGTCCAGCTTCTGGCGGCCACCACTTGACAATCGCCTCGCGCATCGTCAGCCGCGTCCACTTGCTTAGATCAATCTCAACGCCATTGAAGTTCGTGATCGTTGTACCGTTTACCTCGCGCGCGACAAACGCCATCATCTCCTCGGTGATCTGCATCAGGTCGTGATAGTTGGCGTAGGCCTGGTAGAACTCCAGCATCGTGAACTCGGGGTTGTGCTGGGTGCTGACGCCCTCGTTGCGGAAGTTGCGGTTGATCTCGTAGACGCGATCGAAACCGCCGACGACCAGCCGCTTCAGATACAGCTCCGGCGCGATGCGCAGAAACAGGTCTAGATCGAGCGCGTTGTGGTGGGTTTTGAAGGGACGCGCCGCCGCTCCGCCGGCAATCTGCTGCATCATCGGCGTTTCTACTTCGAGGTAACCGCGGTCGTCAAAGAATTGGCGCAGGGCTTTCAGCACCTTGGCGCGCTTGACGAAGACTTCGCGGCTCTCGAGGTTGGCGAACAGATCCACATAGCGCTGGCGGTAGCGCAGTTCGACATCGGCCAGGCCGTGAAACTTCTCCGGCAGCGCCAGCATGGCCTTGGAGAGGAAGGTCAGGCGCTCGACGTGGATGGTGAGTTCGCCGGTGCGGGTGCGGAAGAGGTAGCCTGTGGCGCCGATGTGGTCGCCGAGATCGAGGAGCTTGTAGAGGGCAAAGCCCTGCTCGCCGACGGCGTCCAGCCGCACGTAAATCTGCAGGCGCTCGCCGCCCTGCTGGAGGATGGCGAAGCCGGCCTTGCCCTGGGCGCGAATGGCCATGATGCGTCCGGCGACGGCCACGGTTACGCGGTCGGCTTCGAGGGCTTCGGCCGTCGCTTCGCCCCACCGGGCGCGCACCTGGGGGATGGTGTGCGAGGCAGGGAACTGGTTGGGGTAGGCGGCCTGCCCCAGCTTCTCGATCTCCGCTAATTTTGCTTTGCGCAGGTCGAAGAGACTGCGCTCAAACTCCGAATCGAATTCGAACACGATTTTCCTTCCGGGTAAATGGGCTAATCAATAACGTAGTTTTTCAGCAGCCTGGGTCGCAAGCGTTGGCTACTCGTCGTGGGCGAGGTTCAACCCGGAATACCATAGCCCCGGTACAGGGTTCTCCGGCGCCTTCTCAGAGCCGACGGTGACAATGCGGACGAATGCTTCAGCATATTGGCATCCGTACTCTCTGCCGCGAAATTTAGTGCACATCTCGTAATCGGCCCACAAGCTCTTCCCCTCCAGGGTGTTGGCCATGATCGCTTCCCGGCTCAAATCGAAGACCGATTCGACGTCCACCCAGCGATTGGGCGCGAATTGCTGTGATGTCTGCTCGCCGCCGGGCCAGGTTTCGCAGAAATAAAACTCAAATTTCATTCCGCTCTGCAGCCACGCGTTGAACGCGAGATTGCCCGCGGCACGGTGGTCGGGATGAAACTGCAGGGGCCACATGCCAAAGACTACGTCCGGGTTCTCGGCGGCTAAGGTCTTGTCGAACCCGATGTACGTCTCGGGATCGACCCGCATCTTCTGGTTGTGCTGATCCAGGACTTTCAACCGCGCGCCGAAGAGTTTGGTTCCTCTCATCCCGTCTTCCGTCCGTAACGCCGCGAGTTTATCGAGGGGCATGTGATACGCGTCGGCCATAGCCTGCGAGTCCCCCGGTGTGAAAGAGAAACATAAAACATCATGCCCCTCACGCGCATAACGTGCGAGGGTTCCGACAGAGAAAATCCAATCATCGACGTGCGCGCCCACGAACACAACTTTCAGTTTACGATTCATCTCCGCGCCCGGCAAAGTGTCGACCGGTCTACGTGCCCCCGTTGAAGATTGCTGCCCGCGTACGCGCATAGCGTGGGCAAACACGCCGCCTGCCACGCAATTGAAAAATGTCCTTCTGGTGATCATACATTCCTCCATGCGGAACGTCGGAACGTAACTACTGTCCCGAGTCATAAGATCATTCATCAATCCTGCCCGTTTTGAGTGGAACAGGCGAAAAGCAAGAGCATCCGCAGGTCCTTCGACTTCCCCTTCGCTTCGCTCAGGGTCCGCTCAGGATGACAACTTATGAGGTGGTTTCACCAATTGGAGCCAAATCAATAGCCCAAAAGGGAAGTATACCCCGCTCACCAGTTTGCACTGTATGCTGGATAGGAACCGCCATATGCTGAACAGGAACCGCCATGCCCTTCAACCGCCCCATTCCGGAGTCCAGGCAGCCGCAGAAGCCCGCCGGCGCGTTCGATGCCTGGGTACAGGCCGAAAAGCTGATGCAGATTGCCATTCTGCTGCCGGCGGCGGCGTTTATCGGCTGGCTGATCGGGGCCTGGTTGGACAGCCGGCTGCACCAGGAGTGGATTGCGATCTTCGGGGTGGTCTTTGGAGGCATCTCCGGGCTGGTGGGTGTGGTGCGGATGGCGATGGCGGCGGAGAGGAATTCCCTTCCTGATAGCAAGATCGAAAACGGGAATGGAAAGGAAGATTCCGAACTGAAACCATGAGCGAAGAAGCCCCTCCTGTGGTTGATATCAGCGAAGCGGAGCAGGAAGCGATGCTCCGGCGGGCGATGCGCAACACGCTGATTCTGGGACTTTTATCGGCGCTGGCGGTGTTGATCGGCTCCGGCTGGCGGAATGCTGCCATGCTCGTGACCGGCACACTGATTTCAGCAGCCAGCATTCTGGAGTGGCAGCGGCTGGTGCGGGTGATCAACGCCAAACTCAACAACCGGAAGACTCCCCGGAGCGCTCCGGCGGTGGTGATCTTCTTTGTGCTCCGGCTCACCGTTTATGCCGGGGCGATCTATGGTAGCCTGAAGTGTTTTCAGGGTTCTGTAGTGGCGCTTCTCTGCGGCCTGGGCCTGTCGGCATTGACCGTGGGCTGGGAAGCGGTTCGGCTGCTACGCGACTGACAGGCCCGCCGGCGGAAGCGGTTTGAGCCCCTGGGGGCAGAAAGACTCAAGTTTAGATGCCGGAATCTTTTGCGCTAGTCCGTTTGCTGAACGATCTCTTCATGGGGGTCGAGGTCGAGGCTTTTCAATCGATTGGCCTTCTTCCGGCCGATGCCGCCCAACAGGCCGTCAAGGTGAACCAGGCGCTGGGGCTGGAGCTGCTGGTAGCCGGGGGCCTGATCGCCTTTTTTGTCCTGGTGCGGTTGACGCTTTCCGTGGAGAAGCCCAACCCGGCGCAGCAGATTGCGGAGATAATCCACACGGTGGGCGGCAGCCTGGCCGGCCAGATCATCGGCCACGGCTACGAGCGCTTTCAGGCCTTTGTCACCTGCATCTTTCTGTTCGTGCTGCTCAACAATCTGCTGGGCCTGATCCCGGGGATCGACGCGCCCACCACTTCACCGTTTGTGCCGCTGGGTTTGGCCTTGACCACCTTCGCCTACTACAATTTCAACGGCATCCGGGCGAATGGGATGGGCGGGTATCTGAAGCAGATTGCCGGCCCGATCTGGTGGATAGCGTGGTTGATCTTTCCCATCGAGTTGATCTCTCACTTTGCGCGCATCCTCTCGCTTACCATCCGTCTCTACGCCAATATGTTTGCCAGCGATATGGTGACGCTGGGCTTCTTCTCGCTGGTCCCGGTGGGCGTTCCGGTTATCTTCCTGGGGCTGCACGTTTTCGTCTCGATTATTCAGGCTTTCGTTTTCATGCTGCTGTCGATGATTTATCTCTCGCTGGCGGTTTCGCACGAGCACTAGGGTTTTGCTGTACTGGAATGCAAGGGGTAAATCGGGCGCTGAAACCGCAGGTCCTTCGACTGCGGTCGCTGCGGCGACCTTCGCTCAGGATAACAAATTTTGATTGGCGCTCAATATGACAGAGCAAAAGATTCCGCCGGAGAGCGCTTCCGCTCCGGGTAACGGACGGCCGCAAGCGTGAGGGGGCCAGCACGGTGAGCCTCAACCACCCACTGGCGGCCAATTTCAAGGGAAGCAGGAGAACTATGCGGAAACTTCAATTTGTATTCATGGCCCTGGCGGTTCTGTGCTTCGCCATTCCGGCCTTCGCGGATGGCGGCTCGACGGCCATCAATCTGGTGCCGATCGGCGCCGGTATCGGCATGGCTCTGGCCGCGGGTCTTTGCGGCCTGGGTCAGGCCAGGGCAACCGCTTCAGCTTGCGAAGCGCTGGCCCGCAACCCCGGCGCTCGCGGCGGGCTCATGATTTTCCTGGTTCTCGGCCTGGCCCTCATCGAGTCCCTCACGCTATTCACACTGGTCATCATCTTAATCAAGGTGAAGTAGGACCTGTTCCAAGGCAATAAAGCGGCCTCAGCCGAGCGGATGGGGCCGCTTTGCATTTACGGCGCCGGTATTCTACCGGTTGCCTTGTCCTGTGTTTCACTGGCCGGAGCGCAGCATCTGAATGGCCTGCCGGTAGTCGATTCCCAGGGGCACCG
>JBEKGY010000061.1:0-15811 GCA_050012555.1 Occallatibacter sp.
TGGAACAAAGGCAGCACCAGGGCCAAGCCGCACTGTTATGGCAAGCGGGGCTGGACATCGCGGCAACCATTCGCGTTTCCGGCGGAGGGAGAAAAATGTTTCTTGACATCCCCTTTTATAGAACAGGTGTACGCAGTTCGCCACAACAAAGGCGATGCACGTGGATCGACTTTGACCTTCCAAAAACCCTACAGAATTGGCGGCTGTAAGTTCTTGTTTCCACGGGGTCGATATCGGCGGTTCCCAGCATCACGAAAAACACTTGTTATTGGAGGGGCGTAGGGGGGAAGCGCTATCCTGCTGTAGTCGTCATCGAGATGCTTGTGGCAAACAGCTTGTCGAACAGAACCCTGTTCCTCTTCTTGGCATCCGACAGCATTTTCTGGTACGAGATCACTTCTATGTAAGCGTTCAAGGCGGGGTTGTGCTTGTAGAAACCTTGTCCGTCCGGCGTTCTAGTCATACCATACTGCTTTTCAAGCTTGAGGATGGCATGAGTTAAATCCGCGATGATGTAAGCATAGGCGGGGGTGTTCGGGGGAGTTCTGGTCTCCGCCGTTCGTTCGCAGGTGCAGCTTTGGTCTTGCTCACGAGCAGCACAATTCGCCTGAGCACAACATTACCCATTTACCATGCAATAGCTTGCACTCACGGCCTTCACTTCTGCTTTCAATGCTCACGCGTGGCAACCACCATAGTAACCAAAAAGTTACCATATTCCTGCGAAAGGTGTGCTGGCAGGCATCCCCACTGACGGTGAGGCAAGGTCTCGTTTATCAGATTAGTAACCGCCAGTTCTGGCAACAAAAATGCCCTTACATCCGACAGATCTTGCTCCTTTGGGAGAAAAACATTATGAGCAGACTTCGGCTTTTAGTCGCTGTAGTGGTACTGGGAGTCGGGCTGATAATGCCGTCAACGCTGCTGGCTACCCCCAGCATCTGCGACGCAATTGCGGGCAATCTGGTCTCGAACTGTGGGTTTGAAACCGGGAATTTTACCGATTGGACAACCGTTCCCGCAGTCGCTGATAGCCTTTTCGGTGTTACGAGTTCACCATCGTACGCCAACTCTGGTAATTCTGCCGCTTACTTTGGATCAACTGGCGGCTACAACGACTACATCTACCAGAACTTAGCTACTACTCCCGGCGACACTTATTCCGTTGCGTTCTACGTCTTCGCAGACGATACCACAGGTGAGTTTGTCGCTAACTGGGGCGGTACCAACATATTCACGCTGACAACTCCCAGCACGGGCTATATAGGGTACAACTTCTCTGAGTTGGCGACCTCTAGTAGCACCCAGCTTGAGCTTGGCGGCAACACCCCACCTTCCTACTACTACCTAGACGACGTGTCCGTCGTAGATACCGGCACCGTCGCCTCCACTCCCGAACCAAGTAGTCTGCTTCTGTTAGGCTCTGGATTGCTTGCTCTGGCTGGCGCAGTGCGCCGGAGAATGCTTCGGTAGCATTTAGAAGCTCGTTACAATTAGCCGCCTTACGGGGCGGCTTTTTTATTGGCTGGATATGAGTTGATGCCGATAGGCTCACCGCAGTTTTGGCAAAAATGCAACTCGCCGTTTTGGCAACTTTTTCCCAGCCGTTTGCTGGTTGCCATGGTTGAGAGTTCACCAGATTACCGCTTGAAATTCCTGCTGATTTCTACTTCCACAGCGAGCCGACCAGAGCTAAACTGCTGGTCTAGCAGAAACCGTGTGCAAGCCCCGAGGTTTAAGGTTGGCTCTCAGCTTGCGTCTCCAACCGC
Organism: Occallatibacter sp.; assembly: GCA_050012555.1. GTDB lineage: Bacteria > Acidobacteriota > Terriglobia > Terriglobales > Acidobacteriaceae > Telmatobacter. The sequence goes on from JBEKGY010000061.1 coordinate 1,770, forward strand.
CGCCAAATCTTCCGCAACCGCTGATACTCGTAACTGATGAGGCAGGCTGGGTGCGTCGGGTTTTCATCAAGGAGTGCCACAAGCTCACGGGCTCGATCACGTTTTGCAATGAACCGATCAGGGATGATCGCTTGCAATTCGAGCAGCCACTCCCGAATCTCATCCTTTTGTTTGTCGCTGTAGTAGATTGCCATCAGCCTTCATCAGCCATTTCCAGAAAGGCTATTGTTCCTCTTCATCGTCCCAAAACTCGCCGTCAGGATCGTTGAGGTCAGGCTGTTTGTCGATGCCTGTTTGCGTCAACGAGAGCCAATTAATGCCTGACCAACGTTCCGCAGCCTGTTCCAGAGCAGCAGCGTGGTGCTCGCAAAGCCAGCAGCCTCCGACTTTCATCGAGGCTCGCTCGTCACAGAGCGCCAACACCGGGCCTTGTGTTTCCATTTCACAAAAATGTCGCATCGTTCGTCCTCGATGATGATTCGCAAAGTCGGAATTCATTTTCGTTAGAGTTTGAAAAATTCAGCCATGAAGGCGGCTCTTCGATCCATTCAATCGCTGACGCCTACGGAGTCGCATGTCGCATGCCTTCACCGAGACCGTAATCGTGCTCGTGAACTTGTGGGGCGGCTGGATCAATCCAGACTGGTTCTGACGAGCATCATTGCATGAGATTCTGCGATCGTACCTTTACCCGCGCTTCGTCGGGCGTGATTCCGAGACTAATCATGCCCGGCCATTCAGCGAAAACCGTCCAGATCAACAGGTACATCATCCCTGGGGCGTCGTCGTGAGTGATCGTGTCACGAGCCTGTTCAATGCGCTCGCTCTTATCCCCATGCAAGGCACTGATAGTCACTGCGGCTGATCTTGCGGGGTGCGCTACCTCAGAGAGTCCGCCGTAAGCAGCGCCATATCTGGAAGTCGTGATTCCGTGCGATTTTTCGAAATCCTTAACTATTCCGATGGTCGGCTCTCCGTGCCTGTTCTTCTCCAAATGCCAGCGTGCAGCGTGAGTGCTTGAGGCCGCTATACGAATTCGTATCCCAGCATCCACGCTTCCCAGTACGCCCTTCGGATCACGTCACTAGCGTCCATCAGGCCAGCGTGGAGTAGAAAAAGCGCTGAGCGAAAAAGTGAAGTTGCCCTGAGAAGAGCGTAAATAGCTGCGCTGAGCTGGGTTTTGGCGTGCAGGTGTTGGCAATCTCTGAGACCAATACGGGAAAGTGCAGACTCGAACGCACCCCGACGCAACTAGGACGCAACTGGCCGAAATCGGCCGAAACGAAAAAGCTTGTAAGTTATAGAAAGTACTGGTGGCGGCGGTTGGACTCGAACCAACGACCTACGGATTATGAGACCGTCGCTCTAACCAACTGAGCTACGCCGCCATCTTCAGGTATGCAACAGGCAGAAAAATGCGGAATGTCGAACGAGGGAGTCTCGACGATCTTGATTTTACGGACTGACTTTGCGAGTGTCAAACATTGCACATGCCCGAGGGGGATCGGTGCCGGCAGGTCGAAAGCGGTGAAATGGAAGCAAGGCTAGGCAATCAGCTACTCTCGTCCAACTAATTCTGCCGGGCAGCGTCTAATCAGTTAGCAGAATAATGTAGCCGGAGAGCTGCTCGCGCCATCCGACACAAAGGTATAATCAAAACAACACGCCAGCCGTGACCGGGTGGCCGGAAGTTACTCACACATGTCCAAGAGTTCCAAGTGGTTCCTGATCAGCGTCTCCTCGCTCCTGGTGTTGTTTGTCATGCTGGGCAGTCTGGGAGTTAAGGCCTCCAACAAGAATGACGGAGCCTACCGTCAGCTCAACGTCTACACCGAAGTTTTGCAGCGCATTCGCACCGACTACGTTGAGGAGCCCAACATTCAGAACGTCACCGACGGCGCTCTGCACGGCCTGCTTGAGTCGCTCGATGCCGATTCGAGTTACCTCAGTCCCGCCGAGTACAAGCAGTACAAGCACTTGGGCGAGCAGAAGGCCGGTATCGGCGCCGCCATCTCCAAGCGATTCGGCTATGCTGCCGTCATCGCCGTTATTCCGGGTGGGCCGGCGGAAAAAGCCGGCATGACCAATGGCGACATCGTCGAATCGATAGAGGGCAAGAGTACGCGCGAGATGTCGCTGGCTGAGGTCCACGGTGTTCTCGGCGGCGAGCCGGGTTCCACCATAACGGTATCGGTTGTGCGGCCGCGCCGCGCCCTGCCGCAGAAAGTCATTATCACGCGCGAGGTCGTGAAGGATCCGGCTGCGGCAGCCAGGATGCTTGAAAGCGGCATCGGTTACATCGAGGTGGACAGCTTCCCCAAGGGACGTGCCCAGGAGGTCGCCGGCAAAATCAAGGAACTGCAGCGCCAGGGCGCCAAGAAGCTACTCCTCGATTTGCGCAACTCCGGCGACGGTGACGAGGCGGAGGGTATCGCTGTCGCGAATCTGTTCCTTAATCACGGGCTGATTGCCTATGTGCAGGGGCAGCGCTTCGTCCGGCAGGATTACAATGCCGATCCGGCTAAGGCGGTCACCGATCTGCCTCTGGTCGTGCTGGTGAACCGCAGCACCGCCGGTCCGGCCGAGGTTGTAGCCTCAGCCATTCTCGGCAACGCCCGCGGCGACGTGCTCGGGGATAAGACCTTCGGCTCCGGCTCGATTCAGCAGGTTCTGGAAATGAAGGACGGTTCGGCGCTGTTGTTGTCCGTGGCCAAGTACTTCGCGCCGAGCGGCAAGGCGATCCAGGATGTCGCCGTCACGCCCAACATTCTGGTTGCGGACGCGACCGACGAATTCGTCTCGCCCGACGATGAGCAACAGGACCAGCCGGTTGAAACTCCCAAGAAACCACATCAAGACGAGCAGTTGCGGCGCGCCATCGAGGTGCTGAAAAACCTGGACCAGAAAGCCGCATAGACGAGTTCTTGCCAACCGTTACACCGCTACATTAAACCGCGGGCCGCAAGGTCCGCGGTTTTCGTTTGCGTGGGGCGAGCGTCTTAATCTCTCGCCACCAGTTCCAGTCTTGGGGATAGATGGTGAGAAGGCCTGTTATCGACAGCTACCTGCCAAACGTTAGTTCTCCATGGCCAGCGAAGCCGTGTTCAGCCCTTCGCCTTCGCTTCCCAGGCGGCCATCTGCTCGCGCGCGTCTTTGGCGTCCGGGGCATCGGGAGCCAGTTCGAGATAGTGCCGCATGCACCTGGCGGCGCCCGCGTAGTTGTTCTGCGCGGCATGAAAGGTCGCCAGACTGAACCAGCCGTCCGGCCACATGGGCTGAATCTCCAGCGCAGTCTCATAGTGCTCGATGGCGGAATCAAGATCCTGGGCATCAAGCGCCTTATCGGCCAGAACCTTATGCTGCTCGACTTCGGGACTCAGCGGCGGCTTGGCGGGATTCTCTCGCCACGCCTTGGCGGCAGCGCTGAAGGTTGCGGAATCTTCTTGGTGATAAGCGGCATAGACGAGCCGGTTAAAGGCATCGGCAAAACTGCGCGCTACCGATTCATCCAGCCAGGAAAGCACCGTTGGCCCTCCAAAGGCGGCGCCCTCAGGGGTGGGCAGAAAACCGACAACGTAGAGTCCTCTCGGCGAATAACTGGAGTGCGTCGCTGCAGCAGTCTTGTCTTTCTCCAGACGATACACCTGGAGATAGTCTGCTTTGTTGAAAGTGATTGAGACCTTGCCGGCATCGTACTGTGGCGTCTTCATGGAACTCATTACAAACCCGGTCCATTGATAGTTATGAGGCGAGGCAAAACTAAAGTCGGCGGAGCGAACCCGGACATCCGTCGCCGGTGAAAGCGTGTGGGCCACACACGCCTTGAGCCCAAGAGCTCCCCCACATGCACTTACCGTGCCCACATACCTTCTGGCAATCGCATCTCTCAGCACAGCGCGGGCCTGAGGGACCGAAAGCGCCATGGCATTTCCGGGCGGAGGATCGCCTTTCTTGATGGAAAGAGCAGGTGCTCCGCTGGCAGGTTCGGAGTCAGCCTGGCTTGGTGGCGTTGCAGCCTTGCGGGCCTTTTTGGTACCCCCCTCTTGGGCGTGCAATGCACAGTGGGCCGCGATCAATAGCACAACAACCAGCGCAGACCACAGATTCTTGCTGCTCATTTCATCCTCCTAATATCGGTGCTGCCTCTCAGCTTCGAAATTGATGAGCTGAAAAGGAAGCTGCCCTGCCGCGATGGAAGAACATATGAGGGGCCTACAGCCACTAGAGTGATTCTTTGCCGATTCTGTGCACCTGGATGGCTGCTGTCAAGCCGAAAAGTCTCGCAACGGCTGTCTTACAAGCCGCATACCTTTTGAAGCGGTCTGGCTGGCTGATTTCGTTCGTTTAGAACCAGCCACTTAGGGCAGGAACTGCTCAAGACCTTGTAATGCCGGGTGCCCCGTTCTAGCGCAGCTAGGGCGGGGTAGTTGAAGCTCTCTCGTAGTATCTATTCGCAAGACTCTCCTGAGTTCGCGCGCTTTGCTGTGATGACGAAACGAAAGCCCCACCCAAGCTTTCGCTTGAATGGGGCACCCGAAGAACGAGAAACGATTAACGAGAAACGATCAACGTGAAACGGCCTAACGTGCCGTGGCCGGTTTTTCTTTCGCTTGCAGCAACTGCCGGATGACGTACTGCAAGATTCCGCCGTGACGGTAGTACTGCGCTTCCTGAGGCGTATCGATGCGCAGCAGCGCCTCGAACTCCACCACGGCGCCGTTCTTGCCCGTGGCTTTGACCTTCAGGTGCCGGCCCGGCTTGAAGTTGTCGATCAGCGGCTTGACTCCCGTGATTTCAAAGCTCTCTTCGCCGCTCAGTCCGAGCGTCTCCGGGCTCTTGCCGGCCGGGAACTGAAGCGGCAGAATGCCCATTCCGATCAGGTTCGAGCGGTGGATGCGCTCGAAACTCTCGACGATCACGGCCCGCACGCCCAGCAGCAGCGGACCCTTGGCCGCCCAGTCGCGCGACGAACCCGAGCCGTACTCCTTGCCGGCAAGAATCACCACCGGCACCTTCTCCCGGCGGTATTGTTCGGCGGCTTCGAAGATGGTCGTCTCCTTGCCGTCGGGCAGGTGGCGGGTGAACGGGCCTTCCTTCTGCGGAATCAGCTTGTTTTTCAAGCGCGTGTTGGCGAAGGTTCCGCGCATCATCACCTGGTGATTGCCGCGGCGCGCGCCGTAGGAGTTGAAATCCGCCTTCTGCACGCCCTTCGCAATCAGGTATTGTCCCGCCGGACTATCGGCCTTGATGCTGCCGGCCGGGGAGATGTGGTCGGTCGTAATGCTGTCGCCAAGCACGGCCAGCACGCGCGCGCCCTTGATGTCCGTGATCTCCGGCAGAGCCAGCTTCATCCCTTCGAAATACGGCGGATTCTGCACGTAGGTGCTCGCGGCATCCCATGCGTAGGTATTGCCCTCGGGCACCGGCAGGGCCTGCCACTGCGCGGTTCCCTTGAACACTTCGCTGTAAGTTTCGCGGAACATCTGGGCGGAAACCGACTTCATGGCATCGTCGACTTCCTTCTGCGTGGGCCAGATGTCCTTCAGGTAAACCGGCTTGCCGTCGGAGCCGCGGCCCACTGGTTCTTTTTGGACATCCCAATCGGCGTGTCCTGCCAGGGCGAAGGCCACTACCAGCGGCGGCGCCATCAGGTAGTTGGCGCGCACTTCGGAGTGAATGCGGCCTTCGAAGTTGCGGTTCCCGGAAAGCACGGCGGCCACCACCAAGTCCTCTTTACCGATCGCGTCGGAAACCTCCTTGGGCAGTGGCCCGGAGTTGCCGATGCAGGTGGTGCAGCCATAGCCGACCAGGTTGAAGCGCAGCTTGTCGAGATAGGGCGTCAGCCCGGCTTTCTTCAGGTACTCGGTCACCACCAGCGATCCGGGCGCCAGCGAGGTTTTCACCCACGACGGAACCTTGAGTCCACGCTCGACTGCCTTCTTCGCGACCAGCCCGGCGGCCATCAGCAAGGCGGGGTTGGAAGTGTTGGTGCAGCTCGTGATCGCGGCAATCACCACGCTGCCGTGGCGCAATCCATGGCCGTCGGCACCTTTTTCTGACGCCGGTGGAAGCACGGTTCCAGGCTTCACCAGCGCAGGCAGCGCCTCCCGGAAGGCGACAGCAGCCCGGCTGAGCGGCACGCGGTCCTGCGGGCGCTTGGGGCCGGCGATGCTGGGTTCGACCGTCGCCAGATCGAGACTCACCACGTCAGAGTACTCGGCTTCCGCTGTCGTCGCGGTGTGGAACAGGCCCTGCTCCTTGCAATAGCTCTCCACCAGCTTCACTTGGTCGTCGGAGCGTCCGGAAAGCCGCAGGTAGCGCAGCGTCTCTTCGTCCACCGGGAAAATTCCGCAGGTGGAACCGTACTCGGGCGACATGTTCGCGATCACCGCCCGGTCGGCCAGCGGCAGATTGGGCAGTCCGGGGCCAAAGTACTCGACAAACTTGCCGACCACGCCCTTTTTGCGCAGCATCTGCGTAATCGTCAGCACCAGGTCGGTCGCGGTGGAACCCTCCGGCAACTGGCCGCTCAGGCGCACGCCCACCACCTGCGGGATCAGCATCGAAATCGGCTGCCCCAGCATGGCCGCCTCGGCCTCGATTCCGCCCACACCCCAGCCGAGCACGCCAAGACCATTGATCATAGTGGTGTGCGAGTCGGCTCCAACCACCGTGTCCGGATAAGCGACCTGCTTGCCGCCGTCTCCCTTTGCGGCAAACACTACCCGCGCCAGAAATTCCAGGTTGATCTGGTGACAGATCCCGGTATCGGGCGGAACAATCGCCAGGTTCTCGAAGGCCTTCTGTCCCCAGCGCAGGAAGGCGTAGCGCGCGCGGTTGCGCGAGTACTCAGTCTCGGCATTCAGCTTGAATGCCTCCGGCGTGCCGAACTCATCCACCTGCACCGAGTGGTCGATCACCAGCTCCACCGGTTGCAGCGGATTGATCCGGCTGGCATTGCCGCCCAGCGCCTTCATGGCATCGCGCATGGCTGCCAGATCGACTATGGCGGGGACGCCAGTCAGGTCTTGCAGCAGCACGCGGCTGGGCATGAACGCGATTTCCTCGGTCGGAACCTTGGTTGTCGAATAGGAGGCCAGCGAGCGAATCATCTCCGCCGTAACCGACTCGCCGTCCTCGCGGCGCAGCAGGTTTTCCAGCAGGATGCGCAACGAATATGGCAGCCTCGCCATCTTCAGGCCCTGTTTTTCCAGGGAATCTAAGCGGTAGATTTCGAATTCGCGGTTCCCAACCCGCAAGACGGAGCGACTGCCAAACGAATTTTTCATAGAGATCGCCTATGCAGAAGAGAGTAGAGAGTAAACGCCGGAGGGCTGGCGTCCCACACCACGCCACCCCACCGGTAACATTACAGTTTACGACTTCTCGCGGCTAGACGAAAGTGTCGATATTGTCTGCCGGCTCGCCAAGCTCAATTCGGCGCCAGGCTTCCCATTTGCCATTCAGTGACGAAGAGGTTTGACACTGGAATCCGGAAAACAATACCCTTTGAGCATTACCAGGACAGATGTCAACCTGAACCGCGAGCTTATCGACATGAGAATTCTCGTACTTGGCAGCGGTGGCCGTGAACATGCCCTCGTATGGAAGCTGATGCAGTCCAAGCGCGTGCAAGAGATTTACTGCGCGCCGGGAAACGGCGGCATTTCGCAGGATGCCACCTGCCTGCCATGCGATCTTAAGAACCTTGACTCCATCATGGAAGTCGCCAACCGCGTTCACCCGGACCTGACCGTGGTTGGGCCCGAAGTGCCGTTGATGGTCGGCGTGGTTGACGAGTTTCGCCGCCGCGGACTGCCGATTTTTGGCCCGACCCAGGCAGCCGCTCAACTGGAGGGCAGCAAGAGCTTCGCCAAGTCCTTCATGCAGCGATTCCGCATCCCGACTGCCCATTACGCGGTTTGCGCCACCAACCAGGAGGTCAAGGACGCCCTCGGCCACTTCCACCATCCCATAGTGGTCAAGGCCGATGGCCTGGCCGCGGGCAAAGGGGTGGTGATCGCCGCCTCCCGCGAGGAAGCCGCGGCCACCGCTGCCGACATGCTGAGCGGCAAGATGCTCGGCGACGCCGGGCGGCGTGTCGTGCTCGAGGAATTCCTGGAGGGCGAAGAGCTTTCCTTCCTGGTGGTGACCGACGGCGAGCGCATTGCCCCGCTGGTGGCGGCCCAGGATCACAAGCGCGTAGGCGACGGCGACAGCGGCCCGAACACGGGCGGCATGGGCGCCTATTCGTGCTCCGAAATCATCGACAACACCATGCGCGATTGGCTGGTCAGCCATATCGTCCGTCCGGTGATTGACGGCATGCGCGATGAGGGCATGACTTACACCGGCGTGCTCTATTGCGGATTGATGATGACCGCGCGCGGGCCGATGGTGCTGGAATTCAATTGCCGCTTCGGCGATCCGGAGACGCAACCGAGTTTGATGCGCCTGGACAGCGATCTCATCGATGCCTTCATGGCCAGCATCGATGGCAGCGTCAGCGATGGCGATTACAAGTGGTCGCCGGACCCCTCCGTCTGCGTCGTCATGGCCTCGGGCGGCTACCCGGGCAGCTACGAAGTGGGCAAGCCGATAGAAGGAATCGAGCAGGCGGATACCGTGCCCGGCGTCAAGGTGTTCCATGCCGGCACGACTTTTCAGGACGGGCGGTTCTACACGGCTGGAGGGCGCGTGCTGGGCGTGACGGCCCGCGGTGTAAGCTTGCGGCAGGCGGTCGACCGCGCCTACGAGGCTGTAGGCAAAATCCGCTTCGACGGCATGCACTATCGCAAGGACATCGCCCATCGCGGTCTGCAGACGCCCTCGGCACAATAGGGCGTGGGCTCACACCCGCCAGGCATGAGGAGGCAGATGAGCAATCCATTGGTTTCCATCGTCATGGGCAGCGACTCCGATCTGGAAGTCATGAACGAGGCGGCCAAGGCGCTCGATCAATTCGGAATCGCCTACGAGATCGACATCACCTCCGCCCACCGCTCTCCGCGGCGCACCAGCGAGTTCTCTCGCGCGGCGGCCGAGCGCGGCGTCAAGGTCATCATCGCGGGCGCCGGCGGTGCGGCGCACCTGGCCGGCGTCATTGCCGCCGAAACGACTCTGCCGGTCATTGCCGTACCTATAGCTTCTACTCCGCTCAACGGCCTGGACTCATTGTTAGCGATGGTGCAGATGCCCGCCGGCATTCCCGTTGCGACGGTCGCCATCGGCAAACCCGGAGCCACCAACGCCGGCATTCTCGCCGCCCAGATCATCGCGCTCTCCGATGCGGCAGTGGCCGGTAAACTTGAACAGTACAAAAAGAAACTGGCCGATGGAGTCGCCGAGAAGTCGCGTAAGCTGCGGCAAGCCAGAGCAAAGAAATAGACTCGCTCGTGTGCGCCAGCATAGTGTCCCAGAATGAAGTGTCATCCTGAGCGCGCCGGGGTCCCCGGCGACGGCCGCTTTTGCCGTTGCTGGGGTGGAGGAGCGAAGGATCTGCTTTTTCTCGTGCTAAACACAAGAGCTGATTCTTCCCTCCTGGGGTTTCTCAGAACGACAATTCAGAATGTCAAAGGAGCGGTGTTATAAAATTCCCTTGTAATTGAAACGAGAGGCTTGCCATGTCCAATGTTCCCGCTCTGAGCTATGCCGAGTTGCTTGCTTACACCGCCGAGGAGACCCGCCGTTGGCGCGCCTACTTTGACCAGAATCCGAAAGCCTTGGACGTGCCGATCGGCGGCGAGCGCAAGGACGTTCGCGGGCTCGTCACGCACATCTTTGTCAGCGAGTATCGCTGGGGGCAGGTCCTCGTAGGCGAGCACCCCACTCCACCCGACTCCTTTAAGCCGCAGAACATCGACGAAATCTGGGCTATTTATGCCACCGCGCGCAAACGGCTCGAAACCTGGGTTGCCGGCGCAACTCCCGAGGAGCTGGCTAAGATATTGACCGTCAAAACCGTCACCTACGGTGACACCGTGGCCAGCAAGCGCAAGGTCCTCAGCCACTCGCTGATCCACGGTATCCGCCATTGGGCACAAATCGCCACGGCACTACGCCAGGGCTGCTTTGTCAGCGGCTGGTCGCACGACATGATGTTCACGCCCGCCCTGCGATAGGAAGCGTGTCCACTGCCTGCGACCTGCATGGGATAAGGCGGACCTGGCGAGGCGGGCGAGAGCAATTCCCTTATCGGTGTATCCAAGAATACCCAAGGGAATGTCATGGCGACCGGAGCGCCGAACGTCACTGGCCGGAGCAGCCATGCTGCGTACCCGACGTTGCGTTCGAAAAGCAAGAGGCTATCCAGGCGCGGAGTGGGCCACCTTTTGTTTTCGATAGCAGAAACAAAAAGGTGGCTCGACTTCGCTCGCCATGACAGCCTGGTATGCCGCATATGCATACTCGCGAGGCGGGTCTAACGCGGGGCCCCCGGCACGCGCCGTGGTCGCGCGTGTTGGGGCAGATGCCTGCGGTGCGGTCGTTTGGTCTTCCCGGGGCGTGCTATTCTGTGGTTGCTCTGCTCCGTATTCTGTAATGAAAGTCGTAATCAAGACTCCCGCCCCCGGAGCGGCGAGACAGAAGCTCGCTGGCCGATTCGCCTTTGCCGGCATGGTGATCGCATCCGCGGCAATCGGCGTCTTCTGCGGACTTCTGCTTGTCTATTCCACCGATCTGCCTCAAGTCAGCGAACTTGAGCGCTATCGCCCCAGTTCGGTGACGCAACTTTACGACATCAAGGGCAGGGTTATCGGTTCGTTCGCCTTGCAGCGCCGCATCATCGCCGCCTACGACGACTACCCCAAAGTCTTGCGTGAGGCCGTCACCTCGATTGAAGACAAAGGCTTTGAAACGCATTGGGGAATCGATTTCTGGCGTATTCTGGGCGCGGCCTATCGCGATGTGGCCTCGGGCAGCCGTGCCCAGGGCGGTTCCACGCTGACCATGCAACTTGCGCGCAACCTGTTTTTATCCCCCGACCGCAAGTTCCGCCGTAAGTTTCAGGAGGTCATGCTGTCGATACAGATCGAGCGGCGCTTCACCAAACCGCAGATCTTTACCCTGTACGCCAACCAGATATTCCTTGGCCACGGCGTCTACGGTTTTGAGGCCGGCGCGCAGTATTACTTCAGCAAGCATGCAAAGGATCTCAGCCTCGAAGAGGCGGCGCTGCTGGCCGGTCTGCCGAAAGCTCCGAACTCTTACTCGCCTGTCAACTATCCCGAGCGTGCGTTGCGCCGCCGCAATCTCGTTCTCAACGCCATGATGGAGGACGGCAGGATCACGGCCGCGCAGGCCCAGCGCGCAAAAGACACGCCGATACGCCTGAACCTGCAGAGCGATTCCAATTCCATCGCTCCGTATTTCGTGGAAGAGGTGCGGCGCTATCTGGAAAAAAAGTACGGCACCGCCGATGTTCATGAGGGACGGCTAAGCGTATACACCACGCTCGACGTCGACCTCCAGCAGGCTGCCACCCGCGCCGTGCTGGACGGACTGGTTGCCTACGAGCACCGTCACGGCTGGGTGGGGCGTCTCCCCAATGTCATCGCCTCCGGCGGTGATATGGAGCGCTACGACAACCCCGACTGGCGCGAGTCGATGGAGCCGGGCACTTATCTTCATGGTCTGGTCACGCAAGTGTCGGCCGCTTCCGCCACGATTCGCCTGGGGCGGGTCACCGGTTTCATCGACAACGCCGGAATCAAGTGGACCGGGCGCAAATCTCCCGCGGACATCCTGAGCGTCGGCGACGTGGTTTACGCTCGTGTCCTATCGCTGGACGGCAGCCGCGCCCAGCTTGCGCTTGAGCAAGACTCCGGCATACAGGGAGCACTGCTCGCGCTCGACAATGCCAGCGGCGAAATCCGCGCCATGATCGGCGGACGCGACTTCGACGATTCCAAGTTCAATCGCGCGACCCAGGCTTTGCGGCAGACGGGCTCGTCTTTCAAACCCTACGTGTACACCGCCGCCATCGACCGCGGAGCGTCGCCGGACGACATCGTTCTGGACGCCCCCGTGACCTTCCAGACCGCCTCCGGCGCTTACACGCCGCACAACTACGACGCCAGGTTTGAAGGCAATATCACTTTGCGCCGCGCCCTGGCGCACTCGCGCAACATACCCGCGATCAAAGTGGCGCAGCAGGTCGGAATGCACACCGTCATAGATTATGTGCACCGTTTCGGCATCACCTCGCAGATACAGCCATACCTGCCGGTGGCGCTGGGCGCGGCGGAGATCACGTTGCTGGAGCAGACCGCCGCCTATTCAACCTTCCCGAATGATGGCGTGCGCCTCTCGCCGCACGGCATCCGCAAGGTGGTCGACTATGACGGACACGTGCTGGAAGAAACCGTCCCCGAAGTCCGCGATGTGGTCAGCGAACGAACCGCGCGCGTCATCACCTCCATGTTGCAGGAAGTGGTGCAGCACGGCACCGCCTACCAGGCGGCGAAGCTCAAGCATCCCCTGGCCGGCAAAACGGGAACGACAAACGACTTCACGGATGCCTGGTTCGTGGGCTTTTCGCCCTCGCTTACCTGCGGCGTCTGGATCGGCTTCGACGAGAAAAAGAGCCTGGGAAACAAGGAGACGGGAGCTTTAGCCGCGCTGCCGGTCTGGATGGACTTCATGCGGGTCGCCATCGCCGGACACGAAGACGAACACTTCGCCGATTCCGTTTCGGGGTCCCCGGCACGCGCCGAAGTTGCGCGTGATGGGGCAGGCCGCCGGTTCATGAACCCTCGATAGCGCGCAAAGCGGATGCTTCCGGCTATCATCCAAGCGAGGCCCACTGAGTTAAGCTGAGTCGCCGCGGTCATCGGGAATTCGAGAGTGATGCGCTTACTTCGCACCCTGCTGTACGTGCTGATCCTTGTCGTCGTGGGGCTGATTTCCGCGCTGACCGCGATGCGCTACGCCATCCACGGACGCGAAGTGACTGTGCCCAAACTCGCCGGGCTCACTGCGGTCGAGGCGCAACGCGTCGCCGCCGACAACGGGCTGGCCATTTCGCGCGATCAACGCTTCTACAGCAGCGACATTCCCGAGGGCCGCATCGTATCGCAACTTCCGCAGGCGGGCGCGCGCGTACGCACGGGCTTCCGTATTCGCATCGCCGAGAGCCTGGGCCCGCAAAAAGTCGAAATCCCCAGCCTGGTGGGGCAATCTGTACGATCGGCCGAGTTGAACTTGAAACAGCGGGGCCTGGAACTTGGCTCCGTCGCCCATCTTCCCACGGCCAATGCCGCCGCCGACCAAGTGATCGCCCAGAGCCCCACGCCCGACGCGCAACAAATCTCGACTCCCTCGGTGACTGTGTTGACCAGCGCAGCCCCGGACCCGGAAGCGTTCGTCATGCCGAACTTCGTCGGCTCAAAGCTCTCCGAGGCAAGCGCGGCCATCCGTGCGGTTGGACTGGTGGTAGGAACGATAGCTACCGCGCAGCCTGCGCCACCGGCCGCAACGAATTCCGATTCGGCTGGAACCCTCGCCGCTGCTCCTGCCGCGGCGAAAACGCCGGTGCCTGCGCGAACATCGTCCGATGCCACCATCATCCGCCAGACGCCGGCAGCCGGGCAGCGGGTTTTTCCCGGAACCACCGTGCAATTCGAAGTTGCGGCCCCGGCGCGATAGCCGTGGTCGCGCAATTCCCGGGAAAAAACCGGGGGCTGCTGGCATAATAGAGATATTCATATTCTTCTGGAGATACCATGCTGCGCGTTGGATTCATCGGTTGGAGAGGGATGGTCGGCAGTGTCCTCATGCAGAGGATGCGCGAGGAAAAAGACTTTACCGGCATCGAACCTGTTTTCTTTACCACCTCGAACGTCGGCGGCGCCGCTCCGCAAGAGGCCCGTGGCGCTGCGCTGCTGGACGCCCGCAAGCTGAAGGAACTGTCGGCCTGCGACGTGCTCATCAGTTGCCAGGGCGGCGATTACACCACCGAGGTCTATGCGCCTCTGCGCAAAAACGGCTGGCAGGGATACTGGATCGATGCCGCTTCCACGCTTCGCATGAGCGCCGAATCCATC
>JBEKGY010000062.1:0-15337 GCA_050012555.1 Occallatibacter sp.
CGCATGGTTGGGGCAGTTCCGCCGCTTGCTGGTCCGTCACGAACATCTGCTCCTCACCTACCGCGCCTTCTTCTACCTCGCTTGCTTTTGGATCACCCTGCGAAAATGTTTTTGAAACACGCTCTAGGAATACGAGTAAATCTGAAAAATTCCAAGACACCATGCGCCCGGAGTACGACATGAGCGGCGGCGTACGAGGCAAATATGCGGAACGTTTTCCTCGGGACGTGGTCATGGTAACGCTGGCTCCCGACGTAGCCGCCGCTTTCCCTGATGCGGACGCGGTAAATGAGGCGCTGCGCGTGCTGCTCAAAGCCGCGAAGAAGGTAGCTCCGGCGGCCTGAAGGTCGATTTTCGAGAGGGGCACGTTTCAAGCCAATACCGTTACGCAGCCTTCCTGCGTCGGGCGCTTGCCGTGCGGCTTAGTACTTGGCTTCCTTCGCGTCGGGCATCTTCCAACTCAATGCGCACTTTAAGCCTAAGCCGATCCGCATACTGGCACAGCTTGGTAATGCTGAAGAGATTAAGTTTCCCGCGCAGCAGGTTGCTCACATCCGGCTGGTGAACCTGCAAGACCTTTGCCAACTCCACTTGCGTCATCTTGCTTGCCCGAATGCGTTCCAAGAGAGACCTGTGAAGATCGGATTTGATGGTCAATTCCACGGCCTGCGCGGGCGAAAACCCGAGATCCGCGAAAATGTCGCCGGTAGTAACGTGCTCAGTCTCGACGTTAACGGGAGCTTTTGCTTTTCGCATCTTTGCGTTCCTCTCGAAGTTGTTGTTGCACATGCGCGAGTCTCGCCCTCGCCGTCTCCAGATCGTTCCGCGCGGTCTTGCGGGAACTCTTGGTAAAGCAATCGAGGATATAGATGCGATCCTCAATTCGCGCCAGATAGATCACGCGATACCAGGCTTTTTCGTCGGCATCTTTCAGTTCAAAAACACCACGGCCGATGGACTGCATAGGGCGAACGGCCAATGCAGCGGGCAATCCTTGCTGGAGCAGCCGCAACGATTGCCCCACGCTGGCTCGAATATCCTCCGGCCAATCTCGAAGGACCAGCCGCGAGTCGCCCATCCAGATCAACTCCGCCGGTCGTGAGCGGCCTTCCATGCTTTAAACATATAGATAGATCTCTATATTGTCAACTGTGTAACAATCTTCACTGTCCCCTCCATCACATTCGATCAGTATTTCCCGTAAACCTTAGCGCACTCCACCAGCTTGTCGATGTTAGCCGCAGGCGTGGTTGCCGGCAGAGCGCAGCCCGGCCCGAGGATGAATCCGCCGCCGGGCGCAAGCACCTCAATGGCCTCACGGCAGGCTCTCTCCACGTCCTCAACGGAACCCTCATGCAATACCCCGCTGGGATCGATGGGGCCCAGAAGCGTAGTCTTTCCCGCCGTCGCCCGCTTGGCCGCTGCCTTGTCGCATTTGTAATCGAACTCCAGTATCCTGGCCCCTGTCCGAACCATTCCGTCGATGATCTTCGTAGTGTTGCCGCAGGTATGGTAAGCCAAAGTGAAGTCGTCGCTCTGCAGCGCTTGCACCACCTTCCGGCCATAAGGAAGGCAGTACTTCTCGAACATCTTGGGCGAGATCACATCCGGAGAGGCTTGTGCCTCTCCAAGCGAAGTCCCGGGGCACCCCATCTCCCTGAAGATCCGGGCATAAAGGATGAAACAGTCGCTCGCGTACTCCAGCAGTTCGAAGATCTGCTCGTCACTCTCACCCGCCGCCATCTCCGTCATCAGCGTCACCGGCCCGGCGATCAGGCAAGCCAGGTCGAAGGGACCCTGATCCGCACGGCCCAGGACGAAGGCCCGGTCGCCGATCTGGTCAAGCACGTAGCGAGTGGCGACCAGCACGGCCCTGGTCAGTGGCGAGTTCCAGGGATCGGGCTTCCTGAGGCTCGAAACCTCTCGAAGGCTCTTCAGTAGCGGCTTTTCGATGATCGGCGCGCTGCCTGCCAGGTAGGTCACCTCGCAGCCGCAAGCCTCTGCCAGCGCCGCGGTTCCATTCTCAATCAGCAGCAGATCGTGCCCGAATCGTTTCCATGCGGCCACCTGCGCCTCACCCAGCAACTGCCCATCCTGGTAGAGCTTTGCCGGCGGCAGCTTCGACTCCGCAACCGTCATCATGAAGTTGTGCAGGTCAACCGGGACGCGGTCGTGAGGCTCGAACCGGATCGTCGCCAGGCATCTTTCCAGCGATGTCATCTCTTCTTGCATTGCTACTCCCCTCGCTTCGCCAAAGGCCATTGTAGTCCGGCCATCCTGCGGGAAACGCCGTGTGGAGTCTCCCCGCCTCCGCTACAATAGAACGAAGCGCCTGCCGCGCCGGGGACACGAGTCCCTGGCCGCCAGGCGCATCAGAGCATATGCTTACCAAAAACTTACCGGAAGCCCTCACCTTCGATGACGTGTTGCTGGTGCCCGCCTTGAGCGACGTGGTGCCCGTGCAGGCCAGTACCCTGACCCAGCTAACCCGCGAAATCACGCTGAACACCCCGCTGCTCTCGGCCGCCATGGATACAGTGACCGAGTCGCGCATGGCCATCGCCATGGCGCAACTGGGTGGCATCGGCATCGTGCACCGCAATCTTTCCATCGCCGACCAGGCCGGCGAAATCGACAAGGTGAAGCGCTCTGAGAGCGGCATGATCGTGGACCCGGTAACCATAGGCCCGGACCAGTTGATCGGCGACGCGCTCGAAGTGATGCGGCGCTACAAGATCTCCGGCGTGCCGGTCACGCGCGGCAAGAAGCTGGTGGGCATCCTCACCAATCGCGATCTGCGCTTTGAGACCCGCACCGACATCCCCATCGGCGATGTGATGACCAAGGAGAACCTGGTCACCGTTCCGGTGGGCACTACGCTGGAAGAGGCCGAGCAGATCCTGCACAAGCACCGCATCGAGAAGCTGCTGGTGGTCAACGATCAGTACGAGTTGAAGGGGCTGATCACGGTCAAGGACATCCAGAAAAAGCTCAAGTATCCCAACGCCAGCAAGGACGACCAGGGCCGTCTGCGCGTGGGCGGAGCCATCGGCGCCACGGGCGACTTTCTGGAGCGCGCGGCTGAATTGGTACGCGTGCGCGTGGATGTGCTGGCTATCGACTCGGCGCACGGGCACTCTACGCGGGTGCTGGAGGCGGTGCGCGAGGTCAAGAAGCGCTTTCCGAACGTGGGCCTGCTGGCTGGCAATATCGCCACCTATGAGGGCGCGCTGGCGTTGATCGAGGCTGGCGCCGACGCCGTCAAAGTGGGCATCGGACCGGGCTCCATCTGCACCACCCGCATGGTCACCGGCGCGGGAATGCCGCAGATCACGGCCATCTCCGAGGCCTCCCGCGCCGCGCGAAAACACGGCATTCCGGTCATCGCCGACGGCGGCATCAAGTATTCCGGCGAAATCACCAAGGCCATCGCCGCCGGCGCCAGCTCGGTCATGATCGGCTCGCTCTTTGCCGGCGTCGATGAGAGCCCCGGCGAAACCATCCTCTACCAGGGACGCAGCTTCAAGAGCTATCGCGGCATGGGCTCTTTGACCGCCATGAACCAGGGCTCCGGCGAGCGCTACTTCCAGAGCACCGACGACCTGGCCAGCACGGAGATGGGAACCGAGGGCGTGGTGCAGCGCGAGCGCGCCAGCCAGAACCGCCTGGCTAAATTCGTTCCCGAAGGCATCGAAGGCCGCGTGCCCTACCGCGGGCCGCTGGAGTCCATGGTCTTTCAGCTGGTCGGCGGCCTGCGCTCCGGCATGGGTTACGTGGGTTGCGGCACCATCGCTGAACTCCAGGAGAAGGCGCAGTTTGTGCGTATCTCCGGCGCCGGTCTGCGCGAGAGTCACGTCCACGACGTGATCATCACCCGGGAGGCGCCCAACTACCATGTCGAGTAAGCGTCGCGGCCTGTGGTACTGGATAAGCGCATGGCTGCCGGTGGTTCTGGGCGTTATAGCCGTCGCCATGGAATCGACGGAATTCATGGGTGCAAATCATACCAGCGGCCCGTTCCGCTGGCTCTTCCAGGCCATCTTCGGCCCCGTCTCCGACGAACGATGGGAACTCCTGCATATACTGATCCGAAAAGCCGGCCACCTGATCGGCTACGGTGTGCTCGGTTTGGCGTGGCTGCGCGCCTGGTGGATGACCCTGCCCCATACTCGCTTCTTCCAGCTCTCGCTTCTCGCGCTCCTGGGGACTGCCCTGGTAGCAAGCGCCGATGAGTGGCACCAGACCTTCCTTCCAAACCGCACCGGCTCTGCGTGGGACGTGCTGCTCGATTGCTGCGGCGCCATTACGCTGGAGTTGGCAGCCTACATTTTCATGCGTCTCTTCCGGCCCAAGCGGCTGGAACGAGCGGCATGACCAAAGGAGATGGAATGAAAGGCTTTCTTTCGCTGTTATTCGTTATTTGCTTTTGTAGCGCTGCCTGGCCGTCGACTGTGACGCTGAAGATTGACGCAGGCCAGCCGGTGCGCACCATGCAAGGAGGAATCGGCGCCTCCTGGCACGCCATCGAGGCTCCCATTCCCGGCACCAACGGCGGCAGTGGGTGGGGCGCCTACCCGCCGGCCGACGATGAGGCCGCCTGGCAATCCCTCTATCGTCACGCCGACTGGATAGGTATGAATTGGTGCCGGGTGGAACTGGAACAGCGCATCTACGAACCCGAGCGCCGGCGCTTCGATTGGGAGAGCCCGGAGATGCGCATTCTCTACCGCATCCTCGACTGGGCGGAAACTCGCCACGCGCAGGTTTTTCTCCAGCAGATGTGGGGCAATACCACCTGGAACGCCTTGCCTGAACTGCGCGACGATCCAGTCAAACGAGTGCGTAGCGCTCCCTTATCTGTGGACGACTTTGCCGACGGTTATGCTGAGTTGATCTACCACCTGGTCAAGGTCAAGGGCTATACCTCCATTCGCTGGCTGAGTCTCAACAATGAGCCGGGCCAGGATTTCTCCTGGTGGCAAGGGCCTGACTTGAAGCCGCTTGCCCCCACCCCCGACTTCAAGAAGGTGCGCGCGGCCCTCGACCAGCGCGGAATTACGTTACCCATCTCCGGACCGGACTGGACCGATATGCCGCCGCTGGAGCCGGCAAAGATCGACTTCGATCAGTACATCGGCGCATACGACATCCACTCCTACTTTGCCGACTTCGACAAACCCGGCAAATCCGGCGAGTACTCGATGACCACCACCATTGCCCGCATCGGCGACTGGGCTGCCTGGGCTCACCAGCGCAACAAGCCCTTCTTTCTCTCCGAAATCGGCTCCATGGCCTTTGGCTGGGGAGGGAGCAATCCTGCACCCGGCGGCTACGAGGCAAGTTTGAAGAACGCCTCGCTCGTGGTTCGCGCCATCAATGCCGGCGCGGACGGATTCAATCGCTGGAGTTTCGTCAATCGCGGCGACCTCGACGGCCAGTGGCAACTGCTGGACACATGGGACGTGAAGTCCAGCCGACTGCTCACAAAGTTCAAGCCTCACCCCAACGCCTATACCATGTGGGCGCTGCTCAGCCGCTATACAGCCCTGAACTCCCAGGTTCTGGCCCTCCACACCGAGGGCGGCGCAGTGGAGGGAATTCAGCGCCTGGTAGCCGCCGGGCTGCGAAGCCCAAAAGGAAAAGTAACAGTGCTGGTGGTGAATGAAGGCATGGAGGATATGAGCGGGACCATCGAGTTTGATAACCTGGCCGGCTCCCTCAAGCTTTACCGGTATCGCATGACTCCATCCATGCGCGATCGCTCCGACGTTGAACTGAAACCCGAGGCGAGCTTCGCCGTTCGTCCCGGGCGCCCGGCCTTTGAGGACAATCTTCCCGCCCAAAGCATCACCGTGTATTCGACGTATAAACTCGGAGCTAAGAAAAAAGGCGTGCAAGCCGAATAGCGCGTAATTCAACAGATGCACCTCTGTTGTAGTGTCCCGGAACTTCGCTGCATAAATGAGCAACTTGACTCGCCGCCGCCAGTTACAGCAGTAATGATATTCAGCAAGAACCAGCTCCATCGGATCGCAGCAAACCGCCAACTTGCTAACCGGATCGCAGCAAACCACCCGCCAACTTGCCAACCTGCTATTCCCGCGAAGCGGGAGCTAACTCGCCGCTTTTAACAAATACGCTTTATAACAAATATGCAACGAATTTCAGATTCATCGCCCTCAGAACTTCCATCGTAAAATTCCCAAAAACGAGCACGGGCATCCGCCGCTGCGGACGCCCGTGCTCGCCTTCCTTACGAAAAGCAGAACTGCCGGACAGATGCCGCTTTACGCGGCCTCTTCCTTGACTTCTTCTTCCTTCTTCTGCTCTTCCAGATGCTTTTCCAGCTCGGCCCTCTTTTTGGCCTTGATGTCGTCGCGCTTCTGGCGCTTGGCGTCGAGCTGCTTCTCGGCGCCCAGTAGCTCGATGAAGGCCTTCGCGGCCCCGTCGCCCTGTTGGAATCCGGTGCGGACAATCCTCAGATAGCCGCCCTCACGGTCGCCGTAGCGCGGCGCCACGGTATCAAACAGCCGCGCCACGGATTCGTTGGTCATGAGGAAACTGAGGGCTTGGCGGCGGCTGTGCAGATCGCCCTTCTTGCCCAGGGTGATCATCTTTTCAACCAGCGGACGGACAGCCTTGGCCTTGGCCAGGGTGGTCTCCACGCGGTCTTCCACGAGAACGGACGTAACCAGGTTGCGCAACAGCGCGCGCCGGTGGCTGGTGTTGCGTCCGAGTTTGAATCCTGCATTGCGATGGCGCATGGTGCAACTCTCTTTCTTCTAGGGACTGAGGGACTAGAGACTAGGGACTAAGCGCGTGATCGCCTTTCTAGTCCCTAGTCCCTACGTCCCTAGTCCCTGTTCTTAAAAATTCTCGCTCTCGGTCGGCAACTGCAAGTCCACCGAATCCAGCGGCTCGTCCTCTTCGTCGTAGCGGCCGTAGCTGGCGGCCAGGGCTGCGGCGGGCGGGATGCTGGTGGGTCCGGGAACCGCGTTGCCCTGCTCGTCGATCTTCATGCCCAGCGAGAGCCCCATCTGCGCCAGAATCTCCTTGATCTCATTCAGGCTCTTGCGGCCGAAGTTCTTGGTCTTCAGCATCTCCGCTTCGGTCTTCTGCACCAGCTCGCCGATGGACTGGATGTTGGCGTTCTTCAGGCAGTTGTAGCTGCGCACCGACAGCTCCAGCTCTTCCACCGAGCGGTTGAGGTTGTCGTTGCGCAGCAGCCCGCGGCCTTCCTCGCCGCGCGCCTCGGCCTCGATCTCCTCCTCGAAGTTGATGAAGATGTTCATGTGGTCCTTGAGCAGCTTGGCGGCCAGGCCGACGGCGTCGGCGGGCAGCACGGCCCCGTTGGTCCACACTTCCAGAGTCAGCTTGTCATAGTCGGTGATCTGCCCCAGGCGGGCGGCCTCGACCACGTAGTTCACGCGGCGCACCGGCGAGTGGACCGAATCCACGGGAATGAAGCCCAGGCCCAGGTCGGCGTCGAAGTTCTTGTCGGCGGAGATGTAGCCGCGCCCCCGCTTGAGACGCATCTCCATATCCAGCTTGCCGCCCTCAGAAAGCGTGGCCAGGTAGATGTCCTTGTCCAGAATCTCCACGTCGCCGTCGGCTTCAATCATTCCTGAAGTAACCACGCCGGGCTGGTCGGCCCTCAGATACAGCGCCTTGGGGCCCTCGCCCGTCAGCTTGAAGGGAATCTGCTTCAGGTTCAGGATGATGTCGGTGGCGTCCTCGACCACGCCGGTGATGGACTGGAACTCGTGCAGCACGCCCTCGATGCGAATCGCGGTCACCGCGGCGCCCTCGATGGAACTCAGCAGTGTCCGGCGCAGTGCGTTGCCGATGGTGGTGCCAAAGCCGCGCTCAAAGGGCTGGGCGCTGAACTTGCCAAATGTGTCGCTGAGCGTCTCGGCATCCACTGCCAGGCGCTTCGGCTTCTGAAATCCTCTCCAAAGCATATCTGTGTCTCGTTTCCGGCGCGGCATGTACGTCGCGATGCATTTTGCGGCGGCCGCGCAAGTTCTCCTTCGGTTGGAATTCAGGGACTAGGGACTAGGGACTAGGGACTAGTTTACGACGCTGATGCAAGCGTGCTTTCTATTCCCTGCTCTCTGTTCCCGATTCCCTGTACTGCTACTACCAGACTTCTCCCTCAATTGCCCTGCAAAAGCACGTAAGAGTCAGCGCCACTATCACTCGGAATGCAGGAGGTATCGGCTGCCGTTCCAAATCAGAATCTCTCTCCAGACTTATCGAAGGCTAGGGACTAATTCACGCTGCTACTGCAACCGTGTTTCCTAGTCCCTAGTCCCTATGTCCCTAGTCCCTTTACTTGCTGTATAGTTCCACAATCAGCTGCTCGTTGATGGGCAGGTTGATGTCCTTGCGCTTGGGCAGGGAGAGCACGCGGCCGGTGAGGGTCTCGAAGTTCATCTCCAGCCATGTGGGCAAGGGGTTTTGCGCGGCGTACTGCGCGCCCTGCTCCACGATGAGCAGCTTTTTAGCGCTTTCGCGGATGGCGATCTCGTCGCCCGCGTTCACCTGGTAAGAGGGAATGTTGACCTTGCGGCCGTTGACCGTGACGTGGCCGTGACGCACCACCTGCCGGGCCTGGCGGCGCGAGATGGCAAAACCCAGGCGGAAAGCCACGTTGTCCAGCCGGCGCTCCAACTGCTGGATGAGCAACTCGCCGGTCACGCCGGCGGCGCGGTTGGCCTTCTCGTAGTACTCGCGAAACTGGCCTTCCAGGGTGAAGTACATGCGCTTGGCCTTCTGCTTCTCGTGCAGTTGCAGGCCGTAGCCCACGATCTTGGCCTTGCGGTCCTTGCCGTGCTGGCCGGGTGGAAAGTTGCGCTTCTCCAGCGGGCAGCGGTCGGACAAACATTTGGTGCCCTTCAAAAAGAGCTTGGCGCCTTCGCGACGGCAAAGGCGGCAGACTGCTCCGGTATATCGAGCCATTTCTTCTCCTGACTTCGGATGACGGCCGGTTTACGTCCGCCGCGGCGGATTTCCTCCCGGCCCGGTTGTTTACGAGGGACATAGGGACTAGGGACATAGGGACTAGCACACGCTGAACATCTGTCGGTTTTTCTAGTCCCTAGTCCCTATGTCCCTAGTCCCTGCCTCTTAGACCCTCCTCCGCTTGGGCGGACGGCAGCCGTTGTGCGGCACCGGCGTCACGTCGCGGATGGAGCGCACTTCTACTCCTGCCGCGGCCAGGGCGCGGATGGCCGACTCGCGGCCCGAACCCGGACCGGAGACGCGCACATCCACCGCGCGCAGGCCGTGATCGCGAGCCATGCTGGCTGCGTTCGAGGCAGCCTGCTGCGCCGCGAAGGGCGTGCCCTTGCGAGAGCCGCGGAAGCCCAGCGACCCCGAACTCTTCCAGCTCAGCGTGTTGCCTACCTGGTCGGTGATGGTGACGATGGTGTTGTTGAAGGTGGCCTGAACGTACGCAATGCCGAAGGGCACATTCTTGCGCTCGCGCTTCTTGAACTTCTTGTTCTTGCCGGACTTGCCGGCTGCCGGCTTTCCCGCTCCGGCTTTCTGCTCTGCTTTCGCCATTAGGTTTTACCCGTCGCTTTCTTCTTGCCGGCAATTGTGCCTTTGCGCGGGCCCTTGCGGGTGCGGGCGTTGGTGTGGGTGCGCTGGCCGCGCACCGGCAGCGACCGCCGGTGACGGGTGCCGCGATAACTCTGGATATCGATGAGGCGCTTGATGTGCATCTGGACGTCCTTGCGCAGGTCGCCCTCCACATTCCCTTCGTCCTCGATCACCTGGCGGATGCGGTTGACCTCGTCCTCGCCCAGGTCCTGGACCTTCTTGAAGGCGTCAACATTCGCCTTCTCCAGGATCTTGAGCGCGCGGGGGTTCCCGATGCCGAAGATGTAAGTGAGCGCGATCCGCGCCTGCTTGGTGCGGGGCAGATCGACGCCGGAAATACGTGCCATTCGAATTCCTTTGTAACTCAGGGAATAGGGAATAGGGAATAGGGAATAGCGCATCGAACTACTGCTTATTGCCCAACTAGTCCCTGGTCCCTACGTCCCTTAGTCCCTTTCGTGGAAGCTTCCGCGTTTTGCCAGACTGCAAACTAGCCCTGGCGCTGCTTGTGCTTTGCGTTCTCGCAGATCACCCTTACTACCCCTTTGCGAGTGATGACCTTGCACTTGACGCAAATCTTCTTCACCGATGCTCGAACTTTCATTGCTGCTGCCCTTCCCAAAAGCTTTTAGCTATTAGCTTCTAGCTTCATCTTTGCGAATACTTCGTCTTTCAACTCTCCACGAACAAGCTGATAGCTAAAAGCTAACTGCTAAAAGCTATTTGTACCGGTAAACGATCCGCCCACGATTCAAGTCGTAGGGACTCAGCTCCACGGCCACGCGGTCGCCGGGCAAAATGCGGATGAAGTTCTTGCGCATCCTTCCCGAAACATGGGTCAGCACCTCGTGATTGTTCTCGAGCTTGACCTTGAACATGGCATTGGGCAGCGTCTCGGTGACCACCGCCATTACCTCGATCGCGTCTTCCTTCGACAAACTGTGTCCACTTCCGCCGGTCCGCTATTGGCGCTTCCGGCCGTTATCCCGAGCGTGCTACTCGGTTAAAACTCTCGCTCCGGTAGCGGTCACCGCCACCGTGTGCTCAAAATGAGCGCTCATGCTTCCGTCTTTGGCCACCGCCGTCCAGCCGTCCTCCATCACCACTACGTCCGCCTGGCCGGCATTCACCATGGGCTCGATGGCGATCACCATCCCCTTGCGCAGTTTCATGCCGCGGCCCCGTTGGCCAAAGTTCGGCACCTGCGGATCCTCGTGCATGTGGACGCCGATGCCGTGGCCCACAAAATCCCGCACCACCGAGAACCCTTCGGCCTCGACCACCCCTTGCACGGCCGCGCCCACATCGCCCAGGGTCGCCCCCGGCCGCACCGCCGCAATCCCCGCCTGCAAGGACGCTTCCGTCGCCGCCAAAAGCCGCGCCGTGCCCGGATCGATCTTCTCTCCCACCGGCACGGTAATGGCTGCGTCCCCGTAGTAGCCGTCCACCACCGCTCCAAAGTCGAGCGAAACGATGTCCCCTTCCTTGAGGACCCGCCTGGGCGACGGTATGCCGTGCACCACTTCGCTGTTGACTGAAGCGCACAGCACACAGGGAAAACCGTGATACCCCTTGAAAGCGGCCTTCCCGCCCAGCTCGGCCAGCCGCGCCTGGGCCGCGTGCTCCAGATCGAGAGTCGTGGCGCCAGGCTTTACCTGGCTTCGCACCTGCTCAAGAACCTCGCGGACCACCCGGCCCGCGCGGCGCATCTTCTCGATCTCCTGGGACGACTTCAGTACAACCGCCACACAACTCCAGTGATCAGTGATCAGTTTTCAGTTGTCAGTTTTCAGTGATCGGTTCACACCCGGGCAGGGTACTTACTGACAACTGATAACTGATCACTGACAACTCGTTCCACACGCACAAACCCCCCGTTCGGCTACGCTACTGGCGTAACCGCTCGACGGCGGCAACGATTCCAGCCGCAATCACCGGTATCGGCCGGTCTCCATCCACTTCAGCAAAACGTCCCAGATCCTTGTAATGCTCGACAACGGGCGCGGTCAGGGCCTCATAGGCGCGCATGCGCCCCTTGAAGACCTCCTCCGTGTCGTCGGCTCGCTGGACCAGCGCCGCACCCTCTACATCGCAAATCCCATCCCGTTTCGAGGGATGCACGTAGACGTTATAGATGGCCTGGCAGACAGGACAATTCCGGCGCCCCGTAATCCGGCGCAGTAACTGATTATAGTCCACTTGGATGCTGACGGCAATCACCGGCAGGCCCCCGCCCTGCGTCTTGGCCTGCGCGGCCAAGCGGCCATCCAGCCAGCCAGCCTGGCCCAGCGTGCGCGGAAACCCGTCCAGAATGTAGCCGTTGGCGGTATCCGGCTGCGTCAGCCGCGCCGCCACCATCTCGTCCACCAGCGAATCGGGGACCAGCTCCCCGCGCCCCATAATCTCCTTGGCTACCCGGCCCAGCGATGTACCCTGGGCCACGTTGGCGCGCAACAGGTCGCCGGTCGAGATCTGCGGAATCCCCCACAGCTTCACCAGCTCCTTGGCCTGGGTTCCCTTGCCCACGCCCGGCGCGCCCAATAAAAGAATCGGGCCGGGCAGGGTAATTCGACCCGCTTCCCGGCCCGTTTCGACTTCAGTACTCGATGAAGACATTACCAGGTTTTCCTTCCGCGGATGCGACCGGAGCGAGGGGAAAAGCCGTCATAATGCCGCATGATCAGCTGCGATTCGATCTGGTTGACCGTATCCATGGCCACACCCACCACAATCAACAGTGAGGTGCCGCCAAAGTAGAAGTTGACCCCCATACCATGCGTAGTCCAGCTGGGCAGATTCTCAAAGACCCTGCCGATAAGCCACAACTTGTCGAAACGGATGCCCGAGATCATAAACGTGGGCACCAGAGAAATCACAATCAGGTAAGACGCGCCCACCAGCGTAAGGCGGGTGAGAATGTCGTTGATGAAGTCCGAGGTGCGCTTGCCGGGCCGGATGCCGGGAATAAACGAGCCCGACTTGCGGAAGTTATCGGCAATGTCGTCCGGCTTCATCACAATGGAGATATAGAAGTAGGCAAAGAAGATGATGCCCAGCATGTACAGGATTTCGTACCACGGGTAGCCGGGCGCCAGCGCCTGAATAATGGGCTGAAGAAAGCGGCTGTTCTGCACCCAATCCACCTGCGCGAAGAGCATGGGCGCCGAGAGGATGGAACCGGCGAAGATGACCGGCATCACGCCGCCGGCGTTCACCTTCAGGGGCAAGTGGCTGGATTGCCCGCCCATCATGCGGCGGCCCACGATGCGCCGCGCGCTCTGGATGGGAATACGCCGCTCGCTCCGCTCCACAAAGACGATAAAGGCCACCACCGCCACCATGGCTGCCAACAGCAGCAGCACGGCCAGGAACGTAAACGTGCCCCAGGCGTTGGTCTGGATCTTCGAGTAGAGTTCGGCCACGCCGCGGGGCAGGCCGGCGACAATTCCGGTAAAGATCAGCAGGCTCATCCCGTTGCCGATGCCGCGGTCGGTAATCTGTTCGCCCAGCCACATGATGAAGGCCGTGCCCGTAGTCAGCGTCAGCACCGTCATCAGGCTGAAGCCGATGCCCGGATGCAGCACCAGGTTCTGCTTGGTCAGAATGGCCGCGATGCCGATCGACTGCAATGCTCCCAGAATCACCGTCAGGTAGCGGGTCCACTGCGTGATCTTCCGCCGCCCCAGTTCGCCTTCCTTTTGAACCCGCGCCAGCGGCTCATAGACCACGGTCAGAAGCTGAAAGATGATGGAGGCCGTGATGTACGGCATAATGCCCAGGGCAAAGACGGTCATGCGGCGCAGGTTGCCGCCGCCGAACAGGTCCATCAGCCCCAGGGCCGATCCGCTCTGCTGGTTGAACATCAATTCCAACTGGTGGCCGTTTACGCCCGGCGTGGGAATATGCGCGCCCAGCCGGTAGACGGCAAGAATGCCGAGCGTGAAAAGCACCCGCCTGCGCAGGTCGGGAATCCGGAAGATATTGAGAAACTTCTCAAGCATAATTGGTTATCCGCTTCAGGGCGTTTGCCGCCACTCGAATCTTTGCCACAAAACATCTTACCCGCGAACGGTCCTGCCTGTCGTCCTAAGCCTCTGCCGGAGCCGGGTGCCCCAGGTCCGGGGTCCCCACGGACAGGTTTTCGTCCGTGGGGTGAAGGTCTCGATTTTGAGATCTGAGAGACCGATTCGTCTAAGCCGCTCCGTGCCCCATCCTTTCGTCTTTTTTCAGACGAAAGGGTGGGAAACCACAAAACTAGGCAGCAGCCGGCGCAGCCTCGCCGCCCGCCAGCACAGCCTTGCCGCCGGCCTTTTCGATCTTTTCGACAGCCGACTTGGAAAACTTATGCGCGTGAATGGTGATGGCCGCCGTCAGCTCGCCCGAACCGAGAATCTTGATCAGCGCCTTCTTGTTCGAGGCCAGGCCCAGCTTCTTGTAGTCGTCCAGGCCGATCTCAGCCACTCCAAGCTCCGCGATCCGCTCCAGATTCACCACCGTGTACTCGGTGCGGAAGATATTGGTGAAGCCGCGCTTGGGCAAGCGGCGGTGCAGCGGCATCTGGCCGCCCTCAAAGCCGCGCATCAGGCTGAAGCCGGAGCGCGAACCCTGACCCTTGTGGCCGCGGGTCGAGGTCTTGCCCATGCCGGATCCCATCCCCCGGCCCACGCGCTTGCTCCCCGTGTTGGCCTTCCTGGGCGCGCGCAAATTCGATAGATTCTTTGCCATCATGTCCTCGCTGTAGCGCCGGCAGAAATTGTGAACTCTGCCGACTCGCGTTAATTCAGTTGTCAGTTGTCAGTGGTCAGTTCTCAACTCCGGTGACATGCATTGCAGTTCGGCTGACAACTGACAACTGACAACTGGTTTACCTAGCTCTCCACTATCCGCACCAAATGCGGAACGGTCTTGACCATGCCGCGGATGGATTCCGTATCCACGCGCTCCACAATCTGGTTGAGCCGCGTGAAGCCCAGACCCTTCACCACCGCCTTGTGCTTGAAGGGCGTGGAGTTCTTCGAGCGGTAGTACTGAATGCGAATCTTTTTTGTCTTTGTCTTAGCCATGGCTCACATCTCCTCCATGGTCTTGCCGCGCATGGCAGCCACCTCGGCCCGGTCGCGCAACTGCGTCAGGGCGTCGAAGGTGGCCTTGACGACGTTGTGCGGGTTGGGTGAACCCAGGCTCTTGGTCAGCACGTTCTGCACCCCGACCGAGGTCATCACCGCGCGCACCGCGCCGCCGGCAATCACGCCGGTGCCCTCGGGGGCCGGCTTCAGCAGCACCTGCCCGGCGCCGTAACGGCCCAGGACCAGGTGCGGAATCGTGGTATCGGTCAGGTTCACCCGGACCAGGTTCTTCTTGGCCGCCTCGATCCCCTTGCGAATCGCCTGGGGAACCTCCTTGGCCTTGCCCGAACCGTGGCCCACCACTCCAGCGGCGGCGTCGCCCACCACCACCAGCGCGGCAAACGACATATTCTTGCCGCCCTTCACTACCTTGGTCACGCGATTGATGGCCACCACCTGATCCTTCAGGTTGTACTGGTTGGCATCGAGTTTCTTCTTCAAAATCGTCATTGCTCTCTCGTCTCTTTTCGAGCTGCTAGCTACTAGTCCCTAGTCCCTCAGTCCCTCAGTCCCTAGTCCCTAGTCCCTAGTCCCTAGTCCCTAGTCCCTAGTCCCTAGTCCCTAGACCCTAGTCCCTAGTCCCTAGTCCCTAGTCCCTAGTCCCT
>JBEKGY010000063.1:0-15253 GCA_050012555.1 Occallatibacter sp.
AGTCGAGCATGATAGTGATAGTCCATTCGGTCTCCTGGGATTGCTTTTGTTTCGCAACTTCAGCTTCCCAGTTCTCGACCGAATGGACAACAACCTATTGAAACTTCACATTTAGCCCCTGAGGGAATGTATTTCAATAACCTGCATTCCCTCGGCGGCTAAAGCCGCGATCTATTTTGGCCGTACTTCGGCACGGCTAAAGCCGTGCCCTTTCAAAACTGCGACTGATTCAAAGATTTCTTAGCTCTCGCCTATTTCGCTGCCGCCTCCGGCAACCCGGCCTCCGCCAGCGAAGGCAGCGTATGCGTATCCCCCCACTGCTCCATCACCTGGGTCCGCCAGCGGTCGCTGCGTGCGATCCAAAGTTTCGTCGACTGGTCGTAGCGGGCCAGGTTGTTCTCCAGCCAGTAGGGCCGGTTGTCGCGCAGCCAGGCCTGCTGGTAGAGTTCGCGCGTCAGCGCATAGCCGTCGCGAAGGTCCAGAAAGCGGCCGTTGTCCAGCCCGATGCTCCACACGATTCTATCCACTTCACTCTGGCGGTTTTTGTCGCCGGCCAGCGCCTGCGCCTGCTCGTAGAGCGCCACTGATTCGTCGGCTGCCTGCACCTTCAAACCCACAAAGTCGATGCGCCGCGCGCCCAGCTCCAGCGCGTCCAGCGCTTCAGGATTATCCAGCTTCCCAGCCGCCCGCGCCTCGGCCAGCAGCGTAATGGCGCGCTCGGCGTGCAGGCGCAGTTCGCTCGCCGCCGGCCGCAGCTTGACGGCCAGGCGCTGGCCCTCCGACGAAAACGGATCGACCCAGAAGTAGCTGTCATTTGCGTCCCCAAGCCCGGCCCTGGTGAGCACCGCGTGCGCGGCCATCAACTCCCGCTGCGCCTGGCTGATCTTGCCCGTCTGGTCGCGGTGAAACGCCAGCCCATACGAATCCGTAAAGGCGTCTTCCGAACTCTCGCCCGCCTGCCAGCCCGCCGCCGCGCCAAACAGCACGCCAAACCAGTTCTCGTCGAAAATCCCTTCCCCATCGTCGTTCCAAACCGTGTTCAGCTCGCCCGTCGATCCCAGCTTCTGCCCATCGCGCACAAAGCCGCGGATGTTGCCCAGCGCCTCGTTGTTGTTCGGATACAAGCGGTTCCAGTTGCTCACCCCCGGCGCAACCCAGGTCTCCAGTCCCGCCTTGGTAAAGGGCAGAATCGCCGGCGTAAAGTCCGGCCTGGCGTCGTAGATCCAGGGCACGGCGATCATGTCCTTGGGAAGCGTGCTCACCAGCTCCGGCGACTTGAGCGCAATATCGCCCCAGAACAGCAGTTGCTTGTGATTGGGCTCGAGCGTCGAGTGGATCTTCGTGAGAAAGTCGATATAAATCTTGCCCAGCCCCTGCTGTTCGACCGCCTCCCGCGTCTTTCCCAGTCCCAGCTCGAAGGTCTCGTCGGCCCCCACGTGCGCCCAGGGCCCGGGAAACACTTTGGCCAGCTCGGCAAACCAGCCGCCGATCAGGGGTAGCGAACCAGCGTCGCCCGGAGCAAGAACGGAACCGTGCGTGGTCTCGCCCAGCGGCGAAAACTGCTCGAACTTGAGCACGTTGTGCAGGTGCCCGAACGACTCCTGCTCGGGGATGATAGTGATGTGGTATTTGGCCGCGTACTCCACCATCTCTCTCGCCTCGTCGGGGGTCATCGCACCGCCGGGATACGCCGCCACCGGCGAACTCGCGTAAGCGTAGGTGTGTTCAAAGTAAGGCGAAAAAATGTTGTACTTATAAGCCGCCAGCGTACGAATCTCGCGCTTCAGAAAATCCATATTGGGCAGCGGCCCGCGCGACCAGTCGTCGGAGAGTCCGCGATGCGCCATCGCCGGCCAGTCGCGGATGGTGGGAACATAGAGCTGTGGAAATGGCTCTTCCCCGCGTAGTAATTGCTTTAACGTCTGCGCGCCATAAAAAAGACCTGCTGAAGTCTCGGCGATTACCGCGATCCAATTCTGGCTGGTGAGAGCAATGACATAGCCTTCATCATGCATCACAGCATCAAATTTAAGATGATGCAGCGCCAGCGTCTCAATCGCTACCTTGTCACTTGCAAATAAAAAGAGGACGTGTGTAGCGTCCAGATGAAATCGGACTCTATCTTTAAGAGACTCATAGTAATCGTCGCGGATGAATTTTACTTCGGGATTTTTTATAGCAAACTGGGGCTGCCCAAAGCCTGTGAGATCCTGGTCTCCTCCGGGCAACCACGTCACCTGTGAGCACTCCCGCACAGCAGGCACCAGGTGCAAGTCCGCACAGGTGGGCGCTGCCGTTTTGGGCGATTGTCCCGCCGCGCCAACTCCAGCGCACAACAGCAGCAAGGCCACAACAGAAAAATGAATACGCATCGGCTCTACCTCTCCCTCACGAATCGCCTGTCAGGTTAGCGCATCTCCTTCTCCGCTGTAAACCGGAGCAGGGAAGTGGCAGGTGGTTGGTTTGAGGGTAAGGGCTGCACAGGCTGCGGGAAAAACCTGTTTTGTGTCAGGGCTCGACTTCAGTCGTGCCGTAAATAGCAGCAAAATCAACGCGGGCTTTAGCCCCTGAGGGTTAGCTCTTTCAAACTGACCAATTACCTCGAAAGTTCCGTGCGTCCACTCAAGCCAGGCTACAGCCCAAGAAACCCGCGCAACGCTTCGTTGACAGCCTGCATGGTGGTCCCATCCACCTTCCCGATCCGTGCTCCCAGTTTGACGCGCGGTACTGTCGTTGCCTTGTCCACCATGATCTGCGAGGGCATGCGCAACCCTGTCTTTTTACCGGCTGCCACCTTGACCCGGAAGAGCGGCGTATCGTGGATTTCGCTGGTAAGGGGCAACACAATCACCGAAGGGTGCCCGTCGAAGACGTCCGCCTGCACTACCAGTGCCGGGCGCGGTTTCCCGTAGTCCCCTGAAACAGCCACCGTCACCAAGTCGCCGCGCCTCATTGGCCGCTGTCCAACGCGCTCACGTCCTGAATCCAGCGCATCACCTCCGCCTCATCCTCCGATGCGGCGATCAGTTGAGACTGGCGCCGCGCCTCGGCGGCAAAGCGACGCTTCCGCGCTTCCTCCACATAGTCGCGCATCAGCGAGCGCAGCACCTCGGCGGCCGGCCGCTCCTCCGCCTCAACTACCGCCGTAAACTCCTCCTTCAGATCGGCGTCGATGCGCAGGTTGAATGTCGATTCTCTGGGATGAATATTTGCCAGTGCCATATATTCCACTCCTACATACATAATAGAATAACAATATGTAATTACAAAGTCAAATTACGAAATATCCATACAAACTCGCCTTGAAATCTGTTCATCTCGCAGAACCACATTTTTCTACCGCAAACTCTTTAGTGCCGGGTACAGCTTCCGCCACTGCGCATATCCAGCCCGGTAAGCCTTCAAATCCGCCGCATCCGGCTCGATGCGTTGCGCAACCTCGATCGCCTGACCGCAGGCTTCGTCCAGATTGGCCCAGTGCCCCGCGCCCACTCCGGCCATCAGCGCCGAGCCAAACGCTCCGCCCTCTTCGGCCGTCAGCACCTCGACGGCGTGCCCGTAAATCCCCGCCTGAATCTTCCTCCACAGCGGCCCGCGCGCTCCGCCGCCGCCCAGGCGAATCCCGCTCACCGGAATGCCCAGTTCGGCAAACAGCGTAAACGTATCTTCGAGCGAGTAAGCCACGCCTTCCAGCACCGCGCGCACAAAATGCGCCGCCGTATGCACGGTCGAAATGCCGGCAAAGGCCGCCCTCACCTCCGGGTCCAGGTGCGGCGTCCGCTCGCCCAGCAAATAAGGCGCCCACTCCAAACCCTCGCTGCCCGCCGGAACCTTCTCCGCCGCGGCGGTCAACTCGTCATAGTTATGGCCGGGAAAGAAGGTCTTCCTGAGCCAGTTCAAGCTCAACCCCGCCGACTGCGTTACGCCCATCACGTGCCACAGCCCCGGAACCGCGTGGCAAAACGTGTGCAACCGTCCCCTGGGGTCCCTGGTCGGGGCAGCCGTCGCGGCAAAGACCACCCCCGAAGTGCCGATGGTCGCCGAAACCGAACCCGGCTGCAGAATCCCCATGCCCACCGCGCCCGCTCCCTGGTCGCCCGCCCCGGCCACCACGGGCGTCCCGGCGTCCAGCCCGGTCAGTCCCGCCGCGTCCTTGCTGATGCGCGCGCAAACCTCCGGCGACTCATAAACCCTGGGCAGCCAGCTCTCCGCAATCCCCGCCGCCTCCGCCACTTCCCGCGACCAGCGCCGGTGCGTCACGTCCAGCAGCAGCGTCCCCGAGGCCTCCTGCACGTCGATGGCGAACTCGCCCGTCAGCCGGTAGCGCACATAGTCCTTGGGGCACAGAATATGGCGGATCTTCTTGAAGATCTCCGGCTCGTGCTCACCAACCCACAGCACCTTGGTCAGCGTAAAGTTGGGCAGCGCCGGGTTGCAGGTCAGCTCGATCAGCCGCTCGTAGCCAATCTTCTCCGTCAGCCAGTCGCACTGCGGCTGCGTCCGCGTATCGCACCAGATCAGCGATGGCCGCAGCACCTGGCCCGCCTCATCCAGCAGCACCGCCCCGTGCATCTGCCCGGTCAGTCCAATGGCGGCAATCGGCTGGCGCGGTTCGGGCGCGGCAGCCAGCGCCCCGCGAATCGCCTCCTGCGCCGCACGCCACCAATCCTCCGGGTCCTGCTCCGCCCAGCCGGGGCGCTCCGTCCTGAACGCCGCATGTTCGCTCGATGCCCCGGCGATCAGCTTCCCCCTGGCATCCACCACCACCGCCCGCGTCCCGCCCGTGCCCACATCCATGCCCAGAAACCACATACCCGTTCTCCCTCTTGCCTAAATCGCTTTTCCTGGCGCTGGCAAGAATATCATTCCAAGCTGTTATAGAGACAGGGACCCGTACGCGGCGCGCAGCTCACCTAGTCTCTGATCAGTTTCCGCAGTGCGGAGAATTATTGCGGCAGTACTTCAATCCCGGTCACGGTCGCATAGCCCTGCACAGGAACGAAACTCAGAAGCAATTTTCCCTGCGCATTCGGTTCGAGGCCCGTGGCCTTGCGGATGACCACGTCCGTCCGGCGCGCCTCCCTGGAGAGATTGAAGTCTTTGAGCAGCGTGCTTCCATTGCAGAACACATTGAAGATATGCGCGACTGGAACCCTGTCGCCGTTCGGCGGAGAGGAAGGCTGATCCCAGTTGCCGTGGCGCGCCGCGAAATGCAGCCATACGGAGTACTTTCCCGGCGAAACGGGAATCGCATAGGAGAAGTTGCCCCAGCGCTCGGTTTCATACAATTCAGGATCGTCGGTCCCTCTTACCGGCGCCGTGTAGGCAGCCATCTGGCCACCCTCGAAATAGTTATCCGGACTCCACCAATGGCTGTCGTTGGAGTAATAGGGGGTCTGGCGGGCCAGCAGGCGCACGGGCCGGATGTGTCCTCGAAACCCGGGCAGAATCTCAATGGCCGAAAGAATAGCCTGCTTCCCATCCTCGCCGGCAAACTCCAGGTGCAGCAGCCCATCCGTCGCCGGCGCCATATCGGTGAATACCTTCACGTCGGCGGTGCGGCTGCCTCCGGCATCGGCCACGATATCGAAGCGGTTCAGCAGCGTCCTGCTGTTGGCGCGCACGGTCAGGATGCGGCTGCCTTCTCCGCCTGTTTCTGTTGACTCCGGGCCATAAACCGTCTCCGCAAAGTGCAGGCGAAGTTCGTAGATGCCCTTCTTCAGCGGAATCCCGTAGCTGAATTGTCCTTGCCGGCTGGTGCGGTAGAAGTCCGGGTCCTGCGTGCGCCAGACATTCTCGACGGAGCTTTTCACGGCGGTGCCGCCGGCAAACCAGGCATCGGCGTTCCACAGCTTGCCCGCATGATCGACAAAGCTGCGGCTTGAGCCGGCCAGAATGCGCACCTCCTCCCCCATGGGCGGGCCAACCTGCGATTCCGCGGGCTGGGCCAAGGACTGATTCGATGCAACCGGCTGTCTCTGCCTCTGCTGCCGGAGGGTTAGCAGGACAAAACCGGTAACCAGGAGCACAAGCGCCAGTGCTGCGACCAGCCACCTGGTCCGGCCGTGCTGACGAACCCAGTGTTCCGCCAGTCTGCCGGCAGCGCCTCCGATTCCTCGCCAGCCTGCAACGGGCGAAACATTTTGAGCCGTCTGACTTTCTTCCTGTGCCGGGGCGGCAATTTCGAACTCCGGAACATATTGTCCCAAAGGAATGGCGATATGGAGCCGATGCGATGCGCAGTCGCCGGCATAGTACTCAGCCAGCCGCTTGCGTAATCGGTTGGCCTCCACGCGCACGATGGAATCGGAGTCCTGATCGAAGGAAGGTCCGCGATGGAAGACCTCCACTCCCACGGAATATTCCTTGATCTGGTTGGCTTCTCCGGCAAAGAGCTTTTCGCATAAGTAAGACAGCAGATTGGCCAGCGTAGGCGCGCGCGTAAAGTACTTCGACTGAAGCACTGCCTCCAGTTCCGCGCGCTGCGCTTCGAGTTTGCTCGATACCTGGCTGTCTACCGCCATCGTTTCCATCCCCGGACTGATTGTAATGCTAGTACTCCTTGATGATTTGTATAGCGGTTAACGGTGAAGGCGGCGGGAAAGAGATGTTGTAACAGAGGGATTCTCTCCATCGATGTAAGTGCAGGCAGTAACAGTAGTTCTCCCCATCTCAGCGGAGATTTAACCCCGCCGGAACGGGCAGGTAGCAGGTGTAGCGTTGTGGTCTGCTCCTGCGGCCTTTCTACTGATATGGATGCAGGGAGTCTATCGCGGAGGGAGGCAGGTGCTTGAGCCTCCTCCCGCCGGATGCCCATACGCAGAAGAGGTGACCCATGCGAAAACTCGTGATGATGTTCGTAGCCGCAAGCCTGCTGGTTTGCGCGGCCCCGTACGCCAGGCCGGACCCCCTTCAGGACGCGGCCAAGACTGACAAACTGGAGGGCGCCAGAATGGCAGAGGAGAACGGAGACCTGGCGCGCATCCACAAGGATTATGCGCTGGCAATTTCGTCCTATCAGGCAGCCCTGCGCCTCAACCGCCGGGATGCCATGCTTTATGACAAGCTGGGCATTATCCAACTCCTGATGGACCAGAGGGGTGCGGCGCGCAAAAACTTCGCCCAGGCGCTGAAGTACGATCCCGGCTACGTTGCCGCCATCAACAACCTTGGAGTCGTAGCCCTTCTGAACAAGAAGTACAAGACTTCCGTCAACTATTTCAAGCAGGCGCTGGCGCTGGAAGAGTCCAATGCGTCCATCCATGTCAACCTCGCGGAAGCCTGGATAGGACTGGACGAAACCGATCGCGCCATGACCGAATACGCGCGGGCTCTCGAGCTGGACGCCGATGTGCTGACCAACAGCACCGAGGGAATTCTGGCCCAGCTCAGTACGCCGGAACAGTACGCCCGCGTTGCCTACATCATTGCCAAAATGTACATGAAGCGCGGCAACATCGACGGAGCCCTGGACTATTTGCGCAGAGCCAAAGAGGCGAACTATCCCGATCTGGCCAGGGTGTATGCCGATCCGGATTTCTCCGCTCTCTGGAAGGACCCCCGTCTGGCTAAAATCGTCCGGCGATAGACCTTCCTGTCCATCCGGACCATTCTGCCTGCTCCCGGATGAAGGCCGATTGACCGATTGCCCCACGGGCGCTGCCCGTGGGGACGCACTCCCGCCGCGGCCCTGCTGCGGCCCGCCAAACCCATCCCGCCATGCGGTACAAAACCCCGTACTGTGATCTTTGGCACATGAATT
This sequence comes from Occallatibacter sp., assembly GCA_050012555.1. Classification (GTDB taxonomy): domain Bacteria; phylum Acidobacteriota; class Terriglobia; order Terriglobales; family Acidobacteriaceae; genus Telmatobacter. Next base: position 7,763 of record JBEKGY010000063.1, read on the forward strand.
TGCCCTCCGCGGGGCCGAGAATAAATGTGTGAGGCCAGCCAGCTCTCTGCTCGGCAGGCCAGGAGAAAATGCACATGAGCGATCTCGCCCAGCTGGCTGAATCCGTTGCCCTTGATCCGTTGGTCGGCCACCCCGCCGATTATCACGTCTTTCACAAGTTCATTCAGCGCTGCAAGAATTTGCCAGCCCTCTCCACCGCGGTCGTCTGGCCGCTCTCGGAAGTTGCTCTGAAGGGAGCCGTCGAAGCAGCGGTCGAGGGCCTCATCGAGCCCACGCTCATCGGCGACGAAGCCGGCATGAAGGAGCTGGCCTCCAGGATCGGCCTGGATATCAGCGTCTATCCCATCCTCCACGCCGAAACCGAGACCCGCGCCGCCGAACTGGGCGTGGCCATGTGCCGCTCAGGCAATGCGCTGGCCATGATGAAGGGCAGCCTGCACACCGACGAGCTGATGAAGGTGGCCATGCAGCGCGATACCGGGTTGCGCACTACCCGCCGCATTTCTCACGTTTTTATCATGGATACGCCGGCCTATGCCCGCACCCTGCTCATCACCGACGCGGCCATCAACATCACTCCCGAGCTCGAAGACAAGATCCACATCGTCCAGAACGCCATCGACCTGGCCCATGCCCTGGGCATTCCCGAGCCCAAGGTGGCGCTGCTCTCGGCCATCGAGACGGTCAACCCCAAGATCAAGTCCACCCTCGACGCGGCCGCCCTGTGCAAGATGGCCGACCGCGGCCAGATCACCGGCGGCATCCTCGACGGCCCCCTGGCCTTCGATACCGCCGTCAGCGTCAAGGCCGCCAATATCAAGGGGCTGGTCTCTCCCGTCACCGGCCAGGCCGACATTCTCGTCGTTCCCGACCTCGAAAGCGGCAACATGCTGGCCAAGCAGCTCGAGTACCTCGGCGGCGCCCAGCTGGCCGGCATCGTCCTCGGCGCCCGCGTGCCCACCATCCTCACCAGCCGCGCCGATTCTGCCGAAACCCGCCTCACCAGTTGCGCCGTGGCCGTGCTGCTGCACTATGCCACCCACCCGCAGGTCAAAGTCTAGAGCTTAACCGGAGTGAGCGAGTCAGCGACCCCAAACCTGCTGGCTCGCCAACCCGCCAACCCGCAGACTCGCCAACCCGCCCACCCGCTAACTTGTAACTCGCTAACTTGCTAACTTGCTAACTTGCTAACATGCCGACCCGCTGCCCCCCTCCATTTGGCCCGCCGCGCTCCACTCTGCGAAACTGAAAACGTGTCCACCCCACTCCCCGCCCTCATCTTCGACCTCGATGGAACTCTCACGGACTCCAAACCCGGCATTCTCGGCTGCCTGCGCAAGGTGATCGAAGCCTACCAGATCAGCTATTCAGGCCCGCTGGACCGCTTCGTCGGCCCTCCGGTGGAAGAGTGGACCGTCGAACTGATGCCGCAGGCAAGCGAAGAAGCCCGCGTCGCCCTGGCGCGCGACTACCGCGCCTGCTACGACCGCGAAGGCTGGAAGAACAACTCCGTCTTTCCCGGCGTGCGCGAGATGCTCACCCAGCTTCACCGGCAGGGTTTTCCTCTCTACGTCTGCACCTCCAAGCAGCATCGCTTTGCTGTCCGTATTCTCGAGGCCTTCGAGCTGGCAGGCCTGTTCACGGCCATTTATGGCGACAAAGCTGAATTCGCCAACCACAGCAAAGTGGGCTTGCTTGCCGCCCTGCTCCGCGAGTCTTCGCTCGAGAGAGATTCTGTCTGGATGATTGGCGACCGTATCTACGATTTCCAGGCCGCCCGCGCCAACCATATCCGTTGCCTGGCCGCCGCATGGGGATACGGCTCGCCCCAGGAGTCTGCCCTGGCCGACGCCGTTGCTGCCACTCTCGCGGACGTGCCCGCTCTCGTCGTGCCGGAAGACCTCGGCGCCAATCTTCGCGATAAGACTGGCATCCCAACTGCGTAACCGCGCGAAAGAGGAAGCAAGGCCCCAGGAATCGTTTTTTACTTGAATACGAAACCTGGGCAGCCCGGTTTACCGGGAAATCCCGCCTTCCGGGAGAAAAAAAGTGAGTATAACCCGTATTCGGAGTAAACTCGTAGGCAATTCACCCGATCCTTGACAGATTCTTAAAGGTCGTCTCGCCTTTTCCGATAAGAATGGGATACCGGTTTTTAGGGGGACTTGCATCTTGAGTTGTTCCGGGCAAGCGGCCGCCATGGTTTGTTTGCCCATGTCAACCCTCAAGGTACGCCTCTGCTTTTGCCCATAAGGCATCCCCGGTCGGAAAAGGTCGAAATGCCCAATCAAGCCAAAGCCAATCTCTCGGCCTTGATCGAAAGCACGGAAGACCTCATCTGGTCGGTGAACCTCGACTATCGCCTGATCGCATTCAATAGCGCATTTCAGAAGCACATTGAGGACACATTCGGCGTCCGGCCCGAAGTGGGAATGTGCCCCGAGGACTTCGCCCCGCCAGAAAGGGCGGCGCTTTGGCCTCCGATTTATGAGCGCGTACTGCGGGAAGGCCCTTTCCGGGTCGAGTATCCTCTGCTTCTTTCCCGGATATTGGAGCTGTCCTTCAACCCCATCGTGGTCGCTGGGGAAACCACCGGCATCTCCGTCTTCGGCAAAGACATTACGGAACGAAAAGCGGCAGAGAGCGCTCTCAAGGAAGCCGAGAAAAAATATCGCGACATCTTCGACGGGGCCCTGGAAGGAATCTTCCAGGCTTCCCTTGAAGGTAAATCCATGGCTGCCAACCCGGCCCTGGCCAGGATGCTGGGTTACGACTCCCCGCAGGAACTCCAGTCATCTATCAAAGACCTGGGGAAGGATGTCTGGGTAGACCCGGATGAGCGCACCAGGTATCTGCAAATGGTCAAAGAGCAGGGCGCCGGAGCCGTTCTGGGCTACGAGTGCCGGCTCAAGCGCAAGGACGGAACCGTCATCTGGGTTTCGCTCAACGGCCGGCTCGTCTGCGCGGCCGATGGAACGCCGCTCCGTAACCAAGGCTTCATCATCGACATTACCGAACGTAAGCGGGCTGAGGAATCGCTGCGCGAAAGCGGGGACTTTCTGAAAGAAGCGCAGATGCTTGGATTCCTTGGCTGCTATGTCCTGGATATTCCCTCGGGGGTGTGGACAAGTTCGGATGTACTGGATGGGATCTTCGGAATCGACAGGGAATATGCCCGCACCATAGAGGGATGGATGGCCCTGATCCATCCCCATGACAGCGCCATGATGGCTGCTTATTTCCAAAACGAAGTTGTTGCGCGGGGAAAGCCCTTTGATAAGGAATACCGCATCATTCGGCAGGCAGACCAGGCGGAACGCTGGGTGCATGGAACGGGCAGCCTCGAATTCGATGCCCAGGGCCGGCCCCTCAGGATGCACGGCATTATTCAGGACATCACCGAGCCCAGGCTGGCGGAGATGAAGCTGCGCGAGAGCGAACTGCGCTATCGAACCGCATTCCAGACCGTCCCCGAAGCCGTCATTATTGCGCGGGTGGCCGATGGGACGATCATCGACGCCAATCAGGCATTCCTCGATTCGTCGGGGTACGAGCGCGACGAAGTCGTCGGGCGCACCACGCTGGAACTCGGAATATGGATCGATCCCTCCGACAGGCAGAGGCTGCGCGACGCCTTGACCCGGAACGGCGAGTGCCGGGATTTGGAAGTCCGGTCCAGGAGAAAGGACGGGGAGATATTCTGGATGCGCTTGTCCGCCTCCCTGATTGAGATCGGAGGCAGCCAATGCATGCTGACGTTCGCCAAGAATATCTCTGAGGCCAGGGCCGCCGAGGAGCGCCTGGCCGCAGCGATGGAAGCGCTGCGCTTAAGCGAGGCTCACTACCGCACCGTCTTCCAGACCAGCGTCGATGGCATCGCTCTCAGTCAGATGAGCGATGGGAAATACATCGATGCCAACGCGGCGTTCCTCCATCTGATGGGGTACGAGCGAGATGAAATCATCGGCCGCACATCGCTGGAACTCAACTTCTGGTTCGATAAGGGAGATCGGCAGAAGATGCTTGCGGCGCTCCGCGAATACTCCAGCTTGCGGGACATGCAGATTCAGCACGTAAGGAAAAACGGGGAGATCATCTGGATCCTGGTATCGGCGACGACCATCGAGATAGACGGCAATTTGTGCATGATCAGCGTCATTCAGGATATCTCCGCTGCCAAGGCCGCCGAGCAGCGCCTGGCCGCGGCTGCTGAAGCCTTGCGGGCCAGCGAAAAACGCTACCGCACCGCCTTCCTGATGAATATCGATTCCGTCGATATCTGCCACCTGGAAGATGGGAGGTTCATCGACGTCAACGACGCATTCCTCGCCAGCATGGGCTTTGAGCGCGATGAAGTCATCGGCCGCACAGCCCTGGAACTGGGCATCTGGGCCAATCCCGGCGACCGCAAGCAACTGCTCGAAACCATGCGCCTGAATAAATCCTGCCGGAACATGGAAGCCCAGTATCGAACCAAGGACGGAAGATTGCGCTGGGCTTTGCTCTCGGTGTCGGCAATCGAGCTTGACGGCCTTCCTTGCATCCTTTCCGTCACCCGGGATATCACCGACGCCAAGGCCGCCGAGCAGCGCCTGGCCGCGGCGCAGGAAGCGCTCCGCGAAAGCGAGGCACGCTACCGTTCCACCTTCGAGCAGGCCGCGATCGGCATCGTGCACGCCTCGTTCGACGGCCGGATTCTCCTTTGCAACGCGCGCTTTGCCGCTATCCTCGGTTACGGTGCCGGGGAGCTTTCCGGAATCAATGTTCAGCAGGTCACGGCGGAGGAGGATCGCCCCGCAAATATCGAGGCTATGCAACGACTCCTGGACGACGCTACTGTCAACGAGAGCTTGGAAAAGCGCTATCTTCGCAAGGACGGCAGCCCGACCTGGGTGACAGTGACCCTCTCCATCCAGCGCGACGGCGGGGGGCGCGCGCTTCACTTCATCGCCGTAGTCGAGGACATCAATGCCCGCAAGACGGCCGAGGATAAGCTGGCCGCGGCGCAGGAAGCGCTGCGGGGAAGCGAGGCACGCTACCGCGCCGCATTTCAAATCAGCATCGACGAAATCGCCATCAGCCAGGTTGAGGATGGAAGGTATCTCGACGTCAGTCAGGCGTTCCTTGACGCCAGGGGATTCCAGCGCGAAGAAGTCATCGGGCGGACCTCGCTGGAACTCAATATCTGGGAGGATCCGCGAGATCGGGATAGCTGGATCGAGTTGATGCGCCGGGACTCTGTCTGCCGCGACCTGGAGGTCCGGCTGCGAAGGAAGAACGGAGAGGCCTTCTGGGGACAGTTGTCCGCGTCGCTCATCGAGCTGGACGGCGTTCCCTGCATCCTCTCCTTTACCCGGGACATAACCCCCGCCAAGGCGGCCATGGAAGCCCTGCGGGCCAGCGAAGAACGTTACCGCGCCACATTCCAGTCCAGTATCGATGCCATCAATATCAACCGCATGAGCGATGGCGTCTTTGTGGATGTGAATGAAGCCTTCCTCCGCTTCGTGGGATTCGAGCGCTGGGAGGTGATTGGCCGCACCTCGCGGGAGCTCAACTTCTGGGTGGATCCCGACGATCGGCAGAGAATGATCGAGACTCTGCGCCAGAATGGAAGCTGCCGGGATTTACAGGCCCGGTTCAGAAGGAAGAACGGGGATATCGTCTGGGGGCAGTTGTCGTCGTCGATCATTGAAGCCGACGGAGTCCCCTGCATGCTTTCCGTCACCCGCGATATCTCCGCCGCCAAGGCCGCGGAGGAGCAGATCAGGGATCTCGCTTTCTACGACTCGTTGACCCACCTGCCCAACCGCAGCCTGCTGATGGAGCGGCTGCGCCAGTCCCTGGCCGCCAGCTCCAGAACCAACCGCAAGCGGGCGCTGCTGTTCGTCGATCTCGATAATTTCAAGATCCTCAACGATACCCTCGGTCATCGCACCGGCGACCTCATGCTGCAGGAGGTCGCCGTGCGTCTTGCCGCCTGCATCCGCGATGCCGACACCGTGGCCCGATTGGGCGGAGATGAGTTTGTGGTCATGCTTGAAAACCTGAGCGACGTTCCCGAGGATGCGGCCGCTCAGGCCGAAATCGTCGGCGAGAAAATCCTGGCTGCCATCGATCAGCCTTTTTGGCTCGCCGGACGCGAGTGCCTCAGCACTTCCAGCATCGGAATCACTGTCTTTGGGGATAAGCGGGAAAGCACCGATGAGGTCTTGCAACAGGCCGATATTGCCATGTATCAGGCCAAGGCGGCCGGCCGCAATACCATGCGCTTCTTCGCCCCCGCCTTGCAGGCTGCCGTCAATGCCCGCGTTGTGTTGGAAGAAGATATTCGCCAGGCCATCAAGGCCAGCCAGTTCGTGCTCTACTATCAGCCCCAACTGGATAGCATCGGCCTGGTTGGCGCTGAGGCTCTCATCCGATGGAACCATCCCCGCCGCGGCCTTTTGCTCCCCGGCGAATTCATTCCCCTGGCCGAGGAAACCGGGCTCATCCAGCCTTTGGGTGACTGGGGGCTGGAAACTGCCTGCGCCCAGGTTGCGGCCTGGGCTGACCGCCCGGAAACCGCCCATATCTCGCTGGCCATCAATATCAGCGCGCGCCAGTTCCGCCAGCCCGGCTTCGTGGACAAGGTCCTGGCGGCGCTCTATCGCACCGGGGCAAATCCGCAAAACATCAAGCTCGAACTCACCGAAAGCATGTTGGTGGAAAATATCGAGGATATCATCGCCAAAATGACTTTATTAAAGTCCCATGGCCTGAAGTTCTCCCTGGATGATTTTGGCACCGGCTATTCCTCGCTGGCCTACCTCAAGCGATTGCCCCTCGACCAGTTGAAGATCGACAGTTCCTTCGTCCGCGACATCGCGGCGGATATCGGCAGCCGCGCCATTGCTCAATCCGTCATTTCCCTGGGCCGGGCATTGGGCCTGTCGGTGATCGCCGAGTGCGTTGAGACCGAAGAGCAGCGCGCCTTCCTCAGCCGGCTCGGTTGCCATGCCTTCCAGGGCTTCCTGTTCAGCCAGCCGCTGCCCCTGGCCGAGTTCGAGAGGCTATGGCTGCCCTCCTCCGCCTTCTCCATCTCCGTCGCCGGCTAAGCCCAAAACTAGGGACTAGGGACTTAGGGACTAGGGACTAAGGGACTAGAGCGTGTTTCATAAACATTTTCAAAGCTGTAAACTATTGATTTCAATAGGTGGGAAGTGTTGAGATTGCATTTATGAAACACGCTCTAGGAACTAAGGGACTAAGGGACTAAGGGACTAAGGGACTAGGAATAAGACCTATCTATCGTCTCAACTGATAAAATCAGTCCACTTTAGGAAGCAATCTTTTGCAGACTCATTGGTACACCGCTTTTCTAGTCCCTAGTCCCTTAGTCCCTTAGTCCCTAGAGCCTGTTATTAACTTCAAGCGAACAGCCTGAAGAGGTTAGCGATCATGAGGCAGGCGAAGGCGAGGAAGTGAAAAGCTCCGAGGGTTGAGGCGAGT
>JBEKGY010000064.1:0-15200 GCA_050012555.1 Occallatibacter sp.
ATCAATAATGTCCTTGCGCCGTCCCTACGGGACTCCGTAACGAACTTGTGGAATCCCTTTTCCCCACGCTGAAGCGCGGGGCTAACCAAGTCGCCGCGGCGACCGCCTCCGGCGCGTTTGTGCGGACATTACTTATGCAGTCCTCAATAAAGCCCACGTCTGTTTTGTTGCATTAGCGGCACCCTTCGGCTTTGCTCATGGCAGGCTAAAAGTCGTGCCCTGACACAATCTATAGCCTGAAGGTAATTTTGCAAGAGGACCTAACTCTCCAACTTTTTGATGTATAGCCAAAGTCCAACCAGCATCATGGCGATGGCGATCAGACATATGCCCAGCCCGATGCGGCGATGGTTGCGTTCCACCATCGCGTCCTTCCCGGCTTTCAGGTTCGCGGCGGCGATCTTCATGCCGGCTTGAGTATTCTGATCCACCAGGACCGTCTGGAAACTGTGGACGCTCACGCGCGCCTTGGTCAGCAAATCCAACGCCTGATCCTGGTTGAGGCGGGCCTCGCTCACTTCCATGCCGGAAGACTCGGCCAGACGCAGGGCCTGGTCGGCGTTCTTGATGGCGCCGTCCAATTGGGTCAGGTTGCTCAGGATTTCCACCCTGGCCCGATCGCAATGGTCGCCCGCGGTATGGCACTTCATGCAGACGCCGCCGGGACCCGTGCCCAGCATGGCATCGGATGGAAGCTGGATGCCATGGTTGCTGTGGCAGACAACGCAGCCGGGAAGACCCTTATCCTGAAAGGCCTTGAAATGAGAACTCTTTTCGTACATCTGGGCCTGGAAAGCGTGGCAGTTCGCGCACACGTTCTGAACTTTATCCACTCCCGGCGGCAACGCGCCATGGTTTCCATGGCAGGTGGTGCAGGTGGGCGCGCTCAAATCGCCGCGCACCGCCAGCGCGTCGTGGTGCACGCTGGTGACGTACCTGGCAAACTGATCGGTGGGAATCCCGTACTGCTTCATATAAGCCGCGTCGGAGTGGCAGTGGGAGCAGGTTTTGGCCACGTTGACGGGGTTCACCGTGGAACGTGGATCGCTGGGCGGCCTGAGATCGTGCACGCTGTGACAATCCGTGCACACGGCAACCTTGGTGTCCCCGGCCGCGAGGCGCTTGCCGTGCATGCTGGTGTGGTACTGGTCCAGCTGGTCGGTGCGCAGGCTGGGGTTGTAGGCGCGCATATAGGCCGGATTCGAGTGGCAACTCGCGCACAACTGCGGGATCTGCCCGCGGTCGATCTTGCCTTTCCACCCGGCCTTGCGGCTCATGGCCTGGTCCGGATCGTAGCTGGATGCGTCGCCTCCGTGGCAACTGACGCAGGTCAAGCCCTTTTGCGCGTGAATGTCCTGGCTGAACGTCTCCGGGGTGACTTCAAGGCGGCCAGGCTGCGCGGAATGGCAATCCAGGCAGGAGTTCGCGGCTTGCCCGAACGCGAGGCACGCCCCCAACAGGATGCACCCGGCCAGCCCGGCAAAGCGGGCTGCGATGAGCGGCCGGAACTTATTGCGCAAGGAAGCCATAGACACTCATACCTACCACGTAAACAAGAGCAAAGATGGAGAGCCCGGTGATCCACGTTTTAGTGCGCTCGGGCCGGTCGCTCTCAAAGAAAGGCAGCAGCAGCCACAACAAGCCGGCCAGGCTGCAACCAAGTATCCCCAAAACCTCCCCGTCGACGAACCAGACTTTGGACGGGATGAGCTTGAGGGTCTGGAACATGAAGAGGAAGTACCACTCGGGCTTGATTCCCGCCGGGGCAGAGACAAAAGGATCGGCCTTGACGCCCAGGTTCCAGGGGAAGATGGCAGCCAGCGCGCCCAGCACACCCATGGCCACGTACCAGGCCATCAATTCGCGCAGCAGGAAGTTGGGAAAGAACTTCATCTCCCGCCGCGCGGAAGGATTTGCGGTCCACTGGGCTTCCAATTTAGGCGGGACGCTCATGCCCTGGCGTTGCACAAAAAACAGGTGCACTGCGATCAGCACGGTTACCAATCCGGGCAGAACGGCGACATGGAATCCAAAGAATCGGGTGAGCGTGGCTCCGGTAACCTCTGGCCCGCCGCGAAGAAAGATCATCATGGGCCTGCCGATGAGGGGAACCTGCCCGGCCATCTCCGTGCCCACCTTGGTGGCGAAGAAGGCCAGCGTGTTCCAGGGCAGCAGATAGCCGCTGAAGCCGAATCCCATGACAAGATAGAGAAGAATCACGCCGCTCACCCAGGTCAGCTCCCGGGGTTTGCGGTAGGCCTTGAGAAACAGCACGCTGAACATGTGCACAAAGGCCGTGAAGATCATGAGATTGGCCGCCCATGCGTGGATGGAACGAATCAGCCAGCCAAACTGCACCCGGGTCACGATGTACTGGACGCTTTCGTAGGCTTCGTTGGCGCCCGGACGGTAATAGAGCAGCAGCAGGATTCCGGTCAGCACCTGGATAATGAACAGGAAAAGGGTGATGCCGCCGAAGAAATACCAATAGGACAGGCGATGCGTGGGGACGGTCTTATGTTTGAACGGGGCGATGAGCCCGTCCAGATCAAGCCGTTCATCCAGCCAGCGAATGAGGGGAGCGAACACGGTCACGCCTCCCGTTTCCGGCTGACGACAATCTCGTCGCCGCGCAGGTGGACATCGAACACAGTGAGCGGTCTGGGTGGAGGACCGGAAACATTGCGGCCATTCAGATCGTAGATTCCGTTGTGGCAGGCACACCAGATCTCGCGCAGATCGGGGCGATACTGCACGGTGCAGGCGAGGTGGGTACAGGTGGCGGAGAGCGCGCGATAGGCGCCGTCGCTGCCCAGGATCAACAGGCCTGGACGGCTGCCGAAACGGAAAATCTTTCCCGAATTCGCCGTCAGGTCCCCGACCTTGGCGGCCACAACCTCGTCCCCGCCGAGGTCGATTACCGCCGGAGGGACAAAATAGCGCAGCACGGGATAGAGAAAAGAAGCCAGGGAGGCGAGTAGACCGCCGCCGAGGAAGATTTCAATGGCGCGGCGGCGCGAAGTTTCGGGTTGGGGACCCTGGTCAGCGCACATGGTCCGCACCCCCTGCCGCAGCCGCCAGTCTGCAGACTCTGAACGCGTTGTCACTCCTGGCCAATAGCCCCGGCCTCCCGCCCTGAACGCTAACTACAAATCCCTCAAGAGCGTTCCATCTGATGATTATTTCTGCAATGTGCGGATGTACACCAAGGCTGACTTGATCTGATCGTCAGTCAGCTTGCCTGCATAAGCCGGCATCTTGTTTTTGCCGTTCTTGATGGCGGCGATCAGTTGAGCGTCCGGGGCATTGACCAGCGCCGGGTCCTTGAAGGACGCAGCCTTCATGGCCTTCCCAGCCGGGGTGGCGCCCAGGCCGTCTGCGCCGTGGCACATGGCGCACTTCGCTTTGTAGGTATCCGCCCCGGCATTTTGCGCAAACGCCGGAGTGACGAGGGATGCAGCAAGGTAAAAGATTGCAACATAGATCAGATTCAATTTCATTCGAAAGCTCCTCTCCACCAGGGTTTCCCGGCTCCGGGTCAGTATACCAGCCGCCTATCTGAGTGGCCCGGGCAGGTCCAACAGTGCAAATCGGCAAGGTAAAAGCGCCCTCCCTTATTCGAACCCGCCGATCTGCATCTAGTTGCGAATTCGCAATCAACCCGGCCTGCCTCCTATCCCACCGTGAGCACCAGCTTGCCGAAGTGGGTGGCTTCTTCCATACGGACCAGGGCCTCGCGGGCCTGGGACCAATGGAAGTTTTCGCCCACCGGGCGCAACACGGCGAGGGTGATGGCCTTGTTCATCTCTTCGAAATCTTTGCGGGAGCCGACGTAGATGCCCTGGATGCGGGCCATTTTGTGGAGGATGGAGGCGATGGGCAAGGGGTCGGCCTCAGCGGCGCCGGAGAGCACGCCGATCTGGGCGATCACTCCGCCGATGCGAATAGCCTTGAGCGAGCGGGGCAGCGTGGCCAGGCCGCCCACCTCCACCACCAGGTCCACGCCTTCGCCGCCCGTTTCGTCCAGCGCCCAGCGGTCCCAGTCGGGAAAGTCGAGGTAGTTGAGGCCGGCATCCAGGCCCAGGGAGTAGGCGCGCTCCAGTTTCTCGGCACTGCTGGAGATGCCCAGCACGCGGGCGCCGCGCAGCCGCGCAAGCTGTAGGGCAAAGATGGAGACCCCGCCGGTTCCCTGAATCAGCACCGTGGCTCCCGGCTTCAGATTGCCGGCCGCCAGCGCGTTCCACGCGGTCACGGCTGCGCAGGGCAGCGTGGCCGCTTCCTGAAAGCTCAGGTGTTCGGGCAGGCCCACCAGGCCGGTCTGCTTGAGAACCACGTACTCGGCCAGCATGCCGTCGATGTCGCCGCCAAGGGCGCCGCGGGCTTTGGACGGGGTCAGGGGGCCGTCCTGCCAGTTCTGCATAAAGATGCCGGCCACGCGGTCTCTCGGCTTCCACGCGGTCACGCCTTCGCCCACGGCCGCCACTTCTCCGGCGCCGTCGGAGCAGGGAATGCGGGGCAGCTTCATTTTGGGGTTGTAGAGGCCCTTGACCATCAGCAGATCGCGATAATTGAAAGAAATCGCGCACACCTTCACCAGCACCTCTCCCTCTCCGGGCGAAGGCGTGGGCCGCTCCACAAACTCCAAAGAATCAACGCCAAACGACGAAATCTGCCAAACGCGCATGCTCAATCCTTCCCTCTTCCGGGGTAACCATCTTCAGTCCATGGGACAGAATGCGGCCAAACCCTCGTAGAATAGAAGATAGGGCTCGTGGTTGAACAAAGTATATCCCTGGAGGAATAGATGGCAAAGACCTTGCAGCAGCCGGAGGTGGACTCCGGCGACGAATTTGTGAGCGAGGACGCTCGCCGGGTGGCGGAACAGCACCGCACGGAGCGGGAGCGGCAGAAGCAGGCGCTCAACCTGCAACGGGAAAATATTCTGTCGCAGAAAACCTCGCACCCGGCGCGCCGCGCGGCGCTTAAGGCTGCCCTCACCCAGATCGAAGGCCAGATTCAGGCCATGGGATAGGCCTGCCCGCCCTGTTTTGGAGCGTCGGCTGACGGCTGCGGAGATACACGATTGGTGTATCCAGCCATGGCTCTTAAAGTGTTGATTTCTTGATGAAATCAAACCTCTATAAAGTATTTCAGGCCATGGGATAGGCCTGCGGCCTGATTGTTGTTTCTCTCTACGGCTTGCGGTCAAAGAGCAGCGAGTTGGCCTGGTCCACTGAGGTCAGCAGCACCCGCGCGATATTCACATGCGGCGGCCGTGTGACGGCCCACAGGATGGCGTCGGCCACATCTTCCGCCCTCAGCGGCGTTACCCCCTTGTAGACCTTCGCCGCCCGTTCCTCATCGCCGTGAAAGCGCACCAGGCTGAAATCGGTTTCCACCATGCCGGGGTCCACGCTGGTCACCCTCACCGGCGTTCCCAGCACATCCTGGCGCAGCCCGTCGTTGATGGCCCGCTCGGCTGCCTTGCTGGCGCAATAGACGGCGGCGCCCGGATAGGTGAGCTCGCCGGCCGTCGAACCCAGGTTCACCACGTGCCCGCGCCCGCGCACCACCATCCCCGGCACCACCGCGCGCGACACATACAGCAGCCCCTTCACGTTGGTGTCGATCATCTCGTCCCAGTCTTCGATTTTGCCCACGTAGAGCTTCTCCAGCCCGCGGCTCAGGCCGGCGTTGTTTACCAGCACGTCGATCTCCGCCCACTCCGGCGGCAGCGCGTCGATCGAGTTCTGCACGGCGCGATGGTCGCGCACGTCCAGGTCGATGGAGTGCACCGCGGCGGCGCCGCGCTCCAGGGCCAGCGAAGCCACCTGGGCCAGCTTTCCGGCGCGGCGGGCAGCCAGCAGCAGACGCGCGCCCTCGGCCGCAAAAGCAATCGCCGTAGCCGCGCCAATCCCGGAGCTGGCTCCGGTGATGAAGACGATCTTCCCGTTGAGGTTCATGCTTTCATTCTAACCAGCCCGCCGCCAGCCCGAATCTAACAGGATGCGAAAAATGCGCAGGTTTTGTATCAGGGCACGACTTCAGTCGTGCCGCCAATGACCCATCCCTGTCGAAAATCAATCAGCGCGGCGAAGCCGCGTTCAAATTCTCGCTTTTAAATCAATAAATTCCCCACACGGTCACCTCCGATATGACGGCAAGCCAGGCTGAATCTCTTGTTTTTGTATCGGAGCACGACTTCAGTCCTGGCGATAAAACCGCTTTGTATCAGGGCACGACCGGGGTACCGGGGAACCAGGGCACCGGGGTACCGGGGTACCGGGGTACCCTCTGGGTCGGGGTCGGGGTCGGGGTCGGGTCGCGTGCCGCATCGATGAGGAAAAAGTCCGGTAGGCCGGGGTTTCAACACCGGCAAAAAATCGCCCATCCCCAGTTTGTTTTGAAAGGGCACGGTTTTAACCGCGCCATAAATCCCTCCCGGGAACCAAACTCTAAACCCGCCCATGCCGCACTCCGTGCAATGATTAGTAGCATCGGAGTATACACATTGGCTAATAATATCCACGAACAATCATTCGTGGCAGACATTTCGAGTTGGATTAACAGCATTCTGGAGAGAACTAGCGGCCTTCCATTCCGGAATGCCAAGGTCGAAGAATACCCTCATGGGAAGCGGACTAGACGGGACTTGTCCATCTACGACAAGGACGGCAAAGTCGCAATCTGCGGCGAAGTAAAAATGCCTGACGCTCCAGATGGAAAAACCCCGTACGACGAAGATGTCGTTCAAGATGCGTTTCTTAAGTCCAGCCAGTCAGGCGCCCGCTTCTTTTTCACATGGAATGTAAACCGGCTGGTAATCTTCGACCCCAGCAAGGTAACCCTCCCCATACTTCAGCGACAGACCAAAGATTACAAATGGTTTACTCTTACCAAGTCAGTAGAAGTCCGCTCGCCCAGCATTGAATCCAAACTTCGGAATGAGTACCTTCCCAGCCTGCTTCAAGACCTTGCCTCCCTCTACCGGGGAGAGACCCCGTTTGGGGTTCTCCCCCCGGATGAGCGCTTCATTCTGATGCTGGAGTCTTTCCTAGAACGGCCAGTCGAGTTGACGCGCAAGGAAACATACCGGCGCTGGCACGACGACAACGCATTTAGGAAGGATATAAGCGCGTGGATGGTCAATAGCCAGAAATGGACGATCCCCAAGAATGAATTTGATCTTGCTGATTTGCTCGACCGTGCATCGAAACTCTCTTGCTACATACTCGCCAATAAACTGATTTTCTACGAGGCGCTCCGTCATCGGTTTCCTCTCACACCAATTTCAATCCCAAACACCGTTGACTCCGTCGACCGAATGTATGGAAGATTGGCGCACTTCTTTCAGGAGGCGCAAAAGGTAACCGAAGACTACGAGACTATCTTCTGGCCTGATTACGGAGCTAAACTCCCACTTTTCGCACCAGGAGCAATTGACGCTTGGAAAAGCATCACGCATCAAATCGCTCTGTTCAAGCTCGGATCGCTCCAGTACGACGTACTTGGGCCGATCTTCCAGCGCCTAATCGACAAGGACTCAAAACACAAATACGGACAACATTACACACAACCCACAATCGTCGATGTGATCAACTCTTTCACGATCAGACGTGCCGATGCTGTAGTCATGGACCCAGGATGCGGTTCTGGAACATTCCTCATCCGTGCTTATGCAAGGAAACGATGGCTAGACCCGACCATGGATCACGCTACAGCAATATCCCAGCTATATGGCATCGACTGGTCAGGCTTCGCAGTTCATCTCGCCGCTCTTGGCCTCGCGAGTCAAGATATGGTAGAGGCGAATAATTATCCACGCGTTGTGCGTGAAGATTTTTTTAACGTGGCCCCAGCAGTTAAGTTTATGGCACTCCCCTTGGGTTCCATGCAAAGAAGTTCGGGCCTTGGATCTAAACAGGTCGAAATTCTGATGCCGACCATTCAGGCAGGGGTCGGAAACCCTCCATACATTCGCCAAGAGGAAATTGAAAAATCTCGCAAAGATTCCTATCAGAACCTCATCAGGAAGGAAGCCCCGGAATTAAAGTTCTCTGGCCGGTCAGACATATATGTCTATTTTTGGCCGCACCTAAACACATTCCTCCATGCGGATGGCATGATGGGCCTACTTACTAGCTCCAGTTGGCTAGACGTGGAATACGGATTCAGATTGCAGGGCTGGTTTCTCGATCATTTCAAGATTTTAGCCATATTGGAGTCGGTCAAGGAGCCGTGGTTCGAAGGCGCGCGCGTATCCACTGCAGTCACGATTATTCAGCCTTGCGCTGACTCAGAACAGCGCAACTCAAACAAAGTCAAGTTCGTCCAACTGCGCGTCCCACTTGCCGACCTGCTGGAAAACGACGGAACAGAAGATGGTCGCCAACGAGCCGCCGAGCGGCTTCGGGACATCATCCTCAAGACGAATCGAGACAAGAGCACGGAGCAATATCGTATCCTTGTCCGAACGCAGAGTGAACTTTACCAGCAAGGAATACGCGACACCGGACTGACCGAGGAGGCTGTCGAGGGCGAAGAGGAGGAGACTGGCGTCTGTGAGCAACACGTGATCCATGCCGTGCGCACAGAATCTCGCTACGAGGGGAGCAAGTGGGGTGTGTTCCTTCGCGCCCCGGACCTTTACTTCGAGTTGATGATGAAACACGGGTCCAACTTCGTACCCCTCGAAGACTTGGCTGAGATTCGATTTGGCGTGAAGTCTGGCTGTGACGATTTCTTTTTCCCAATGGACATAACCAAAGAGGCACTGGAACTCGAAGACAAATTCAAATTCCAGAATAAGCACGGCGTTTCAAGGACCCGAGTGGCGTCAGGAAGGGTAAAAATCGTTAGAGCAGGGGACGGTACAGTTTGGCCGATTGAAGCAGAGTATTTGCAACCAGAAGTCCATAGCTCGATGGGAATCGAATCACTTGAAATTCGCAGAGACCAAATCAAGCGTCATATTCTGCTGGTCAACAAACACAAGAGCGCTCTGAAGCACAAGCTAGTTCTTGCATACATTGAGTACGGGGAAAGAGAAAACTTCGGAGAGTCCAATCCCGTCGCTGAACGCTCAACCTGCAAAGCGAGAACACTCTGGTATGACGTGACGGGCGGAAGGCGCGGCGATGTCTTCTGGCCGATGATCCACAAATATCGACATATTGTGGCCTCCAATCCTGAAAAGCTAATCTGCAATCACAACTTATTCGACGTTACTTCCTCGTACCCCGAGATTGCATCCGCGTTACCAGGAGTACTCAATTCCACACTCGTGGCATTTCTGAAACAGTTTTACGGAAGAGCTGCGGGGATGGAAGGGACGCTCAAGACTGAGGTCGTTGACGTCAAGATGCTGCTCGTCCCCAACTTAAAGATCGCGACGGCTAGTCAGTTAAAAGCAATCGGAGACGCATTCGAAAAGCTCGCCAAGCGTCCGAGCGGTCTCTTATTGGAAGACTCACTCGTGGAGATGGTACCAGTTGAAAGCATTGACAGGTATGAATCCATGCCCGCCAGTCTCCCCCAAGAGCTTCGGCAGGCGGACCGGCAGGAACTGGACCGGGCCGTCCTTTCCATGGTTGGAGTACATGAAAGCGAGTTGGATTCCGTCCTCAATAACCTATACAACGAAACCACATTGATTTATCGCCGTGGCCGTTTGCTGGACATCAAAACCGCCAAGAACAAGCGCGGTATGAAGCGGGGGAACTCCACCAGCGCCCTTGAGGTGGCGGATTCCGTCTGGGAAAACATAAACCCTAAAGAACTGCGCGCTTACCCAGAGAACTTTTTGGTGAAAAGAGAATTATTGGATCATTACTCCCTTCCGAACGAAAGACCTAAGCTCATCGAAGACCTGTTCCACAGACCACGCATACGGTTTAAGAGCGAAGAGGTCGAGTTCAGACATCTTGAACAAGCGAAGCTTGCAGAGGCACTTGTCAAAACTGGCCTCTACGGCACACTTGCAGTTCCGCAAGAAGCTGGAGCATGCATAAAGGCTTTGAAGGAATGGACCGACTATATTACCGAAATTAGAGAACGGCTTGAGATTGAGATATCCAACGTGACGCCAGATGAGGCAAAGTCCTCGGCCGCCGCGAACATCCTCATGCGTCGAGTGCTCCAGTTTAGGCCGTCCCCCTCCGTCTGAGACCCGAATCAAAGACGCAATGTCTCGCTGAGCGGCCCCCAGACCGCTGTTCCCTATTCACTGATCTCTGATCTCTATTTTTTCCCCAGCAACTTCTCCCACATCCGCCTGTCCGCCATCTGCTCCAGCGTCTCCCCATCGAGCGGCACGATCGCGTAAACCAACACGAAGCCCATGGCGTTTGCCACCCGATCCATATTATTCAGCGAGATCGTCCCCTGTATCTCGCTCTGCTCCAGGCGGAAGACCACCGAGCGGTTCACGCTCAACTCACCCGCGATCTCCGCCATTGGAAATCCCATCACCTGCCTTATCACGCGCAGCAACCCCTCCGTAGCGTTCTCCTGATTTGCCGCCAGCCGGTAATACCGCAGTTCCTTGTCCAATTTCCTTCGCGCAATCGCCCGCTGCTCTTCTCGCATCGTCCCATCACCCCTTGAGGTTGTCACCTGAGTCATCAATCATCGACTGTCATCCTGAGCTATAAACATCGACTGTCATCCTGAGCGACCCTGAGCGAAGCGATGGGGAGTCGAAGGACCCGCATTTACCTCTCGCCCATGAAAACACCGATTGTGTACAACAAAAATGTACACAAAAGGGTCGAAATGATATGCAAAATAGAGTGTTTTCGAGATGTTTTGAGCAAATCGGGAGACTTCCAGGGATACTTTTCGGTCTTTCCGCACGCCTGCAATGCGTCATTGTAAGAAAATGAAATGCGTTTCAGCCATTAGTCGGCCTGCAGGCAGACGTTTTTGCAGGCTTTTGTTGGCTTGCAGGCAGACGATTTTAGAGCCCAGCAGCCAGCTCAACTGACCACTGACCACTGACCTCTGCTTTCTATTCCCTATTCCCTGTCCTCTAATCACTGTTACTGCGGCTCGACCACGTGGTGAGCGATGGCGAAGAGGGCCAGTTCCAGGCGGGTGGAGACGCCGGTTTTGTCGAAGATGTTGGAGAGGTGGCGCTTGACGGTTTCTTCGCTGAGGTTGAACTGCTTGGCGATGTCGCGGTTGCTGCATCCCTCGACGATGGCGCCGACGACTTCAAGCTCGCGGGGGGTGAGGCCGTAGGTCTTGCGCTGCGGGATCTGGGCCTGCTGCATGAGGTCGTGGAGGGCGGAGACGAGGTTGATGACGCGCTTGCCGCCGATCCAGTAATCGCCGCCGAAGACGGTGCGGACGGCGGTTTGCAGGTGGTTGGCGAGGGCGTCTTTGAGGACGATGCCGCGGGCGCCGATGTGCAGGGCCTCGATGACCTGCTGGGTGGTGATGGTGGAGGTGAGGAGCAGAATCTTGACCGTGGGCATGCCGTTCATGATGGCGCGCATGGCTTCAAGGCCGGGCAGGCGCGGCATTTGCACGTCGAGGAGCAGGATATCGGGCTGCAGTTCGAGGGTCTGAGTGATGGCTTCGTCGCCGTCGGTGGCATCGCCGACGACTTCAAAGCCATCCGTTGCGGTGAGCATGTTGCGTACACCGATGCAGACCACGGGATGGTCGTCCGCCACCACAATTCGAATCGGTCGTTCCATTTGAGGGGCTTACCTCCGAAGGCCGGGTCTTGCTTACGCCGGAAATTCAACCTCCAGCATACGCTCCAGGCTGGCTGCGGCGGCGCGCAAATTGTTGAGGAGAGCGGGACTGTTATCCAGATGGTTACCTGTGGACTCGAGGGCTGCGCCGAGGCGGGAGGCCTGGAGGACCCCGGCCATGCCGCATCCGCCCTTGATGGCGTGGCCTATGCGGCGGATTTCGGCGACGTTTTTATTGGCGATGGCGACCTCCAGGACGGCGATTCGGCGGGCCAGATCGGCGACGATGGCAGCGTAAATCTGTCCCACCGCGGCTTCAGACATCATCTCGCGAAGCCGGGCCAGGATTTCAGGATCGACGACCGGGGCGGACGACCACCCCGTCGACGAAGTGGGCGCCGGGGAACCCTCCAGGGTCGGGGCATCGCCGGTGACGCCGGACTCATTCTGCTGCGAGGGGGAGGGCGCGGCCTGGGGCTGGCGCTTTTCCAGCTTGCGCAAGTCTTCCGGAGTAAACGGCTTGAGCAGGAATCCGTCGGCGGCGGCGACAACCTCGGCCGGCGGGTTGCTGCCGCTGATGGCATAGAGCCTGGCCCGGCTGCGGGCGCGAAGTTGCTCAATCAATTGGGTACCGCCCAGGCCCGGCATCTGCGCGTCCATGAGGATGACGCCGGGGACGCACGTGCCGGCGGCGAGCGACTCGAGCGACGCCGCGCCGCTGTCCGCGGTGTGGACGGTATAGCC
Organism: Occallatibacter sp.; assembly: GCA_050012555.1. Classification (GTDB taxonomy): domain Bacteria; phylum Acidobacteriota; class Terriglobia; order Terriglobales; family Acidobacteriaceae; genus Telmatobacter. The sequence goes on from JBEKGY010000064.1 coordinate 12,447, forward strand.
GCTCATGGTGAGGACGGTGGCCGCCACCTCGCGGCTGATGGGGTCGTCGTCAATGAGCAGGACCGTGGGAAGATCCCGCTGGCCACCGAAATCGAGCATGGATATAGTGTGCCACTGCCGGGCGGGATTGGGTTGAGAATCGACGGGGAATCAGGGCGGTATGCGGGGCGCGTCAGTGGGCGATGACCAGCACCTGGAAGCTGCCGTTGGCCTGAGGGGTGTGGAGGGTGCCGATGGCGCCGGGCTTATCGAGGGGCATGCCGAGAAGATCGGTGACCAGGTAGACCTCGCCTGTGGCTGGATTCACGGCCAGGGTTCGGGCTCGCTGGCGGGTGGGCAGGATCTGAATGACCGCATAGGTGTCTGTGACGTCCTGGCGGATAACGGTGATGCTTCCCATGGCGGCGCCGTTGGCGGTGTAGATGAGGCCGCGGTCGGGGTCATAGCCGATGGCTTCAGCGCCGGCGCCGGTGGGCAGGGAGGCGATGAGCTCGCCGGTGGAGGCGTTCAGGACGTCCATGGTGAGGTTGTTGCAGGCGGCGAAGAGACGCATGTGGCTGCTATCGACGGCCAGGCTGCGGGGGTCGCGGCACTCCGGGCCGAGGGCGAAAAAGCGAACCCGGTTGCCGGAAGACTGGGTGGAGTGGGGAAGGGCGCTCCAGTCAATGGTTACCTGGGCGCCGGGCGGTTTTGCGGGAGCGGGTTGACCGGCCACGGCGCGGGCTGCTTCGGCGCTGCCGGGCGCTCCGTGCAAACGCGCCTCGATGGCTGTCGCGTCGATCCAGGCGATCTCGTTGCGGTCCTGAAGGATGACGAAGAGCTGGCCGGCGCCGTTGGTGGCGGCGAAGCCGAGCTTGCCGGGGAGGAGAATGTTGCCGATCACGGCGCGCGTCTGCGCATCGATGACCGTGATGGAGGACTTGACGGGCTGATTGGCGGCGGGGCGCGATGGGACGGAGTTCTGGGGCAAAGGATCGGCGCTGACGGCGAAGAGCAGTTTGGTCTGGGGTTCGAAGACCAGGGCGCGGGGACTGGGGCCGGTGGGAATGCGGGCGACAATCTTGAAGGTGCGCCGGTCAAAGACCTTCACCTGGTTGGCCGGGCCGTCGCTGACGAAGCCGAACTCGCCGGTGTCGTCGAGGGCGATGGAGTGGGCGAAGCGGAAGCCGGTGATTTGGCCGGCGAGGGTTCCGGTGTCTGTGTCGACGACTTGCACGACGGGGCCGTGGGCGATCAGGAGCTGGCTCGCCTGCGGGTCCATGGTCAGGTAATCCCAGTTGCCGGCACCTCCGATGATCCATGTGTTCTTGATGAAGAAAGGGCTGGCGGCGATTTCATTGGGCGCGGGGGTTTGCTGGGCGGGGAGGGCGGCGCAGGCGAGCAGGCAGAGGGCCAGAAGGTTCTTCATCGGGGACGGCTCCTAATAAGTATATGCGGATATAGGGGGTAGGGATTGGCGAGTTAGCGAGTTAGCAAGTTGGCGAGTTGGCAAGTTGGCGAGTTGGCGAGTTGGCAAGTTGGCAAGTTGGCGAGTTGGCAAGTTGGCTATTCAGCGATCCAGTGGTTGATTCGGTTGGCGGGATCGTGGTTATCACTGGTCACTGAAACCAGATTGCTGCCGGTATACTTCCTGCAATGGCGAAATTTGGCAAGAAGACCAGGGAGCTACTGAAGATTGCGGGTCCCGGGCTCATTACCGGCGCGGCGGATGACGACCCGTCGGGGATAGCGACTTATACCCAGACGGGAGCGCAGTTCGGCTACGGGCAACTATGGACGGCGCTTCTCATATTGCCCCTACTGACGGCAGTGCAGGAGGCTTGCGCGCGCATTGGCGCCGTAACCGGAAAAGGCATCGCCGCCGTGGTGAAGGAACGGTATAGCAAGAAGGTGCTGTATGGAACGCTGCTGCTGATCCTGGTAGCCAACACCATCAATCTGGGAGCCGACCTGGGGGCGATGGGCGCCGCGGCGCAGCTTATCGTGCCCATCAATTTTGCGGTGCTGGTGCTTTTCTTTACAGCGCTGATTCTTATCCTGGAGATCTTCACGTCTTACCGGACTTATGCACGGATTTTGAAGTGGCTTTGTATCACGCTCTTTTCTTACGTGATCACCGTATTTCTGGTTCATGAACCATGGGGCACGATTCTGAAGGCAACGTTCGTTCCGCATATCGAATTCAGCGCCGCATTCTTTTTCATTATCACCGGAGTGATCGGCACGACGATTTCGCCGTATATGTTCTTTTGGGAAGCTTCAGAGGAGGTGGAAGAAGAGCGGAGCAAGGGCATGATCCACCATGGAATTCCGAAGGTTACCAAGCCGTTCATGAGGCGGCTGCGCATCGACAATTTCGTGGGCATGCTTTCGTCGCAGATCGCGGCGTGGTGCATTATCGTGGTTGCCGCGACGGTGCTGAATCAGAATGGCATCACTCATATAACAACCGCGGCGGAGGCGGCCAAGGCTCTGGAACCGCTGGTTCATACTTTTCCGCACGCGGGGTTTCTGGCCGAGTTGATCTTCGCCATCGGGATCATCGGATTGGGGTTTCTTGCCGTGCCTATTTTCTCAGGATCGGCCTCCTACGCGCTGGCCGAGACATTCAACTGGGAATCAGGCCTGAACTTGAAATTGAAGCGGGCGCACGGATTCTACGGCGTGATTACCATTGCAACGCTGATCGGGTTGATGATTAACTTTATCGGCATCAATCCTATCCAGGCCCTGGTTGTTACCGCCGTGATCAAC
>JBEKGY010000065.1:0-14089 GCA_050012555.1 Occallatibacter sp.
GCTCCTTGCCGGCGGCGCCAATGACCTGGCCGGTGCTCTGTTGCCTGGTCCACGTGGTTCGCATCCCTTCCTGGGCATCCTTGTCGTAGCCCAGGTAACGCGCGGCTTCCAGGATGAAATTGCCGTCAACAACCCACAGGCCGCGGTAGCAAGTGGGTCCGACTTGAAAGGTGATTTTGTCGTCGTGCACTTCGCGCGCCTGCAGGATGTTGCGCGCACATGCCTGGACGAACTCACCTTGCCGGCCGGGAACTACCCAGGCGACAGGCTGGCGAATTGCGGACCAGGAGTTCCAGAATGCACGGCAGCTTTCCAGACGGCGCTCGGGATCGGAAAGGCCGGCGACAACCGGGGCTTTGTCTTGCCTGGCCTGAGGAAAGCGGAGGAACACACGGTAGGGACTGGCCTTCGAGGTTTGTCCTCGGTGAAGCGCCAGCTTTTGCGCATGATCGGTTTCGCCGTCCAGCATGTCTGCGCTCCCGCTCTCTTGCGATCGGCTCCCTGAGACTTTGCCCACTAGCAGCACCTCTAGCGATTTGCGGCGCAGCACGGTGAAGACGCCGTCTTTCGCTTCGAAGTCGAATTTTTCAAGAGAGTCGATTGCTATCACCGGTTCAATATTCACCGTTTCGCTGGAGTGGGGAGTAACATCGAAGATCACATTGTCGACGCGGCCTTCGCTACTGTCATTGGTGGCAAAGGTGGTAAGCAGCACGGAGATGCCGGGATACTCGAGCGCGGTGCGGACGATGGGAACGGAGGGGCTCTCTATCTGCTGGCTCAGCACCTTCGGAGCCTGCATGCCATTGAGCGCGAATCCGATCTTCAACGCGAAGAAAAACTTTGCGGAGACGCTGCCGAATCCGTAAAGCAACTGCCCGGCCTGGCCGACCAGGCTCTTGTGCGGATCGTCGGGGAAGCAAAAGGCGGTTTGGCGCAGAAGCGGAGCGTAGCGGAAATCGATTGCGGAGGCGGCGTTGCCGGGCTCGGCCTTGGGGTGCGCCGGCGGAGGAGATGCGGGGGGATGCTGGGCTTCTGCTGCAGGGAGGGCCGATGTGGCCAGAGTGGTGCCTGTGGCGAGAACGCCGCCGAGAAAATCTCTTCGATTGAGAGGGGTTATGGCAAGTTTTATATCCTCGCTCGGCTGTGCATGTCAATCGTTATGACGGCAAATTGGGCATAGCACATGATGTCTGCCTTCCGGAGCTTGCGGTTGGTGTGTCCGGAATTTCCATTTTGCTTTCCCAGCGACGACAGTATACCGCCAGTTGCCGCTGCTGCGATCTTTTTCTGCATTCGTTCCAGAGCCAAAGGACCGGACGCGCCCGGCAGGGCCTTTGCCAGAACCAAAAGGCCATGATTTGCCCCATTTCGAAGCGATTTCTCAGACACCCCTCCCTCAACTCCCCTCCCTCGTCCAGATTGGTTTCGCCTGGCTGCCGCGCCTATCCGGCCGGCAGCGGCAAAGCCAGAATCCGCCGCAGCCTGCTTGCGAACAGGCGCCGCGTCAGATGGCTCTCTGCCAACAACAGCCAGTAGTAGCGGGCATGCTTTAAGTTGCGCATTCTTTCCACGGGAGTCGGTCAGATGCCGCGCGATCAATTCGCCGAATCCGAGCCGCTCGTCGAGTTCGCGCACCAGGATCAGGCCACTGTCCGAAGTGACGCGGGAGCCTTGGAACTCGACCTTGAGAGAGGCGTTGAAGGAGAGCTGAAAGGGCCGATTTTGTATCTCACCCATTGGGTACTGACCTCCGGAGCGTCTTCATCGCATTCACACCCTTATGAATATTGACGATGGCGACGATCCAAGGTTTCATAATTAAGGCTCAAAATGGAAATGTGGGTTTAATGTGTTCAACAGACAAACTTGCGAGCGTTTATCTCCCATGAGATCCTCTGCCGGCGGAATCGACAGAATGACTATGCCGCAGTTCCACGGAAGGGCAGCACCTTGCCCCCACGTTGGGTGCGCTCCAGAAAATCCGCCCAATCCTGCATCATCTTGGCGCGTGGTTCCAGGTAGAGGGCGTGGTTGTAAGCAGCGCTCACGGCGTTGCGAGGCGCGTGGGCAAGCTGTAGCTCGATATGCTCATGCCCGTAGCCCTGCTCATGCAGAACGGTGGACGCCAACCCACGAAAGCCGTGGCCGGTCATGCGGCCTTTGTAGCCCATGCGCTCAAGGGCCTTCAGAATGGTGTTGTTGCTCATCGGCTTGCTGGCGCTGCGGTCACCGGGGAAGAGCCACTCGCTTTGCCCAGTCAGCGTCCGCAGAGTGTCTAGGACATCCAGGGTTTGCCTGGCCAATGGGACGAAATGCGGGGTGCGCATTTTCATCCGCTCTACCGGAATATTCCAACGGGCCGCCTCCAGGTCGAACTCCGACCACTTGGCTCCGATCAGTTCGCTTGTGCGTACAAAGGTGAGCGCCATCAGCTTCATGGCCAGGCGAGTGACGTGCGTGCCCTGATAAACCTCAATGGTCCTTAGCAGAGCTGGCAGCTCTCTGGCATCGACACGGGCATAGTTGACCTTGCGTGTGGACTTGAGGATGTCGCTGGGACGAATCTCGCTGGAGGGATTGCGCTTCGAGTAGCCGTGGGCAATGCTGTAGCGGAAGACCTGTCCAACTGTCTCCAGCGCACGCTTGGCAATGTCCCGCGCACCGCGCTGCTCAATGGTCTTGGCCATCTCTACTAGCTCGGGCGCCTCGATCTCTGCAATAGGCCGCGCTCCCAGGCAGGGAAGGATGTCTGCTTCCATGCGCCGCTTGACGTACTCGACATGGCGCGGACTCTTCCCATCCTGCCAGTGCTCCAGCCAAAGGGAGGCGATGCTCTGGAAGGAGTTCTCGATGGCTGCCTTTTCAGCGGCCTTCGCAGCCTTTCGCTGGGCCATGGGGTCAAGGCCAGTGGCCAGCAGTTTGCGTGCCTCAGCGTGGCGTTCCCTGGCCAGCACCAGTGACACGTCTGGGTACTTGCCAAAGGACATGAGCTTTTCCTTGCCCTCATGCTTGTATGCCCAGCGCCACAGTTTGCCGCCAGCGGGCGTGACCCAAAGATAAAGGCTCCCACCGTCGCTCAAGCGGTATGCCTCGTCCTGAGCCTTGGCCTTGCGAACTTCTGTATCCGTCAGTGCCATTTCCCCCCCCAATAGCCCCGTTTTGGAAAAGTACCCCCCGGCCAATAATAAAATACCCCCCAAAGTACCCCCCGTAGCGCTTGGCTTCCATAATACGCCTTTGAACACAAAAAGACGATATCCCCAGCATTTACTAGAATTTCTGCGTTTCTTAGGATGTCTCTGGATGCCTTGGGAAGAGGTCGTGGCGGAGGGAGAGGGATTCGAACCCCCGGTACCCTTTCAGGTACAACGGTTTTCAAGACCGCCGGTATCAACCGCTCACCCATCCCTCCGCGGGATTGTAGGGCTGTCTTCAATTGTACGGCCAATGGGCATTTCAGAGTGGTTCTCCAGTTTATGGATCGTTTCCGGCATCGACCGAGATGACTTTTACTTCCACCCCGGCGACGAAGTGGGTGCCGGGGGCACCCTCCAGGGTCGGGGCATTGCCGTGGGTTTTTTCTCCTCAACCGGCCTGTGAATTCGCCGGATTTGGTAGCATTGCGCTTGCAGCAGTCGGCACGATTGCGGGAAGTCTGCCTGGGCCACCGCAAACTGATCGAGCTGCGAGCTTCAGGGAGATAGCTCAATGAATGCGAGGCTGGATCAATCTTCTTCTGCTCTCGGCGCGACCGCGCGCAAGCTCGTAGCCCCGTTCAGCAAGGAGCTGGTGCTCTTACTTCACGAACTGGTAAGCGTGAATACGGTGGCAGTGCCCCCGCGCGGAAACGAGACGGCGGGGCAGCTCGTTTTATGTGAATTTTTAAGGCGTCATGGAGTCCGGTCTGAACTGTATCAGACAGAGATGCTCCACCGGACACGCAGCCAGTGGAGGCGCAAGGACCGGGACTATACCGGCCGGCAGAACCTGATCGCAACTCTTGCCGGGCGTGGTCGCGGAAAAAGTCTCCTCCTGAACGGCCATATGGATACGGTTCCTCCCGGAAGGTCTCCATGGCAAGGGTCGCCGTGGTCGGGCAAAGTGAACCGCGGCCGGTTGTATGGGCTGGGAAGCTTTGACATGAAGGGCGGACTTGTCGCGCAGGCGGCAGTTCTGTGCGCTCTTCGCCGCGCCGGCATTCGGCTGAACGGCGACTTGATGTTCGAGTCGGTGATCGACGAGGAGTGGGGCGGAGGAGGAGGAACGTTGGCGGCTCGTCTGCGGGGGTATACAGCGGATGCCTGCGTGGTTGCCGAGGGAACGCAGCTGGAGATCTACCGCGCCACGCGAGGCGGTTTGTTTGCCGATCTTTCAGTCGACGCGGGCGACCCTAAAAAGTACTTCTCACAAAGTGAGGTGTTAAGCCCGAGCATTGCGTTGGGCAGGCTGCTCGAGTGGGTGGACTCCTGGGCGCAGCGCCGGAAGAAAGTGAAAAACGTGGGCGCCTACGCGGATTTTGCCGATCCCGCGCCTGTCCAGGTGTTGGCGGTTGAAGCCAACAGCTTCGATCCGAATGTCCCGTGGAGTGTGCCGATGAGCACGGCGCTGCGCGTCTACTTCCAGTTCCTGCCGCACGAGGATGTGAAGGCAGAGGAGAAAAAGATCAGGCTTTCACTGAAGAGATTTTGTGCCGGCGATCCATTCTTCCGCCTGCATCCGGTCCATTGGAAAAGCCTGATCGATCCACCCCTGTACGGGCACGAAGTTGCAAAGAAACACCCGTGGACTCAGTGCCTGATTCACAGCGCGGCCCTCACTTTGGGCAGGGAGCCGGTGGTTACTGCCGCGCCCTTTCCGTGCGATGCGTCGCTGTTAAGCCGCGAATACGGAATCCCTACGCTGGTTTTTGGGCCATGCGGAGGAGGGGCGCACAATAAAGATGAGTACGTGGAGATCAAATCCGTGTTGCAGACGGCTGAAGTTCTTGTGGCCGCGGCCCTGCAATGGTGCTCATGAAACTTGCATCTTTCTGAGTATGCATCGATTGGATGCAGCGGAGACTGGCGTTCAACTCGCTTGCTTCAGAGTTAAAGCAAATTCTTCAAGCCTGGCTAAGTTAGCGCCGAAGTGAATGGTGTCAGGTGAAGTAACACTGAAGGAAGCCAGCAACAACCCCAAATCCATCGCGGAAGAGAACTCGCCTCTCATGACTGTATCCTGGGCAGATGGTTTGGCATTGAGCGGCAGTCCGGAAGCAAAGCCGGATAGAACGCCCGCGAGGAGCGCATCGCCGGCGCCCGCCGTGGAGACGACCTGCACGGCGGGTGCGGGCCGGTAGTTCCATAAACCGTCCTCGAAGGCATATGCGCCCTCTGCTCCAACGCTGATCACAATGCGAATGCCCGGCTGTATCTTGCGAAGAAGCGATGCGCAATCCGACAGAAAGCGCTGCGCATTCCGCGCGGAATACTCATAACCCGCCAGCCCGGCCGCCTCTTCCCGATTCAGCGCCAGCAGGTCCACCATGGACAATAACTTGAGTTCCATGGCTGCCGGAATCTCAGAGAGAGCGAAGGAGGCAGCACGAAAGTTACCGCACCGGGTGGCTAGCTGAAGAAACTCGAGCCTGGCCTCAAGCGGAACCTCCGGCAGGCAAAGCGCAACGCAGCGTTGCGCGTTACTGGCCATCACTTCTTCGCCTCTGCGAATGTCGTTCAGGTCCAGGGCCGATGCGGCTGAGTTACTGGCGGTAATATTGCCGCCTGCCCCGCCGGGATAGAGGAAACTTACGCTGAACAGGGTTTTGCGATCTGCGACTGTACGCACCCACTCCGTTCCTATGCCTGCGTTGTTCATTTCTTGCAGTAGCTGACGGCCTGCGGCATCCTCTCCGATAACTCCTATGGCCAGCACTCTGCAGGCATCCGCAGTCTCCCCGGATCCCATCAATGCAGCAATATAATGTTCGACTATATGAAGTTTGCAGTAATCGCGCGCTGGCAATAACTGCCCCAGCCTGCTCTCATCCCGGCCCAGCGTATGATCTCCCTCTAACCGAAACAGTACGCCTGTTCCGATGCCGCCGATGCCAACTACATGCGTAAAGCCCAATGCGGGATGAGACTTCAGCGCGCGACGCGTCATCTCAGATAAGCTCCCAATCAGGATTCTCACTTATCGGATGGCGAGCCGTCTCCAGCGTTGCTGTAATCATGGCGTCGGGATGCGTCTGAAGCAATGTCATGGGATATTCGGGAACGGGATCGCTGAACAAAGCGACTCGCAGCGCTGTTTGCTTCCAGGCGCCTGTATCGCTATACACCCGTATTTTGCGGGCCGAAAAACATTCACGGAGCCCGAGCGTCACCGACATCGGCGGCACGAACTGGTAGGCGGCGCCAAAACTCCGGTGGGCAAGCGCGATCAGGGTATCCACGTTGTTTTCCTGAATACGCACCGTGCTGTTGCGAAGATCATCGAGCGTCAGATGATGAAAGGGCGTTCGTCGAGCCTGGTTATACGCCACATGGCCATCCTGGCCCCATCCGCCCATGGTGAGATCGATCGGAGCTTCGGCGATCGCGTTCCTGACAGTATCCATAGTTGCGGGTGACAACCAATACCGCTGATCCTCGGGAACGGATAACTCCGCCAGTATCGACTCATAGAAGAACTGCTCCATGAATGTACGGAAATTGTATGGATGGTTGCGAGGCAGAAGACGGCCCTGCCAATCCAGACACTCATCCATGTGAAAGACGAACAGATTCTTCAGAGAGATGCCGCGCGAGTTTACCAATGCCGCAAATGGCTCATACCAGCACTTGGGACCGCAGGGGATGATTGCCCGCGTCATCAATCCTCGTTGATTGTTGCTCTCGATGACCGCGGCAAGTTCTTCCGCCATGAGAGAACCAAGAATCGTGGCATCGGCGACCTGCCGGTATGGGACGCGCAGATCGGCGCGAAGAGGTAACTCTTCCGCGGGGATAGAGCACCACTTATACAGCTGTGGGAGGTTAACGAAATCGGCGTGTGTACCTGCGGCAGTGTGTTTCATGCGGTAAATGTAAGACGTTCGAGGATTTCGGTTCGCATCTGCACGATGTAGGGAGCCTGTTGCTGGAATAACAGCGTGTGTTTCGGATCGTCTTCGAAACTATGCAATGCCTCCTGCACAGCGGCAAGACTTGGAAACTCGCACTCCCAGATCAGGGTATGGGTCGGTTCGCTGCCGGCCAGCGGTTGAGATCGAAGCCCTTTGGGAAGCGTTTCCGATTGGCGCTCAAGATCCTGGAACTGAGACTCGAGCGCGAGAAACTCTTGTCTGTGAGCAGGATTGTACGATTGGATGAAGCGGAGTACATATGTCATGAGTTACCCTTGGATGATACTTGAGTCAGGTTGAACAATGGACCGGATGTTATTTGGATATACCCTCACGTAATTGTTGTCAAGCGGGAAGGCAGGCGAATAAACTACACGCGCTCGCCGGTCCCCACGCTTGCCGAGTTTACATTTTACCTTGCAACTCATCGGCCAGGGCGACGGCGCCGTGAGCGCGCAATTTGATCCATCTTGTTGAAATGCGCCAGTCAGACTCAGTTGCAGGTGAGCCCGGTGGTGCCAACGGGAGCCAGATAGCCGCCGTTTGTACCGCTGAGGGTATAGGTCGTGGTGCTGCTCGACCCATTGATATTGCCTGAGTAGTAGACGCAGTGGCCGCCGCCATCGATGTTGCTGACGACGTTGGAGCCACTGATAACCAACCCGGACAACGTGGTCAGGTACGAGGTTCCGGTCACCGTCCAACTGCTGGCCGAGTCCAGCGTCAGTCCCACTGTTCCTCCACTGTTTGCGTTATTGATTGCGCCGGTCAGCGTGGATGGGACCGGGGTTGCCGAGCTGTCCTCATTCAGCGTCAAGGCAGCCGTGCTGATGGAGTCCGCAATCACGTCGCCCGTCAGGGTCTCGCCCTTGGCGGTGAAGGCAACGTTGCCTCCGTTGGCCCCCGATGTGCCCCATAGACTCAGGGCCTGCGCCGTCAGCAGGGTACCGTTGATGTCGGTGGTGGTCGGCGTGTCGTTGGTCACCGCCACATCGGTCAGCGAGATGGCGGCCGTGGTGTCGGCGACGGCGAACAAAGTCGCCGGATTGCTCTGCCCGCTTGCAGGAACACCGTCCGCGCAGCTCGCCGTCGTGGTCGCGTTGCAGGTGTAGGTGATGGAACCATTGGTCATGGTGAAGCTGGAGGTGCCCGGGGTGGCTGCTCCCGATGTGTCCTGGTTGAGGAGGATGCCGCGATAGTTGCCCAGGGTGCTGCTCAGCGTTGAGCCGGTCAGGGTTACCGAACTGGCGCCCTCAACCACCACCGCCTCGGCGTTGTTGGCGGTAAAGGTTCCATCTGTCGCCGTTACCGTGCCGCCCCCTTGATCGGTAGCCACCGCCGGACTATTTGGCCCGTAGGTCGTGGCGGTCACATTGGTCAAGCTCAGCGTTCCGCCTTCTGCCGCGTCCGCGCCGTGCGCATTGGCCCCCGCCGTGCTGTCGGTCACCGAACCGGTGGTGATGGTGGCGCCGCTGAGGGTGACGGTCGCGCCGTCGCCGGAGGCGAAGGCGCCGTTGCCGTATTGGCCGCTGGTAGTGATGCTGCCGCCGGTCATGGTGATGGAAGCGCCGGTGGCCGAGGTAGCGCTCGATCCGTAAGCCAGCACCGCGGCATTGGTTCCACTGTAGTTGCTATCGCTGCTGTTGCTGCCCGCGCTGCTGGAGACGATGGTCGGATTAGCCACCGTCACCGTGGTTCCAGAGTTCTCCGCGCAGAGCGCGCTCTGGTTGGCAGTCGAGACCGTAATCGAGGGGCTGGAGAGCGAATTTGTGTCGCCGGTGGAGTAGGCAATAGCCGCAATCGCATCGACGCTGTTGGCGCTGTCCTGCAGGCCGCAGTTCGATGAACTGGAGGAAGAGCTGACGATCAGGCTCAACGCAGTCGAGGTGCTGGTGGCAAAGTTGTTATCGCCGCTGTAAACGGCCGTGAGGGAGTAGGTGTTGGCGGGCGAAAACGAGGTAGCCAAGGTTGCCGTACCCGAACTCAGCGTCCCGGTTCCGAGCGAGGTTAAGCCGTTATTAAACGTGACCGTCCCGGTCGGTGTTCCAGTGCCTGCCGAGGGCGCAACCGTGGCTGTCAGGGTCACCATCGCACTCGCATCCGGCGAGGTGGGAGATGCCGTGAGCATGGTGGTGGTGGTGGTGAGGCCCGTGACGGAAAGGCTTACCGCGGTTGAGGTGCTGGTGGCGTAGGTTGAGTCGCCGCCGTAGGTAGCCGTGAGAGAGAACGTCCCGGCGGTGCTGAACGTAGGCGCAGGCGAAAGAGTCGCTGTTTCTGAACTCAATGTCGCAGTTCCCAGAGAAATTGTACCGTTATAGAAGGTGACTGTTCCGGTAGGCGTTCCGCTGGCCGCCGAGGAGGTAACCGTAGCCGTCAAAGTGACGCTCTGGCCTGTCTGCGCCGGATTAGGGGATGCCGTGAGCGTGGTGGTGGTGGCGGTGGTGCCGGTATTGCCGGCCGGCGCCTCCCAGAAGTCGCCGCAACCAGCCAGAAACGGCGTACCTGTGAGCATCAGCAGCATGAGGATCATTCCGGCGCTCATAGGTTTGTCTTTCATCGAGTCTCCTTTTTCGCTGTGCCGGAAACATGGGTGAGAGGGAATATTGCCCAAGGTGTGGCGTGATGGTCTGACTTCCATCTCATCTCTGGTAAAGACGAGATGGGCGTGGACGCCGCTCGAATTTGATCGCATATCACAGTTCTCTAACATTTCATCGGCGGCGCCGGACCAAATTCGGCCATGCCAAGCTGGAACGACGCCCCTGCGAAGCACGAATTTTACCATCCCCGCTTACAGGTTCGGAAGCACCAGTACTTCCACGCCACTGGCGGCGTCCTTCTGGCGGAATATCTGCTCGGTAGCCTTATGGAACTGCTCCGGTCTGGCGTTGGGAATGTCGGTGAAGGTTTGCGGATTGCGATCCGTCAGCGGGAACCAGGAACTCTCGACCTGGACCATGATGCGATGGCCGCGGCGGAAGGTGTGAAAGAGATCGGGCATCGTGAAGTTGATGTCGGCCTCCTTGCCGGGCGTCAGCGCTTCGGGCTTCTCCCAACTGGAGCGGAACTTGGCGCGGAAGGGTTCCCCGCGCAGCAACTGCTGATAGCCGCCCATGTGCAGCGGCGGATCGTCCAGGATGCGCTTGTTGGCGCGCGTTGGGCTTTCCGGTTCGTGGTAGTCCTCCGGGTAGACGTCGATCAGCTTGATGTCGAAATCGGAGTCCGTGCCGGAGCTGGCGATTTTGAGCCTGGGCGAGATGGGGCCGGCGATGGTCAGGTCTTCCTCGAGCGGCTCGGTCTGGTAGACCAGTACATCAGGCCGGTAGCTCGAGAAGCGCTGGTCGTCCACCATGTAGCGCTGGGGTACGGTATCGGTGGTGTAGCCCACGAAGGGCACGGGATGGTTGGGGTCGCTGACGTACTCGTCCACTCCTTTGGATTCGACAGGCGGATCGAAACTGAGCTTGCCATCGGCGTGGAAGTAGAGGGTCCTGGGCGCGGCGGCTTTGGGCGGCCAGGCGTCGAGGTTGCGCCAGACGTTGGTTCCGGTCTCAAAGACCACGGCTTTGGGCTGCGCCGCGCCCCTGCCCTTGAGGTAATGCTCGAAGAAAGGGAACTGGATGCGGGCGCGGAAGTACTCGCCGGTATTCGAGTTGAACTGAACATCGCCCAGGCGGCTGCCGTCGCCGCGCGCCCATCCGCCGTGAACCCAGGGGCCTTCGACCAGGGTAGTGGGCGTCTCTGGATTGAATTTGTTGATGGCGTAGAAGGTGCGGTAGGGGCCGGAGAGGTCCTCGGCATCGTACCAGCCGCCCACCACCAGCACGGCGCAGCGGACGTTCTTCATGTGGCGCGACAGGTCGCGCGATTGCCAGTAGCTGTCATACGTCCAGTGGTTGGCCTGGTCGTTGAAGAGCCAGTTGGAGCCCTTCAGGTAGAGCTTGTCGAGATTGGCGATGTTGCCGGCCTGGAGATAGAACTTGTAGCTGTCCGGGGTGCCGAAGTCGAAGGGGATGGTGGGTTTGGGAGTCTGCGGCCCGTTTTGCGGATGGAAGAAGGGGGCGTAGAAGTTGAAGCTGGCCGAGAGCATGAAGGCGCCGCCATGATAGGAGTCGTCGCCCAGGAAGAGGTCGGTCATGGGCGCCTGCGGGCTGGCGGCGACCAGGGCGGGATGGGAGTCGATGATGGAGGCCGAGGTATAGAAACCTGGGTAGGAGATGCCCCAGATGCCCACTTTGCCGTTGTTATTGGCGACCTGCTTGAGCAGGAACTCGATGGTGTCGTAGGTGTCGGAGGCGTCGTCCACGTCCTGGGGAGATTTCTTTTCGTCGATGTGGGGGCGCATCTCCACATAATCCCCTTCGCTCATCCAGCGCCCGCGCACGTCCTGGTAAACGAAGATATAGCCGCCCTTTTCGAATTCGTCCGAGGGACCGAGGCGCGGAGGATACTGGTCTTCGCCGTAGGGAGCGACGCCATAGGGGGTGCGGTCCATCAGAAACGGGTAAGGGCCGGCGGCCGAGTCTTTGGGCACATAGACCGCGGTGAACAGGCGTTTGCCGTCGCGCATGGGGATGCGGTACTCATATTTGGTGTAGTGGGCGCGGACGTAATCCTCTTTGGGCGCGTTGGGCGCAGGCTGCTGGGCTCGAACGAAGGGGAGGGCAAGGGCAAAAACGGCCGGAACAGCGAAGAAAAGGCGGCGCAGTTTGAGCATCGGGTACTGAAATCTCCTGATCAACCAGAGTAATTCATGGCGGCGCTTTGGCAGGGGTTCAGAGGCCAGAAATCGAAGGTCAGTTTAGAGTGGCCGGTAATTTGGCCTCACATTTTCACAATCCCAGGTCCAGAAATGACGATTTTCTTTATACGTTTCTTATACGCGGCGGCTCTGTCCGGGTTACCCTATATTCATATGTCCTGTATCAGCCGCCTGCGCCATCGAACGCCGGGGCTGCACCTTTTCCGCCAATAAAAGGAGAACTATGTCCACTGAGTTGCGCAATTTTCTCGCTCTCTCCTATGAGCAGTTGGAAGAACTCAACCTGGCTGCCAAGGCCGATCGCACCAACCGTGTGGCGTTAGGCGAGATTCGCGAAAAGCGGCTGAAGTATCTGACCGACGAAAAGCGGATCAAGGCCGTAACCGTGCTATTCAGTGACCTCGAGGGCCGCCTCCACCTGCTGGACTACGACAAGAAGTTCCTGCTGGGGGCTTATGAGAACCTGACCTTCGACGGCTCGTCGATCCGTGGATTTACCGCACAAAAAGAGAGCGACCTGCGTCTGGGCATCGACTGGAGCGCCTTCTACTGGGTGCCATCCGACGTGTTCGGCAACGGCAAGGTGGTGGTCTTCGGCAACGTCATCGACAAAGATGGAACCCCCTACTCCGGCGACCTGCGCGGGGTGCTCAAGGGCTACGCCGACAAGCTGCACAAGGATCAGGGCTACACGCTGAACGCGGCCACCGAGATTGAGGGCTTCCTGTTCGCCGGCAAAGACGCCGAGCAGATTTACCATCAGACGGGCAAGTTCGAGTTCATCTCGACGGGCGGCTACTACCACTCGCTGCCGCTCGATCCGCTTCGCCAGTTCATCGATACTTCGGCCGAAGTGCAGAGGGCGATGGGCTTCCAGAATGAAAAGGACCACCCCGAGGTTGCTCCAAGCCAGTATGAGATCAACTACAGCTATGCCGAAGTGGTGGCCGCAGCAGACCAGATACAGCTTTACAAGCTGCTCACCCGCCAGATCGCCAGCAACATGGGTTATACGGCCTGCTATCTGCCCAAGCCGGTGGTGGGCGTGAACGGCAGCGGCATGCACACCAACGTCTCGGTCTCGAAAGGCAAGACCAACCTGTTCTGGGACGAAAAGGGCGAAGAGCAGCTCTCCACCTTCGGCTGGAACTTTCTTGACCGCATCCTGACCCATGCGCTGGACCTTTGCCTGGTCTTCAACTCCAGTGTCAACGCGTACCGGCGTCTGGACCCGCACTTTGAGGCTCCCAACCAGATTCGTGCCTCGGCCGTCGACCGTGGCGCCATGATCAGGGTACCCATCGGCAACCACCGCTCCATGCGCACCGAGGTCCGCGCTGTGGCGCCGGACGCCAACCCCTACCTGTCGCTTTACGGCATCTTCAAGACCGGCATCGACGGCGATATCTCCAAGGCTGAAAATCTTCGCGCCGGTGGCCGCTACCTGCCTGACAATATCCAGAAGGCCATTGACGACTTCAAGTCCTCGAAATGGATCTCCAAGATCCTGGGCGAGGATGTACAGGGCCGCTATGTCGAGTTGAAGCAGGCCGCCGCCAACCGCTGCCCGCGCGAACTGGGCACCATAGTCAAGGGCTCCGAGGTGCAGTTCCATCACGCGGTCTATAACCAGTCGCTCTGGAATTTGTTCTAGAACGAGCTATGCGAAGCTGTTCAGGCAAAGGCCTGGAAGCTACGCGAAAACGAGACTGAAGTTCGCCTTGACACAACAGGCCGGAGCGGAAGCTCCGGCCTGTTGCGTTAAGGCAAGTTATTCCACTCCTGCTAACTCAATTGCACCTCAATCTTCGCTAACGAGGCATGTGGGAGGGCTATAGTGTTTCCACAATTGCTGTACTCCGGAACCACCGCCCTCCAGTGGCTCTTCCTCAAGAAAACGTCACTCTGCATGATGCCAGAGAGTCCACAAAAATTGTAAAACGCCGTAGCGAAAAAGACGTTTCCTAAACGGCATGACTTGGCGTGGTTAGTCACGCTTACCGTGTTTTCACCGACTGCACCCCGTGCATTTGATTGTTTTAGAGAGAGTGTTTGAGGCTCAGATGACAATATGCAGTTGCCTTATTGATGATTGTCGTGTCTCAAGAGGTTGTTTACATCGAAATCGAGCCCTGATCGGCTGATGGGCGGCATCTGATTCAGGCTAGCATGCGGCCTGTGCCAGTTGTACTGATGTATCCAGGGCAGGAGGTAGG
>JBEKGY010000066.1:0-13483 GCA_050012555.1 Occallatibacter sp.
CGATTTGCGAAAGCCACTCGCACGCGCCTGCGCATCAGCTTTCTCCACCCCAGCGACGAAGAGCCCCGCCGCGGCGGGCTGGGGACCCCGGCTTCGCGCGTAAAACCTTGAGCCGCTGAAACTTTATTGAAACAAGGCTGCAGGGTAGCCTGGCTGCTCGAATCCCCTCTATCCGGGATGGACGAACAGGCCTATACTAGTGTTTTCAACCATGCGGAGCCTATATTTACGTTATCTTGCGATGATTCTGGCTCCGGCTCTGCTCCTTGCAGCCGGCTGCGCTAATGGGCGTGTGGCCGCCGACCCCTCCAACGCCACCTTTTCCATCTCCCCCGGCGCCAGCTCCATCGATACCAATTGCACCGGCTGCAATGCGGCCAGCGAACAGGGCGCATCCGCGGAGCAGTTCACCGCAACGCTCTCGGGCGGTGGCGAGGCGCCCGTCGCCTGGTCGCTCTCCGGCGGGGACGCGAATAGCGGGCCGGGCAGCATTTCCGCCGACGGCCTGTACACTCCGCCCAGCTATCTCACCACCGACCGCGCCGATGTGGTGGTGACGGCAACGCTGAATTCAAGCACCACGGCGACCGCCGTACTAACCCTGACCCCGGGATTCCTGCAGCCGCTTACGCCGGAGAACGTGGCCCTGGGCGCCAACGGACAAGTCACCGTCACCGGCTTCCTTGCCGAAGCGGGCGGCTATACCGGCATCAATTTCGCGCTTGCGAACTCCCCCACCGGCTCCAGCGGCGGACAGGGTTCGCTGGGCAGCACAACCTGCCAGCGCGGCAGCCAGGCCTTTACCTACTGCACGGTCACCTACTCGGCGCCGGCC
This sequence comes from Occallatibacter sp., assembly GCA_050012555.1. Lineage (GTDB taxonomy): Bacteria > Acidobacteriota > Terriglobia > Terriglobales > Acidobacteriaceae > Telmatobacter. The sequence goes on from JBEKGY010000066.1 coordinate 836, forward strand.
TCGGTCTTCTCCACAGGCGCAACTTACGTTGTGGCCACCATCGGCAATTCTTCCTCAAAGGACGCGGCTGAAGTGCTGCTGAACACCGCGGGAATCTCAAGCAATCCCGCCAATCACCAGGCGCAGTCGGCCACGCAGGTCCCACTGGGCAGCTCCGGCGGCAATAACAAAGACTATGACACCCAGGGAAACCAGATTGTCGACTGTTGCAGCGGCACGCTGGGCGCGCTCATCCAGGACTCCAACAATCGCCAATACCTGCTTAGCAACAACCACGTGCTGGCGCGCAGCGACCATGCCGGCGTAGGCGACGCCATCATCCAGCCGGGGCTCATCGACAATAACTGCACTCCCAGCGGGGAAGGCCCTGGCGCCACGCCCGTGGGCTCGCTCACTGGCTGGCTGGCGCTCAGCTCAAGCGCCACCAACGCCGACGCAGCCATCGCCCAGGTCAACTCCAGCGCCGTAAGCACGGCCGGCAACATTCTTGAGCTGGGCGCACACCAGCCCGACGGCACACTGGGGGCAGCCCCTCCCGGCGTCTCCTCCACCGGCGGAAAAGGCGAGCCCGCCTGGCTTAATCAGACCGTAGCCAAGAGCGGCCGGACCACGGGGCTGACCTGCGGCGGCATCTCGGCCCTCGATCTGGATGTTAGCGTCGATTACTACCGCGACTGCGCTGAGACCAGGCCCTACCTGACCAAGACCTACACCCATCAATTGGGCATCAGCGGCAACCAATTCAGCGATGCGGGCGACTCCGGGTCGCTGGTAGTCGATGCAGGCAATGCCGAACCCGTGGGCCTCTACTTTGCCGGCGGCAGAGACGTCTCCGGCGTAAGCCAGGGCGTAGCCAATCCCGCAACCGACGTGCTCAGCGAGTTGAGCGCGCAGGCGGGCGGCGGGACCTCTTATACCTTTGTGGGCGCCGCCGACCACGCGGTCAGTTGCCTGAACTACGGCGACAATACGGTAACCGCGGCACAGGCTCGCACGCTCACCGACCAGGAGATCGCGCGCTCTCAGCAGGCCCTCGGGCAGGCCCGCCTGCTGGTCAATCCGTCAGCAGGAATTTTGGGCGTGGGCACGGCCAAGAGCAGCGACCAGCCCGGCGAGGGCGCCGTCATCCTCTATGTTGACGAAAACATGACGGTAACCGCGCCGGCGGTTGTGGACGGGGTGCGCACCCTGGTGATTCCCACCACGGCTCTTGCGGTGGCCTTCGGCTCGGCGCCTCAGGCTCCTGCGCAGGCCGGCTACGGCGCGCCAGCCCTGCCAGCCGCGGTGCTTAACTCGGCGATAGCCGTCAAGCAGCAGGTCGCGCAAAGCATGATGCGTGGCAATCCATCCTTCTTCGGCGTGGGCGTGGGGCAGAGCCTGGACAATCCGAGAGAAGCGGCGCTGGTCGTCTACGTGGACCGCAGGCAGGTGCCCGCCCAACTACCCGCTATCGTGGACGGCCTGCGCATTCGCTATATCGTCATGGACCGGCTCCACGTCACCCGCTCCTACGCAGCGCCGATACAGCCGAAACACAGTTGCAAACCCCAGCCCGCAGCCGGTCAGCCGCACAGCTTCGATCTTCTCGATTTATTCCGGCCCCGCAGCTTGAAGCTAAACTGAGCACGTCCGCAGAGGTTTCGACCTACATACCGCAGGGCAGCAAAAAAGTATGTGTGGCCCAATGATCGGTGTCCCAATACTTGTGGCTGTATTGGCATTCCTCTGCTGGTGGAGCATGAGGATTCTGTCGCGTTGCGCCGGTAGCCGAGGCCTGCGCGCCATCATACGGACAAGTAGCAGTTTCGCTCTGCGCCATGGCCAACAAAACAAATGCCAACAGCATTACAGAAACGACAATGATCTTTCTCATCTCCCCTCCATTTGCCTCTCAGAATCACCAAAACGATACCACATGGCCACGCTGCACGGCATCCCTTCACGAGGTCAGAGCCAGGATGTGAGAATAGGACCAAATGCCCCTTTACCCTCAGGCTTCTACCTTAATTCGCGCCAACCTCGAAGCGATCCAGAACGGCCACAAGGTAAAGCCTGTAGCCATCGGGATGTTGACCGATGTCCAACTTGAAGCTATCAACCGGCACCGGTTGGGCCACAATCGAACGCTACCGCCGATCGTTGCTGAAGTGATTTTTATTGGCAGCCATATCTATCAAAGCCGCGTCATCCGCGATGGCTACAGCATTGAGGAGGTGATTGACCAGATCGTAAGCGCGATGGACGCGACTTCCGAACTCGTCGGCAGCCTTCCCATGCAAGCCATAGAAAATCCCACGCCCAGAATTGACCGTTACGGAAACCAGATTCGTGACAGGGCGGTTTTTGAGTGCATGAGCCGGCACCCGCGACCGGAACTCTTCTCAGTGATGCCGAAGGGCGACAAGATCAGGCCGCCAAAGCAGAAGGGCCGCTCGTGAGCGGCCCTTCTGAATACAATCAAGCGACTCGCCCGGCTAACAGAAACCATCCGGCGCACCAATCGCTCATACTGAGCATACGCATTTCCGCAGATAAAATCAAATTTTGGAGTCCACTCTATTTTTCCATTTCACCATATGCACCAGAAATGGTGCCTAATCCGCCCGCGTCAGGTTAGCCTGACCCGGCGCCCAGCCTTCACTTGCCCATCAGCGCCGCGGCAATCTGCCGCCCGTGGAAGCGCCCGTTCTCAATGAAAATCTCATTGGTCCGCGAGCCGGCCACGATCACCCCGGCCAGATATATCCCGGGAACATTGCTCTCCAGCGTCTCCGGATTGCAGATTGGCTGCCGGTCCTCGCCCTTGAAGCGGATGCCCAGCCCCTCCAGAAACTCGAAGTCGGGATGGTAGCCGGTCATGGCGAAGACAAAATCGTTCTTCAGGGTCTCGCGGCCCTGGGGCGTCTCGATGACCACCGTATCCAGGGTGATTTCCACCACGCGGGAGTGGAAGTACGCCTTGATCTCCCCATTCTTGATGCGGTTTTCAATGTCCGGCTTGATCCAGTACTTCACGTGCCGGTGCAACTCGGCGTCGCGGTGAACCAGCGTCACCCGCGCCCCGCTCCGCCACAGCTCCAGCGCCGCAATGGCCGCCGAATTCTTGCCCCCCACCACCATCACATCCATCCCGAAGAAGGGATGGGAATCGAAGTAATAGTGGTGCACCTTGCTCAGGCTCTCGCCCAGTACGCCAATATAATTTGGCAGGTCATAGTAGCCGGTGGCGATGGCCATCTTGCGCGCCTCAAGCAAGGCAACGCGCCCAAAGCGGTCCAGCGTATGCACTGAAAAGCCGCCGTCGGAACCCGTCACCTTCTCCACGCGATGGTACTGGCGAATATCCAGCCGGTAATGGGCCGCCACCAGCCGGTAATACTGCAGCGCCTCGTTGCGCGTGGGCTTGGGATTGGGGCTGGGAAAGGGAATGTCCCCGATCTCCAGCAGCTCCGGCGTGGTAAAAAATGTCATGTGCGAGGGGTAGTGAAACAGCGAGTTGCAAACGCACCCCTTATCCACCACCACGACCCGCAATCCGGCCTTCTGCGCCTCAATCGCGCACACCAGCCCGGTAGGCCCCGCGCCCACCACCAAAAGGTCAAAAATTGAGTCCTGCGTAGCCGGCGTTCCCACTGTTTCGTTCATATCTCTAGCTTAGGGCATGGGACGGACTTGCGATGGAAACGGACGGTCTTGCACTCAAAGGCGGTTAATTGGTAGAATGGTAGACATTGGTGGTAGAATGGTAGAACTGGCGATGGACGACGGGAATGAGACAAACATCTCAAATTCTGAGTTTCCTCGCAGAAAGCCGGGACAAAGCCGCTCTGACTACCTCATGGAAGTCAGCAATTTCACGGCGCCGCGTATGAAAGACGGCCCGACGTACGAAGCGGTCATGAACGAACTGTATGACCCGGAAACAGGCTTGCCCCGGTGACCAGCGGATTTGAAAGATAGTGGGAGGACAGGATGGGTTTGAACATCAAAGATCGTGAGACAGAAGACTTGATCAGAAAACTTGCAGCTCGAAAAGGCGTGAGCCTGACGTATGCGGTCAAGCTTGCCACGCAGCGGGAAATTGAAAGGGACGAAGCGGAGCGGAAGGGTGGCGAGGGCAAGAAAGGGTTTGCAGCGTGGCTGATGGAGATTGGCCGGGAGACCGCCCCCCTGATGGACGATGGCCGTACATCCAAGGAAGTGATGGATGCTCTCTATGACGACAAGACCGGGTTGCCCAAATGATCGTTGACACCTCCGCTCTCATTGCAATCGTGAAAATGGAACCGGAAGCCTACTCCATTGCCAAAGCGATGGAGAAGGCGGAGACGCTCCGCATATCTGCAGGAACCCTGCTTGAAGCATTCATCGTTGCGGACGGGTACGGAATTCCAAAGCTGAGTGCGCGGTTGGAAGAGATTGTGGAACACCCCAGGATGGTCATCGAGCCAGTGACCGCGGCACAGGCGAAAATCGCCCGCCAGGCCTACCGCGACTACGGCCGTCGAAGCGGCCACTCCGCCAACCTCAACTTCGGCGACTGCTTCAGCTACGCCCTGGCCCGCGACAAGCGCGAACCCCTGCTCTACAAGGGCGATGATTTCGTCTATACCGATCTGCGCTCCGCGGTTGAGCAGCCTTAGGCGCAATGCGCTATGCTTCTTGGCATGAAGAAACTGTGCAGCGCATTCAATTTCATCCCCCGGAAAATGCGGCAGATCAAATCAGCAAGGCGATCGTCCATGCGCCTTCCCGCATGGGCAACCATCCTGGTCCTGCTCTCCACCTCGTTCACCGGCCTGGCCCAGTCGACCCAACCCAAACTCATCGACGTTCACGAGCATTTCAGGGGAGAGCCCGGCATGCTCGATCAGTTGCTTGCAAAATTGAATGCCGCCGACGGCATAGGCATCCTGCTCGTCACTCCAAATGGTTTTCCTGAAGCCAGCAAATTTATCCGCGAGCACCCCGATCGCTTCATCGGCTTTGGAGATATCAATCTCGACGACCCGGATGTTCTCAATGCAATCGACCGCTTCCATAAGGCTGGATTTCGTGGCCTGGGCGAGATTACCTCGTCCCTGAAGAACTATGACGATCGAGCCTACTGGCCCATCTACGATCGCGCGGCAAAGTACCACATGATTCTGCTTTTTCACACCGGCATTGTGGCTCGGCCGCGCCCGGAGGAACCGGCGGATATCAGCTTTGACCGCATGCGCGCCACGCGTCTCGATCTGATTGCCCGGCACTGGCCGAAGACCATCATTATCGGCGCCCATCTCGGCAACCCCGACTACGCTGAAGCCGCTGAAATTGCGCGCCTGAATCCCAATCTTTATTTCGACCTCTCCGGCTCAAGCCTCATCAAGAAAAAGGACGATTATAGTTTCTTCCGCTCCATCTTCTGGTGGACCGGCGTAGTCAGCCCGCACACTCCGCCCGGCGCACCCAACGCGTTTGAAAAGCTGGTCTTCGGTTCCGATATTTTTCGCGGAGAATTGGGCGAATTCGACGAGGGCCAGGCGCGCTATCACGCCATGCTCGATGCCTGCCAGGTGCCGCCGAACGTGCAAGCCATGATCTTTTCCGGGACTATGTGGCGCATCCTGCAACAGCAGCAAAAAGAAATGGCCGCAGATACCGCAAACTGAGATCGTTTAGGACTCGACACTGCCCAATCTGTCCTTCGCTGCCTACCGCGGAAACCCGGTAAACCTCAAATTTGGCGTCTGCCTCACCTACGCCCTAGCCCGCGACAAACGCGAACCACTGCTCTACAAAGGCGATGACTTTGTACATACGAACATCAGATCGGTTTGAAATGGGATGAGGCTCAGATTGCCATAGTCTGCCCGGCTTCGGCAGAACTGGGATAAGCAAAATGCATCTGTACGGATTTGAGAGTCTGGTAAGGAAGAAGGTCCTCGATACCATCCAAGGGCACGTTGGCTAGCTCTCTAGGCTCCAGTTTGTGCAGCCCGCCTCCATAAACGCGTCCTTCCCCAGTCATCGTTCCTATAGGAATCTGCTGGAGCAAGCCAAATATACGCTCGGCTACACCTGGAGTCTCAATCGCCATACGCAACCCTGCTTGTGGGTAAAGCAGCAGATAGACATTCGCCGCGGTGGCGGAAGAGCGGTTGTGAATAAAGCGAAATGCCTTCCCATCTCCCGATCCTGCCCTGCCCATATAAGTGCATAAGAACGGGGAGGGTGGACGCGATTCCTGTGAGTACCAAGGAGACCGCGACCGGCAAAGGTACCCTGTCGCGACACTCGATTCTCCCGCCTTCAAATATTTGAATAATGCCGGGTCTCGGCGGCTCAATTCTCCCTCGTCAAGGGGACAATCGATCAGAAAGAGCCTCTTTTCGATCTTCGGCATCCCCTCTTCATCCGCATCGATCTCTTCCGTCTTCAGGTAGCGCGGACTTGGCAAAATTGGACGCAAGAACTGGCGAGAAAATCCGTACTCTCGGGCTTGCTCCTCGGTAATGATAAAGAAGCTATTATCCCCTGTGGCGATCCCTCGTTTGATGAGGAACATATCGCCAAGAATAACCTGGGAGTTACGGACACACATGGGTGCAACAGGCTCGGCGAGCCTCGTCCATTTGGGTTCCAGTGCAAGAGACGACAGCGCTCGTTTTGTCTGCTGCACTGGGTGCTCGATCGTGCCACCGAAGGAAAATGTGACTTCGTTCTCAGGGCCTGGCTTCACATTCCTGAACCAAATCACAACGGACGAAACCAGCGCGTCTTTGAATTGGACCTCATTGGGATCGAAACGATGAACACGCAGCAGGCTTACGCGTTCAAGCAGGTATTGCTTGAGCACGTCTCCGTAATTGACATCCATGAACTCGCTGGGCACAAGCCAAGACGACACGGCATCCGGGGCCAGACATTCTTGCGCAAGCAACATGAAGTAGCAATACAAGCCGGCCAGTCCGCTCACTTGAAAACCTAGCTTGCTCATGGTCTGCCGCAGAAACGCCTTGTCGTTCGCCTTCAAATGATGGTGACGCACGTATGGAGGATTGCAAATGAGCAGATTCGCCGAAATAGATTTCCTGTCGGCACGGACAAAATCAGCGATCTTCAGATCGAGACTTGTGCCAGACCATAGCTGCATTGACGGAGCGCCATAATGTGAATCGATTTCAAAGCCATCCGCGGCCGTGACCCGTTCACCGCATTGCTGAAGGAGCGCTGAATAGAACACACCGGTTCCAAATGCCGGGTCAAGGAACTGTATCGGCGTGTCATGGCCGAGGTACCGCAAAGCCTCGCGAACGACCTCTGTTGCAAGATCGAACGGCGTCGAGAATTGACCAAGACGATTCCGCTCCAGTTGCGTCCGCTCGCTGTCGCAGCGCTCCTGGAGAATCATCCGCTCCTTCTCCAACCCAAAAAGCATCATCACAGTCCCAGTTTCGCAAGATCGTCGATCCGATGTTCCCAAACCCAGTCTATGCCCTCAGCTGCCTCATATCCCAGATACCCGCTATCAAAATAGCCACACAGAAAGAGCGCAAATTGGGCTCGCTTCCCATAGGTTTTCCGGATTTGGTCCATCTTGGCCGCCTCTTCCTTCCGGCGTTTGTTTACGTTCGTAAAGTCACCCGCAGATTTTGCCTCGATTAAGACCGGCAGAGTTCCGGCCTTTGATCCCGCCGGGGCAACCACAACGTCTGCCGGAATGTTTGCGGACCCGCCGTCTCCTACCTTAACCGGCACGTTGACGTGGAAGCCAAAAGTCCCTGGAGGCATCTCACGGAATCGAACCGCTTTGTCTTGCTCCAGCCGAATGTATCCTCTGGCCTCAAGCCAAGCGCCGACTGCCGCAAGTTGGCGGCGTTCTTGCGCGTTCCGGATGATCGGGTCTGCCACCGCGCCGCACAATCGGTCAGCGATCACTGTGGCTGCTCGCTCAACTTCTCCCTCTTTCGGCTCTCTCTCGGCTTCCAGCCAAACAAGAATGTCCAGGTCCGCCAATCGCCGAAGAATCTGCGCGATCTTTGCCAGTCCCAACTGCAATGTATCCGCACTCATCTGCGGCGGAGAGGAATGCTCAATCTCCATGCTCCGCACGAGGTTTGGGGATACTCCTGCCAAACCGATTAGCCTATCCCGCGCGATAGGGGGACAGGTCGTCATCCGCAGGACCGGCAGAAACTCGGGATGACTGGCCAGGATTTCCGGGCCCAGATTTCTGAGGAACCCCGTCTGAGCCAATGCAGACGCCACTTCAGATGTCGCCCGCTTTCGGCTCTCCCGAAAGGTCTTGGGGGCAAAATGCAGAAACCATTCGTTGAACATATCGACGGATTTGGCAATATCTGCCTTCCAAAGATCGGGCTTATGACGATTTGCGGGCATCGCTCTTTCCAAACGGCATACTTCAGCCGACTGATTCATTGTGCAACATTTCTTTCGGATGGGGTCAATTCAGCGTGGAAAACTGAGACGGACTCTCGCGCCCTGCATCCATTGCCCTAAACTGTTCACAGGAGCCTCCATGACCGTTATCCGCCAGGAAGATTTCATCGCCAGTGTAGCGGGCGCGTTGCAGTACATCAGTTACTACCACCCGGTCGACTACATCACCAGCCTGGCCAAAGCCTACGAGCGCGAGCAATCCCACGCCGCCAAGGACGCAATCGCGCAGATCCTCATCAACAGCCGCTTATGCGCCGAGGGCCACCGGCCCATCTGCCAGGACACGGGCATCGTGAATGCCTTTGTGAAGGTAGGCATGGACGTGCGCTTCGAAACCGCTCCCGGCGCGGAGCCGATGGACCTGCAACAGATGGTCGATGCGGGCGTGCGCCGCGCTTACATCGACCCCGACAACAAGCTCCGCGCGTCCATCCAGGCCGACCCCGCCGGCAAGCGCATCAACACCAAAGACAACACGCCCGCCGTGGTCAACGTGGAGCTGGTCAAGGGCGCAACGGTCGAAGTCACGGTCGCTGCCAAGGGAGGCGGCTCGGAGGCCAAAGCCAAGTTCATCATGCTTGAACCTTACGAGTCGGTGGTGGATTGGGTGCTCAAAACCGTCCCCACCATGGGCGCAGGCTGGTGCCCTCCGGGGTTGCTCGGCATCGGCATCGGCGGAACGGCGGAGAAGGCCATGCTGCTGGCCAAGCAGTCGCTCATGGACTCCATCGACATTCAGGACCTGATCGCCCGCGGCCCCAAAAATCGCGCCGAAGAACTGCGCATCGAGCTCTACGAAAAGGTGAACCGCCTCGGCATCGGCGCGCAGGGCCTGGGCGGCCTGACCACCGTGCTGGACGTGAAGGTGCTGGATACGCCGGCCCACGCCGCCAACCTTCCCGTAGCCATGATCCCCAACTGCGCCGCCACCCGCCACGCCCACATTGTGCTGGACGGCTCAGGCCCGGTCTTCCTCGATCCCCCCAGCCTCGAGAACTGGCCCAAGCTGACCTACGACGTTTCCGCTGCCCGCCGCGTAAACCTGGACACCGTAACCCGAGCCGAAGCCGCCACCTGGAAGCCTGGCGAGGTGCTGCTCCTGACCGGCAAGCTCCTCACCGGCCGCGACGCCGCACACAAGCGCATGACCGATATGCTGAACCGCGGAGAAAAGTTGCCCGTGGACTTCCGCGATCGCTTTATCTACTACGTGGGCCCGGTTGACCCGGTGCGCGAAGAGGTGGTCGGCCCGGCCGGACCCACCACGGCCACGCGTATGGACAAGTTCACCCGCCAGATGCTGGCCGAAACGGGTCTGCTGGGCATGGTGGGCAAGGCCGAGCGCGGCCCGGCGGCCATCGATGCCATCCGCGAGTTTGGCGCGGTCTACCTGATGGCTGTGGGCGGCGCGGCCTACCTGGTCTCAAAGGCCATCACCGGCTCCCGCCTGGTGGCCTTCGGCGATCTGGGCATGGAGGCCATCTATGAGTTCGACGTGCGCGATATGCCGGTGACCGTCGCGGTAGATTCAAAGGGAACCAGCGTCCACCAGACCGGCCCCGCCGAATGGCAGAAGCGCATCGCCGGAATTCCGATCCTGCAATAAAAACAGTTGTCAGTGATCAGTTGTCAGCGGTCAGTAACCGGGATAGGACATCAACTTTGAACAAAGTTCGCGGAAGTTACGAAAGTGCAAAAAGGCCTTAGCTTCCGCGATCATTCCTATGGAAGCCAAAGCCTTTTTACTGACAACTGACAACTGATCACTGACAACTGTCCGTTACTGCTTCCCGAACCGGTAGACGATCCCAAGCGTATAGCCCAGGCTGTTCTGCGTCGTCGAGCCGAAGCCGGTCAGTGTGTAATCGGGCGCCAGGCGGAAGCCGAGGTTAGGCGATATGTTGTACTCCGCGATGATGCTGGCGTTTGCGGCGAAGGTATATCCATCCGGATAGAGGAGTCCGCCCAGGGTGCCATCCCCGTTGGTATCGCCGGTGAAGTCCCCAAGCGCAAATCCGCCCATTACCCGGCCGGAGATGGAGAACCTGGGCTGCATGTAGAAACGGTAGCTGGGTCCAATCATGACGGCGTACTGGCTGATGGCCGGCTTGGTAATGTAGCTGAAAGACGGATTCTCGATCGGCTCGATGAATGCCGTGCCGTAAATGCCGCGAGCGTCCAGGGAAACGCCCAGGCGCTCGCTGTAGTAGCGGGTCAGGCCGGCATCCCAGGAATACTCATTCACCCTCTGCAACGGCGAAGGAAGCCTGAAGCGCAGGTAGCCTTCGCCGGCAAACACCTCATAGAGATGACCGTAGGCGTCGTGGATAGCCGCGGCGCGGCGCTGTTCGCGGCGGGCCTTGATGCGGGCCTGGACGCTCATTTGCCCCTGATCCTGGGCGGCCGGCTGCTGCGTCTGGACCTGTGTCGGGGTTGCAGGGTTGCTGCTCGAACTTGAGCTTTGCGCATGAACAACGTGCATGACTGGCAGGCTCAGCGCCAGCAGAAGGGCAAAACAGCGAAAAGAAGACATCGGCTTCGGGTTTCCTCCACGGGAGTACGGAAGCACACTACCGCTCTGAGGCAGCGCTCTCCCATACGTATTAAACCACCTTAGGGGGGAGCCTTGTGGGCGGGTCGGCACAGGTTTAGACGCGCGCCTGCCGATTCGCCCCTGAAACCGCTCACACAATCGCCTTCAGATCGGCCTGCAACTGCGCCTCGTCGAAGCCGTTGGGCGCGCCCTTGGCGCTGAGCCAATCCTGGCCGAGCAGCGTGTGGGCCTCGTCGCAATACTTCTTCCAAAAGGCCAGGGTCATGGTCTTCAACTGGCCCCAGGTGATGCAGGTGAAGCCGTTCTGGTCATATTTGGGCACGAAGACGCAGTGTCCGCCCCAACTGCCCGGTTTGGCATTCGCGCCACCCTGGGGCACAACGTCCCACACGTCCTGGGTTTGCGCTGTCAGCGGCAGGGACAGCCCGATATACACGCCGCCGAACAAGGCGATAGACTGCTGAATCTCCACCAGGCTGGCGGGCCTGGGATCGGCAAAGGCCACCAGCGCATTGCCGGCAAACCCCTGCTTCTGCCAGTCGGTCAGCACGTCCAGCTCGATGCCCCCCGAGTCGGTGGCGGGGTTGCCGGGGACGTAGCCGTCCCACTGCTCGTAGTAGCTCTCGATGGTGGGGTCGGGCACGGTGACCATACTGCCCGTGTTGGCGGTCCACACCTGCACGGCGTGACCTACGCCGGCAATGGTGCAGTCGCCCAGCGTGTCGTTGAGCATCATGCCCCACGAAGTAATTCCTTTGGTCCAATCGGCCGCGGGCGGCGGCGCAGGCAGCGCCGGCGTCAGGTAGTCGCCAAGCGCCAGGGTTCGCGTGTCGGTTTTGATGGCCTTGCGGCCCAGTCTCATCTTCGAGTGATCTGTCATGGAGGAGCTCCTTTTTTTTGTGTGAGGGATGGCCGCAACCGGCGCCTGCCGTTGCGGCATGGGCCATTCAGGGCCGAATCCTGCGCACCCTGTTCCGTAAATCCATCCTATTTTTCCCTTATAACGAAATCAATGCCTATAATCGGCAAGGAAGGCTGCAAAATGCCCTGCAATGAAAATCAACGGAGGCCATCAACGATATGGGCCGAATTTTGCTGGGAGTTCTACTCGGAGTGATTCTTGTGCCCGTCGCCCTGCTGGCGTGGCTTTGGTTTGGCAGCGTACCGGTGGCCGTGGCCGACCCGCCGCTGCCCCAGGAGCGGTTGCTCACCGGGGTTCCGCTGCACGCGCGCATCGATCGCGAACTGGTCAAGACTCCCCCCATCCAGGCCAATGAGGGCAACCTGGTGGCAGGCGCCGAGATCTACCGCGACCACTGCGCCGGCTGCCATGGCTTTCACGGCAAGCCTTCCTCCTTTGGCGCCCACATGTTTCCCGATGCGCCCCCGCTGTGGGAGATGCACCACCATGGCGCGGAGACCATGATGGGCGTCAGCGACGACCCGCCGGGCGAGACGTATTGGAAGGTAGCCAACGGCATCCGCCTCTCCGGCATGCCCAGCTATAAGAATGTGCTCACCGAGACCGAGATGTGGCAGGTGAGTCTGCTGCTGGCCAACGCCGACAAGCCGCTGCCCCCGGAAGCCGTGGATATTCTGCGCGGCCAGCCGCGACAGCAATAAACGTCAGGCAAAAGCCACGGCCTGCG
>JBEKGY010000067.1:0-13243 GCA_050012555.1 Occallatibacter sp.
GATCGCACATGAAAACAGCAATCGGCACGCCCCAGATACGCTGGCGGCTGATGCACCAGTCGGGGCGCGTAGAGATCATGTTGGTGATGCGCTCCTTGCCCCACGCCGGGTCCCAGACGACCTTGTCGATCTCTTCGATAGCCAGTTGGCGGAAGGTCTTTTCCTCGTTTTGGGCTGACTTGATCGGCGTTTCGAGCGAGATAAACCACTGCTCGGTGGCGCGGAAGATGATGGGGTGGTGGCAACGCCAGCAATGGGGATAGGAGTGCTCAAGTTGAGAGCCACCCAGCAGTGCGCCGCGCTCTTCGAGCATGGCGACGATGATTGGATTTGCCTTCCACACGTTTAGCCCGTCGTACGCCGGTGGCTGGGCATTATGCCAGGAATCCGGATCGACGTGGATGTGCCCGCCCGCATCGACGCGGGACGTAGGGTCCAGGCCGTAGCGCTGGCCGGTATAGAAGTCGTCGGCGCCGTGCGAGGGAGCTGTGTGGACCGCGCCGGTGCCCGTGTCGGCCGTGACGTAGGTGGCCAGCACGCCCAAAATGGAGCGCTCAAGGAAGGGATGCTGGAAGGCGACGCGGTCGAGCACGGATCCCTTGAAGCGGGCAAGTTCTTTGGTGGGGCCGAGCTTGCAAGCTGCAGTGACCTGGGCAGCGAGTGCGGCGGCGACAATGAAGGCCTCGCCGGATTCGACCTCCAGCGCCACATAGTCAAAATCAGGGTGGAAGGCCACGGCCAGCGACGCGGGCAGCGTCCATGGGGTGGTGGTCCAGATGATGGTCGAAACCTGCCGTCCGGCTAGCGCGGGAGCGATGGCGGCTGGATCGGATGTGAGCCGGTAGCGCACGTAGATCGACGGGCTTGTGTGGTTCGCATACTCGACCTCAGCCTCCGCAAGCGCGGTGCGGTCGTGAATGCACCAGTAGACCGGCTTGAGGCCGCGGTACACGAAGCCCTTCTCAAGAAAGCCGTAAAAGGCCTCCAGGATGTGGGCCTCGTAGTCGCGAGCCATGGTCTTGTAGGGCGTCTGCCAGCGGCCGAAGCAGCCAATGCGCTCGAATTGCTCGGTCTGCAGGTCGACATACTTCTGCGCGTAGGCACGGCAGGCCTCGAGGACGGCGGGTACCGGCATGGAAAGCTTTTTGTGGCCCAGCTTTTCGTCGACCTTGATCTCGATGGGCAGGCCGTGGCAGTCGTAGCCGGGGACGTAGGGTGCGTCGAATCCGGCCATGGTCTTGGACTTGACCACGAAGTCCTTCAGGCCCTTGTTAAGGGCGTGGCCCAAGTGGATGGGTCCATTGGCGTAGGGAGGGCCATCGTGAAGCAGGTAGACGGGCCGCCCGCGGCCCGCCTTGCGCAGCTCTTCATAGAGGTTGAGCGTGGCCCACCGCGCCAGTCGAAGCGGCTCATTCTGCGGCAGATTGGCTTTCATTGCGAAGGCGGTTTGGGGCAGGGTGAGGGTCGCCTTCAACTCCGGCGCAGGAGACATCGGGACTCCGTTCAAGGATGCGAACTTGTTCAAGGACCAGTGTAAACAAACGAGGGCCATTTTTCGCGGTAACAAATCGAACCCGGTCACCGTCTATTGCGTATGGAAGTCCTGAAGTTGGCGGACTATGAGAAATCGGAGGCAGGGACTGAAGGCAGTTTGGGAGCCGAGACAAAGGCTGGCGCGGTCAAGCATAATGGATTGATGGGCCTGTTGACGGACGAGTTCGCGCCCGGGCAGGCAGGAACTGCCGGGAAGAGCACCGGAGAGAAGGCAAGCGATCTACACATGACACCGGAAGAAAATGGCGACCAGGGAGCTTCGGTTCCAGTGACCGGCCACGAGTTGGACGCTTTCCTTGGGAAGGCTTTCCAGGAGGAGCCCATTTGGGCAAGCCTCTGGGAGCGTATCCAGGACGTGTTTTTCCCGGTCAAGCTGCCGCCTCTGGAGCTGACCTCGACGCCAATTCCGGTTCCGGACCGGATGGCCGTGAAGGCCAATCCGTGGGCCATCGGGATCTCGACGACCCTCAACATCACCATCCTGCTGCTGGCGATCTGGCTGGGTATTCGCGCGATCAACAGAATCGTGAATCCAACCGTGCAGGCGACGAATATCGATGTGGGTGACTACAAAATGCCCAAGTCCGACACGCTGGCTGGGGGGGGCGGCGGCGGCGGCGACCGGAGCATCGTTGAAGCCAACAAGGGCAAGCTGCCGGAGAGGGCGAAGGATACGATAACGCCCCCGCAACCGCAAACGATTGAAAAGCCCAAGCTGCCCGATCCTCCGACGATCAATGTGCAAAAGAACATTCAACTGCCCGACAACATGAATATGCCGATGATCGGCATGAAGCAGTCGGCCAATGTGACTTTAGCCTCTGCCGGCTCAGGAAACGGTGCAGGCATGGGAACGGGCAGCGGCGGCGGCATGGGGCCGGGGGGCGGGAACGGATACGGCCCGGGATATGGCGGCAACACGGGCGGCGGTGTGTACCAGGTGGGCGGCAGGATTTCGGCGCCGACCGTGATTCACAGCGTGGAGGCCGAGTTCTCCGACGAGGCGCGGCGAGCCAAGTACCAGGGCGTATGCACGATCTCTCTCATTGTCGACGCGCAGGGCAATCCGCAGGATATCCGTGTTGCACAGGCATTGGGCATGGGGTTGGACGAGAAGGCTATTGAAGCTATCCGCCAATACAAATTCAGGCCGGCGATGAAGGACGGCAAAACGGCTGTGCCGGTGATGATCACCATCGAGGTCGACTTCCGGCTTTACTAACGGGTCAATCTATCTAAGAATCGGAGAGCGGAGCCCAGGTGGCTCCGCTTTTCTTATGGAATCAGCCAATCGCCGTCGTCCTCAAGAATCTCTTTCATTGCGGTGCAATCGGCCGGCGCATGCGAGCAGGGGGTCACGTCGGGACCATCGACCGCGCGCATGACGGTAACAAATCTCTGATTGGTCTTCATGACTTCGTCGTGGCATCTTTTGGCCACGGCCATCAGTTGCTCCCACGTGCCCTCGAGGACAGCCCCCTTGTTCTTCTTCTGATGGTAGAGGCCGCTGGCGTCGATAATTTTGGCGAGGTCGACGGCTGTTTCGCTTGCTTGATGGGCCTTGCCCTTGGGCAGCACGCTCAACTCGAGAAGCATCCAAACACCCCTTGAAAGTCTTCCTCTTTAGCTGATACATCGTGTCGCGGCGCAACACCGTGATTTGGCATACACGCGCGTGTGACAACACGCACCGAGATCAATGCCCCTTTCGCGAAACCCTATCGTTGAGCGTCCCTTTGGCTGGCAAGTGGGGCCGGTTTCGCAAGGGACAAAGGAAAGGGTGCGATATGGCAGGACCGGCGGTGATGGAAGCTGCACACGAGGCGGGAGTAGCGCATCGGGCTGCGTTTGACCTGGCGGAGTTGACGAGGATGTACGACTTTTCCGGACGAACCGTCGCCATCACTGGCGGCGCCGGCATTCTGGGCAGCGAAATCGCCAGCGCGCTGGCCGGATGCGGCGCCCAGGTCGCCATTCTCGACGTGAATCCGGAGGCGGGCAAGGCTGCCGTCGAACGCATGGGTGAGCAGGGCGAGCACGTTTCGGTTTTCCAGTGCGACGTGCTCAACCGTGACAGCGTTGCGCAGACCGCGCAGGAAGTTGTCGGCCATTTGGGCGGGCTGGATTGCCTGGTGAATGCCGCCGGAGGCAACAAGCCCCAGGCCACGACCGGTAGCGAGCTGAAGTTCTTCGATCTCCCGGCCGACGCCCTGCGCTGGGTGTTCGAGTTGAACATCCTGGGCACGATTCTGCCCAGCCAGGCCTTCGGCAAGATTATGGCGGCGCAGGGCTACGGGATCATCCTGAACATCTCGTCGATGAACTCCTTCCGGCCGCTTACGCGCATCCCGGCGTACTCGGCGGCCAAAGCGGCGGTAAGCAACTTTACGCAGTGGCTGGCAGTGCACATGGCGCAGGAGTACTCGCCGAAGATTCGTGTGAACGCAGTGGCGCCGGGATTCTTTCTCACCAATCAGAATCGTTTTCTGCTGCTCGATAAAGAGACTGGCGAGTTGAGCGCGCGCGGCAAGTCGATCATTGGGCACACTCCGATGGCGCGCTTTGGCGAGCCGGGGGACCTGTTCGGCGCGGTGCTCTGGCTGCTCTCGCCGGCCTCGGAGTTCGTCACAGGAGTGGTCATTCCCGTGGACGGAGGTTTCTCGGCGTACAGCGGCGTCTGAGGCGTTGCCGCAACGCGGACAAGGCCTTGGCGATTCTACGGAATTATCAAGAGAAGAATGGTGCGCCACTTGGTCGGCAATTGGAACTCAACACTCCTGTACCTTGAGAAAATCAGGGAGACGGTGGGGCAGTTGAGCTAGGCTTTCGGCCAGCATCACCTCACTGCATATTGTGCAGACTGCCTCATACTAGGCTCTCTGGCTCTCATCGGGAGCGAAAGGGAACGCACGAACAGGGTCCCGTTTTGTCGACCAACAAGGGGGTATTTGGGGGGTATTCAGGGGGTATTTCGTCAACTTTTCAATCGCTATCAGCGGGTACAGGAAGGGGTGGGCGGCTCCCCCCCGGCCCTTCTTCCAAAAAAATGCCGATGGTACCAAAACCCAATAAAGACGCGGGCTTCAGAGATACTGGCCTGCATCCAATTCGTGCTGGTTCGCCGACGTTGACGACTCAAGAATGACTGCATTTTCCATCTGACTAAATGGCACACTCCGAAAATGAGGCGATTTCGGCGACCTAGACGCATATAGCGTTTGACAACATGTCGACCTGTACAAAGACATACCCGCTGTGGGCTCATACAGCCCCGTAGAGAGGCCGCTAAACTCCCAGACATAACCTCGCCACCAATAATTTAGCGGCCCTGTCAGGCACCATTCGACCCCGTGGATTCGATTCCTTTCGATGCTGTTTGAACACGGAAAAGGCGGTCAGCCGTTACGAGCCGGGGCGTTTGATTCGCTCTTCTATCGGCGCCCGCCGACAGCTCGCCAGGCGGAGTAGAATATGCGCCAGAAGCTCATGCACATCAAAACCGCAAGCCTCTAAAGAGTGGGGTGAGCCCCGATGCGGACTGTTCTACAAGTGCCGGCCCTCGGCCTGCTTCTGGCTGCCTCATTGGCGTCCGCGCAGGTGAAGAGCGCTCCTACCACAACGGAGCTGGCGGTCACATCAGGCGGAAATGCGGTCACGGAAATCGTGTATGGAAACGCGGTCCAGCTCACCGCGACAGTGACGGCGGGTGGCGCGGCGGTAGCGCCGGGCCAGGTGAACTTCTGCGACGCAACAGTGAATTACTGTACGGACATTCATCTTTTCGGCATGGCGCAGTTGACCGCCGCAGGAACCGCAAGCATCAAGCTGATCCCCGCGGTCGGCCCGCATAGCTACAAAGTCGTGTTCCTGGGGACCAAAACGGATGCGGCTAGTTCCTCCAGCGTCTCGTCCTTAGCCGTCACTCCGCCCGTGCTTTACCCCACAACCACCGCCCTCACGTCCAGCGGCAATCCCGGGGACTATACACTCTCGGCCACGGTCACGGGCAACCATCCGCTCGCGCCCACCGGCACAGTCAGCTTCATTGACACGAGCAATAACAACTACTTGCTGGGAACCGCCGGCCTGGGTGCCGGAACCGCTACATTCAGTTTCGGCTTTTTCAACGCCTCGAATCTCCACACGGGCCGAGGATTCATCGATGCGAAGGCGGCGGACCTTACCGGAAACGGACAGGCGGACCGATGCGCTTCTCAACACGTCCGCCGGGTTTGCGGCCCATCTGCGGGGTAGCCGCGCTGGGAGTGTTCCTGCTTGCCGCTTTGGCACAGGCGCAGGTGGCTCCATCCGCCACCGGCCCCAGTCATCCGCTCTGGTTGGGTGCGGAATACTCAAATCTCAATGCGAGCTTTCCCTATGGCAGCGATCAGCGGCTTTGGGGATTTGGCGTTCTTGCCGACTATGGCGTGACCAGCCACGTCGGCCTGGAAGCCGAAGCACGCTTTCTGCGCTTCAACAATTTTTACGGCGAGACGGAAGATAACTATTTGGCCGGACCGAGATACTCGATCGGAACGTTTGGAAAGCTTCAGCCCTATGCCCAGTTCCTTGTAGGCCTCGGCAAGATCCAGTACCCATTCGACATCGGGAGCGGAAGCTATCTGGCGTTGGCCCCTGGTGCGGGCGTGAACTATCGCCTTGGCCGCAGATGGTCTCTGGGCGCGGAATACGAATACCAGCTATGGCCGGGCTCGCCCAACATCACCAACGAGCCCGCGCACGAGATCACGCCCAACGGCTTCCACGCCGGCATCGCCTACCGCCTGTTTCGATGAGGTAGTTCTGCCGCCTGGCCACCCTTCCGCCTCACACTCCCCGGTATGTCTGTCGCCCAGCTGGTTGTTCTCCGTTTGGGACATCGTCGCACACCGGTTCGCCATCTCCGTTGGAGCTTCTGCGGGTATGCGCATTCGCCCGGTAGAACGCGGTGTTTGCCGCTGGTGGGCAACTCTTCGGCGACTTTGGAACGTTAGAGCGAAGATCGGCCAGTCCTGCGTCACACCGGGTGTCCAGATCAAACTCTTCTTGGATTATCCCTAACCGGAAGCAAGTCTCGATTGGCAACTTCAGGCCAACGCGCTCATCCAGTCCAGGTTGGCTACTCGAAGAGCCGGCTCAAAGAATAGGTAACGAAAAACGTTAGAACCCTATCGGGACCGCCCCGGCAGACGAGGCTAGATTGAGTCCGGTTTTTTCGATCGGGGCGGTTTCGATAGGGCCGTTTGGAGTAAGTCGCTGGCGCGACGGACGCGGTGATCTAGCTATGGGATTTCAATGAGGTCAAGATGGCCTGGGGGGTCTGCGAGGATAGGAAGCTATGGGCTCGGGGGTGGCGACGTCCGTTTCCAGAACAACATCTGGGCTGGTTCCACGCCGTCGAATGCGCGTTGTGAGGGCCGCCATCGGAATGAAAGCGCACCCCTGCGTTGCGTGCTGTGGCACGCGGTCGCGAAGCATGGATAGCGGCCGGGCGAGTGTAGATGCGCTCAGGAAGTGTCATCGCTGAACCTCCCAGGCTCGGACGCGTTCAGACCTGCGCGGAAGTGAATCTGTCCGCGGGTTAGCCGTTCGACGACGAGCATGATGCCGCAGCATGCTGGACAGCGCAAGCTGGGTGGCTGGGGCGGATCGGCGCATGCCGCCATTCCGAGCAGAGCGCGGCAACGTTGGAGCGCAGCACCACGTCTGCGGTTAGCGAACAGTCCGAAGTGTCGGATGCGGACCAGGCCGCCGGGCAGAACGTGAAGCAGGAAGCGGCGCAGGAACTCATGAGCGGAAACTGTCATGATCTTTTTCTTGCCGCCGTGGGCATAATCTCTCCAGCGGAAAGAGACGCGATCGTTCTCGAAGGCCACGAGCCGATGGTTGGAGATGGCGACGCGATGTGTGTAGCGAGCCAGGTAGTTGAGGACATGTTCGGCGCCGCCGAACGGCGGCTTGGCATAGACCACCCAGTTCTTCTGGCCGAGGTGCCAGAGGAAATGGCTGAATGCGTCTGGTGAAGCAAGTTGTTCGAGTGAGCCGTGGAGCTGCAGTCTGTCCTGCTGGAATAGTTCGCGCAGTTGCTCGCGGAACTTGCCACGGAAGACGCGGCTCAGTGCGTGAACAGGCAGGAAGAAGCGGCGCGAGGAATCGATCCATCTGGAGCCATCGAGAGCCAGGCCGCCGGCGGGAACGATGTAATGGACATGGGGATGATGCTCGATGTTCTGTCCCCAGGTATGGAGCACGCCGAAGAATCCGATGTCGGCTCCGAGGCGCCTGGGATCGCGAGCCAGTTCGAGCATCGCTGCGGCGCTGCTGCGGTAGAGCAGATCGTAGAGCAGTCGCTTGTTCTGGAGAACAAGGGCGGAGAGCGAGTGCGGCAGAGTGAAGACGACGTGGAAGTACGGCACGGGCAACAGTTCAGCCGAGCGCGCCGCTAGCCATTTTGCGCGCGCGCTCCCCTGACACTTGGGACAGTGCCGATTGCGGCATGAGTTGAATGAGATGGCCTGATGGCCGCAGTTGACGCACTGATCGCGATGACCGCCCAGTGCCGCGGTGCGGCAACGGACGATGGCGTCGAGCACCTTGCGATGCGGCCACGCAAGATGCGACTGCTGCTGTTCCCAGAAGCTGTTGCCCGATCGACGGACGATGTCGGCCACCTCGAGGGTGGGCCGGCTCATCGCTTCATCAACCTCCTGGAGCGCTTTACCTCGTCGGAGTTGGATAATTCGATCGCTTCGAGCGGGCTTGGGATCGCCTGCAGGTGGCGTCGCGACAGATGGAGGTAAACCGTCGTGTGTTCGAGCTTGGAGTGCCCGAGAAGGACCTGGATGGTGCGCAGATCGGCGCCGGCTTCCAGCATGTGAGTGGCGAAACTGTGTCTGAGCGTGTGCGGAGATACATGCTTCTTAATGTCGGCATGTTTTGCAGCGTGGGCGACAGCGTCCCAGACGATCTTCTCAGTGATGGGCACGTCTGCCCGCCAGTTCTTCACTGTGCCGGGAAACAGATAGGTCTTCGGCTTCATCCAGCGCCAGTACTCGCGCAGGGTCTCCAGCAGCTTCGGGGTCAACAGAACGTCACGATCCCGGCTGCCCTTGCCCTGTTGGACATGAATGACCATACGCTCGCTGTCGATATCGGAGATCTTTAAACGACACAGTTCGGACCGGCGCAGTCCGGTCGCATACAGCGTCATCAACATGGTGCGGTGCATCAGGTTCCGAGCCGAATCAATCAGCCGGGCCACCTCTTCCGGACTGAGCACAGTCGGCAACTTCCGGGGACACTTGGGAAACGGAATCTCATCGGGCAGATACGGTCGCCGAAGTGTCTTGACGAAGAGAAACCGCAGCGCTGAACAACGGCTCTGGATAGTCCGGGGCGACAGCTTCCGGTCGCGAAATAGATGAACCTGGTACTCCCGGATGTGGCTTGGGCCCAGGCGTTCGGGCGAGCGATGGAAGTACTTTGCAAAGTCTTCCACCGCGTGGATATAGATGCGGGTAGTCTTCTGAGAGTAGTTGCGACGCTGGAGCTCATCCAGCATGCGCTGCCGAAGATGGGTCATGGTAAACCTCCTGTGACCCGAGGCTTACATAACCAACAATGCCCGCCGATAGCCTATGCGGCAGCGTCCGTCGCGCCAGCGACTTAGTCCAAACGCCGAAGGGTCCAGAGAAGGGGTTGTGTCTGGATGTCGCCAACTCGGCAGTGTCGTTAGCAAGTGAAAATGTCCGCCCTGTCCACAATCGCGTAGCGCTTGAAGACATTCGAAGTCTTCCACCCGGCGATCCGCATGATGATTTCCTCCGGTACACCGGCAGCCCGCAGGTTGTGTGCCGCTGCCCGACGTGCAGCACATCCATTCCAAGGCGCTGGGACCCAGCCTTCCGCAGACAGATCACTGCGCACTCTTATGTCCCAAGCTAGAGTTGATATAGTCCATTCATGTTCAACGTCCTCATCCAAAGTGCTACCCCGCCTCGGGGCCATAGCGTTACTTCGATGTTCGGCCACCTGGGAGCATTGGGGCTCTTCTTCCTCGCCATTATTGATAGCTCTCCTCTGCCAACATTTGGCGGCCCCGACATCTTGACGGCAATTCTCGCTGGCAGGCAAACCAATCCGTGGTACGAGTATGCGGCTGTTGCAACAGCAGGGTCGGTGATTGGAGCCTACCTCACGTTCAGAATCGCCAGAAAAGCCGGATCGGCTTACTTGCACAGCAAGTTTGGAAGCCAGAAGGTGGATGGCCTGCTCCACATTTTCCAGAAGTGGGGTACCGGTGCTCTTGTCGCCTCAACGGCGATACCGTTTCCATTTCCTACAAGCTTGTTTTTCGCGGCGGCAGGCGCTTCGAATTACGGTGTCGGGAGATTTCTGACGGTCGTGACCATTTGCCGGGGTACACGTTACACACTCATCGCAATCATCGCCGATCACTATGGCCGCCATTTCATTCGTGTTCTGCGCCATCCGGTCCAATACTGGGGCTGGTTGCTGCTGTTCGCGGCGGTAATCGTCAGCGTGATCCTGGCCGGAATTGTGGTGAATAAACGACTCGCGGCTACAATGACTGCTTGAAGCTGGCACAGTCCGGATGTGAAAGCCTGGACAAGCCAACCCCCGCCTACGTTAACGCCCGTACGATCCGCCCCACAAAGAACACTTGTTCTTCATCGGCACAATCCTCCGCCCTCACGGTCGCACAGTGCGGAGAACTGTGATGTGCCAATTCCCTGCGTGTGATTCGTGGCACAGACTGAGCTGGCCTGACACGCCAAGTATGACCTAGCTAGGAATTTGTCGGAATTCCAAGGCTGCGTTTAGTCATGGGCTGACTTCACTTCGGAGTAGGGGCCAATGCAATCGGGCAGGGATGGCGTTCGTCTCACGCGGCGGCAACTTGTGGCTGCTGGAGCAATGGGCAGCGCGGCCCTCGCTGTTGGCTGCACCGCGCGCAACCGCGGAAGCTGGGATTTCCTCACCGATGCCCAGGCCTTGACGCTGGCCGCGCTCTGCGATCGGATTGTCCCCGCGGATGACTTTCCGAGCGCCTCGCAAGCCGGAGTCGTCACCTACATCGACCGCCAACTTGCCCGGACCTACAGGCGCCATCGGAATACTTACCGCGATGGGCTGGAGCAGGCCGATGCGACAAGCAGAAACCGCTTTGGCCGGGATCTGGCGGCACTGCCCGCACAGCAGCAGGTTGAAATTGTGGGCGCAATCGAACAGCAATATCGCAAGTTCTTTGATCTGGTGCGAAGCCACACTCTTGAGGGCTACTATGGCTCGCCACGGCACGGCGGCAATCGCGACGCTGTGAGTTGGCGGATGCTCGGCCTGGCTGAACCGCCCGTTCTTGGGCGCGCACAGTACGACCTGAGAAAGGGTCCGGCCTCATGAAGCGGGTCAATGCGGTTGTTGTGGGCGCCGGCGCGGCCGGAGGCATTGTAGCCAAGGAGCTGTCGGCTGCGGGCCTGAGCGTTGTCATGCTGGAGCGGGGCAAGTGGTACACGTCGAACGATTGCCGCAAGGACGACTTGCGGAATCAGCGCACCACGGTGCTGGGCAACGCCTTCGGACCTGAGGATGAAGGCAATCCGCGCGTTCTGGTCGATGCCGAGGGCGTGCCGCACATCATGCTTCCCAGCGAAGGCGGCTACCAGAACAATGCCGCCTGTGTGGGCGGCGGGACGCTGAGCTATGGAGCCATGGCCTGGCGCTATCTGCCTCAGGACTTCCGCATGCGCTCAACTTATGGAGCGCCGGCTGGGAGTTCGCTTGAAGATTGGCCCATCTCCTACGATGATCTGGAACCTTCCTACGAGAAGGCCGAATACGAGATCGGCATCTCTGGAGATGATTCGGGTACTCCCTTTCATGGTCCGCGCCGGCGTCCTCTGCCGATGCCGCCGCTCCCGCCCAATCGCGAGTTTCAAATCCTCGAGCCGGCAGCCAAACGCCTCGGCCTTCATCCCTTTCCCATTCCCATGGCTCGCAACAGCGTACCCTACAACGGCCGCGCCCAGTGCATGCGCTGCCGCTGGTGCGTCGGATTTGCCTGCGAAGTGGATGCCAAGAACGGTTCGCAAAACACCGTAATCCCGGTAGCGCTGGCAACGGGAAACTGCGAGCTGCGCACCGAGTGCATGGCCAGGGAAATCCTCACCGACGACCGGGGACGCGCGCGCGGCGTAGCCTACTATGACGCCGCCGGGCGTTTGCAGGAGCAGCCTTCCGATATCGTCGTGGTCTCCGCCTGCGCCATCGAGTCAGCCCGCCTGCTCCTGAACTCAAAAAGCCGGCTCTTTCCCGATGGGCTGGGAAATCGCCATGACCAGGTAGGCCGCAATCTGCAAGGCCACCACTACACCGGCGCGATCGGGTTTTTCGACTTCGATACCTACGACGACGTGGGTCCTGGCGCCAGCATCGCCGTCTCCGATTACAATCACGGCACCCCGGGGCTGTGCGGCGGGGGCATGCTGGCCAATGAATTCATCCGCCTGCCCATTCAAATGGTCGACCGGATGCCCGGCGGCACACCCCGCTGGGGGCTCGCGCACAAGCAGGCCATGCGCCGCTTCTTCAAGCGCAACATCGTCATCATGGGGCCGACCCAGCAGATTCCCACCACCGACGCCAGGGTGACACTCGATCCAACGGTTCGAGACAAGTGGGGAATGCCCGTAGCGCGCATCTCCGGCAACGTCCATCCCCAAACCTACGAGATCGGCCTTGTGCAGGCCCAGCGCGCGGAAGCCTGGCTCAAGGAGGCTGGGGCGGTGACCACGCTCATCAACGCGGGAAAGCCCACGACCGTGTCGGCCGGCCAGCACCAGGCCGGCACCTGCCGCATGGGCAACGATCCGCAAGGCTCTGTGGTGAACCGCAACTGCCAGCTTCACGACGTGGACAACGTCTTCGTGATTGATTCGAGCGTTCATGTCACCAACGGAGGATTCAATCCGGCGCTCACCATCATGGCCATCGCCTACTTTGCCTCTGAAGCATTGGTCCGCAACTGGAAGGGTACGGGATTCCGTTCATGAAGCCATTCCTGAAGTTTGCGGCAATCGGCGTTGGGTCAGTGGCGTTGCTTGCGGCCGGTGTCACGTTTGGCGCGTCGTATTACTACACATCGCAATACGGCCAGGGCTGCGCAAGCTGTCACGAAATGGCCGCCTACGTCAGCGTGGTTCATGCAGCGCCTCATCGCACAGAGGGTTGCATGGATTGCCATGAGGCAAGCCTGGCCACCAAGCTGCGCCACATGCGGATTCACATCTTCGGTGCCATTCCAGAAGACATCCGGATGCGGGATGTGGACGTGCCAGCGATGACGGCGAGTTGCCGGGCCTGCCACCAGCAGGAATACGCAAGCTGGCATGCGGGTCCGCACAGCGCCACGTACAGCCAGATATTTGCCGATCCCGTGCAAAACTCCAAACAGATGCTCATGGACGATTGCCTCCGCTGCCATGGCATGTATTTCAACGGATCGATTCGCGACCTGGTGCAGCCGCTGAACACGAAAGGCCCCTGGCGAGTAATTCGCCGGGAACTGGCCGATCAGCCGGCGATGCCTTGTATGACCTGCCACCAGATCCACCGTGAAGGCGCGCAGGAAACCAGGCCTGCCTCGCGCATCTCGGTGGCGGGCGTGGCT
>JBEKGY010000068.1:0-13038 GCA_050012555.1 Occallatibacter sp.
TTCAGGGAATAGGGATCAGGGAATAGGGAACAGGGAATAGGGAACAGGGAATAGGGAACAGGGAATAGGGAACAGGGAATAGGGAACAGGGAATAGGGAACAGGGAATAGGGAACAGGGAATAGGGAACAGGGATCAGGGAATAGGGAACAGGGAATAGAAAAGGCCCCGCATGCGGGGCCTTTTCGCTGACTCGCTAACTTGCTAACTCGCTAACTAGCTAACTTGCGACTCCGCCTCCCTCGGTTGCAGCGTGAGCCTTGCGGTAAGCACCACCAGCGCGACCCACAGCGTATCGGCGGCCAGCAGGTGCGCTACCTGAACCCATAGCGGCGCCAAAAGGATGACGTCGAGCAGTCCCAGCGTATAAACAATTGCCAGCAGCGATAGAACCAGCGCGGAGAGGCCGCGATTGTCCCAGTGCTTCCCGCGCCGGACTGCGTGGATCAGAAGCCAGATAAGCAGGATGCTGGCCAGAAACGCGACCGTAGGATGCATCCAGCGCCAGCGCACCAGCCAGCCGCTGCCGGAGGAGAAGTCCTGGGCCAGGGCCAACCCCAGCGAGGTGGCCGGGAAGAGCGTATCGCCCAGCGCGGCCAGCGAGCCGGTGACGCCCACAATCATGACCACCAGGATGCCGGCAACGGCGCTGAAGGGAGCAACCAGGCGGATGCTGCCGCGCAGATAGCCCTTGCGCCGGCTGAGCAGGTGCGCGGTGAGAGTGAGCGCGGCCACGAGCAGCATCGTGTTGGTAAGGTGCAGCGCCAGATAAGCCGGGCGCAGCGGAGACTGGCTCTGCGCGGTGAGGCCGAGCTTCACCAGCAGCGCCCCCAGCGTTGCCTCGATCAGTGTGAACACCACCGAGGCCACGGCAGCCGCGCGCGCCAGGTGGCCGCGTACCGTGCCGGCGAAGGTCCAGGCCGTAAGGCCCGCGACCGCAAAAAACGAGAGGCCGCTGGTGAGGCGATGGATGAACTCGATCATCGTGTTCACGCTGGCTGAGTGCTGGATGACCGTTCCGTTGCAGAGCGGCCAGTGGTTGCCGCAGCCGGCTCCCGAGCCGGTGGCGCGCACCAGCGTGCCCCACAGAATAACGGCGATGAAGTAAACCAGCACGCCCCAGGCAAAGCGGCGCAGGGCGGGCGAAGGCAGACGCAGGGAATCGATGGAAGCAGCATTAGCAGGCATAGAGAAAAACTCCGGATGGAACCCAACAGTGTAGAACAAATGGCAAGGGCTGCTGGCAGATTTGCGTCCTGCCTGTACAGGTCGAAGGCCGGCCGAAAGGCAAAAGCCTTCCTCGCCAGTTACTCTGCCAGCAACCGCACCACATGGTTGACGATGATGAGGTCTTCGGCGGGCGGAATGACGCGCACGATGACGGGCGAGTCTTCGGCGGAGATAACCGCTTCGCCGCGGACGTTGTTGCGGGCCGGGTCCAGCACGATGCCCAGCGCGCCCAGGCCGGCGCAGATCTCCGCGCGGCAGGCGATGTCGTTTTCGCCGATGCCGCCGGTGAAGACCAGCATGTCCAGCCCGTTCAGTTCAGCCACATAGCTGCCGATCCACCTGGCGATGGTCCATGTGAACTTGTCCACGGCCAGGCGCGCCTTGGCGTTACCGTCTTTGATGGCCTCACGCAGATCGCGCATGTCGTTGGAGAGTTCGCTCACGCCCAGCAGACCGGCCTTCTTGCTGGCCACGGTTTCCAACCGATCAGCGGCCTCTGAGGCGCTCTTTGCCGTCTCGGCAATCGTGCGCAGGATGAACAGCAGCACGCCGGGATCGATGTCGCCGGTGCGCGTGCCGCTGATGAGTCCGCCGGTTGGCGTCAAACCCATTGACGTATCCAGGCATTTGCCATTGCGGATGGCGGAGATGGAGGCGCCGTTGCCCAGATGGGCCACGATGAGCTTCTCCGGCACGTCGGGCTGCAACTGGTAAACAATAGACTCGTAGGAGATGCCGTGCGCGCCATACCGCCGTACGCCCATGGCGGAATACTCCTCCGGGATGGGCATGTGGGTGACGACTTCCGGCATGGTGCGATGGAAGTAGGAGTCCAGGCAGACGAAGTTGGGCACGCCGGGAAACAGGCGCAACGACTCACGCATGATGTAGACGGCGATCGGCGTATGCAGCGGCGCGAAGGCCGTGTAGCGCTCCATCTCATCGACCAATTCAGGCGTGATGAGCTGGTTTTCGAGCACCGTGGGTCCGCCGCAAACCATGCGATGGCCGATGGCCGCCGGAGCGGGGAAGTCGGCCGAGTGGAGCGCGTCTGCCACCAGCTTGAAGGCAACCGCGCGCGTGGGCAGAGCCGGATTTTGATCCACCAGCTTGTTGCCTTCGGCGTCCTTGATCCAGAACTTGCCCAGATCGGTGCCGATGCCGTCGACCGCGCCCTCGTGGAGCTTGCGCCGTTCGCCGTTGCCGGCTTCATAGATTGAAAACTTGATGGAAGAAGAACCGCTGTTCAAAACCAATACGGGCAAAGAAGGCATGAATGAAAACCTCTGAGAGTTAGTGCTGAATAAAGCAGCAAGTTAGCAAGTTAGTGAACAGACCACACGGGGCGTGGCATGTTCTGTTAGCGAGTTAGCTCTGGGGCCAGCGCCAGTCCTTTATCTCGGGCAGGTCGTCGCCGTTTTCGGCCACATAAAGACGGTGGCGCTGGATGGCCTCGGAGTACCATTGTTCGGTCGCGTCGACCTTCGTCGCCATGCGCGGCACACGCCGGATGGCGTCGAGCGCCAATTGAAAGCGGTCGATGTTATTGAGCACGCACATATCGAAGGGAGTGGTGGTGGTGCCCTCTTCCTTGTAGCCGCGCACATGGAGGCTGTCGTGGTTGTGCCGCCGGTAAGTGAGCCGGTGAATCACCCACGGATAGCCGTGGAAGGCGAAGATTACCGGGACGCCGACCGGAAAGAACTGGTCGAACTCCTCGTCCGGAAGTCCATGCGGGTGCTCGGACTGCGGCTGCAGAGCCATCAGGTCCACCACGTTGACTACGCGGATGCGCAGATCGGGCGCCATGGCGCGCAGCAGGGTAACCGCGGCGAGAGCTTCCAGTGTGGGCACGTCGCCGCAGCAGGCCATGACCACCTCGGCGCCCCCTTCGTCGTTCGAGGCCCACTGCCAGATGCCCAGTCCGGTGGTGCAGTGAGCGACAGCCTCGTCGATGGTGAGCCATTGCGGCTCCGGCTGTTTGCCGGCCACAATCAGGTTGATATAGTTCCTGCTGCGCAGGCAGTGATCGGCCACCGAGAGCAGGGTGTTGGCGTCCGGCGGCAGATAGATGCGCACCACGTCGGCCTTCTTGTTGAGCAGGTGATCGATAAACCCGGGATCCTGGTGGCTGAAGCCGTTGTGATCCTGCCGCCAGACCAGCGAAGTGAGCAGGTAGTTGAGAGATGCTATGGGTTTGCGCCAGGGAATTTCGCGCGTGGTCTTGAGCCACTTGGCGTGCTGGTTCGCCATCGAGTCGATGATGTGGATGAAGGCCTCATAGCAGGAGAAGAAGCCGTGGCGGCCGGTGAGCAGGTAGCCTTCAAGCCAGCCCTCGCACATGTGTTCGCTCAGCACTTCCATCACGTGGCCCGTCTGCGACAGGTTCTCGTCCACCGGCAGCGTCTCGGCCATCCAGGCCTTGCCGGTTCCGGTAATCACGTCTTCGAGTCGATTGGAAGCCGTTTCGTCCGGCCCAAAGACGCGGAAGTTCTTTGTGTCCTTGTTGGCCTGCATCACCGCATGCAACAAATGACCAAGAACGCGCGTGGATTCGGCGTCTTGCCGGCCGCGGCCTTCAATCTTTACCGCAAATTCTCGGAAGTTGGGCACCTTGAGCGGCTGCAGCAGCAGGCCGCCGTTCGAGTGCTCGTTCATGCCCATGCGCAGCCG
Source organism: Occallatibacter sp. (assembly GCA_050012555.1). Lineage (GTDB taxonomy): Bacteria > Acidobacteriota > Terriglobia > Terriglobales > Acidobacteriaceae > Telmatobacter. Next base: position 3,903 of record JBEKGY010000068.1, read on the forward strand.
CCCCTTGGGCGCCATATCGGCCAACTCCTCGCGGAACTTTCCCTTCTCGTCGAAGAGTTCCTCGGGCTTGTAGCTGCGCATCCACTCTTCCAGCAGGCGCAGGTGATCGGGTTTCTCGCGCAGCTCGGCAAACGGGACCTGGTGGGCGCGCCAGGTATTTTCCACCGGCTTGCCGTCCACGAACTTGGGTCCGGTCCAGCCCTTGGGAGTTCGCATGATCAGCATGGGCCACGCCTGCCGCGCCCCCATCCCGGTCTTGCCGCCGCCTTCTCGCGCTGCCTTCTGGATTTCGGCGATGCGGTCCAGCATGGTGTCAAAGACCGCCGCCGCCTGCTGGTGCATCACGGCCGGGTCGTCGCCTTCCAACGTAAAGGGCTCATAGCCGTAGCCGCGCATCAGGCTCTCCAACTCGGCATGGGGAATGCGCGCCAGGATGGTGGGGTTGGCGATCTTGTAGCCGTTCAGGTGCAGGATGGGCAGCACCGCGCCGTCGGTCAGGGGATTGAGAAACTTGTTGGAGTGCCAGCTTGTGGCCAGGGGGCCGGTCTCCGCCTCGCCGTCGCCCACCACGCAGGCTACGATCAGGTTGGGATTGTCGAACGCAGCGCCGTAGGCATGCACCAGCGAGTAGCCCAGTTCGCCGCCTTCATGGATCGACCCCGGCGTCTCCGGGGCTACGTGGCTGGGAATCCCATAGGGCCAACTGAACTGGCGGAAGAGGCGCTTGATGCCGTCTTTGTTTTGCTCGATGTGCGGGTAGATCTCTGTATACGAACCCTCCAGATAGGTGTTCGCCACCAGTCCCGGCCCGCCGTGCCCTGGGCCGATGATGTAGAGCATATTCAGATTGCGCTCGCGGATCAGACGGTTCCAGTGCACATAGAGGAAGTTAAGCCCCGGCGTGGTGCCCCAGTGGCCCAGCAGGCGCGGCTTCACGTCGTCCAGGGTCAGCGGCCGCTCCAGCAGTGGATTGTCTTTCAGGTAGATTTGGCCGACGGAAAGATAGTTGGCAGCCCGCCAGTAGGCATTCATTTTGTCCAGTACGTCCGGGCTCAGGGGGCCTTTGCTCGGTTCTTTAGTCCCCGTTTTTTCGGTCATGGCGCACCTCGCAACGGTTGAATTGCGTAACAGGCTAAGCCTAGCAGCCGCAGGTTACAGCCAAGGGTGATTGATGTCACAAACAGCGAGACGAAGGCCCATTTTGTGGGACTAGGACCGCTCTTCCCATGTTCAGCTTGAGTCCGCGGACCGCGATATATTGGAGCGGTCTTGACTTTCACCTCAGTTTCGCGGTTCAATCATTTGCTACTGCCAAAAGGCTTGGCTGGTTGCAATCAGTAGCCGAGTGGTTGAGCAAGGGACGCAGGCGGGACGATGAACGGTCTACTTTGGATTGCGCAGATTTTATTGGCGGGCGTGTTTCTGTTTACGGGAGTCAGCAAGATTCTGGCCTATGAAAAGCTGGTGAAGGCGGTGGAGGCCAGGTCAAAAGGCGGCAGGATAGGCATGTCGCGCCTTCAGGCTGCGATCATCGGCTTTGTGGAGCTTATAGGGGCGGTAGGTGTGGTGGTGCCGGTGGACCTTTGGCCTCCTTATGTCCTTCTGCGGCTGGCGGCTGGGGGGCTGGCGCTGCTGATGGTGGCTGCCGGCATCTATCACCTGCGCCGCCAGGAGTCGGCCGCACCCGCCGTGTCGCTGTTTCTTCTGGCCCTCTTCGTGATTGTCGGGCGCTGGCCGCGGTAAAGGCAGAGAGGAATCAATCCTCCCGGCAGGGAGGATGCGAAGATAGCCCAGGATGAACTCCGCCGCAGCGGACAAAATCCTGGGTGAGCGTGCCCTCATCTCTGCTCCATCCCGTAGGGCCGATGCGAGACTCTCTCGCCTCCGATCCCTGTTCATGCCGGAGACTGCCGGGCCACTATTGATCCGGCTCAAAACCACTGAGCTTCCGTGCCCCATCCTTTCGCCATGCTTTTGGGCGAAAGGGTGGGGTACCTCACGCTCTATAGGGGCCGGATCAATAAGCGAAAAGCGAAGCTGGCAGCGGTCTAAAAATAGCGCTTCAGCTTGAGAATCTGCGACTCGAAGCCGTACCACAGCGCAGTGGCCAATGCCGTGGAGGCCACAAGCCGGAATGCCACGATAGCCAGATTGCCGGCTGTTCCGTAGCGATCCATGCGAAGGTCGAACCAGCCAAAAAAGACAAAGACCATGATGTGGATCATGTACAGGCCGTAGCTGATGCGGCCATAGAAGGCCAGCGGTCCGCTACGCAGCACGGCGTTCAGTGGATTGCGGGCCCCGGTCGAGGCAATCGCGGCCAGCATCGTGCCGGCAAAGCCGACGGCCAGCGCTGAATCAAGAAACGCGGTGCCGCCGGCCACGGTGGAGGCAGCTAAAAAGCCCGCCACAATACCGCTCAGGCCCATCCACAGCCAGGCGCGGCGGCTGAGCGGCAGCGTATGCAATCCCAGCGCCAGCAGGCTGCCCCAGGCGATGCCGTCCAGGTGAATCAGCGTGTGGGTAGGCGTCATCCAGTGCAAGTTTGCCAGGCGCAAGAGAGGCGAGCCCACCAGCGCCGCGGCTAGAACCGTCGCCAGCATCCATGGCCGGCGCAGAAAGCGAACCAGCGGCGCCCAGAGAAAGTAGTACTGCTCCTCGATGGCCAGCGCCCAGGTCGGGCCGATGGCCGGGGGCAGCGTCAGATGGAAAAGATTCTGCACCAGGAAGAGGTACGCCAACCAGGGTGCGGTCTTGATCGCAACCGTTACACTGGGGCCGATAAACCACGGCGCATTCAGGTAGACCACCGCCAGGACCAGCACGTAAACCGGCCAGATGCGCAGCGCCCTGCGCGCATGGAAGTTGTGGAAGTAATGCGGCTTGTCCCGCGTCCCCAGCAGAATGGAGGTGATCAGGAATCCGGAGAGCACGAAGAAGAGATTGACCCCCGCCCATCCCCACAGCGACGCGTAATAGATCCATGTGCCCTCCAGTCGCGGATGGCAGTGATAGAGAACCACCCACAGAATCGCCAGTCCGCGCAGGCCGTCGAGTTCCGGCAGGTAGGAGGGCAGCCAGGTTGGGCGTTGGATGGGCAAGTGACCTTATCGTAATTGACTCAAAGAGGATTGAGAAGCGCCGGGTGCCCCGGAGCCTGCCCTGAGCGTAGTCGAAAGGTCCCGATTCTCAGACTTGGGATACCACAAACCTCAATCCAGCACGAAGAAACTTATGATTATATACTTGACACAAAGCTGCATAATTCATGGTTTTCTAGATTCGGACCACGTAAGCATTTTGGCGCTCAAATAATCAGGCCCCCTGAATTGAACTGAGAGATTCTTGCTCTTGTACAACGTCTCCAATGAGGCCCGCTGTTGCAACGATAGAAAATCCTCATGGTAAATCAAGACTCTTCCCGAAAACACCAGATCGTCTGCCGACATCATCTCTTCACCAACGAAGGCCGATGTGATCCCTGGCTTTTTCATATCTAGAATCCCCTTATAGTAATTGGAGAATAGCTGGCACCTCTCGAAGGTGTCCTCTGCATTCGTATGAGGGAAATACACCCCTATAAATTCTGTTCTTGCGGGAATATCCATATAGATTTGCGCGTCAAATTCAATTATCGTTCTGTTCGTGCCCTTCTCCTTCACAGAAAAAGGACCAGAAAATCTCACAGTGGAATCAAAGTCATGCTTATACAAGGAGTAAATAGTTGGTTGTTGATCGAAGTGCTCCTGAGTTGCATTAGAAGAAGGGCGCATCCTGGCAATTGTGGGCTCAACCTCATGTTGGGATCGAGCTTTGGATTTCTGCAGTGGCAGGTCGTTTACTGCTGGTGGATTGGATGGAGGGAGATTGCTTGTGATGAGAGGCTGCTTAGTGAGTTCCCCCGATTTAGAGGAATCACCGCTCACAATCCAAACAGAAAAGCCAGCCCATGCGCTTCCTAGCAGAAATAGCATCAGAATTTTGCGAGTAATAGAAATGAGGCCCGGTGGGGCATCCCCAACCCAAGAAATGCTAAAAAGAAGAGGGATTGCCATACACGCGGCAAACGCAAGCAGGGCTAATAAGAGTGGGCCTTTCAATTTGCCCCCCTTATCCAGAACGATGAGCACAATTGCCAGAATTGCTCCGGCAATCGCAAGTCCATCCGAGAACGAAACTTTACCCATGCACGCAATGCTCTCACTGGGCACCGCCTTGCATCAAGTACATACTCCTGAAGAAACTGATCCCTGACCCCTGTATTCACCCCGCCGCCAACTGTTTGGCCCGCTCGGTGGCCCGCATCACGGCCTTGATCAGCGTCACGCGCAGGCCGCCTTCCTCCAGTTCCAGGATGCCGTCAATGGTGCAGCCGGCGGGAGTGGTCACGGCGTCCTTCAGCAGGGCCGGATGATAGCCGGTTTCGAGCACCATCTTGGCGGCGCCGAAGGTGGTTTGCGCGGCCAGTTGCGTGGCCACATCGCGGGAGAGCCCCACCTTTACGCCTGCCTCGGCCAGGGCTTCGATGATGATGTAGATGTAGGCCGGCCCGGAGCCGGAGAGACCGGTTACGGCGTCCATGTGCTTCTCGTCCACGGTGACCGTGCGGCCCACGGTCTCGAAGATGCGCTCGGCCAGCTCCATCTGCTTGGCGCTGACGAATCGGCCGCGGCAAAGCGCCGCCGCGCCCGCTCCCAGCGCCGAGGGGGTGTTGGGCATGGCGCGGATGACGGCGATCTCCAGGCCCGCCGCCTCTTCAATGGCGCGGGTCTTCACCGATGCGGCAAAGGAGACCAGCGTCTTGGCCTTGGTCAGCGCGGGACGAATCTCGGCGATCAGGTCAGGCACCTGGAAGGGCTTTACGCCCAGCAGGATCAGGTCGGCCTGTTTCACCGCCTCCAGGTTGTTGGTGCTCACGTCCACGCCCCACTGCGTGCTCAGGGCCAGCGCCCTCTCGGCGTGGCCCACGGTGGCGTGAATCTGCTCGGGAGCAAACAGGTTCTGCTTCAGAAAGGCTTGCAGCAGAATGCCGCCCATCTTGCCGGCGCCCAGAATGGCCACGTGGACCTTGGGCAACTGCGCGGGTACTTTGGTGGCCTCAACGGCTATCTCCGCCATGTTTTTCCTTTTCCTGGATAAGATTGGTGCTACTTTCAAGGATACTCGCATCCGCCGCGCGCGTATGCCGCGATTTTCCCGGTGGTTGTGGAGCGAACAGGCTGGCGATCCGGCGCCTTGGGAGGCGGACCACTGCCCATCCTCTCAGCTTTTTGGGGCGTGCTTACTTGCTGAGTAGCTCTTCAGTTCCGAGGAAGCTCGTAACAGCATCCTCCACCTTCTGGTTGGCATCGGCATGCTGCCAGGTCGAGTTCCAGATCAGATATCCGCCCGGCAGCGTCAGCGTCTTCTGCTTGCTGGCGACGGCGTCCAGAATCGTTGTTACCCAGGCGCGATCATCCAGAAGATAAAGTGGAGCTGCAGCGGCTCCCGGAATCGGGGTGCGCAGGTTGGCTACATTTTCACCGGCATAAACCATCGCCCTGGTCTCAGCATCGCCAGTCACGCGATTCGAATTGAAGGTGCAAATGTAGAGCAGGCCGTCCGGGGAGTCTTTCGTGCCCTTTACTTCGTCCTTCGCGGCGGCTTCGTTGGCGTTCCCGAATGCAATCACCACTCCATTGTTTTCGTCCGGCTTGCCGAATGCTCCGACGGCCCGTGTTAACTGTTGTCCGGAGGCGTTGGCGGGGTTATAGGCCTTAACGGCCTGGCGCGCGGCAGCCAATGAATCTATCGTTGCCGCATCGTCAAAGGAGTCGCTTTTAGTGACTGCGAGCGTCTTCGAGTAGTCGATTTCCTTCGCGGTTACGTCGGAAACCGATTGCAGCACCAGGCGCGCGCTATAGGCGTTCATATGTCCAAAGCCGCCGAAGCCGGTAATCTTGCCCGCGTCGTCGCGGCGCATGGTTGCATCCTCGACGCCGTCCAGCCGGCCTACCAGCGTGGCGGTCACCTCGTACCGGTTGCACCCCAGGCACATTCCGCCCTTCTTGAAGGGCGCAGAGAGCAGGGAATCGAACTGCTTGAAATCCTTGTTGCTCTTGTCCAGTTGCACCGGCGTTCGCACCACCACCGGAACCTCCCCGGCAAAATTGCGCGCCGGTTGAACGCGCACCATGAGCGCCGGACCCGCCTTGGCTTTTGTGCCTTCCGGATAGGAAAGCCATAGATTGTTGTTGGAAAGGCCGCAGTCGGCGCCCTTCACGACGAACTGATCGAAAGTGGCTGCAACCGTGCCTTTGACGCGCACCATCTTTCCGTTGAACGACTGCGGGGCTTTCAGAATGTCGCAGACGGTTGCATCGGCCACCTGGGCGTGCAGGCAGCAGGAAACGGCGCACAGACCCGCCACAGCAAGAAGACGTTTCACGGGAGTTTCTCCTGTTGATATACGAGCCGGCATGCGCGGCGATTTCGAATCGGCAAGCTGTCAGACTCTAAGAAGAGAACTAATAAGCCTATCACGCCGGCCAACCCTGTTTCCCGTATCCCGATCACTGGCCGGCGGTCTTCCGCGCCTCAATCCACGCGTCGATGCGGTCCGAGAGCACGTCCAGCGGCAGGGCGCCGGAGTCGAGCACCTGGTCGTGGAAGGCGCGCAGGTCGAACTTGTCGCCCAGGGCCTTTTTCGCCCGCTCGCGCAGTTCCAGAATCTTGAGTTGCCCGATCTTGTAGGCCAGCGCCTGGCTGGGCCAGGCGATGTAGCGGTCGACCTCGGTCTGGATGGTGGTTTCGTCGATGTTGGAGTGGTCGTGGAAGTACTGAACCATCTGCTCACGGGTCCAGTTTTTCGAGTGCACGCCGGTATCCACCACCAGGCGGATGGCGCGCCACATATCGGCCTCCAGGCGGCCGTAGTCCGAGTACGGGTCCTGGTAGAAGCCCACGTCCTTGCCCAGCCGCTCGGAGTAGAGGCCCCATCCCTCCGTGTAGGCCGTATATTGCGCGAATTTGCGGAAGGCGGGAAGGCCGTCCAGCTCCTGGGCGATGGAGATTTGCAGGTGGTGGCCGGGAATGCCCTCGTGATAAGCGATGGCCTCGACGGCGTAGAGATTGCGGTCAACAGCGTTGTAGGTATTTACGCGCAGGCGGCCGGGACGGCTGCCGTCGGGAGCGCCCTCCTCGTAATAGGCGGGGTACATATTCTTCTCCAGGTAATCCGGGACCGCGACCACCTCCAGGCGCGCCTTGGGCAGCCTGCCGAAGAGCTGCGCAGCTTTGCCCTGCATCGGCGTCACGTAGCCGCTATAGGCCGCCAGCAGGGCCTCGCCCGAGGCTGCCTTCAGCTTGGCATTGGTCTTGAGGCTGGCGCGGAAGCTGGCCAGGTCTTGAAAGCCGAGCTTTTGCGCGATCCCGAGCATCTCCGCCTCGTCGCGCTTTACCTCGTCCAAACCGATCTGGTGAATCTGCTCCGGGGTCAGATCGGTGGTCGTCTCGCGGCGGATCAGATAGCGGTAATACCTGGCTCCGTCGGGCAGAGCGGAGATGCCGGGCTGCTCCCGGCCGGCGGGAATGTAGCTGACCTCAAGGAAGCGCGCAAAGCGCAGGTAGGCAGGCAGTACCTCCTTGCCGATAGCGTCTAATGTCTCAGTCTTGATGCGCTCCTGCTCGTCCGTCTTGACGGCGGCTGGAAAATTCTTGAGCGGCAGCGCCAAGGGCGAGTCCTCGGGCTTCTGGCCGGCCAACTGCTTCACCTGGTCGAGCACTTTGGCCATAAGATAGGCGGGCGGCACGCGATGGTCATCCATGCCGATGGACATTTTGGTCGTCACCTGGTCGAAGGCCGTTGCAATCGCGTGCAACCGCGCGATCCAGTCGTCGTAGTCCTTGACGGTGGTGAAGCTGAGCTGGGCCACAAGTTGCGGATAGGTGGTCTGGATGCCGGTCAACTGGTTCACGGGCATCTCCCACTCCTTGAACTCCGCGGCCTCCTGGTCGTCGGCAAACTTGCGCAGCAGCAGATCCCGGCTGGTCGTCTCCTGCTCGCTGAACCCGGCGGGATCGATGGCCGCCAGTTGCAGCATGAAGTTCAGCTCGCGGGCCAGCTTGTCGTTCGCGGCCTTTACTGTGTAGTCGGAGATCCGGTCGTTATAGCGCTTGTCGCCCAGCGACGAGGCGAACTCGGGATCGTGCTTGAGCCGGTCTTCCCAGTAGTCCTGAAAGATGGAGTTGAGGGCCTTGCGGCGGTCTTCTACCGGGGCGGGAGCGGAAAGAGCCAATGGGAGCTGCGCCCGCATCGAGGGCGCGAAGGCAAGCAGCAGGAATGCGGAAACAGCCAGCGCGGGGAAACGCAATTTTCTCAACGGAATCGACCTCTCAAGCGAAATCACCTTCCCGTCGAGTGTAGAGCATAAGGACAGAGATCATTTGCAGTTAATTGCGTCCCTTTCCGGTACGCTAAGAGCAGAAAAACGGAAATGACACAAGCGCGGAACGGAAGGCCGGAGTAGCCTTCCTGATCTTCTTCGGCCCATCTCCGCGGTTCGTGTGCGCAGGGAGAGGAAAGATACCGGAATTCCTTAAAGACAATTCTGACAATGCGATGATGAGGCGATTCCGGAGCGGGATTGCCCCATGCTCCTTTACTGCGGGCGCGAGGGTCCGTGGAGCGTGGCCGGAAATGACGGAGAGATGGCGGAACCACAGCAAGTGTTGAAGACGGAAGGGCTGAGCGGGAAGACAAACAGCGCAACCAACAAAAGGAAACGCAAACGGGCGAGCCGGGAGAAAACGGCGCGCAAAAACGGAGCAGAGCGGCTGCGGTTGGCTGTGGACAGGCGGTTAGGCCTGAACTCGGAGACGCTTGCCGTTCTGCTGACGAATAAGGCGCTGAGAGGAGACGTGGTCACCACCAAGGCGCTGGTTGAGATTGCGGAGGGCAAGAAGCCGCGACCTGAGCCCAAGAAGAAGCGGCGGGGGCCGAGCTTGGCGGAGCAGTTGGCGATGGAGCCCCAATGGCAGGACGAACAGGAGGAAGGCTGCGCGGAGACGGGCAGCGGAGGGGTAGAAGCGGAAGGGTGAGAGTGGGTGCTCTTTTCCTTCGGCCCCCAGGAAGCGAGGAGCGCTTCCTGGGGGCCGC
>JBEKGY010000069.1:0-12946 GCA_050012555.1 Occallatibacter sp.
GCACCGAGGGCAATACGCGGCTCTACACCGACGAGGACCTGGAGCGGCTGGAGTTCATCCTGAATCTGGCGCGGGACCTGGGAGTGAACATCGCGGGCATCGCCATCATCCTGCAGATGCGGGAGCGGATGGAGGAGATGAACCGGCAGATGCAGAGCTTTGTGGAGTACGTGCGCACGGAGATGCTGGCGCGGTTTCAAGCTGCCGCGCCGGGCTCGGCCGGGGCGATTGTGCCGCTGCGCAAGCCGGCGGTGGCGCCCAGGCCCGCGTCGCCGCGTAAACCGTAGACCCTCCTCGCGCCGGTCTTCCGGGCTGCGCGTTTTCTTGTTAGAGCACGCTGAATCTTTCCGGTTCGCCCTGAGCCGGTATTCTTGTACCTGTATGTTGCACGTTCTTCTTGGATTGGCCGTCTTCGGCCTGATTACTTCCACGGTGTTTACGGGCATGGTGCTCTGGGCTGTGCCGGGCTACCTGCGCGAACGGCGGCGGGCGCTGGCCGAGTTCGTGTCGCGGCCGGGGTTTACGCCGCCCTTGACTCTCTTGAAGCCGCTGCACGGAGCCGAGCCGGGGCTTGAGGCGCACCTGGCTACATTTTTTGAGCAGGACTATCCCGAGTACGAGATTCTTTTCTGCGCCCACTCGGCTGAGGATGCCGGCCTGGAGACGGCGCGGAGGGTGGCGGCAAAATATCCGAAGATTCCGGTGAAGTTTCTCTCGACCGGCAGCAAGCCTGACTACATCAATGCCAAAGTGGCCTCGATGGAGCGGATGGAGACTGAGGCGGCGCACGAAATTCTGGTCATCAGCGACAGCGACGTACGGGTGACCAGGGATTATCTGCGCGCCGTGGCGCTGCCCTTTGCAGACGCGCGGGTGGGCGCGATGTGCTGCCCTTATCGCGGCGTGGCGGCCCCCCAAGGCGAGTCCGGGGCAGGGCTGTGGGCGCGGCTTGAGGCGGTGGGGATGAGTGTGGAGATGACCTCCGGGGTGCTGGCGGCGCGAGAGATGGAGGGGATGAAGTTCGTGCTGGGGCCGACGATGGCCTTCCGGCGGGAGATCATCCGGCGGATGGGCGGCTTTAAGGTGACGGCCGACTACTGCGCGGACGATTTCGTGCTGGGCAACGAGACCTTCAAGCTGGGGCAGACGGTGGTGCTGAGCCATCACGCCATCGACCACATGGTCATCAATTCGAGCCTTGCGGCTTCGCTCAAGCACCAGGTACGGTGGATGAAGTCGACGCGGTTTTCGCGGCCCAAGGGGCACTTTGGGACGGCGCTGACCTTCAGTGTGCCGTTTGGGTTGCTGGCATGGGGGACGGCGGCGGCGATGGGGCACCCCTGGTGGGGGCTGGGGCTGTTCGGCTGGAGCCTGGCCACACGGCTGGCGCTGGCGCTGGCGGTGGGCCGGCGAGTGGTCGGCGACCGAAGTTGGTTTGGCCTGGTGGCGCTTTACCCGGTGCGCGATCTGATGGGGTTCGGCTTTTGGGCGGCGAGCTACCTGGGCAGCAGGATTCTCTGGCGGGGGCGGGTTTTCGAACTGCTGCCGGGAGGGAAGATGCGGGCGGCGGGGTAGGCTGCGAGGTTGGGAGCAGAGAACTGATGCGGATCTCCGCATAAGGAGCCAGCCAATCGAATCATGACAAGAAGGGCATCCGCGCAATTGGCGGACGCCCTTTTTGTCAGGTTCCCACCCTTCGCAAATTGCGCAAAGGATGGGGGCACCCATATTCCAGTAACTGTGAAATTGGTTTAGAAATCCAGGCGTAGCGACATCTGCACCTGGCGGGGGCTGCCGATGGTGTGCAGCGTGATGCCCAGTCCGGCCGGGCAGTTAAAGAACGTTGTAATGGAGGGGTTTGCCGGTTGGCCCAAGGCATTGCATCCGGAGGGCGCCGGGGTTGTCCCTTGTATCGGATAGCCGTCGTAGTTCACGTTCTGCTCTACCTGGTCTCCGGTCACGTCGAAGCTGGTGGTGTTGGTCAGGTTGAATACGTCCAGGGTATAGCGCAGCTTTGTCCGGTCTCCGATTGGCGTCTGTTTCACCAGGGAGATATCCGCGCGTCTCTGCGGCGCCTGGCGGAAGATGTTGCGCTCCCCACGGGAGACGAAGGTGGTCTCATACGGATCGGTGGGAGGGATGGCGCCGTTGAGGTCTCCGGGATTCAGCAGGGGAATGGTGAAGCAGGCTGGGTTGAGCGCCGGTTGGCCCCCGGACGAAACCCACGCGCCGGATGAGCCGGTTGAGGCGCTCTTTGCCGTGCAGCCGGGAGCCAGAGGCACGATGGGATCGTTGATGCCGTCGGAGACGCTGTAATAGATGCTGCCTACGGCGCCGCTGAAATCGATCACGCTAAAGGGCTGCCCGCTCTGCAGAACGGTAACGCCGTTCAGGCTCCAGCCATTGGTAAACGATCCTATAAGCGAACCGCTGCGCTGGAAGTTGGGCAGTTGGTAGGTGTAAGTAAAGTTGAGCACGTGCTTGCGGTCGAAATCGGCCAGGCCGTAGCCCGAGCGCAGGTTGTCGGGGTTGTCGCCGGTATAGAACAGGCCCAGGGCGCTTTGTTCATCGGTGGTGTGGGAGAAGGTGTAGGACGCGCCCGCCTGGATGCCGTGGCTGATGCGCTTTTCCACGTGAATCTGCCCCGCGTTGTACATCGAGATCCCCGCGGCCCTGTAGTCGATGGACTCCGCCGAATATCCGATGTAGGGCACGCGCAGGTCCACGTTGCCGCCTTCATAGTTGGCCAGGTAAGGGGTTCCGTCCGGAAGGTTGATGGGAACGCCGTCGTCGTTGGAGTTGGTCACGGTGTAGCCGTAGGTGTAATTCTGATCGCGGATGGGGTTCGATGGGCTGGCGATCCGGGACTGGTTAAAGGGGGTGGGAATGACCTGGTGACGGCCCACGTTGCCCACGTAGCCGATATCGACGACCAGGTCGTTGCGCGGCTGCCACTGCACGTCGAGGGTGTAGTTGATGGAATAGGGCAGCTTGTTTTTGCGGTCGTAGGTGCCCATGGAAAAGGGCTCTGCGCCGTAGTTGAGAATGTTATAGGCGTTGGGAAGGAATTGGGTGATGTCCGAAGCCTTGCCGGTGGGCGGCGGTCCGAGAGTGGCGCCCCACGGCTGACCGAGATTGGCGTCGGCAGGATCGCATGTTGGAATGTAGCCCTGGTAATAGGTCAGAGGGAGCGTGTGGCAAACCTGGGAGTTGACGAAGGGCGGCGCCTGGGCGACGCCGAAGGGTCCGCCTTCAACCAGGCCGGCTGCGTAGCCGGGAGAGAAGTAAGTGAACAATTCGCCGCGGTCGTAATAGAACCCGGAGCCGCTGCGGACCACCACCTTGTTGTTGAAGCGCGTGGGCGACCAGGCAAAGCCCAGCCGCGGAGCGATGCCCCATTGCCGGCCGGTCAGCGTGGTGTCGTGGCTGTTCTTGGCGATGACGTAGCCGTTGTCGAGTCCGCCGCCGCCGAGTTCTCCATTTTGGTTGGTTGGATCGCCGGCCGTGCCTTCATTGAAGAGGGTGGGATCGAAGTTATACAGGCGATCATACTTCTCGCTGAACCCTCCGTTCAGGTCGTAGCGGACCCCGGCCGTCATGCTCAGGTTGGGGCGCAACTGGTACTTGTCCTGGAGATAAAGTCCGGTCTGGTCGGCGCGATAGTAGCGGTCGCCATTGCCCTGGAGGAAGGTAGTGGTGTTGAAGTCATAGTTGGTGGTGACCAGGCCCTGAACGAACTGGCCGAAGTCCGCCGAAGTGGTGGTGCCCGCGGTGCCCGGACGGCGGTCGCGGGCATTCAACTGCGTGTGCGACCAGCTTCCGCCAAAGTTCAGCGTGTGTTTGCCGAGGAGCCACGTGGCATTGCCCGAGGGCATCCAGCGATTCTGAAAGATGCCGGTCAGAGAGCCCTGGTTCGATCCGGGACCGATGTTGAGAGTCTGAAGCGTGGTGGGAGTGTTGGCGCCCAGAATATCCACGATCGTAACCCCAGCGTAATACGGAGAGCCGAGATTGTTGACTCCCAGGCTGTCGGCGCTGAAGGGCTGCACGTTGGTCGAGTAAATTTTCTCGTGAATATAACCCAGCGTCTCCGTTACGCTCAGATTGGTCTTGAGCACATTCACGTTGTTGATGGAGACGACCTGGCTGCCCGCATCCAGATGCTGATCGAAGCCGGGCACGTTGGAGTACGCATAGGGAGCTATCGTCGGATCGTGCTGGTAGTAGTACTTGAGGGCCAGCGTGTCCTTGGCGCTGGCGTTCCAATCCAGATTGGCTACCGCCTGATCGCCGAGAAAGTAGGCCGTGCCGGGAAGGGAGACGTTGTAAGGATGGGTAATAGGCGGTGTGCCGCTAAAGCTAGGATTGGGAATAAGCCACTTGCCCGGTTCGCCTGGCGCGGCCGGCTCGTTGAACAGGCTGTAGGCCACAGTGCTGCCGGGATTCAGCGTGGGGTTGTTCAACTCGCCTGATGTCAGAGGAGTTCCCAGCGGGCAGTCCTTATTGGGCCCAGTAGGGATTGGGCACCAGCCCTTGTTTGCCGCATAGGCCAGACCGGTCGTGTCGCTCGTGGTGCGATCATCCGTTAGATAAGCGGGAACCGAGAAGCGGGAGTAACCGATCTCCTGGTCGGAGACGTGCAGATGCTGATAGGCCACGTAGCCGAAAAGCTTGTTTTTGATCAAGGGACCGCCCACCGTTCCGCCCGCGGTGTAGCGATGCAGTTCGGGAACCTTCTCATTGGCGGGAATGTCGTCGTCGTTATTGAAGAAAAACGGCGCGGCATTGAGCCAGCTTGTGCCGCGATGTATGTAGGCGTTGCCGTGGAATACATTGGTTCCCGACTTGGTGCTCATGTCAATGTGCGCGCCGGCCGTGGAGCCTTGTTGCGCGTCGTACATGGAGGCGTTGACGCGCACTTCTTCAAGGGTCTCGGGAGCGGGGCTGGGGATGGCGTTGCCGATGGAAAGATAGATGGATGCGCTGCTCTGAATGATGCCGCCGGCGGTGCTGTTGCCCACGCCGGTATTGTCAATAACGCGAAACGAGGCCACCTGGCTGGTGCTCTTGCCGTTGAAGAGGTTGCTGGCGTCAACGCCGTTGAGCAGAAACGTATTTGAAGTATCGCGCTGGCCGTTGGCCCAGATGGGCGCGTTGCCCAGGCCCGCGTTGACGCCCGTGCCGCCGGGCAACTCGGCGCTGACGCCTGTGGATTGAATGGCCAGGCCGGTGAAGCTGCCGGTGGCCAGCGGCGCCAGGTCGATCTTCGCATTGTCGAGCACGTAGCCGTTGGTGGTGTCCACGGCGTTCAGCAGCGGCGTGGCCTGCACCTCAATGGTTTCGCTGGTCTTGCCGACCTTGAGCTGGGCGTTCACCGTGGCCGTGCGATCGGCCTGCACGGCGATGTGCTGCGTCTTCTGCACATCGAAACCCTCGGCCGTGTAGGTGAGCGTGTAGGTGCCGATGGGAAGGTTCACAAAAGTATACTCGCCGGCGCCGTTGGTTTTGACCGCGCGCTTGAGCGAGGTCTGCTCGTCCACCAACGTGACCGCAACGTTGGGAATCACGCCGCCCTTGGCGTCAGTTACCTCGCCGGTAATGCCGCCGAGCGTCTGCTGTGCAAAAACCGTGGAACAGCACAGCGCAGCGGCCGCCGCAACTGCCAGCAGCCGGGAAATCGGAGAGGAAAAAATACGGATGGAATCGCTCACCTTAAGGGCCTCGAAGAGAGAATGATCCCCAACGGTCTCTTGAAGGCGATCGAGAGACCCTGGGCAGAATGGAAGTACTGGCGCTTTTCGGTCACTCCCCCAAAGAAGAAATAGAGGCAGCCTTATGAGCGTGGTCGACTGTTGGATTGGTATTGCCTGAACCGCAGAATGCCAATAGGATACCCGTTGCGGCGCGAAATTCAACTGAATATTCACGGTATTTCGGCTGCAAATTGCAGGGAAGATGTGCAAAAAGCGGGACGAAATCAGGCCGCCGCGGGCGGGGAAGGCATTCGAGAGCTTCCAGCTGCCAGCCTCCAGCTTCCCGCCGGTTCATGGCCAGACCGAATGAATCGGCTGCCTTCGATCCTGGCGCGCAGATCCGCGGCAATGCCAGATGCTAGAAGCTAGTAACTGGAGGCTGAAAGCTGCCTTCGCAACCGCATATACTTGAAACGATGCCTGAGGAAGCCAATCCGGAATTTATGCGCCGCGCCATTTGGCTGGCCACCGAGAATGTGGTCACTGGCGCGGGCGGCCCTTTTGCCGCTCTCGTCGTGCGCGACGGCATGATTGTGGGCGAGGGCATCAACACGGTAACCGCGACCCTCGATCCGACGGCGCACGGCGAGGTGAACGCCATCCGCGCCGCGGCAAAAACTCTGGGCACGTTCACGCTGACCGGCTGCCGGCTCTACAGCAGTTGCCAGCCCTGCCCCATGTGCCTGGCTGCGGCCTACTGGGCGCGCATCGATCAAATTTTCTACGGCGCCAGCTCCGCCGCTGCGGCCCGCGCCGGCTTCGACGACGCGCTCCTTTACGCAGAGTTCCGCAAGGAGCAGCCCATATGCACGCTCGCCGCCACGCAACTGCTGGGCAACGAGGCCTGGGAAAGCTTTGCCGCCTGGATCGCGTCGGCCAACAAGATTGAGTACTGAGACGGGCTACTCACGCTTAATCCTTCAGTTCCATGGAGCGAGCAAGCAATTGCTCCATCGTGCTGGGAGGATCGCCCGCCTCAAGCAGGTCGCGGAAGACGCGGTAAGGGTCTGTCTTTGAGCCGGACTTGCGCAGCGTCCGTTCATCGTTCACCCATGCGTAGACGATGACCTTCTCTTTGCTGGAGAAGCGATAGAAAAGCCTGTAGCGCTGATGAAACTTTGCCCGAAACCAGTGCCGGTTGTCCGAGCCGAGAGTATTGCCCTGTCGAAACTCCGCGGCATTGGGGTCTCTGGGAATCATCTCGAAGATGATTCGATGGATCGCAGCCAGCAGCTTTGCCGCGGGCTGCTCCAGGTGGCTAATGGGGTCCTTCGCGGCCAGGGACTCCACCTGATCTTCCAGCAGTCGCAGTTGCCGATCGAACAGCGGGTAAACGTACAGTCTCCAGCCGTTGACGATCATCTAGAGAAGGGCCTCATCGCCGAGATCTGCATCGAGATCCACCACAATCCCCTTTGTCAAACGTGCGATTCGCCTTGCGCGCGTCAAGCTCAATGGTCGAATCTGCTCGGGAGACCGGGCCATGTCTTGTGCCAGGAAGGCAAGAAATGATTCCATCACCGGGTCAGCTTTCTCGCGGCTATCCGTCTTCGCCGTAACTAACATTCGACCGGGAGCAATGATGTGAGCTTTCACCTCGCCATTGAATTCCGGATGGCTTTTGAACAAAGCTCCCTCGAAGCGAAAGCCCGACGAATTCCCCGTCTTTGTCTGCTTCCCGCGGTATTCCATCCCGGCAGTCCGGCCGGGGCCGGTGGCCGGCGGCTTCCTGCTCTTCAGCAATGCCATATTCGCTCCTTGTTAATATGTTAGCACAAGTGTATGCACATTCTAGAAAAGAATCCGCATCTCGGAGATCAGGTTGTGGTTGCAGGGGTGGAAGCCGGAGGTGGCGATCTGCATGCCGCCATCGAAAACCAGGAAGGCGTGCGTGGGCTTCCAGTCCTTGCTCCGCACCACATAGAAGGCCGCCGGAGTGACGAAGTTTTCCGTCATCCGGTCGAATGGGCCGCCGTAGTTGTAGATAGCGTTGTCTTCGAGGTCCAGTCACAGATGCGCGGTGGCGTGCAACTGCGCGGTCGCGTTCCAGTCGATCTGCCGCCCCTGCGCAGCGATTTTGCCCGTGGGCATCATGCCCCCCAGTGTGGACTGCACGTTGAAGCGCCCCCAGGCGCGGCCCGCGGCCAGGATCGGCCAGTAGACCCCGGTGGGCGCGCCGTTCTGGTGGCTGCCGGTGGGTACGCTATAGCTCAGCAGCGCCGTCAGCGCATAGTTGCCGTGCTGGGCGTTGCCCGAGGCCATGCGAACTTTGCCCTCCACCTGGGTGTCGCCGAAGCCGTCCTTCGCCGTGGCGGAGTTGTTCTGGATGTAGGGCGGCGCCATGAAGTTGAACTGAAAGCGATTGCCGGCGATCAGCCCGATGGTGTGGCAATTGCCGTAGTTCACCGTCTGCGTGCCGGCCGAGGTGTAGGAATTTGAGAAGGACAGACGCACCGCCTGCGAGAGCCGCGAGTCGGGCTGGATCAGCGGCGTCATCCACGTCGGCTGCACTGCCGTCATGGCATCGTTGCGCGCCCTGAATCGCTGGTAGAACGATTGCTGCGCGGTTACCGCACAGGCGCCGGCCATGATGGCCGCCGAGAGCGCCAGAGAGGATAGTTTTTGAAGTCGATTCACGGATTGAATTCATTTATAGCCGCTCTCACTTTTGCCGCAAGTGATCCAGGACACCGATCTGGCTTTGCCTCAAGCCGCGACCCTGTACTGCGAGCCATGCGACCTGATTTCCTGAAGAAAAGTAAGGCACGCCCCGTCTGTAACGCTGCGCTGAGGTACTTCCGATTCGTTCATCACCCCTGTGCGATTGAGCAGCATCGGCCCTAACACGGTAAAATAGAGTCAACCGGATGATGCAAACTTCCCCAGCGGCTCCTCAGCAGGTCTCCCGCACAGAGCGGGAGCCGGAGTTGCGGGCGCCCATCGTTCAGGTGCAGGGCCTCAAAAAGAGCTATCAGACCGCGCGCGGCACGCTTAACCTCTTTGAGCGGCTCGACCTCCAGGTCGAGGGCGGCGAGATGGTGGCCATCGTGGGCCAGTCGGGCGCGGGAAAGAGCACGCTTTTGCACATTCTGGGCGCGCTTGATGCTCCCTCCGCGGGAACTGTATACTGCGCCTCAACCAACGTGGCCCAACTCTCCCCACGCGAGGCAGCGGCCTTTCGCAACCGGGAGATCGGCTACGTTTGGCAGTTCCATTACCTGCTGCCGGAGTTTACGGCGCTTGAAAACGTGGCCATGCCGCTGCTGGCCTGCGGCGTAACCAAGCGGCAGGCGCTGGCTGTGGCGGCAAACTGGCTGAGGGAGGTTGGTTTGGAGGATCGCGGCGGTCATCGGCCGGGCGAGCTGAGCGGCGGCGAACAGCAGCGCGTGGCGCTGGCGCGGGCGCTGGTGAACAATCCCCGTCTGTTGCTGGCCGACGAGCCCACCGGCGACCTGGACGAAGCCACAGCCGGCCGGGTCTTCGACCTGATTGAGCGGCTGCATGCAAGCCACGGCCTCACCTCGATCCTGGTCACGCACAACCCGGAGCTGGCGGCGCGCTGTACGCGGGTTTTACGTCTCGAAGGCGGCCGCCTCGCACCTCTGGCAGCCACAGCTTAAGTGGGATTGCAAGCCGGGTACTATTGACAGAAAATGCACCAAACCGGCGTTTTTTGAGTCTTTATAAGTAAGCAATCCGGGAAGGGATGGTTTTATCCCGGCCAGGTTGCCAGGGCAGGATGGATGTATCTCGAGCAGCACGAACGCCGGGGATTTGTGGAGCGGGGAACACGCTCGTAACCATCCTAAAAGGGCCATTCGGGGCGAAAGTTGTATTTCCCAGGGCGCCTCCGATGGCGTAGTTCAAAGAAGGGCACGCGCGGATTGGGCTGAAGCCGGCAAATAAACCGGACGGCCACTCCAGCCGATGGCTTGGTTCAGGGGAGAACATCATGTTCGAACGCTATACGGAGAAGGCACGGCGCGTGATCTTCTTCGCGCGGTATGAGGCCAGCCAGTTCGGCTCGCCCTATATCGAGACCGAGCACCTGCTGCTCGGGCTGCTGCGCGAGGACAAGGCGTTAACCAACCGCTTCTTGCGCTCGCACGCCTCGGTGGAGTCGATCCGCAAGCAGATTGAGGCGCACACCACGATCCGCGAGAAGGTCTCGACCAGCGTGGACCTGCCGCTATCGAACGAGTGCAAGCGGGTGCTGGCCTACGCGGCGGAGGAGGCCGAGCGGCTGGGCCACAAGCATATCGGGACGGAACATTTGCTTTTGGGATTGTTGCGCGAAGAGAAGTGTTTTGCCGCGGAGATCCTGCAGGAGCGGGGCCTGAAGCTGGCGCAGATTCGCGACGAGCTGGCCCGCGTCACGCAGGAAAAGGTTCCGCCGCAGCAGCGCCAGCGCGAATCCAGCCTGCTGGCCGAGTTCAGCCGCGACCTGACCCAGGCGGCCATGGACGGGCAGCTCGATCCGCTGGTGGGCCGCGACGGCGAACTGGAGCGCGTGGTGCAGATTCTCTGCCGCCGCACCAAGAACAATCCCGTGCTCATCGGCGAGCCTGGGGTGGGCAAGACGGCCATCGTCGAGGGCCTGGCGCAGCGCATCGCCGACGGCGAGGTGCCCAGCTTTCTGGCCGACAAGCGCGTGCTGGGCCTGGACCTGTCGCTGATCGTGGCGGGAACCAAGTACCGCGGCCAGTTCGAGGAGCGGCTCAAGACCATCATGAAGGAGCTGATGGAGAGCCAGAACTCCATTATCTTCATCGACGAGTTGCACACCCTTGTGGGCGCGGGCTCGGCGGAGGGCTCGCTGGACGCGGCCAACATCCTCAAGCCGGCGCTCAGCCGCGGCGAAATTCAGTGCATCGGCGCCACCACTCCGGCCGAGTACCGCAAGTCCATCGAGAAAGACCGCTCCCTGGAGCGCCGCTTCCAGGCCGTCAAGGTGCCGCCGCCCAACGAGGCCGACGCCATCAAGATCATCCACGGCATCAAGGACCGCTACGAGAAGTTCCACGCCGTCAGCTACACCGATGCGGCGGTCGAGTTCGCCGTCTCCCATTCAAACCGGTATATCCCCGACCGCTTTCTGCCCGACAAGGCCATCGACCTGATCGACGAGGCCGGCGCGCGCGTCAAGCTGCGCCAGACATCGCTGCCGGAGGAGATCACCGAAGTGCAGAAGCGCATCAAGTTCATCGTTCACCGGATGGACTCGGCCATCGCCAACCACGAGTTCGAGAAGGCGCGCTTCTACTCCGATGAGGAGCGCAAGGAGCGCGAAAGCCTGCGCGCGCTGCGCGATAAATATCATCTTGACGACTCGGCGTCAGGGATTGTGAGCCGCGAAGACATCGAGGACGTGGTCAGCCGCTGGACCGGCGTGCCGGTTACCAGCATCAAGGAAGAAGAGACGCAGAAGCTGTTGCGCGTGGAAGAAGAGATGCACAAGCGCATCATCTCCCAGGAGAAGGCCATCGGCGCCCTGGCCCGCGCCATACGGCGTTCCAGAGCAGGGCTCAAGTCGCCCGCGCGGCCCATTGGAAGTTTTCTCTTCCTCGGCCCCACCGGCGTGGGCAAGACGGAGATGGCGCGCACCCTGGCCAACTTCCTCTTCGGCTCCGATAAAGCCCTCATCCGCTTCGATATGTCGGAGTTCATGGAGAAGCACTCGGTCTCCAAGCTCATCGGCTCGCCTCCGGGCTACGTGGGCTACGAGGAGGGCGGCCAGTTGACGGAACGCGTCAAGCGCTCGCCTTACTCTGTGGTTTTGCTGGACGAGATCGAGAAGGCGCATCCCGACGTCTTCAACATTTTGTTGCAGGTCTTTGAGGACGGCCAGTTGACTGACGGGCTGGGCAACACGGTCGACTTCAAGAACGTGATTCTCATCATGACCTCGAACATTGGCGCGCGGCACCTGATGAAGAAGCAGGGACTCGGCTTCCAGAGCGACCGCGAAGACATGGTCAGCGAGAAGGTCGAGGAGTTGGTCAAGGGCGAGGTGAAGAAGACCTTCAACCCCGAGTTCCTCAACCGCCTGGACGAGATCATTCTCTTCCAGTCGCTTTCGGACGCCGACCTGATCCAGGTCGTCGAACTGCTTGTGCAGCAGTTGAACGCCAATCTGGCCCAGAAGTCCATCACCATCTCCGTAACCGAGGAAGCCAAGAAGTGGATTCTCGACAAAACCCTCGTCGATCGCAGCTACGGCGCGCGCCCCCTTCGCCGCGCCTTGCAGCGCTACGTCGAGGACCCCTTGTCGGAAGCCCTGATCGCCGGAAAGATCTCCGAGCGCCCAGCCTTCCTCGAGGTCTATCTCGACTCGAACCAGCTCTTCTACCGCCCGGTGAGCGCCGATGAGAGCCTGAGCGATGAAAAAGCCGCGGGCATCCTGCTGTTCAGCAACTGAGGCCGGCTCAAGCAAAACAAGGAAAGCCCCCGGCGCAGCAACCGGGGGCTTTTCTCATCGAGCGAGATCTCAAAATCATCGATGGAGGCAGAGAGCCTGCCTTAGACTATCTTCGTATGCGCCTGTTTGTTGGGATTCCTCTGGCGGCAACGGTCATCGGCGAACTGGCCGCGGTTTCGGCGCGGTTCAGATCCAGAGAGGACGGGCTGCGCTGGATGGCGCCCGAATCCTGGCACGTCACGCTGCAATTTTTAGGCAATACCGGCCCGGAGAAATACGCGTGCCTGGTCGCGCGGCTTCGCGAAGTACATTCGCCGCCGGTTCCCGTGCGGCTTGAGGCACTGGGATTCTTCGAGCGCGCCGGGATCTTCTTTGCCGGCGTCGGGCTCACTCCCGAACTGCTCTCTCTCGAGCAGCGCGTTACGGCAGCCACCGGCCTTTGCGGCTTCATGGCTGAAACGCGTCCTTACCATCCGCACATCACGCTGGCGCGCGGCAAAGGCGAAGGCCGCGGCCGGGGAATCAGCGAACTGAAGGCCAGGATTCAGCGACAGCCAACCTTCACCCGGTTTGTCGCCGATGAATTCCTTCTCTACGAAAGCCTGCTTTCGCCCAGCGGCGCTCGCTACGTGATTCAAGAGCGCTTCTCCCTAGCAGCCCGTGGTGCAAGTCCTGATTCGTACTCTGGAAGTTGTTGGATTATCCACAGGGTTTGCTCGTAAGCTTTTTTCATGGCGATGGGCAGACGTGAGCATCGAGAGCGGCAAGAGGATTT
>JBEKGY010000070.1:0-12883 GCA_050012555.1 Occallatibacter sp.
TTCCGGCACGCGACCCGACCCGACTCCGACCCAGAGGGTACCCCGGTGCCCCGGTTCCCCGGTACCCCGGTCGTGCCCTGACACAAGACTGGTCTGACATAAGACTGGTTTTTGAAACACGCTCTAAAGTCTTTTTCCATGCATCATCGTTTTTCGAGCAGAAGCGCCCAATCGTGGGTATTCGCCCAACTGGAGTCGTCCGGCGGGCCGGGCGAGGTCCATGATGGGCCGGCAGCGTCTTCAGCAAGCGGAATCCGTTGCCCGCTGTTTGCATTGAACCACTCCCCGCGATACGCGCCTGGCTCCAGCTTTACGGTCAGTTTCCCTCCATGGGGCAGGTAAACCGCATAGAGATTGCCGGGATCGGCAAGGCAATAGTTTCCCTGGTTCACAAGCTCATCGTGGGGATTGGTCTTCCACCACGCAAAGCCGGTGAAGAAATCCACAATGTGGCCGTAGCCGAGAAACATGGTCTGGGTATCGTCGCCACGGCCGTTCATCCAGCCTCCGCCCGTGTCCGGCCAGATGTTGGTTCCGCGGCGCGCGCTTTCGCCCGCGGTCTGGTATCCGCCGGCCATGTAGATCTCCCACGCGGTTCTGCGCAGCGCATCGGCCGATTCGGAACCGGCGCCGCCGATGGCCCACTCAGGATAATGATCTTCGTAGCCGTACTCTTCGTTGGTCTGGGGGATGATCCGCCCCGCCTGCTGCTGCAACTTCCGGGACTCAAGCATGAGAGAGTGCTGATTGCGCGACCACTCCTGGTAAGAGGTGAAGCCGAACCAACCGGAGGCGCGGTCCTGATAAACCGTTTTCATCGGATGGCTGGTGGCCAGGTGATGATAGGGGTCCCATTGCTCAAGCAACGTCCCGGTTTCGTGGCTCCACGTTTCATCACGGAAACCATCCAGGTCGTCGCCCAGGTCCCAGGTTATGTTGGAGAAGCCTCCCAGGCGCGCCGCCGCGTAGCGGATGAAGCGGTGCTCGTCCTCGCTGCCGGTTGCCGGATGCACGCGGCTGTCGTTCATGTCGAGCACCAGCGAGATAATCATGTTCCGCTCACGCGCAAACTTCAGCATGCGGTCGAACTTCTGCCAATAGGGCACGTTGAAGCGCGAGTAATCGAAGCCGGGATGGGAAAAATCATCGGCATTTGCCGCAGGCCACGCCGCCAATAAGCAGGTCCAGCTGGGGCCAATCATCACCGGCTCGCCAAAAAAGGTATTCTCGCGCCCGGCAATGGTCACGCGCATGCGGTTGACCTTGAGCCTGACCAGCCGGTCGATGCTGTATTCGATGGTCCGCTCGTCGCGCCAGCCCATGAGCCAGTAGGCGGTGGTTCCGTTGAAGAAGTAATGTTCGCCCGTTCCCTCCCAGACAAAGTGCCATGGATAAGCCGGATCGACGCGGAGCGGGCCGCGCCGGTGCTGGTCCTGAGCCGTGAACGCGCCGGAGTAGCTCTGGACCGCGGCGCCGGCCTTGAAGGTTACGTGGAAGGAGTACTGGCCGCTCTTCGACGGCATGAAGCGGATACGGTAGAGACTGCCGTCGGCCGCATCGCAGAATCCTTCCACCGCGACCCGTTCCGCGGAGCCTGCCGGTTCAAAGTCACCGGTAATGGACGCATCCGTGAAGGGATTTTTCAGCGCGGGCGCCGCTACCTTGGCTGTGACTTCGACGAAATCGAAGACGGCAACGGCCGGCGCGGACTGGGTAAACACAATTGCCGCGGGATTCTCGGCATGGAGACCGATTCCGGGCAAAACCAGCAGCGGCAGCAGCATGAGCACACGCAAAAACCAAGCTCCGGCCCCGGCAAGGCCCAGCCCCACGCCTCTGGGGGCCGATTCTTCCACGCAAGACGGTCTGCCTTGCAGTGGAACGGTATCCCCGTCCATTTTGAACTCTTCGCGTCGATGGTTGCGCATCATTTGTCTCGATCACCCTTTCCCTGCGGAGCGGATGGAGGCCCCGCAATTATTTCCGTGCGATAAACCCTTTCCAGGCCCATTATGCGCTTGATCCTGTAAACCGTTCCTTTTCAGGTCCGTCTCATGCAATCGCTTTACTGGCCGGTTTGACCCCTGCCAGCAAACCCCCTACCATGAGATGAGGTGAGTCATTTTCCGGCCGCACGGCGCTGGTTTTGCCTCGTGCGGCAGCCCGGTCTGGCAGTTGCAGCCCGTGCTGGTAGCTGTTTGGCTCGCCGCGGCGAGCCTGGAAGGCAAAACATTGAGTTCTACCGATACCCTCGAGGACAACCCCCAACCTGAAACTGCTGAGGCTACGCACCCCCACGAACACGAAGGCCATGAGCACGACCATGCCCATCAGCATGGTCCGATTTTGAACCCGGAGTGCACCCGCGAGCTGGTGCTGGACGTTGCCGCTGAAGAGGTCTCCAGGGCCTATGGCAACGTGGTGAAGAACTACCGGAAATATGCCAAAATTCCCGGCTTCCGCGCCGGCAAGGTGCCGGAGACGGTGGTCAGGCGCCGCTACGCCGCCGAGATTCGCAAAGACGTGATCGACGGCCTGCTGCCGGAGCGGTTCAACCAGGCGGTGATGAAGCTGGGCGTGAAGCCCGTGGGGCAGCCGCAGGTGACCGAGCTGACGGTGGAGGAAGGCGCGCCGCTGCACGTGAAGGCGGTTTTCGAGTTCGTTCCCGCTTTCTCCATCGACGGCTACCAGACGGTGACCGTTGAGAAACCGTCGGTGGAGATCACCGAAGAAGAGTTTCAGCACGAGATCGAGCAACTGCGCGAGTCGCGCGCCACCATCGAGCCGGTGGAGGAAGACCGCGCCCTCAAGGACGGCGACTGGGCCGAGATCACCTACAAAGGGCAGATCGAGGGCGAGGCCGAGGCAGCGCCTATCAATCACCCCACGGACAAAGACCTGTCCGCGGGGACCCCGATCAATCACCCCACGGACAAAGACCTGTCCGCGGGGACCCCGATCACCGGCGAAAACACGCTGGTCGAGATCGGCGGCAAGGATACCGTCGAGGCTTTTTCGACCGCCCTGCGCGGCGCCAAACCCGGCCAGGAGCTGAAGGCCGAGGTCATCTATCCGGCCGATTACGCCGAGCCCAAACTGGCCGGCAAGACCGTGGCCTACGACGTGGAAGTGAAGGCCATCAAGAAGCGCACCCTGCCCGAGCTGGACGACGACTTTGCCAAAGAACTGGGCGCCTACGAGAGCTTTGCCGATCTGGAAGCGAGGGTCCGCGAGCATATGGCCAACCGCAAGCGGCGCAGCGTGGAACACGAGACCAAGGACCGGCTCCTCGCGGCGATCAGCGAGCGCTACCCGTTTCCGGTTCCCGAGTCGCTGGTGCAGGAGCAGATTGACGCGCGCCTGGAACGCGGCCTGCGCGCCCTGGCGGCCCAGGGCATGGAACCCGAGCAGATGCGCAAGCTTGACTTTGCCCGCCTGCGCGCGGCCCAGCGCGACGGCGCCGCCGCCGAAGCCAGAACCAATATTCTGCTGGACCGCATCGCCGCAGAGGAACAGGTCACCATCACCGATGAGGAATTGGACCGCGAATTGCAATTGGCCGCTCTTCAGTCCCGCGAACCGCTCGATACCCTGAAAGTGCGATTGACCGAGGACGGCGGGCTGGCTAGAATCCGGGAGCAGATGAGGCGCGAGAAAGCTGCGTCTGTGCTGTACGAACGGCTGCCCGGGTAGGCGGCAAATCGGTTAACATCGCCGAGCGGCTCAGTAGATGGGCCGTACGGCCAACAAAACAGGGGAGTAACATCCCCCCAAAGGAAGAACGGGAAGAACACTCAATGGCATTGGTACCCATGGTGGTTGAGCAGACGAGCCGGGGCGAGCGCGCCTACGACATCTACTCCCGTCTGCTGCGCGATAACATTATCTTTCTTGGTACCCCCATCGACGACATGGTGGCCAACCTTATCGTTGCGCAGATGCTCTTCCTGCAGGGTGAGGACCCGGAGAAGGACGTTTCGCTGTACATCAACTCGCCCGGCGGCTCCATCAGCGCGGGCCTGGCCATCTACGACACCATGCAGTTCATTCGCAACAACGTGGTTACCTACTGCATCGGCCAGGCGGCCAGCATGGGCGCGTTTCTGCTGCTGGCCGGCACCAAGGGCAAGCGTTTCGCCCTGCCCAACTCGAGGATTCTCATCCATCAGCCGTCCATGGGCGGATTGAGCGGCCAGGCCACCGACATCGACATTCATGCGCGCGAGATTCTTCGCATCCGCGAGATTACCAACACGCTGATAGCCAGGCACACCGGGCAGCCTCTGGACCGCATCGAGCGCGACGTCGAGCGGGACTTCATCATGAACGCGCAACAGGCCAAGGAATACGGCATCGTCGACGAAATCATCGACCGTCCGCGAACGTAACCGCTACCTGGTAACGAACGGAATAGAAGAGTAAGATAACGGAGCAAGATGAACGGAGTAGAGGCGTAAGATCGTCCAAAAGGGAGCTGTATGATGAAACCGCGCACGGGACCCGAAGAAGCGCTACGCTGCTCGTTCTGCCATAAGTCGCAGGACGCCGTGGCCAAGCTGATCTCGTCTCCCAGCGACTACCCGCGCGCCTACATCTGCGACGAGTGCGTGGCCGTCTGCAACTCCATTCTCGAGGACGACCGTGGCGATCCGTCGCATCCGGCCACCACCGCCGGCCACCTGCCCAAGCCGCAGGAAGTGAAGAGCTTCCTCGACGACTACGTGATCGGCCAGGAGCAGACCAAGAAGAAGCTGGCCGTCGCGGTCTACAACCACTACAAGCGCATCCAGATGAACCGCGTGCGCAACAACGAAGTGGAACTGACCAAGAGCAACATTCTGCTCATCGGGCCAACCGGATCGGGAAAGACGCTGCTGGCGCACACCCTGGCCAAGATGCTCGACGTTCCCTTCGCCATTGTGGATGCCACTACTCTGACCGAGGCCGGCTATGTGGGCGAGGATGTGGAGAACATCATCCTCAAGCTGCTGCAGGCCGCCGACGGCGACGTGACCCGCACCCAGCAGGGCATCATCTACATCGACGAGATCGACAAGATCGGCCGCAAGGACGAGAACCCCTCCATCACCCGCGACGTGAGCGGCGAGGGCGTGCAGCAGGCGCTGCTCAAGATCCTGGAAGGAACGGTGGCCAACGTGCCGCCGCAGGGCGGACGAAAGCACCCGCACCAGGAGTTCACCGCCGTGGATACCACCAACATTTTGTTTATCTGCGGTGGAGCGTTTGTGGGTCTGGAGCGCGTGGTGGGCCGGCGCGTGGGCAAGAAGGCGCTGGGCTTCAAGGCTTGCGATGCGGAGGCCGATGCCGCCACCACCCGTTCCCATCGCGACACAGAGTTGCTGCGCCGCACCGAGCCGCAGGACCTGATCAAGTACGGCATGATTCCCGAGTTCGTCGGCCGCCTGCCGGTGATGGGCATCCTGGACGAACTGGACGAAGCGGCGCTGATCGAGATTCTCACCAAGCCGCGCAACGCCATCCTCAAGCAGTATCAGAGACTGTTTGAGTACGAGAACGTCCGCCTGCACTTTACCCACGAAGCCACCTGCGCCGTGGCCCGCGAGGCCATGGCGCGCAAGGTAGGCGCGCGCGGGCTGCGCATGATCCTCGAGGAACTGATGCTGGACCTGATGTACCACCTGCCCAACAACAAGAGGGCGCGCGATCTCGAGATCACGAGCGATATGGTCGAGCGGCGGGATCTGTCGCTGTGCCTGCTGGAAAAGGCGGGCTAAGTAAAGATTGAAAATCTGGGCATAACCGTCTGCACGCTCGTGTCTGAGAGGAGAGGAGATGTGGACTCTCATTCTCGTTGCTGCCGCCGTCTTGGCTACGGCGAGGATTTCAAAGGCAGCCGCGGAGCGCAGGCGAAAGAAAGAGGACGCGGCACGCTATCAACGATGGCAAGGGCACTTGGCCAGGGAAAATGCGCTGCTGAGGAGGGAACCGGACGAGTCAAGCCCATTCAATGATCCTGAAAAAGCCCTCGCCTCACTAGGGAATGTCGCGTACCTCATTTGGTTTCTTCGGTTTGAGAAAAGGCACCGCGACGACCGCGGTGACGGGAGCGACCAATACCCACCAGACTGGGATTGGCGCAGGAGATTCGTCTTCATGCGTGATAGCTTCCAGTGCCAAGGCTGCGGCACTTCTGACATCGAAGGTATCGGCCTCGATTGTCACCACATAAGACCAATCTCCAAATTCCATGGTGGCGAAAAGGGGGTCCATGCGCTCTCCAATCTAATAACGCTATGTCCGGCTTGTCATGCCAGCCAGCATCTAGGAAACGTGATGTTAGCAGAACGCGTAAGGAAATCATGGAACAAGAATTTTGGATGGGTTCGAGCGAGTGATCGGAGAAATAGTAAGAGTCCCCCGAAAATCTGGTCAACTGTCCGTATTGATCCGCCGGTAAACGTTGATATTCACCCGAGCCTGCTACCCGACGGAACTCCTCAGGAGATAGGCCGTCCGACGAACCAATCGGCACAGAAAGGATCAGTTCAACTACCACTCGAATCCGCCAGTCCTGCATCTGAGAACCCTATGCGCGTGCAGAATGAAAGTGTCCTTGATCGAAACATAAATCTATGCCCACCTCCAAAGGCGAAGAATATTACCGAAGGCCTCGATATTATTGACCAGCAGATAGCAAATGCTCGAATTAGCGATTATTCACAACCTCATCCTGCTCTGTCTGAAAAACGAAGTGATCCATTCCTCCCCACCTCAACTAGCGAACACTTAACAGAGAAATCGTGCCCAGATCATCGGGCATCTGTGAAAGCCGCGAATTTACAGATCGCCGACGATCTCCTAAAATTAGAAAAACAGTTAATGGATCTGGAAAAGCAACTTGACGATACAAAGGCGAATCAAGCTCTCCATCGCGCCTTTCTGCGTCACAGGATCGCAGTTATAAAAGACGCCATCTTTACCTACTCAAATCACCTAACGTGAGTTAGACGGAAAAGTGATATATCCACTTGACTTCTTGCGAGAAGAAGGCGACGCCTCGTAGACTCGACAAGAAAACGGGTGATCAGTTCGCCCTTTGGCGGTTCGATTTAGTTGAATTGTGTGCTTCAACAGTTTTTCCGAGAAAAAGTGAGATCCGACGCCATAAAATTGAAGAGTTTCGTCAGGCCCAATCCGCCGGAATTAACTCATTCTATAGAACATATACGAATGCTGTTGCAAAGAGCCTTCGCGTAGTGCCATCCTTTCCTTGAGGAATGCTCATGATTCAAATTATGCTGCTAAATATCTTTTTGCTTGAAGGTCTGCATGTCATAGAGAGAATGTTTCTTGAAAACGGAATAACACTCGCTACGTGGGCCTTGGTAATTGTGACCGCTTTATTGGTGATTGTAACTTTTTTATTGGTGGTTGATAGTTTCCGGAAAAGCCGCGAACAACGAATTCGGTGGACTCGCGAGGATGAAGAACGAGATAAGGACAAAACGGAAGAGCGAGAGCGCTGGAAACGCGAGGACCAGTTTCATAGATTGCAATCGCTGGATTTGCGTTTCAATTCTCCTGGAATGATTGCTGCACGAAAACGCATGGCTAACGAACTGCGAGAAATGAAGTTGAGCCAGATATTGGGAAAACCTACGCCGGAGATTTGGCCGGTAATTGCCATTCTCAATGAGGTCGCTCAACTCTGCAAGGAAGGCCTCGTAGATTTCGCGGAGGCCGACTTCGCGTATCGAGAGCACGTTATGATCATCTGGTTGAAGTATGGCTCGTTCCTGAGCGAGCAATTAAGGATAGGACAATTCGGAACTCTTGGGTGGTTGAAGGACGAGATGTCACGCACCACCTCCGCAGCAGCTATCGACAGTGAGCTGACAGCTGCGGTCCCCTTCGTCCAGGACGACTTCTTAGAGCGCGAAGCCAATCTCTAGAACCAATATGCCGGGTGATCCAGGTCTCGCTTTTGAGACCTGGGATTACACACTCTCAACGCCTCGCATTATCCCAATCCGCAGTACAATTTCAAGATGAACGGATTCTCGCGTTTTTTGCTTTTACTCCTGCTCTCCAGCTTAACTGCATTCGCACAAAGCCCTGCGAATGAGGGATTCCGCGCCTTGCACGTGGACGCCGGTAAAGTAATCGGCGAAATCCATTCCTTTCAGGGTATGAACGGCACGCCCGCGCCGGTGATGGCCGGACTTCCCGGTCTGGTGCGGCAATACAAGGAACTGCGCGTCAGCCAGGTTCGGACCCACGATGTGATGGGTCCCACGGATGTGGATGCCAAGTTCGATTACGAAAATAAACCCTTGACCTGGCTGATTCCCGACTCGACGCAGCGCGCCGGCGTGGTGAAGGCAGGCAACGCCTCCGTCATCTTTCCCAATGAGAATGCCGATCCGGAAAAGCCGGAGAGCTACAATTTCGGCCCGACCGACAAGATGCTGGCCGCCATTCATGCCAGCGGGGCGGAAGTTTATTACCGCATCGGCCGCAGTTGGGGCGCCAACGTCAACCCTCCGGCCGACATCGACAAGTTTGCCAACGTAGTGAAACATATCGCGATGCACTACAACCAGGGCTGGGCAAACGGGTACCATTACGAAGTCCGCTACTGGGAGTTCTGGAATGAGCCGGGGGAAATATTCTGGACCGGCACTCCAGAGCAGTTTTACTCGCTGTACGAAAAAACGGCGCTGGCCTTGAAGTCCCTTGACCCCACACTCAAAGTGGGTGGCGATGCCATAGCGAATCCTTCCGACGATGGGGCTTACCGAGAAGGCTTCATCGACTACTGCGCCGCGCACAAACTGCCGCTGGATTTTTACTCCTGGCACACCTATGCCAACTCCAGCGCCGACCCGTATGATGCAGTCCGGCTGGCCCAGGAAATCCGCGGTGTTCTCGATGCCCACGGGTTTCCCAAAGCGGAGAGCATCCTCTCCGAGTGGAATTTGAGCTCCGACTTTACCGAAAAGGAAAAAGACGAGTTGCAAGGGGCGCACAACGCCGCCTTTATTGGAGCGGTTCTGAGTTATTTTCAGGACGCTCCGGTGGATCACGCGATGTTTTATCGCGGAGATGCCGCCTGGATGGGACTTTTCGACTTGCAGGGGCAGTATTTCAAGACGGCCTATGCGTTCAAGGCCATGGGGAAAATGCTGGATACGCCTCGGCGGTTAGCGATCGCGGGCGCCGACACCTTCGGCTTGGCCGCGCTTGCGGGCCGGTCCGCCGATGGCAAGACCGTTCATATATTCATCAGCAATTACGCAATTCCCTCGAGTGTGCTGAGTACGCCCCACAGCGCGCCTGACGCGAGCAAAGAGAGGTTCCTTGCACCTCGCGCCGGCATCGTTTACCGCGATAATGCCGGCTACAATCTGGCGGTCGACAACCTGCCCTGGGGCAACAAGGCATTCAGCCTCAAGCGTTACCGGATCAGCAACAGCCAGAATCTCGAGCTGGTGGAGGAAAAATCCGGCAGCGGAGGCAAGCTGAAATTATCCAGTCCTCTGCCCACGGATACCATCGAGTTCATCGTTCTCGAGCGCAGGTAACCTGGTCTGGATTGCTAAATTCAGCGCGCTGGGGAAAGAGGCCGGCCAACGGCTGAAGAGAATCTGCCGGGCGACACATTGCACACGCACAACGCCTCGCAATTCCCCAATCCGCTGTACAATCTAACCTGAGCCGCACAGCCAGCCTCGCACCCGGAGCCGGCTTCGTGCGTCTATTACCCATGGGGGCACTATGACCGCATCCCGCGATAAGACCGAGCCGCGCAAGCTGCCCATGATGCCCATCCGGGACATGGTGATCTTTCCTTACATGATGACGCCCTTCGTGGTGGGGCGCGAGTCCAGCGTGAGGGCTCTCGAAGAAGCGCTTACCGGCGACCGCAAGATCTTCCTCGCCACACAGCACGACGCATCGGTCGACGAACCGAAGGCCAAGGAAATTTACCAGGTCGGGTCGATCTGCAACATCGTGCAGAGCGTGAAGATGCCCGACGGCAATATCAAGGTGCTGGTGGAGGGCGTGGAGCGCGCCAAGTCCACTGAAGTGAACGATCGCGACGGTTTTTTTGTGGCCACCGTGCGCACCGGCCGGACCGACTTTGAGATGACCCCGGCGGTGGAGCAGTTGATGCAGCGCGTGACCACACTCTTTGAGCAGTACGTCAAGCTGCAGCAGTCGCTGAATTACGAGACCATCATCGCTACCGTGCGCATGGACGAGCCGGCCAAGCTGAGCGACACCATCGCCGCCAACCTGCAACTGGGCATCGAGGAGAAGCAGGATCTGCTGGCTATCTTCGATCCCGCCGCGCGGCTGGCGCGAATCGCCGACGTGCTGGACGTTGAGATTGAAAAGCTGGATCTGGACCGCAACATTCAGTCCCGCGTGAAACGGCAGATGGAGCGGGCGCAAAAAGAGTACTACCTGAACGAAAAGATCAAGGCCATTCAAAAGGAGTTGGGCCGCGGCGAAAAGAGCGAGTTCGACGAGCTGCGCAAGAAGATCGAGACCGCCGGAATGCCCAAGGAGGTGCTGGACAAGGCCATCCAGGAGTTGAAGAAGCTGGAGGCCATGCCGCCCATGTCGGCCGAGTCCACCGTCAGCCGCAACTACATCGACTGGCTGCTGGCCGTGCCGTGGAAGAAGCGCTCCAAGGAAACCCGCTCCATCGACTACGCCGAAAAGGTGCTCAACACGGACCACTACGGCCTGGAAAAAATCAAGGAGCGCATTCTGGAGTTTCTTGCCGTTCGCCAGTTGGTGAAGAATCCCAAAGGCTCGATCCTGTGCTTCGCCGGACCTCCCGGCGTGGGCAAGACCTCGCTCGGCATGTCGATCGCCAAGGCCACCGGCCGCAAATTCGTCCGGCTCTCGCTGGGCGGCGTGCGCGACGAGGCAGAGATTCGCGGCCACCGCCGCACGTACATCGGCGCGCTGCCCGGCCAGATTATCCAGCACATGAAGAAGGCCGGGACCAAGAACCCCGTCTTCCTGCTCGACGAAGTGGACAAGATGGCCTCGGACTTCCGCGGCGACCCGTCCTCGGCGCTGCTTGAAGTGCTGGACCCGGAGCAGAACGTCGCCTTCCAGGACCACTACCTGGACGTGGACTACGATCTCTCGCAGGTGCTGTTTGTGGCCACGGCCAACGTGATGCACACCATTCCGCCGGCGTTGCAGGACCGCATGGAGGTTCTCCGCCTGCAAGGGTACACGGAGGCGGAAAAGCTGGAGATCGCGAAGCAATATCTGGTGAAAAAACAGCGCGCGCAAACCGGCCTGAGCGAGAAGAACCTGGTCTTCGCCGATGAGGCGATTCTGGAGATCATCCGCTATTACACGCGCGAGGCCGGCGTCCGCAACCTGGAGCGCGAGATCGGCAACGTCTGCCGCAAGGTAGCGCGCAAGGTGGTCAAGGGCGGCGCCAAGCACAAGGAAGAGCTCACGGCAGCAAACATCGGCGAGTTCCTGGGCGTGGCCCGCTTCCGCGACTCCGAAGTGCATGAAAAGAGCGAAGTCGGCCTGGTGACCGGCCTGGCCTGGACCGAGGTGGGCGGCAGCATTCTTACCATCGAGGTGCAGGTGCTGGACGGCAAGGGCAAGCTCACCATCACCGGCCAGCTTGGCGACGTGATGCAGGAGTCGGCGCAGGCCGCGCTGAGCTACATCCGCGGGCGCGCGCAGGCGCTGGGACTGAGCCGCGAGTTCTACCGCAACGTCGATCTCCATGTGCACGTGCCGGAAGGCGCAATCCCCAAGGACGGCCCCTCGGCCGGCATCACCATGGCCACGGCCATGGCCAGCGCTCTGGCCAAGATTCCGGTGCGGCGCGACATCGCCATGACCGGCGAAATCACGCTGCGCGGCAAGGTGCTGGCCATCGGCGGATTGAAGGAAAAGCTGCTGGCCGCGCTGCGCGCCGGCATCTTTGAAGTCATCCTGCCCCGCGCCAACGAAAAAGACATCGAGGAGCTGCCGGACAATATCAAGAAGTCCATCAAGCTGCACTTCGTGGATCAGATGGACGAGGTGCTCAAGCTGGCTCTGGAAAGCCCGCTGCCCACGATGCTTCCCGCCGAAGCCGACGTGCTGGCCGCCGTGCCGCCGGCAGAGCTGACGGGCAGTCTGCCCGCCCCTCAGTAGCTCTTGTTCGTAGAATCCCAGGTCTCCTAAGCAACTTCCCGTAAGTTGTTTGGAATCACCACCGGCCAAAGCCGGTTTGCTGCTCAAAAGCAAGACCTAGGGCACCCTCAAATCTGAGGAAGAGTTGAGATCTGGGCCACCCGCCGCGTTGCATTTGCACTATTCTTTAGTACATGCCCAAGCCCAAGAGCGTTGTCGGATGGTGCCTCGTTGCGGGCGGTGTCCTCTTAGAGGCCTTTGAACACGTCGATTTCATCAGTTCTCACTTGCCGCGACAGTTGGCCACGCTAATAAATGAGCCACTCATCCTTGTGGTGATAGTGATTGGATTCGGATTTGTACTGATTGCCACACGCGAGAGCCGCTCTGAGTCAAGCACAAATGCTTCGGAGCCGGTAAACGTGGTTCCGGCGGCTGTTCCAGCTCTAAGACCGGCAAGGCACTTGAGCCATAACATGCAGTTCACCGGAGCGAAGTACGTGCAGTCCACGAACGGAGGCCCCGGCATCGTTATTGCGTGTTTCCAAAACAAGCCCATCCCGCATACGCCGCTTAAGACCTTTCGCTTCGGTAGGGTCACGGTCACCTTTTCACATGAATCGGGCGAGGCAATAGGTGAAGTCTCCCCGGCAGCATGGGCGGACGCGGATGTGCCCACAGTTGATTTCGAGGCGGGTGTGACACATTGCGCGGTTGTGGCCGCTTTCACACA
>JBEKGY010000071.1:0-12877 GCA_050012555.1 Occallatibacter sp.
AGGGATAGACCCGCCATGCCTTGAAAATCCAACCCTTCTTCACCGAAAATGCTTGACGCGCAAGAGAGAATCTTCGCTTTTTTCTAGCGAAGGGTGGGAAACCACAAAAGCCGGTTGCCCCAGGTCTCGCTTTTGAGATGATTTACCGGCAAAACGAGCAATTCTGAACATCCGCGACGCCGAGAATTGTCTTAGATTCTCATATGGATTTCTCGCAAGCAGCCACTGAAATCGTTTTCCGCATCCTCGTCAAGTCCCTGGCGAAGATAGAAACCGCAACCCTACCTAAGCTTTAAGAACTGGAGCAATGATGAAGATCGCCGGAATACTACTGATCATTTTCGGGGTTGCAGCGCTTATCTACGGGGGATTCACTTATACGAGCCAAAAGAAAGTTATGGATATTGGTGCAATGCAAATCAACAGAACAGAAAACCATACGCTCCCTGTTCCTCCTATTCTAGGCATCGTTGCCATAGCAGGCGGCGCCGGCTTGGTCTATTTTGGGGTCAAAAAGGGCCGTTGAACTCCAGTGACTTATTCGGTAATGGACTGTTTTAGTTTCCCACAGATTATCCGCGCCTCAACAAACCGATCGATACCGGTATGCCGGCTTGGCGGGTGGCCCACCCATAGTCCAGTCACAAACGTGCGGGTGCCCCATCCTTGACGCAGTTTAATCGCGGTAAGGTTTGGAGACCACGAATCCCGGCCATTTCAAACTGACGCGCTATCCCCTTCACCATCAGTCTTTTTCAACATGTTTGTCATAGGATTAACTGAACGAATAAGCGAACAAATGTTGACAAAGTAGTAATAAATGGTATACTAGTTTTCAGAATCACCTATCGACTGTCCTCGTTCGCGAGGCAGCAAATCCTAGGGCCGCCGCAAGGCGGCCTTAGCGTTAGGCAAGATAATGTATATTGCGTATATGGACGACGCTGGCGATCTTGGCGCGCTGGCAAATCCTCCGCTCCACAATGACCAACCCGTATTTGCCCTGACTCTACTCCTCGTGAATCAGGTCCGTCTTGCCGCGCTAGTTCCGGAATTTCTCCAAATCAAGCGAAATTACTTCCCGGGACTCATCCCTCCCGCAACGCACTTCCTGGCCGCAGTCCTGACCGAGATCAAAGGCGCGGACATCCGGCGCGACATCGCAACCGGTTCACGCAATAAGGCCAGGCACGCAGCCCGCTTCCTTTCTGAGATCGTCGATCTATGTCTTCGGTCTGACATCAAGTTGGTTTCAAAAGTCTACGTCAAAGGAATCGGGCAGCAGAACCGTCATACCTCTGTTTACACAGCGGCATGCCAGGCCCTCTTTAAAAGTTATGACCACTACCTCTCAACTGTTGACGACGTTGGAATTTGCATCGCCGATTCCCGCACCAAGGGCCTCAACGTTCCGGTAGCACATTCCATCTTTACCCTGATGTTCCGTGCCAAGCAGGTCCACTTTCCGCGCATCATGGAACTGCCAACTTTCGGGCACAGCGAGAATCACGTAGGCGTGCAGATCTGCGATCTGTTGGCTTCGGCACTCATCGTGCCGTCAGCAGTGCATACCTTTTGCACCGGACACATCGCAAACGTTCATGTCCAACCAGGGTACTCAAAAATCCGTGCGCTCTTTACAACCAGGCTGCAGCAACTGCTTTATCGCTATCAGGATGCGCATCGCACTTGGCGCGGCGGCATTACGGTGAGTGATGCAATCATGCACCGGCCATCCTCGGAGATGTTTAAGAATGTCCCCACCAGATAATTGTGTGACCCAGGTTTAGCTTCTGCGACCTTGGATTCCCGCCGATCCCAGAGATCCCGGTCTTCTTCGTCAAGCTGCAGTAGAAACTCTTGTGGTCAGCTTGATGCCCAAAGCCTTCATAACCACCAGCGTAGTCTTCAACGTTGGATTCCCCTTCGCACTGAAAGACCGATAGAGCTGCTCGCGAGAAAGCCCGGTCTGGCCGGCAATCTGGGACATTCCCTTCGCCGGGTGCCCCATCACTCCCGCAGTTTCATCGCGGCAAGGGTGGGATTCCTCGAACCTCAATCGGTAAGCCCATCCACGCCGAAGGCAGATGGCCCCACCGCAGGTGGTTGCAGATAATTACCGCATTCTATTGCACAATCAAATCAGGTAACTATCATGACCGAAGTCATTCAAACCATCCCCGCTCCGAACGAAGCGGACGAACCCATCGCCGCCATCGCAAACCCTGCCGTCGCCCGCTGCTTGAACGCATGGGCACGCGCCAGTAAGGCAGAACGCGCAAGAGGCAAAAGCAAGTCCGAGGCATCCATCGAAGCCGACCGTGCCTACCTCAACGCCATGCCGCCACTTTCCGGGAATGAAAACATCCGCGATTTCATCGCCTGCGTCGCATACGCCATGATCGACCACATTATCCTGGCTGATAAAGGCGCCAAGCTCCTCTACGCCGCCCAGGTCGCCCACGCCACAACCCGCGGCGAGTCCGCGTCCCAAAAAACAGTCGCCTGAGGGGTACCCACCCCCCTATACCACCCCGGGGTATAAATTACCCCTAAATCCTTGCAGATAATTATTAACCCGTTTCAAATCAATACCGCTGGAAAAATTTCCAGTCCAAAATCTCCCATATCATGAGATTTGGCCTCTGAAAATCACCGGAAAAATCCGTTTTTACGCCAATAAAACTGCCCCGAAGCAGCGCTCCGGGGCCGTATTCGCTGACTTGCTGACTCGCTGACTTGCTGACTCGCTGAATTGCGTCCCACAATGCAGCACAACGGTTCTGTACGTGAGTCCCATCACAGCTTAGATAAACACCGCGCACTAGCATTGCAGGCATGACGGCTGCGACCCTCATCCTGATTGCGCCTTTATCACTTCTGTTGGGCGCAGCACTCCAGCTTCTCGTAGCAAAGCTCTGTTCCTCCCGCACCAAGGGAATCCTCGCCGCTCTCAGCTGTCTGCCCGCCGTACTCGCCGTCGCCGGCATGGCGCCCGCGGTTCGTTCAGGACAGGCAATCGAGCTCAATCTGCTGCAGTGGGACGGGCCCCTGGCCCTGGTCCTCCACGTCGACGCGCTCAGCGTTCTCTTCGCCTTCATGGGCACATTTCTCGGCGCGGCCGTGCTCCTCTATTCCATCGGCTACATGGCCCACGACAAGGCCGCAACCCGCTTCTACTGCTCCATGCTGATCTTCATCGGCGGCTTCGTCGGCCTGGTTTCGAGCGCCAACCTGTTCTTCTTCTACCTCTGCTGGGAAATCGTAGGCCTCTGCTCCTTCAGCCTGGTCGGCTTCTGGTACACCAACCCTGAAGCCGTCAGCGGCGCGCGCAAAGTCCTGCTGATGACCCACATCGCCGGATACGGCCTGCTGGCGGGCATCCTGGTCATCTACTTCCGCACCGGCAGCGCCCTGTGGACCGATCCGGCCGTCGCCCACAGCTTTACCGGCGGCGTCTTTTTCCTGATGCTGGCCGCCCTGGTGGCCAAATCCGTGCAGTTCCCACTGCACACCTGGATTCCCGAAGCCATGGCCGCCCCCACCCCGGTCAGCGCACTGCTCCACGCCGCCTGCTACGTGAAAGCCGGCGTCTATCTGGCCGCACGCATGTACAGCTTTGGCCCCTGGAAGCCCTACTGGGGCATCGGCCTCATCTGTATAGGCACCGTCACCATGGCCGTCGGCGTCATGTACGCCATGGTGCAGACCGATCTGAAGCGCATGCTGGCCTTCTCTACCGTCAGCCAGATCGGCTACATGATGCTGGGCATCGGAATCGGCACCCCGCTGGCCATTACCGCCGGCCTGTTGCATTGCTTAAATCACGGCTTCTTCAAGGGCGGTCTCTTCCTCACCGCCGGCTCGGTGCAGCACGCCTCGGGCACCCGCGACATGAACCAGTTAGGTGGCCTCGCCTCGCGCATGCCGCAAACAACGCTCTCCTGGCTGATCGGCGCCGGCAGCATGATGGGCATTCCGCTCATGAGCGGCTTCGCCAGCAAGTGGATGCTCTACGCCGCCGCATTGCAGGCCGGATGGGCCGTTCCCGCCATTGTCGCCTGGGCAGCCAGCCTGGGCACCGTCTTCCTCTGCGCCAAGGCCACCAGCGCCGTCTTCCTTGGCCCACTGACCGAGGCCACCAAAGACGCCCACGAATCTCCGCCCACCATGGTCTGGGGCATGGGAATCATGGCCGCCGGCAGCATCGTCCTGGGCGTCGCGCCGCAGTTGGCCGTCAACTACTTCCTCAACCCCATCCTCGGCGCGCTGGGTGTGGGCGCGGGAGTACACGTAACCTGGTTCGGCCTCTTCTCGGATGCCGGCAGCTTTTCAACCATGGGCGGCCTGGTTTTGGCTCTGGTCTCGATTGTGCTGGGCGGACTGATTTACGCCATAGCCTACGTCGCACGCCAATCCCCAGTTGCCGCCACGGTCTCAGGAGGTGCAGCGCTGGCCGGCGCCGGGGTTCCCACTGACGGGTCTTTGTCCGTGGGGTGGGGCGCCGGCGGCGGCATTTTTACCGGTGGCGAACCCCTCTCCGATCAAGGAAGGCTCACAGCAGGCGACTTTTCCGACATCTTCCTGCAGAACTGGCATGAATTCTTCCGCTGGTCCAATGTGGATCGCGTTTATCTGGGCATTTGGAGCGGTTTACAGGCTGCCTCGCGCATCCTCGCCGCCGTCGTCTCCTGGATGGAGCGTCGCTCCGCGCTTTTGCTCTTCGCGTTTGCCGCGGCACTGCTGCTCGGCGTTCGCTTCCTTGCCCCCGGCATTGCAGCCGTCGAGCCTCTTGCCTCGCCCCCTGTGCCGTCGATGCTGATTGCAGCCTGCGCCGTAGCCGCGGCCGCATTGATCCTGTCCGCTCTAACCCACTCGGCCTGGCGCCGCCTGGCCCCGCTGATGATTCTTGCCAGCGTAGCCGCCGTTGCCGGCCTGACTGTTGCCGATCCCTGGCTTCGTCTTGGACTTTTGGAACTCGGCGCTCTCACGACCATCCCTCTGGTCTGGCAGAGTGCACGGACCCGCTCGGCAAAGCTGGTCTACCTCTCGGTCGTCCTCATCTCGGCTTTGTCTCTTGTTGCCAGCCATCTGCTGATGGAACGCGGCCAGGCCGATTGGGCACGGGCGCTGCTCATCACCAGCGTCTGCGTCAAGCTGGCCGCCGTCCCGCTCTTCTTCTGGCTGCTCCGTCTGGCCGACGAACTCCCCGCCCTGGTTCTTGGCCTCATCATCGCAGTCGTCGATATGGCTGCCTTCGGCGAACTCTACGTCGTGGCCCAGGCCTCACCAGGTCTGCTCACTCCCCAGGGCCTGTGGCTAGCCGTAGCCGCAGCCACGTCTTTGATCGCCGCTCTTCTCATGCTCACCCAGCGCAGCCTCAAGCGCCTGCTGGTTCTGTCCACCGTCGAGGACATCGGCTTCCTCCTTCTCGGGCTCGCCTCTTTGAGCGCTCTCGGAACCGCTGGCGTTCTGTTTGCAGCCACCACGCACGCCTTTGCCAAAGCTCTGCTTTTCGCATGCCTCAGCGGCCCCGAAGCTGACGGCGCACTGGACGGCAAGCAAGCAGGTCTGGCCACGCGGTACCCGGTCGCCGCATTCGGTTTCCTCTTCGGCATGCTGGCCATGCTCGGCATTCCGCCCATGCTCGGATACCTCGGCCGCTGGAGGCTCTATGAGACTGCCCTGCAGATCAGTCCTCTGCTGCTGACGGTCTTCATTCTCTCTTCCATCTTCGCCCTGATCGCCTACGTGCTGGCCTTGACCCGCGTTTGGTGGGGACCCGCGCACGATGGAGACTCACCTCCGCTCCCGGATTTGCCGATAAGGGAGCCATACCTGTTACAGGGCACGATCGTTGTGCTGGTGGGGTTGCTGCTGGTTGCGGGCGCATGGCCCGGCCTGCTCGAAATGCTTCATTGGGGGAGACCATGAACCTCTGGAATCGATTGATGTGCACCTCCCGCCGCCGCAGTCCCTGGCTCTTCCACATGAATTCGGGCAGTTGCAACGGCTGCGATATCGAATTGGTGGCCAGTCTTACCCCTCGTTACGACGCCGAGCAGTTGGGTGTGCGCCTGGAAGGCAGCCCGCGCCACGCCGATATTCTCTGCATCACCGGCCCCGTCACCCGCAACGCCGTCCAGGCCATAAAAACCGTCTACGGCCAAGTCTGCGGGCCAAAAGCTGTTGTGGCCATCGGCTCCTGCCCGGCCACGACAAACGTCTTCATCGACAGCCGAACCCTCGAAGGGCCGCTCAATCGCCATATTCCTGTCGATGTCTTTGTTCCCGGCTGCCCGCCTCGTCCCGACGCCATTGTGCTGGGCGTGGCCAAGGCGGCGGAGATTCTGGCCAATAGAGCCGCAAAAAAACTGCACGTCGAACCGGTATGCGTACCCGGAACCGACTGCGCAACCGACTGCGCAAGCGGATGCGCCGCCAAGGCCGCAGCCAGTCACGCCGCAGCAGCCAGCGAGGTCCAGCCATGAATCTGACCACTGCCCTCGCCCGCCTGCTCATCTTTCCCGGACTTCTCTTCGCCGTCCCGGCTGCATGGTTCTTCCTTTGGGTGGAACGCAAAGCGGTCGCCTTGATGCAAGGGCGCATCGGCCCTCCCTTCATGCAGCCCTTCTTCGATTTCATCAAGCTGCTGGGCAAAACCACGCCTCAGCGCAGCGGAGTAGCCGGCCTGCTGATGAGGCTGTGGCCGCTGCTTGCGGTCTCCGCTGCGGCCGGCGCAGTTGGCCTTCTGCCTGTCCTGCCCTCCTCCGGCGGATTCGAAGGCGACCTCATCCTATTGTTGGCACTGCTCGAACTCCCCTCCATGTGCATCATCGCCGCAGGCTTCTCCTCGCGCTCCATCTTCGGCGAGATCGGCTCGGCGCGCGAAGCCGTCCTCAGCGTCTCGTATAACGTGGTCTTTCTTCTGGCCATCGTTTCCATCGCCGCCTCGCAGCACACCTTCCGGCTGGAAGCCCTGGCCCACCTGCCCGCCTCGCCGCTGCAAATTCTGGGCATCGCAGCCATCCTCGTCTGCCTGCCCGCCAAGCTGCATCTCAACCCCTTTTCCCTGCCCAACGCCGAGCAGGAGATCTACTCCGGCCCCATGACCGAGTATGCAGGCCCCGAGCTGGCCATGTGGGAACTCTCGCACGGTCTCGAGTGGGTTGCGGCCACCGGCCTGGTGGCCACGCTGGCCGCTCCTCATCTCACCACCTGGTGGCTTGCCGCACTGGTCTTCGTCGTCCTCTCCTTCGCAGTGGTCCTGCTGCTGTCTGCGCTCGCCGCCGCCACGGCCCGCCTGGCAATCGATACTACGGTGCGCTTTTACTGGCAATGCACCCTGATCTTCGCGGTCCTGGCCATATCGTCCGCGCTCTTGATGAGGTTCAGATCATGAACATCTTCGCCATGCTATGGAAGAACCTGTGGGGCGGCTCCCGGACCATGCTCTTCCCCGCGCGCCCCAAGGTGAGCGAAGGCTTCCGCGGACTGGTGCGCTTCGATCCCGCACTCTGCACCGGCTGCGCCATCTGCCGCTTCCGCTGCACCGCGCGCGCCATCGAGTTCAAGGCCGGCAAGGGTGAATTCTATTGGAGCTACGATCCCGGCCATTGCACCTTCTGCGGCCGCTGCGTGGAAGGCTGCAAGGCCCATGCGCTGAGCCAGGACGCTGAGTGCCCGCCCGTCTATCTCACCATTGGCGCGTTGAAAAACTCCTACACCGTCGCCCGCAAGCCGCCTGCTCCCAAACCGGCCCCGGCAATCTCGCCGGCCGCCGCCGAGTCAGCGGTGAACCCTGTCCCCACTGGAGGTGCGCAATGACGCAAACCATGACTCTGCTCGAAAGCATTCCGGAAAAACTGGGAACCGCGGAACACTGGGTTGAAAAGGGCGGCGTCCATTGGCTCTCCCCATGCCCATTGAATGTGCGTGAACTGACGGCGGCCATGAACGACTGGAAGGCGCGTTTCATCACCATCACCGCCTACCAGTTGCCCGGCGACCAGGGCTTTCGCCTGGAGTACCACTGGGACCTCGATGGCCGGTTGCTGGGCTTTCCCTTTCTGCTCGCGGGCAACTCCATCGAAAGCATCTACGACATATGCGAGGCCGCGGACTGGATCGAGCGCGAGATTCACGAAGAGTTCGCGCTGGACTTTCTGGGACGCGAGTACGAGCCGCTCCTGCTGCGCGTGGGAGACAAGCCGGGCGTGAACCTGCGGGAGGAGGCAAAATGAGCTACAAGATCCCCATGGGGCCCTACCACCCCGCCCTCGAAGAGCCTTACAAGCTGGACCTGATCTGCGAAGGCGAGACCGTGCGCGACGCCAAGCTGCATATCGGCTTCAACTTCCGCGGCATCGAGCGCCTGGCCGAAACCCGCAACTACATTCAGGTCATCGCGCTGATGGAGCGCGTCTGCGGCATCTGCTCGAACATCCACACCCTCACTCTCTGCCAGGCCATGGAGCAGTTGACCGGCCTCACGCCGCCTCCGCGCGCCCAGTATATCCGCGTCGTCATGGCCGAGTTGGAGCGCCTCCACTCCCACGTCCTCTGGGCCGGCATCGCCGCCAAGCTCATGGGCTTCAAGACCATGTTCATGACCTGCTTCGAGCTGCGCGAGAAGGTCATGGACGTGCTTCAGGCCATCAGCGGCAACCGCGTCAACTACTCCATGAACCGCATCGGCGGCGTCAATCGCAATATCGACGATCCCCCCGGCGTGCTGGCCATGGTCGAGCAACTGGAACGCGAGATGGTCCGCACCGTCATCCCCATCTTCACCACCAGCACCACGGCGCGTTCCCGCTGCGCCGGCGTCGGCATTCTGACCCACGAGAAAGCTCTCTCCTGCGGCGTTGTGGGCCCGGTTGCGCGAGCCTCC
Source organism: Occallatibacter sp. (assembly GCA_050012555.1). GTDB lineage: Bacteria > Acidobacteriota > Terriglobia > Terriglobales > Acidobacteriaceae > Telmatobacter. The sequence continues at coordinate 8,894 of JBEKGY010000071.1, forward strand.
GGTGTACCCCAGGATCTTCGCCGTGCCGCTCCCTACGCAGCCTATGCGGAGATGGAATTCGACGTGCCGGTCGTGCAGGACGGCGACGTGCGCGCCCGCCTGCTGGTGCGCGCTCTGGAAATCATGGAGAGCTGCAAGATCCTGCGCCAGGCGCTCACCAAGCTGCCCCCCGGCGAGTTGAATGCCGGCGAGGATAAGCTCGTCTTTGCCGCCGGAACGGCCACCAGCCGCGTCGAAGCCCCGCGCGGCGAAGTGATGTACAGCGTCTCCTGGAAAGAAGGCTCCAGAAATCCCAGCCGCGTGCATGTGCGCACGCCCACCTTTGCCGTCATGCCGGCCATCCGCTGGATGGTGATCGGCGCGCGCCTTGCCGACACGCCCCTGATCCAGGCCTCCATCGACCCCTGCTACTCCTGCACCGACAGGTAAGAGGTCGCAACTTTTCCCTGCCGGCCGTGTCCTTATGAGGGGCAAATTTATTAAAACGGGAACAATTTTGCGGTCGTGACTCTGCAGTGATGCTGAACAGTTACTTCCCGCCTTCATTTCGGTAATCGAGGTTTGCATTCATAGGATTTTTCGTCATACTGAAGGAGACACAACAGAACCTCACCGGAGGACAAGCGCTTTCGATGGGTAAAGTACGCATAACCGTACTGACTTTCGTGGCCTTGGCGGTTTTGGCCCTTTTCGCCCAGCGCAGCCATGCCCAGGCAGCCCTGCTGTTGGAGCAGCCGTACGGCTTCTTTGGCCTCCTCAATCCCACCGGGCATAATGCGATCTATTTTGAACGGGTTTGCGCCGAGACTCCGGTGAAGCTGCGCCGCTGCCAAGAGGGCGAAATGGGCGTCGTCATCGCCCGGTACCAGGGAATCGACAGCTACGATTGGGTCGCGATCCCGCTCGTCCCCTACCTCTACTCGGTTGAGAACGCCTCCGATGTTCCCGCCCGCGTGGATCGCAAAACCGTAGTCCGGCTGCGCAATCACTATCGCGAAGCCCATCTGCTCAGCCTGGGAGAAAACCTGTCGAAGGGCGGTTTCGCGCACGGCGGCTGGACCGCGCTGGTCGGCTCGGCCTATGAACGGCGCATCTACGCCTTCCGCTTCGAGACCACTCCCGAACAGGACGACGCGCTCATCGCGCGGATGAACGCAGGCCCGAATCGCTCGCACTTCGAACTGTTCTTCAACAACTGCGCGGACTTCGCCCGGGTGATTCTCAACACTTACTATCCCCGCACCTTCCGGCGCAGCGTTTTCCCTGACACTGTAATGACCACCCCCAAACAGATCGCCTGGAAACTGGCGCGGTATGCGCACAAGCACCCGGAGACGCAACTGGAGATCTTTGAGATTCCCCAGGTTCCCGGCTATCACCGCGCGAGCCGCTCCAACAAGAGCATCGCCGAATCGCTCTCCACCACCGGCTATGCCGTTCCTATCGTGCTGCTTAACCCCTACATCGCCGGAGTATTCTTTGCGGATTACCTGGCGCGCGGCCGCTATCATCCTCTCATCCCCAAGCATCCAGAGGTACTGGGGCCTGACAATCTAACGGCATTGACAGCTCCCGCCCATGCCGCGCAAAATCCTGACAGCGCGGGTGCACAGGCCCCCAGCGCCGCTGCCGGCGGCTCAGCGGAAACGCTGGCGCCGAAAACAGCAGACTCCGACCTGAAAGAAATCAAGGTTACGCATGAGTAAGTCTGCCCCGCAGAGTCTCAAGAACCATGCCCGTTTCGATCCGCCATTCCACTTCGTTCTCTTCCTCGTTCTGATTGCCAACCTGGTCGTCTCCATCGTCTACCTCGTCCACCATCTGCATTGTTTCTATGCCGCATGGCTGGTGGTGCTCTCGGTGGTCGTGTTCATCGCCTTCTTCAAGCTGCGCATCTATCCGCTCAAGGTGCAGGATCGAGTCATCCGGCTTGAGGAGCGGCTGCGTTTGCAGGCGCTGGCCCCCGCCGAATGGCACAAGCAAATCGATCGCCTCACCGAGGACCAGTTGATCGGCCTGCGCTTTGCCGCGGATGACGAGATTGTGGAGCTTGCCAAGCAGGCCCTTGAAAAGAATTTGAACCGCAAGCAGATCAAGGAGCGCATCAAGAACTGGCGCGCCGACCACTGGCGGATCTGAGGGTTGGACTTGCCGCGATGCTTGCCTTAGGCGCGAAGCGCGGGAGGGAATCGCCGATCCCTCCCGCGCCAGACTCGCCCGGTTACCACTCTAAGAATAGATAACCTCTGCTCCAGGATTCGCCGCTCTGGCCGGTGCGCCAGATACGACTGCGCCTGGAGAGAAGGTCTGGCCTAGTTCGGCGGAGGCTGTGCAGCCGGAGCGGCGCTTCCCTGCGACGTGTCTGCAGTTGCTTGCTGCTCAGTCTGGTCAGCCTGTTGACCCTGCTGCTGAAGAGCGGTCGCGTCCGCCGGATCGGGCGGAGGCGCAATCGCTGCATACGGCGCCTGCGTCGGCTGGGCCTGGGCTGAAGGCGGCGCCTGCGGCAATCCACCCGTACCCTGCTTGGCCTTTAGCTCCTGCAAGCCCTGGTCGATGCTCGCCCGCAGTTGGTTCTGCATCTCCTGCAGGTCGGTCAACTGCACCGTAACCGTATCGGCCTTCGCGCACTCCTGTCCGCCCTTGCTGACCAGAATGAACAGGCTCGCCGTCGTCGCATTGGCGTCAGGCGCAGTTTGCAGTTGCAACACATCGCCGTCACTGATGCTGCATTCCTGTCCGTTGGCGTCCGTCAGGTCCAGGGGGCCTCCGGCTACAAACACGTGCGGATGGCCGTTGGCTACGTCTGCCAATATGCGCGCAATCCCGCTGGAGCCGGGATCAACGTCCTGTCCTCCTGCGCTCTGCTGCCCCTCTTGGTTTTCCAGCGCCAACTGGTACTTCACCTCGTCGGCGATCTGCTGCTTTATCTCGGGCGTCAGCGCCGGAGATCCGCCCGCCGCTACTGGACCGCCATCGTTCTCGCCGCCATTCTGCTGCGCCGCATAGGCCGCCTGCAGATCCTGAGAGATGACATAATCAGTCAGCCAGAAAGCGGCGCTGGGATAGACCGGGTAGGGCGCAAAGAAGCCGCCGTAGAAGCCGACCCAGGGTGCGCCGCCCCATCCCCATCCGAAGGCGATCGGCGCCGGCCACGGGTTATAGGCCCAGCCATAGAAGCCGGGAGCGAAGAAGACGCCCGGGGCATAGACGTTCATATACAACCCCCGGTACCCCCAGCCGTGGTAATAGCGGTTGTATTCATGGCCGTGGTAGTAGTAAGCCCGCCGGCCAAAATCGTGGCCGTGGTAACCATACCCGCGCTGTGCATATCCGGGACGGCCCCGCGAGGAAACAATGCCGCCGTGGTTGGGGAGCGTCCTCGAGATCGTCCGGTTCCCGTTCAGCCCGTGATGGACGTCAATCCCCCGCTTGGGGTCATGCACGTCACTCACCTTGCCGTTGGATCGGGTAGTAACCGAGCTGCCGCCCTTAGTGATGTGCGTATTGCTACCCTTGGGCGCGATTCCCCCGGTCGCCGTGTGGTTGAAGCTGGCGGTGGACGTCCTTCCGCTGAGGTTCCCCCAACGGTTATTCAATGGGGTGGCAGTAACCTTGCCTCCGGTAGTCGGCCCGTGCGTGGTGGTCCCGCCAGTGGTCGGCCCATGCGTGGTGGCCCCGCCGGTGGTCGGCCCGTGCGTGGTGGTCCCGCCAGTGGTCGGCCCATGTGTGGTGGCCCCGCCGGTGGTCGGTCCGTGCGTGGTGGCCCCGCCAGTGGTCGGCCCATGCGTGGTGGCCCCGCCGGTGGTCGGTCCGTGCGTGGTGGCCCCGCCGGTGGTCGGTCCGTGCGTGGTGGCCCCACCAGTGGTCGGCCCATGTGTGGTGGCCCCGCCGGTGGTCGGTCCGTGCGTGGTGGCCCCACCAGTGGTCGGCCCATGTGTCTGCATACTGCCGCCACCGGTCGTCGGTCCATGCGTCTGAATACTG
>JBEKGY010000072.1:0-12398 GCA_050012555.1 Occallatibacter sp.
ACATCCAAACACCCCCAAGGCAAAATCATCACCTGTAAAGGATGTCCTGATAACAACCTGTAAAGAATGTCATGAGACTGAACAAAAAGGCCGCGGAAGGATGGGGCATCCGCACATTCTTTCTATTTCAATTGTGTGCCGGCTGAAGGGTATTTCATTTACGAGCGGAGATGAGAGTTTTGGATGTTTCCCAGGTTATTGCTGCAAAAGCGAGGTGGGGGTTTGGGTTGTGAACAAAGGCGGCAAGTTAGCGCCGCTTCGCGGGGTTAGCAAGTTAGCGGGTTGGCGGATTTTGTGGTGATGCGGGATGTTTTTCCCTAATCCCTAATCCCTGATCCCTAATCCCTGATCCCTATTCCCTCGTTTTACTCTCTGCCCTTCTTGCGGATTTCGATGGTGAGGCGCTTGATCTTCTGGTTGAGGGTTGAGAGCGGGATGCGGAACTGCTCGGCGGCTTCGGTCTGGTTGCCGTTGCAGCGCTCGAGTTTTTCGACGATGATGCGGCGTTCGATGTCTTCGAGGATGTCGAAGAGCGAGGCGTTGGGGTTGTGTTGGAGCAGGGCGTCCTGGAAGCTGCGGCCGGTGATGTGGCCGGGGAGCAGATCGGAGCCGATGACGGGCCCCGAGGAGAGCACGACGCCGCGCTCGATGGCGTTTTCCAGTTCGCGCACATTGCCCGGCCACTCGTAATCGACCAGTGCGCGCAGCGCGTCGGCGGAGAGCTTGCGCGGGGACAGGTCGTTCTCTTTGGCGTAGAAGTCGAGAAAGTGCTGGGTGAGCAGGGGAATGTCTTCGCGGCGGGCGCGCAGGGGCGGCAGGTCGACGGTGATGACGTTGAGGCGGTAAAAGAGGTCTTCGCGGAAGCGGCCCTCGCGCACCTCCGTGCGCAGATCGATGTTGGTGGCGGCGATGATGCGCACGTCCACCTGGATCTCCTGGATGCCGCCCAGGTGCATGAAGCGGCGGTCCTGGAGCACGCGCAGAATCTTGGCCTGGGTGTCGGTGCCCATGGTGGCGATCTCGTCCAGGAAGATGGTGCCGCCGTTGGCCACCTCGAAGAGGCCTTTCTTGGCCGCGATGGCCGAGGTGAACGCGCCCTTGACGTGGCCGAAGAGCGTGGATTCAAGCAGCTCGGAGGGCATGGCGCCGGTATTGATGGGGACAAAAGGCTTATCGCGGCGAGGCGAGTTGGCGTGGATGGCCTTGGCGATCAGCTCCTTGCCCGTCCCGCTCTCGCCCTGAATCAGCACCGTGGACCGGCTGGGCGCCACCTGGGCTACCAGGTCGAAGACCTTCAGCATGGATTCGCTCTTGCCCACGATGTTGGCGAAGCTGTAGCGCTCTTTGAGGGCGCGCTTGAGCTGCAGGTTCTCTTCTTCCGCGCGATGGCGGGCGACGGCGGAGCGGATGTCGGCCAGCAGCTTCTCGTTGTCCCAGGGTTTCTGGATGAAGTTTTCAGCGCCGGCGCGCACGGACTCGACGATGTTGTCCACGGTGCCATAGGCGGTGATCATGATGACCGGCAGATCGGGCTGGCGTTCCTTGATTTGCGGCAGCAGCTCCAGGCCGCTCTGGCCGGGCAGGGCGAGATCGAGGAGCACCAAGTCGAGGCTTTCGAGGTCCAGAATGCGCAGCCCCTCTTCGCCGTCGGCGGCCACTCTCACCGCATATCCTTCCAGCGAGAGCAGTACTTCGAGCGACTCACGGATGCCGGCCTCGTCGTCGATCACAAGAATACGCGCGGCGAAGCCGGTGCCGGCGGAGTTGCCGTTTGCGGCAGACGCGGAGACGGGCAGATTCAAAGGCTGTTCAACTTCAGGCATGTACTGACTTCCTCAACAGCGGAAACTCGAGATGAAAGGTGGTGCCGGAGCCGACGGAGCTCTCGACATGAATTTTGCCGGCGTGCTCCTGGATGATGCCGTAGGAGACGGAAAGGCCCAACCCGATGCCCCTGTGGTCACCGGGCCTGGGCGCGGTCTTGGTGGTGAAGAAGGGATCGTAGATGCGCTTAAGGTGCTCGGGAGCGATGCCGCTGCCGGAGTCGGCCACCAGCGCGGCGACGTGGTTCAAGTGCCCGTTCACCATCGTGGCCACGCGCAGGCGGCCGCCGCCGGACATGGCTTCCTTGGCGTTCAACAGCAGATTGAGAAAGACCTGCTGCAGCTTGCCGGGGTTTCCGTGGATGAGGGGCAGTTCCTCGGCCAAGTCGAGATCGACGTCGATCTGCGCGGTCTTGAACTGGTGCTCGAGCAGGGAGAGCGTGTCGCGAATGACCTGATTCAGGTTGGTTTCGCGGAACGCGGTGGTGGAGGTGCGGGAGAAGTTGAGCAGGCCATTGGCGATCTCTGAGGCGCGGAAGCTCTGTTGGGTGATTTTGTCCAGCACCGGGGTCAGGCGCTCATCTCCCTTCAGTTGCTTTGCGAGCATCTGCGCGTAGGAGGAGATGACCGCCAGCGGGGTGTTGATCTCATGCGCCACGCCCGCCGCCAGCAGGCCGATGGAGCTGAGCTTGTCAGCCTGTGTGAGCTGGGTTTCAAGCGAGACGCGCTCGGTGATGTCGTCGACCAGAATAATACGGCCCACGGAAACGAAATCACGGGACAGCAATGGCGCGATGGCGATGTTCACGATGCGCTGTTCGCCGGCGCGGGTGGTGAGCGGAAACTTGTAGAGGTGATGCACGCCCGGGTCGTTGCGGAAGCTGTCCGTAGCGTCGATGAACTCAGGCGGGAAAACGCTATGGAGCGGTTGGCCGATGGCCTCGGCGCGGCTGAGGGCGTACATGGCCTCCATCTGCGCATTCCAGCTTTCGATGCGGTCGTCCAGAGCCAGGGCCAGGATGCCCACGTTGATGGACTCGACGATATTTTCGTTGAACTCCTTGAGGCGCTCGAACTCGCCGATCTTGGCTTCAAGGCGCGCGTAAAGGCTGGCATTCTGCAGGGCGATGCCGATATAGCTGGCCAGGGATTCGAGCAGCTCGACGTCTTCGCTGGAGAGGAAGTCGCCGCCAATGGTGCGGCCCAGGCCGATGACAGCGATGGTGCGCATGGCGGCCTGCCCAAAGGGAGTGGCTTCGCTGGCCTGCATCTGGCCCGCGGCCACGCGGCAGGGGAGATAGTAGTTGAGATCGAGCAGGGCGGCGGCGCGCTGCTCGTCGCGGGGCAGGTGCAGGGCAGCCTGAGCGTTTTCAAGGAAGATGTGGGAGTGGGCATTGGCCTGATCGAAGTCCAGGAAGCCCAGGGCGAGGCGATCCTGGGCGTTACGCGCCTCGGCGGGCAGTCCGTGCGCAGCGGCCAGGCGCAGGCGGCCGGAATCATCGGCCAGAAAAACCGCCACACGCGCCACCAGCAGGGTGCGCGGCAGCCGCTCGACGATGGATTCGAGCAGAGCCTGGAGATCGGTCTCCAAGCTGAGTCCGCGGCCGAATTCGACCAACGCCTTGCGGTAGTCGTAGCGATGGCGGTCAAAGGCCCGGTCGACCCAACCCTGGATTATGCGCTTTAGGGGGTCGAAGAGCGCGGCCACCAGCACGATAGCGATGCCCTCGCCCCAGTCCCGTACCGACTCGGGCAGGCGATGGTGGGCCAACCCAGCGGCCGCCGCGATGATGCCGAAGTAGGCTCCAAGGATCAGACCAGTAGCCAGCGTGTAGGCCACGCCGCGCTTGAAGATCAGGTCGGTGTCCATCAGCCGGTAGCGGACGATGGCCCAACTGAAGGTAAGGGGCAGAAAGACGATGGAGAAGCCTGCAATATTGGTGAGCAGGCTGGGCATGTGCAGGTCGAAGAGAAATGGAATGGCGTAAAAGAGCGTAAAGGGGACGATGGCCAGCAGCGTGCCGCGGGTGAGCCACTTCAACTGCTGGCGCAGAAGGGGCGTGTCGGCGCTGCTGTAACTGCGCAGGAAGAGAGCGGCTGCCAGTATGTAAAAGACGGCGTCGTAGGCAGTGCCGGTCTGGTCGAGCCGGTGCAGCAGCAGCCCGGTGGCCTGGCGCGTCTCAATGGCCCAGAGCCAGAGGCCGAGGAGTCCTGCGCCGGGTGCGTAGACCAGCGGCAACAGCCAGCCTCGGCGGAGGTTCTTGAGCCGCTCTTCTGGAAAACTGAGCGCAAAATGCAGGAAGAGCGCCGGCTGCAGCGACTCAGCCAGCACATTGCACCAGAAAACGGTCCAGTCCAGTGTGCCGAACCTGCCGGTGTACTTGAGCGCGTAGAGAGCGAACGAGACCAGGCAGAACAGGTAGAAGTGAGTGGCGCGGGGAGCTGTCCAGCGGCGGAAGAGAACGTAGATCCCGATGGCCAGGTAGATGAGGCCGATGACGCGCAGCCCCATTGCCAGGCTCCGGTCCAGCGGCTCGGGAATGACGACCACAGGCGTGTCCAGCGGAATGCCGCCGCGGGTGATTGCGTAGCTGGCCTTGCCGTAAATCTGAGTGCGGTAGAGAACACGCTCCAGATCGGCAACCCGCGTGATGGGGGCGTAGTTGGCTTTGGGGAGCAGGCCTTTCGCCTCGATGTCTGTGCTCTGAGGGGGGGCCTCCGGCAGCGGCTTCACTCCGGTGAGCAGGTTCTCCGTCTGCATGTCTGTGCGCTGGGCGGGATTGTCGGGCAGCACCTGGGCTCCGGTGAGCAGGTCATGCGCCTGAATGCCGGCGCGCTGGCCGGGACTGTCGGGCAGCACCCTGTCGGCTTCCAGCCCACCCGCTGCCTCGCGCCACCAAACCCCATCGACGGGCTGTTGGAACTGGTGCTCCTCAACAAGATTCAACGCCGCCAACAGGAATAGGCCGACTGTGGCCACAGCCAGCAGAGCCACCTGCAAACGGTTGAAAAGACTTGTTTCCATAGGGAGCACCCTACAACATAATTCCCTTGCACGTCGGTTGCCATGTGGGCGAAATGCGCAGGTTGCCGCGGAATTTATCGGCAATCGATTGAGAATACGCGAGATAGTGACTCCAGGTTCCGTGAAACGTCAACTGGCATTCGAGCACTTTTCGTGGAAAATGCAGAAAATGGTAGGTAGTCTACACCGAAAAGAATCGATCTATGGAAATCAGTAGTCTTCTCGGGTGAGGAGAGGTTACATCGGGATTCCCGATGAAATCCAAGGGTTGAAACGTTGATTTTTGAGAGGTCTGGTGGCGCGGGCAGAGCGGGATTTGCGCCGTCAGAGCTGGCCATAGGTGGCCTTGGGGCCGTGCTTGCGGAGGTAATGGTGATCGGTAACGTAAACGGGTATTCCGGAGTCGGAAGCTCCCAGGAGCACACTGCGGAAGGCGAGGCGGGCGATGTACTCGAGGACGTCGGCATGCTCGACGGCCTCCGCGGCGGTTTTGCCCCAGACAAAGGGGGCGTGGCCGGCTACCAGGACGCCGGGAACGGCGATGGGGTCCAGGCCTTCGGAGCGGAAGCGGCGGACGATGACCGCGCCGGTGGAGCGGACGTAGGCCTCGGCGACCTCTTCGGCGGAGAGGGGTTCAGTGACCGGAACCGGGCCATGAAAGTAGTCGGCGTGGGTGGTGCCGAGGCAGGGAATGGGGCGGCCTGCCTGCGCCCAGGAGGTAGCGAACTCGGAGTGGGTGTGGACGACGGCGCCGATCTGGGGGAATTCGCGGTAAAGGGTTGTGTGTGTATCGAGATCGCTTGAGGGGCGCAGGGAGCCTTCGACGATCAACCCGTCAAGGTTGGTGACGACCAGGTCGGCGGCGGTGAGCGAGGCGTAGCCGACGCCGCTGGGTTTGATGACGACAAGGGGCTCGGCGCCGGAGCGGTCGATTCCACTGGCGTTGCCGAAGGTGTGGGGAGCGAGGCCACGGCGGGCGATCTCCTGGTTGGCGTGGAGGACTTCCTGGCGGAGATGGGCAAGCAGCATGGGGTTACCTTGGGGGTCCGGTCGATGGAGAGCGTTTACTAAAGTAAGTTTACAGTTGCCGGTTCTCCGTTGTCAGTTGGTCTTCAAATCAGAATGATCTGCATTGCGGTTTCCGGAACGAAAGATGTGGCCGATCAGGGCTGGTTCGGCGGAGCCGGAGGCGCAGACGGATTGTTGCGCTGATCCATCTGCATTTGCTGCGGAGTGCGGGGCGGGCCGCCGGGATCGTTAGGGCCGTGGCGGCCAAGCCTCCTGGCGCCATTATCGTCGGCCGGTTCGTCGTTGGGGTCGGGCTCTTCTTCGTTGGCGTGGGGGGCGGGCTGAGCGGGATTGGCGGCGGTCTGCGTGTTCGCGCCGCCGCGGGCGGTGAGCACGATCTGCCGTGGTGTTCCCTCGCCCTGGTCCCCGATCATGAGTACGTTGTAGCCGGAGCCTTCAAGGAGTTGGGAGAGTACGTCGCGCGCCCGTCCTGGGCCGTATGCGCCAAAGATGCGTTGGTCGGCTCCCAAACCCTCGACTTTTGCGCCAGTGGCGGCGGAGACATCATTCAAAATCTGCTTCAGGCTGGAGTTTGCGGCGTTGATGAGGAGGCCATGGCTGTCCCAGGTGACGGAGGCATCGGCCGGCTTGTCGTTGGCAGGCCAGTGAGGAGGTTCGGGCGTGGGAGGCGTTACAGGCACGGGAGCCGCTTGAACCGGCGGGGTGAGCAAATGGGCTGTGCCGGGATGCTTGTGCGGGTGAACCGGCTTGTGCGCCGGAGCGGGTGCGGCGGGCTTCGAAGGGGTCTGTGCCGCGGGCGTCGAAGTGGTGGTTGGTGAAGGCTTTGAAGCTGCGGGTGAGGCGGGCGTCTGGGCGCCTAATGGGGCTGCAAAAAGGGCTGTGATTGCGGCCAGAACCACAAGAGGAGTGTGGACGCACGGGGATAGCGATTTCCGCGAGGTCTGGCTACGCGCGGGCTGGGATTCGAGCGGGATCGATGTGCGCATGGAAATCGGCTCCCCGGCCCGGTACCGGCGCGGGGCAGCGGCAATCTGTTGCCGCTCTACTGTACTAGACTAACAGTGGCCCGCGGACGCTCAAAAAGAGTTTCTCCGGGCAGAGAGGATATGCCAGGGATGCGCCTCTGCTGGAAGTTTTTAGCCGCCGCTGCCTTGCTGGCTTTGCCGGTAGCGAGCCGGGCCGCGAGTTGCACCACGCAGGCGGAGTTGTTGCCCCAGGATCGCGATGCGCTGGTGGCGGCCGGGGGACGGCTGTCGGAGGCCGTGGCGCAGGGGGATTATTCCACGCTGCTGGCCGCATTGCTGCCCGCGGAGAAGGCGGAGTGGGCCGGGATTCGCGGGGCAGTGGAGCAGGCCGCGCCGTTGGTGAAAGGCGGGCAGGTCGAACTGCGGAATGTGTATCTGCTGGACGCGACCAGTCTTTCGGCGGCCACTGATATGCAGTTTTTCTGCTCCAATGCGAGCGGCTCGCTGACCGTGACCATCACCATGCGGGCGCTGCCGCCGGGCCGCTACGCGGTGGTGCTGGCCGATGCGGCGGGGGCTCCGCTGGGCGGGCAATGGGGACTGATTCTGGCCTGGGACGGCGGTGAGAGCGGGGTTGGGGCTGGATGGAGACTGGCCGGGCTGACCGTGAGGCAAGGCATCTTCAACGGGCATGACGGCGTTTGGTACTGGGCGCGGGCCCGTGAGCTGGCCAAGGCGGACCAGCCGTGGAGCGCGTGGTACTGCTATGAGGCGGCCCGGTATCTGCAGGTGCCGGTGGATTTTCTCTCCTCGACGAATCTGGAAAAATTGGCGGCAGAGCAGGCGCAGATCAAAGGCTCGGCTCAGGGCGGCTCGCCGCAGGATGCTTTTCCATATACGCTTCAGGACGGCCCGCGCTCCTGGAAGATCGACGCGGTGCGCCTGGACGCAACTCTGCGCCAGCCCGATTTGGGCGTTGCGTATGAATCGACGGGAGTGACCGATCCTGCCGCGGTGCACACTGAGGCGGTTACCGTGATGAGCGCGCTGCTCAAGGCGCAGCCGGGGCTGAGGGAGAACTTTCACGGGCTGTGGGCGTACGCCGTCAAGGATGGCAAGCGGACTCCGGTGATGGAGTTGCCGATGGCGCAGATACCGTAAAGGCAGGGACTAGGGACTAGGGACTGAGGGACTAGCGGAAAGGCGGACGATATGCCAATTTCCATTGCGCTTTTGCTTTGCCTTCCGATTGGATTCCTATTTTATTTCGAAGCGCGCTGGCTGATTCGTTACGCCTTGGGTCGTTTCGAACAGAGGGAACGCAGGGCCGCACGTTTTTTGGGAGTCTTCGGTGCGTCGTTGATTCCTTTGATTTACTGCTGCGGACTTATCGAAGACGCATTTCCAGGAAGGCTCGGAGAGACAATGGCGATTGGGCTCTTAGCGGTTGCTACCTGGGGACTTGTCGGTTCGATATTTGTAACCCTGAATGAAAGGAAGTAGAAGGCATTGGCGGCAATGATCGATCTGCGTTCGGATACGGTGACGCGGCCTTCTCTGGCGATGCGCGCGGCCATGGCGGCGGCCGAGGTGGGAGACGACGTTTACGGCGAGGATCCCACGGTGAACCTGCTGGAGCGCCGCGCGGCGGAGGTCTTCGGCCGCGAGGCGGCGCTGTTTGTGCCCACGGGCACCATGGGCAACCAGATCGCCATTCGCCTGCACACCCAGCCGGGCCAGGAGGTGGTCGCCGAGTCGCGGGCGCACATCCTGGACTGGGAGATGGCCACCACGGCGGTCTTTTCCGGCTGCCTGGTGCGCGCTGTCCAAGCCGAGCGGGGCATTCTGACCTGGAAGCACATCGAGCCGGTCCTCAGCGGGCGTAGTCCGTTTCGCGCTGCCACCGGGCTGATCGAGATTGAGAATACCGCCAATCTTGCCGGTGGAACGGTGACGCCGCTGCCGGTGATGGAGGAGATCTGGGCCGGGGCGAAAGAGCGGAAGCTGCCCGTGCATCTGGATGGAGCGCGCATCTTCAACGCGGCCACGGCGCTGGGCGTTGATGTGAAGACGCTGACGCGCGGATTCGGTACGGTGATGTTCTGTTTGTCGAAGGGACTGGGCGCGCCGGTGGGGTCGATGTTGGTTGGTTCGGCGGAGCTGATGGAGCGGGCGCGGATTTATCGCAAAGCACTGGGAGGCGGAATGCGCCAGGCCGGCGTGCTGGCGGCGGCGGGACTGATCGCGCTGGAGAAGGGGCCGGCGCGGTTGCACGAGGACCACGCCAATGCGCGGCTGCTGGCCGAGGCGCTCTCCAACATCGAGAGTGTAACCATCGACCTCGATGCGGTCGAGACCAACATCGTCGTCTTCCGGCTGACGGGTGGGCTGAGCGCGACGGATGTGGTGGCGCGGCTCAAGGCGCGCGGCATCCTGGCCAGCGCCTTTGGGGCGGATGCGATTCGGTTGGTGACGCACCTCGACGTGGATCGCGCTGCTTGTGTGGCAGCCTCGCAGGCAATAACCGAAGAGATTGAAGCGGCTTGAATCCGGTTCAGAAAGAACGGTAACGCATTTTGAGGTTCGCGGTATCCCACCCTTTTCACAAAGGACGTGAAAAGGATGGGGCACCCGAATTCGTACTATCCCACCCTAGCCGCAAGAACAAGAACGCGGTGCCCAGGGGGCACCCCGGTGGGGCACCCCGCACCTGGACGAGGACCGCGCTGCTTGTGTGGCAGCCTCGCAGGCGCTGGCCGAAGTAATTGAGGCGGCGTGAGCGCGGTTCCGGAGGAACGGTATCGCATTTTGAGGTTCGCGGTATCCCACCCTAGCCGGAAAAACAAAGACCCGGTGCCCCGACCCATAGGGTTCCCCGGCGCCCAGGTGGGGCACCCCGAATGGGTACATATCCCGTATGGGTACATAAACTGCGTAGAGCCGGTGAGCTTTCACTGACAAACTTCAGGCTGTTTCGAGAATTGCGTTGCGTTCCTGAAAATCCGCAAAAACGAATCCATCCCTATCGACGACCTCTCCGGCTTCCAGATTCACTGGAGCCGCAAACATCGGTCCGTCATAGGCGCAGGTATGAAACTCGCCGCGCTCTCCACAAGGGTCGATCTCCGGCGGCAGATCGTTGAGCAATGCGGCATCGAACTCGCGGCCGGCAAAAGAGCCCGGCAACTGTTTGGTATCCACGCAAACCACCTTTGCGCGCAGGCCGCCGGCAATCATCTCGCGAGCCAGCGCAGCGGTTGGAATCTCCCATAAGGGAAACAAAGGTTCCAGCCCGGTTGGCTCCAGTTGCTTTTCGCGATAGGCGCGGACGTCGGGCAAGAACAGATCGCCAAAGGCTACCGCGTCGATATGTTCACGGATGGCGCGATTGCAGACCTCGGTCATCAATTGCTCGTAAATTTCGTTCGAGCAGGGCCAGGGCAGAGGCACAATCCATAGCGGCAATCGAGCTGCTTCTGCCTGCGCTTCCAGCACGGAGCGGCGAGTGCCGTGCATGGCTACGCGCTGGAACTCGGCGTTCAGGGTGGTCAGCAAACCCATCAATTCAATGCCGGGTTGCCGGCGCAGGACGTGCAGTGCCCAGGCACTATCCTTGCCGCTGCTCCAGGACAATAAAACGCGCTTCATCCGATCATTGTAATTGTCTCTGAAGCGCCCGCCGCGGCGGGGCTGCCGGCGGCTCAAGAGCGAGTTTCCCGTTAAATGCGCAACTATTCCCGCCATTCAGAGTTGATATGATCAACAAGCCGGAAAAACGCAGTATTCCGGCCACTCTCAACCCCTGAAGGAGTAAATTTCCCGTGAAGAAGATTGCGCTGGCATTATTGCTCGCTCTCACCCTTTTGCCTGCCGCCTCGTATGCGGAGGTTGTGATTCGCGTAGGTCCACCGCCTCCCGTTGTTGAAGAACGCGGTGTGCCTCCGGAACGCGGATTCGTATGGATCGGCGGCTATCATCGCTACGAAGCCGACCACTACGTATGGACCCCCGGCCGCTGGGAGCGTCCGCCCCATCCCGGCGCCCGTTGGGTCGCGCACAGGTGGGTCCACCGCCATGGGCAATATGTGCTGATCGAAGGGCACTGGCGGTAGATTGCACTTCCAACAAAGAGAGCGGGGCGCAGACCCCGCTCTCTTTATGTTTGCAGATCAATTCTGAATTAAGGAATCTCTGAACAAGTTTGGTGTAAGGCCAACATTCCCTCAGGGGCTATTGGTTCCTGCATCAATAATGTCCTTGCGCCGTCCCTACGGGACTCCGTAACGAACTTGTGGAATCCCTATTCCCCACGCTGAAGCGCGGGGCTAACCAAGTCGCCGCGGCGACCGCCTCCGGCGCGTTTGCAGTCCTCAATAAAGCCCACGTTTATGGCGCGTTTGTGCGGACATTACTTATGCAGTCCTCAATAAAGCCCGCACTCATCTTGCTAGACTTGTGGCACGCGACCCCGACCCAGAGGGTGCCCCGGTACCCCGGTCGTGCCCTTTCAAAACAGAGAAGTGTGTGTGCGACTAAAGTCGTGCCCTTTCAAAACAGCGAAGTGGGTATGCGACTAAAGTCGTGCCCTTTCAAAACAGCGAAGTGGGTGTGCGACTAAAGTCGTGCCCTTTCAAAACAGCGACTTATCCAGATGTTTCTTAGCTGATTTCGATGACGTCGGTGGCGGCGGCCGCGGCGGCTTCGGCCTGTTCCATCAGCTTCTGGGCCACGGCATAGAACTCGGCTGCCTGCGGGCTTTTGGGGCCGGCCAGGGTGACGGGGAGGCCGCGGTCGCCGCCTTCGCGGATAGCGGGCACCAGCTCAATCGAACCCAGGAAGGGAACGTTGAACTGCTGCGCTGTGCGCTCGGCGCCGCCTCGGGAAAAGATGTCGATTTCCTTATGGCAGTGCGGGCAGGTGAAGTGGCTCATGTTCTCCACCATACCCAGCACCTCGACGTTGACCTGCGCGAACATCTCGATGGCCTTGCGGGCGTCCTGCAGGCTGACGTCGCTGGGCGTGGAGATGACCACGGCGCCGGTCAGCGGCACGGTCTGCACCAGCGTGATGACCGCGTCGCCGGTGCCGGGAGGCAGATCGACGATGAGGTAGTCGAGTTCGCCCCACTCCACTTGCTGAATAAACTGGCGGATGATCTGGTGCAGCATGGGTCCGCGCATTACCAGGGGCTTGTCGCCGGGCGAGATGTAGCCGATGGAGATGGTCTTGATGCCATGGGTGAGGTTGGGTTCGATGCGGTTGTCCGGGCCTACTTTGGGCTGCTGGGTTGAACCCATCATCAGCGGGACATTGGGGCCATAGACGTCGGCGTCGAGGAGGCCCACGCGTGCCCCAAGCCGCGAGAGCGCAACGGCCAGGTTGACGGCGACGGTGGTTTTGCCCACTCCGCCCTTGCCGGAACCGATAGCGACGATTTTTGAGACGCCGGGCAAAGCTACGGGGGAAGGCATGGTTGGTGAATGCGCCATAGTGATTTGTTGCTCCTTTTTTGGAAAATTCTATGGTCTAAGCGGAACCAGTGGCGGAATATCTGTG
>JBEKGY010000073.1:0-11652 GCA_050012555.1 Occallatibacter sp.
CAACGGAAAAGCGGGATTACTTCCAGCGAAAAGTACTAGGCGACCGGTGCGGTCGCCGCGCTATCCCTCCGCGTGGCTGAAGCCAGCGGTTTCCCGCGCAGGAGCTTTATGACCTATGAAGTGCTTCGCGATCTGGTGGCGCGCTTGTCCACCATGCGTTATTTTCCATCCGGCCCAGCCGCGCAGTTGGCTCTGATCGAAACCATGACCGATCTGACCGACGACGAAGAGAAAGTCCGGTGGCTAGTGAAACGAATGCGGCAGGTCTATCAAGAATGGCCTGGCGAGCATGAACTACGCGCCTGTTTTTGCTCGCGCTGGCGTCCTAAAGACGGCATCGAGGCGGCCTCAACAATCTTCCCCGAGGGCTTGCCGCCCGATCCCATGGCACCCAAAAAGCAAATTGCCGCGGCAGAGGTCAAAGCGCTCCCGCCCGGCCAATCTGTCTCGGCCAACAAATCCTTCGACACTAAACTACGCCTCGCAGTGGAGAAACTCGAAGCCAAATCGGGCGAATTCAACGGCCCGGCCACACCCGAAGAAATCGCCGCAGCCCCCGACTGGCTGCGGCAGTTGGAAGGATACCCTCCCAAAGAGCCCGAAGAGGCAGCTCCCAAAAACCGCACCCAAATTCACTGACAAGTCAAAAAAAGAGAGGGGTCCGCCCATGCCTGAAAGCACCTGTTGTTACTTCTGCCACCGTTTTGTGGTGCCCGGACATGTAGATGCCTGCGCGATCGGATTCTCCCAGCTATCGCTCGCCGGCAAAACGGTCCTGTACCTGGAATACGCTCATCGTGCCTGCCTGGAAAGAGCCGCCGCCTGGTATGTAGGTGTTGAACCCCCTCCCAATCCGAGAGAGAAGGCCCGCCATGCCTAAAGGCACTCCTAATCCCAAGCAACTGCCCTTGCCGGGAGTCAAGCGCCGGCCGCTCGAATATCTCCGCTTCGAGGCGCACAGGCGATTCCATATTCTGCTGTTTGTAGATGGCGGCCAATTCCCCATCGTGACCTGGTGTGGAGTGCGCTTGGATGCTCTCGGGGTGCAATCCTGGTCGTACGCGCCGCCGGCGGTGTGCCGGGGCTGCCGAGCGCGGATGAAGCATCCCTACCTGCTTCCCGAGGAGTTGGTTGCGGAATGGTTGAACCTCTTTGCGCCACAGGAGCAGGCATGAATTCTCAAGATCGTGAGCCGCGGGCGGGCGCCGCGGCAGGGCGAAAGGGAGGCGCGCCCCGGGACGCCTCTCGTCGGGGCCAGTTGCGGGGGGCGGCCTACCAGTCCCCCGTGGCTGAAGCGAGAAAGGAGGCCGTATCGAGTAAAAACACCAAACTACCTCTGCTGAAATGCGGGAGGCCCCCCACAGTCGGCTCGGCCTTGGACAGCGAGTCTGACAGGGCCTCCCGTATAGAGGTGAGTTATTGACAGAGAACGACCTGGCCGCCGCCACCGAGTGCGTCAACCTGATCGCGTTAGTTCGCGGCTCGCATATTCCGCACCGGGAGCAATTCATTCATCTGATCGTCTGCCGCCTCCGGGCCATCGTTGCGGTTGGCGCCGGCGAACCCTGCGACGAGCGAACGCTGGCGCGGTGGATCGACGAATTCCTAGAGGATTCAGGAGCCGCCAATTGAAACCCCCTCCCGATCCATACGACATCAACACCTGGGGCTGGGAGTGTGCCAGGGGGATTCAATACGCGAACACTGGCGCCCCGGTCGCCGCCGGCACAAAAAACGTGGTCCGGAAGATCGCCCGAGGGCGGAAGAAATACCGCCCTCGGCCGCAAGGCGAGACTCCCTCTGTGAAAGACGTTACCCTGAGTACATACCCCTCCGAAGTCAGCTCCGCGCGCCCGCCATCGTCGAACTTGCGGGACTCATCAAATCCACGCGCCCCCGCTTAAGCGGCCGCGAGCGCACCCGCCTGTTGCTGCGCACTATAGACGCGATCCTGGCCGATCCCGCGCCGTGCCCAGCCTGTGGAGACGAGAAGTGGCTGCTGGGCGATCCGCCCATCCGCTGCCCCCTCTGCGGAGGACGCTATCCAAAGACAACAACCGAGGCTGTAAGCGCCTGCATCTAATACCTCGCCAGGAAATGCTCGCCAGGCTTCATAGCGCTATCCAAATCGAGGATTGTGTCAAACTGACCCAGGGCGCATGCTGTCCACAGTGGTCCCCTCCCCCTCCCTCACTCCCGTCAAAAATTTGACAGATTCCCAATTGGCCGATGAATACGCCGAAACCCGCCTCCGCGTGATGGCCCGGCGCCCGAATGTGAATCCGGACGACCAGCGCTTATTTCAGCTCGCCACCGAGCTGCTCTCCCGACAAGCCGATCAGCCCGCCGAAGATCGCCTCCAGGTCCAAGGGGACAAATTCATAGTGCCGATCAGCCCCCAGGAGAACAAAACCAGCATCGTCGACCCCGGCGCCGTCTACCGGATCATCCGGCGCAAAGGCAACGATATTCTGCTCGCGGCGTATACGATCACCCTCGCCAAAGTCCGCAAGCTCCTCACCGAGGCCCAGCTCGATGAATACCTCCTGACCGAGCGCACCGGACCCCGAGAAATCGGCGAGCCCGTTCTAAAGCAGGAGAAGGCCGCTTGAAGATGCAGCCGGTGGAATCCTCGAATATCGAGGCAATCGGCCACGATCCAGCCACCAACACGCTGGGCGTGAAGTTCAAAAGCGGGGGTCTATACCACTACCAGGGCATCTCCGCCGAGAAACACCAGGCCCTCATGGCGGCAGACTCGAAGGGCAAGCACTTTTTCAAGCACATCCGGCACCACGAATTCGTGAAGCTGTAAAACCCAGCAAGCGAATTGAACCTTGCTGGCTTGAGATATCGCTCCGTATCCTGGAGATGACGCCCGTCGCGGCGTCCTTCAGACCAAGCTACCGGCGGCAGGTTCCATACTCCTTACCTGCCGCCAATTTCTTCGGCCCCATAAAAAGGCTGATCCTCGCAGGCGCAATACCCCACGTGTCTCAACACTCCAAGCGCTCTATTCGCATCCTGAATCCGGTCCCAGGCGGACGGACGCACACCACCAGGCGCTCGGCCGCCCGCTATATCGACCAGGGCCGGGCGCGAATGACAGCAGGCAATTTGGAATTCTTCTCTGATGACCATCGGCATCAGGCAGTTCTGATGCAGGCTTCAGCCAAACGGCCGCACAGCATAAAACTGCGCATAGTCCTACGAGCGGATTACCGCGGCGAGGTCCTGGGCTTGCCGAATTTCTGCGGATTCATCAAAGACCAGGCGATCCATGGAAAGCTCATCGCGGCATAACCATCTCTGGTGGGAAGGCTGGGAAGACCCACGGGTGGATGAGATTTTCGATGCAATCTGCCGGCAAGAACGGAGTGAACTACTGTCGCCTGAAAGGCGACAGTCCCCGAGGCTTAAATTCTATGGAAATGTACAACGAGTTGCAGCAGACGGCCGTCGCTCGCGGCCGAGGTAACGCCCCCACCGAGGCTACTCCCCTCGCAGCGTCGCCCCGGCCGCGGCTGCATTACCAGCTCTCCATCGAGCATGCGGCCATGATCCAGCAGCTCGATTCGGGCGAAATGCGGATACTGGAGCAGCTCGGCGCCGGCAGGGATTCACGGCGCACAGCCCAGCGGCTTTCGATAGCGCCGCGGACCTTCCAGGGCCAAGTGGCCAAGATCCGAAAAAAGACCGGCATGAGCCGCCTGCAGCTCAGTGCGGTGGGCTATTTGATGCGCTGCCAGGCGGCGTGAATCAGCAGTGTCCGAGAGCCTTGCGCGCCGAATCGCAGAGCGTGCCGCATTTCGGGCATGGAGTAGGTTTGGCCGGCCGGCCGCCGCAATAGGATTTGCGGGCGGCGGCCATCTTGCGGGCCTGCCGGGTGGTGAGGTTACGCATTTTAGTGCGGCCTCTTGCGGCGCCGCTGTTCCAGTTCCGTCAGCCGCGTTTGGAGATCGTCGATGTCCAGCGTGTGCGCCAGGGCAATGCGCTCCAGGCGTTGGATAGTATCGACGATTTCAGCCAGCAAAATCTGGGTCTTTTCCTGGTGGCCCACCAGCGTCTCGATGCGCTCATCAATCGTCTTGGTCGCCATGATTAAAGAATAGCAGATTGCACAAACAACGCAAAAGTCCGCTGAGGCCTGGACTTTCGTCACTATTATGCAGGAATCTGCGGTAGGCGGGCAGTCATTAGGATACAGCGAAAAATGCGTGCCGCTCAAAGATTTTTAAAGAAAAAGCGAAGCCCAGATGCAGCAGACTGAGACATCGCTCCGCATCTCGCCCGATCACTGGCCGGCTCGGGATCAGGCCAAAGACGAAGTCACCCTGGCAGACGAGCAGACTATACAGGCCCTGATACTATTGCTCAAAACATGCGAGTAGCCATCTACGCCCGAGTCTCCACCGCGGATCAGAAGTGCGAAATGCAGCTTTCCGAGCTGCGCGAATATTGCCATCGCCGGGATTGGAAAATTGCCGGGGAGTATGTCGACACCGGATGGAGCGGGGCCAAGCGATCCCGCCCCGAGCTCGACCGGCTGATGGCCGATGCGCGGCAACACAAGATCGATTGCATTGTGGTCTGGAAGCTCGATAGATTCGGCCGATCGGTGGCGAACCTGGTGGACGCGCTGCAACAGCTCCAATGCTGGGGCGTGCGCTTCTTGGCCACCACCCAGTCAATCGACACGGACCAGGCGAACCCGACCAGCCAGTTGATGCTCCATATCCTGGCCGCCGTGGCGGAATTCGAGCGGGAACTGATCCGCGAGCGCGTGAAAGCCGGCTTGGTCGCGGCTAAAGCGCGGGGTACACGGCTCGGACGACATCCGGCGGTGATAGACCGCCTTCGCGTCCAGGAGCTCTCAGAGGCCGGTTTGTCAGTTCGGGCCATCGCGGGTCGGCTGAAGGCCTCGCGATCCGTTGTAGGGCGTCTGCTCGTGTCCCGGAAACGCATTTGAGATCGGTCCCCAAGCTCCTGATTCGGTATGATCGTGCCCGATTTTCCGGCCAGGCCCACAAAGGAAAGTCATCGGGACGGCAGTTATGATGCAAACAAACAACTTACCTAACCCACAGTGGATTGTGGCCCTCCTGGGCATCCTCGGCCTGGCCGGCAGTGCCCTCTGGATGGTGGTGAACCTGCGAATTGAGAACAGACTGCTAGAGCGGATCGACGGACTGAAGGACTGGGCCGACGCCCGGTTTATGCGGCAGATGGACGCGCCCTGCCAAGTCCAACGCGTGGTGAAAATTAGAAATGCCGGCGCTGACTAAGGGCAAACTGGAGCAATTCGCGCAATCCATCGCAAACGGGCTAACTCCCGCTGCTGCATACGTTCGCGCGGGGTACAGCATCAAGGGCGCAGCCTCCAGCGCGGCCCGATTGCTCCAAAATGCTCCAATTTGCGCGCGGATTGCTGAGCTGCGGCAGGCCATCGCCGCGGAGCTGCTCCCAGCCTCCATCCGCGATCTCGATGCCGTGATCCAAGCGAAGCAGCAGCGCCGGGAGTTGCTCTACCAGATAGCCCGCGAGCGAGGCCTGGAGATGGCCGGCGAGTGCCCCGGCGGGTCCACAGGGTTCATCGTGCGCCGCTATTTCGGTCACGGCCAAAACAAAGCGGCGACGCCCATGTACCAGGTCGACGTGGGATTCCTCCGGGAGATCAGCGAGCTGGAAGAGGAAGTCGGGCGCCGGCTTGGCCAGACGGATTCCATAACCGGCGCGCCCGCGGTGCAGGTCAACGTAACATTTGTGAGCACCACCCCTTGATCGATTGCATCAGTTGTGGCAGAACCCGCGAAGCCCGCATGGAATCCATGCAGCGCGCTCTCGTCGAGCGCCAGGAGAAGGTCGATAGGCTCGAAATCGACATCCGGGAGCTGAAAATGCAGATCGAACTGGCCCGCTCGCTTACACGGGATGAAGGTCGGTGGTAGGGCGCGATCCGGCACTACGCCCCTGTGCCTCGCCCTGGTGGCCTGGGCGACCGAATGAGCTACGCGGCCGGGGTCGGCGGTGCCGGTAGCGGCGGCAGGCTGCCCAAGAGGTCGGTGCATGCTTTCGACAAGTCCATGACAGACTGTGTCGCGACCGGGCCATCCGTTCCAGCGGCTGCTTCTGCCTGTTGAAGCGCCTGGGTGTCCTGTTGATATTTAACCACAGCCGAATCGGCGGCCTGGGCCAGTCCAGTTAAGGGGTTCGGTGCTGTTGCCATTTTTAAAAGCCTGCTTTCGACTCGCATGGTAGCAACATGCATGACCGCACCCCTGATCGAGGTCCACGCCCAGCTCCCCCCCAAGGCCGAGTTTTTGTTCAAGCCGGCGAGATTCAAAGTCATGTGGGGCGGCCGATCTGGCGTCAAAAGCTGGTCCATGGCCCAGGCGGCTCTTATCCAGGGTGTTCAGAGGCCCCTCCGCATCCCGTGCGCGCGCGAGACCATGAAATCGATCGAGGATAGCGTCCACGCGCTATTG
This sequence comes from Occallatibacter sp., assembly GCA_050012555.1. Taxonomy (GTDB): domain Bacteria; phylum Acidobacteriota; class Terriglobia; order Terriglobales; family Acidobacteriaceae; genus Telmatobacter. The sequence continues at coordinate 6,486 of JBEKGY010000073.1, forward strand.
AGCGATCAGGTGAAGCGCCTCCGTCTGGAGGGGCATTACAAAGTCCGTAAGACGTACATCGAGGGCGTGAACGGCACCGAATTCATTTTCCTGGGACTCCGGGATCTGAGCATCCACAATGTCAAATCGCTCGAAGGGGCGGACATTCTGATCTGCGAAGAAGCGCAGAACATCACCAAGAAATCCTGGAACACCGTGATCCCGACGCTGCGCAAGCCGGGGAATGAAATCTGGATAGCCTTCAACCCGCGCTATGCCAACGACGACACCTACCAGCGCTGGGTGGTCCATCCCGACCCCAGAGCGGTAGTGGTGCAGACGAGCTGGCGCGACAATCCCTGGTTCAGCGAAGAATCCCGACTCGACATGGAAGCCGACAAAGTCCGCGATTACGAAGACTATCTGCACATCTGGGAGGGGCAGCCCCAGAGCACGGTGGTGGGCGCCATCTACCGTGCCGAGATCGCCGCGGCGGAGCAGGGTCAGCGCATCACCCGCGTGCAGTACGATCCGTTCGCCCCGGTGGATACCTTCTGGGATTTGGGATTCGGCGACATGGTGAGCATCTGGTTTGCCCAGGTCGTGGCCATGCAGAATCGGGTGATCGACTACCACCAGGACTCTGGCAAGGCCATCGATCACTACCTGCAAATCCTCCAGAGCAAGGGCTACACCTACGGCCAGGCGCACCTGCCGTGGGACGGCGGCTCGAAACAGTTGGGCAGCGGGCGATCCATCGAAGAAATCATGCGCGGCAAGGGTTTCAAGGCCCGCGTGCTGCCGCGCTGGCTCATCGCCGACGGCATCAACGCGGTCCGCACGATCTTCCCCACGCTATGGTTCGATGCGGGTCGCTGCTCAGTGGGATTGCAGGGTTTGCGCGAGTATCAATGGGGAGCGGCATCCGCCACCGGAATCGAGAAGCGCGAGCCGTTACACAATGAGGCCTCGCATCCCGCCGACGCTCTCAGGGCATTGGCCGTGGCGCTCAAAGCTCCGGTACAGCGCAAGCCGCCGGTGCGCACTGGCCCGCGGCATCCGGTAGGAGTCTGGAGTTGATATGCCAAAATTTCTTGAAGACAAACTGAAGCGACGGTACGGGGCGAAAAGCGCCATCCCGTACAAGATCATGAATTCCATCGGAGCCATGAAGGGCAACCAGGAGACGGCCAAGGGCGCGGCGATGCAGCAGAAGCATGTTCGCAAGCTGACCCAGGCCTCGGCGGCGCGCATCCGCATCAAGGCGCAACAAATCGTAGGGAGATAATCACATGCAGAAAAAAATCGTCGCCGTAACGAAGGCGCTCCAGGGCCACCTGAAGCTCGAATTCGAAGACGGCTCGACGCGGATGGTATTCCGTGGCGACCATGAAATCCACGCGCCCAAGGTGGGCGACCTGTGGCCCCCGGAAGGCCACGAGCACCACAGCATGACAGGCGGGCTCGAAAAGAAGTGAGCATGCCGCGACCGGCTCAAGAGCACGCGGAGATCAACCGCATGCTGCAATCCCACGGCCTCGGCAGGCTGGAGGACGGCAACGGCCTGCTCTCCCAGCTCGGATTCCTGGTGCGCGATCACGATCACCTCAGATCGCTCATCGGCCGCTGCCCACCGGAAGACCGGGTAGCGATGTATGAATCGCTCCGGCCCTCTCTGCACTTCCAGCCTTGGCCTCTCGACGTGTACGTCTCAAGGACCGGCGACCTGGCAGACCGGAAGCGCCTCCCCACCCTCAAGCCCGATGGCGACTTCGAATTCCAGAGCGATGCGCGCCCCAGTGGCCTATGTGTTTGCCAGGAAATCCACGCCATCTACTTCAACGAAGACATGACGCCGATGTGCAAGACGTGCAGGCGCCCGGTGCCAGATCCGGCTCAAGCCATCGCTCAGGATGCGACCCTCTGGTCCGAAGCGAAAGAGCAGCTCACCGTGGTTTGCATGAAGTGCACCAAGCAGGCCACATTCGCCGGCGACACTCAGGCGGATGCCATCTTCCGCGCCCGGCAGGATGGTTGGTCTCTTTGGGTGCATGAAGGCCAGAAGCGCGAAATCTGCCCGGATTGCCCGGCAGGCGGAAGAGCGGCGTGACGCTGAAAGCGCCGTTCCCGTGGTTCGGTGGCAAGAGCCGGGCGGCCTCCCTGGTGTGGCAGCGCTTCGGTGAAGTACGAAACTACGTCGAGCCGTTCGCTGGCTCCCTGGCAGTGCTGTTAGGCAATCCAGCGCCGGGATGTATCGAGACGGTGAACGATAAGGACTGCTATCTTGCCAACTTCTGGCGAGCGCTCCAACACGATCCGGAAGGGGTGGCCTATTGGGCCGACTGGCCGGTGAATGAGGCCGATCAGAACGCCCGGCACCTGTGGCTAGTGAACCGCGAGGAATTTCGGGAGGAAATGCAGACCGACCCGGAGTTTTACAGCTCCAAAATTGCGGGCTGGTGGGTTTACGGATTGTCCACCTGGATCGGCTCGGGCTGGTGCGAACTCCGGCAACTTCCGCGCGGCAGCGGCGCGGGCACGGGAGTGCATCGGCAACGTCCGCACCTCGGCGGCAGCGGCGCGGGCATGGGAGTGCATCGGAGACTTCCGCACCTCTGGCGGGGCAGGGGAGTGCATCGGAAACTTCCGCACCTCGGCGACGCGGGCAGGGGAGTGCTGGACTACATGCTTCAACTGGCGGACAGGCTCCGCAAGGTTCGAGTGTGCTGCGGCGACTGGAAGCGGGTTACAGGCCCCTCGGTCACCATCAGGCACGGATTAACAGCGATGCTTTTGGACCCGCCGTATGCGGACACCGCCAAACGCACCCCGAAGATTTACGCAATCGATAGCGCGACCGTGGCGCACCAGGTTAGAGAGTGGGCCATCGAGCAAGGAAACGATCCCCTTTTGCGCATTGCGCTCTGCGGGTACGAAGGCGAGCACAAGATGCCACCTTCCTGGAAATGCGTCCCTTGGAAAACCAGGGGCGGGTACGGATCGCAGAGTCACGGTTTAGGACGTGAAAACAGCCACCGGGAGCGGATCTGGTTCAGCCCCCACTGTCTCAAAGCCCTCAAGGAGAAAGCCGCTTAAATGGGCGACGACGACGATCAAGACCAGCAAGAGACGCGCGACACATCGAAAGACGAAGCTCTGCTCAAAGAGATTCGCGACACTTATCGCTCGTTCAAAGCCTACTGGGAGGACGCCCGCAAGGAGCGCTCCATCGATTTACGCTATTTGTCCGGTGACCCATGGGAACCGGAAGACCGCAAGGCTCGCAAGCACTCCTCACGCCCCTGCATCAATCAAGACGAACTCAATCAATACGTCCACGCCCAAATCAACAACCTCCGGCAGAACAAGCGCGGCATAAAAGTGGACCCTTGGGGCAACGGGGCAACGGATAAAACCGCCGAATTCCGGCAGGACAAAATCCGCACCATCGAGTATCGCTCGAAGGCGCAGGGAGTCTACCTCAAAGCCGCGCAGGACATGTATGAGGGGTCTTACGGATTTTTCCGTATTGGCCGCAAATACATCCAGGACGATCCGGACACCACCGATCCACACTGGCTGGATCAGGAGATCGCGATCTCGCCCATCCCGAACCCCGATTCAGTCCTCTACGACCCCAATTGCAAAGAGCCCGACTGGTCCGACGCCCGCAAAGTCTTCATCCTGGACCCCATCCCGCGCGACGAATTCAAGGAGCGGTACCCCAAAGCCCAGAAGACCAGCTTCTCCAACGAAGACATGGTGACTGCGAGGGACTGGATCCAGGATAAAGTCGTCATCGTGGCGGAATACTGGAAGCTCATAGTCACCATCAGCAAGAAGTCGAAAGGCAAAAAGTCGCGCGAGACGACCAGCAAAAAGGTAGTCCAGTACATCACCAATGGCCTAGAAATCCTGGACGAAATCGAGCAGCCAGGCACGGAGATTCCGATTCCGGCCATGATCGGCCTCGAGCGGTACCGCGAAGAGAATGGCGGCAGCGTAAAGCGCGAGCTCTACTCGCTGCCGAGAGTCGCCCGGAATCCGCAAATGATGATCGCCTACCTGGCCTCCCAGGAAGCCGAGGAAGCGGGCATGGCGCCAAAAGTCCCAGTGATCGGCTACACGGGCCAGTTCGATACGGACCAGGAAGCCTGGGAAAACATCAACAAGGAGCCGCGCACCTACCTCCAGGTCGATCCAGTTCCCGACCCGATGAACCCCAACCAAGTGCTCCCGCTTCCCCAGTGGCGGCAGTTCGTGCCCAACTTCCAAGCCTACGAAATGGCCATCGACGGCAAGCGCCGCGCGGTGCAGGCCGCCATGGGAATCGCCTCCCTACCCACCGCCGCCCAGCGCGACAACGAGAAATCGGGCATTGCACTAGAGCGGATCGACACCCAGGAGGCCATCGGAAGCTACCACTTCGTGCAAGGCTTCGAGCGCGCCGTGGAGCGCGCCGGCCGAATCATCGACTCCTGGATGCCCATCGTTTACGACAACGAGCGCGAAATGTGGCTGCACAAAGCGGACGACACGCGCCGCAAAGTCACAGCCAACACCGACCAGCCCTATCTCAACGAGAAAACCGGCCAGCAAGAGCACTACCCCATCGGCGACGAGCAGCACGATATCGGGATTTCCACAGGCCCAAGCTTCGAAAGCCAGCGCCAGGCAGTCTCGGACTTCCTGGACAATCTGATTGCCAACCTGCCCAAGATGCCGGTGCCCCCGCCGGCCGCGGCCAAGCTCCTCGCCATGGCGATTGAAATGAAGAACCTCGGGCCAAAGGGCGACCAAATGGCTCAGATAATTGCCCCGGAGACGCCCGATCAGTCGGGACAGCTCCAGCAGATGCAGCAAGCCGCCCAGCAACAAGGTCAAGTCTTGCAAGCCATGCAGGGCGAATTGCAGAAGCTCCAACTGGAAAAAGCCGGCCATGTGATCGACAACCAGTTCAAGCTGCAGATCGAAAAGATGCGCGAAGAGAACTCACTCGCCATCGCCGAAGTGAACACCAAGGCGCAAGCGCTCTCCGAACGCCTCCAGACCTTCAGCGATATGATGGCCCAGTTCCACGACCAGGCGCACGACGTCGCCCTCCAGGGCCAACAGCAGCAGCACGAAGCCGCGCAAGCCGACCAGCAGCGCCAGGCCGCCGCCGAACAGCAGCAGATCCAAGCCCAAC
>JBEKGY010000074.1:0-11298 GCA_050012555.1 Occallatibacter sp.
TTGCTTTTGTTTCGCAACTTCAGCTTCCCAGTTCTCGACCGAATGGACAACAACCTATTGAAACTTCACAGCTAAAGCCCTCCACCCTTCTTCATCGCATTCGGCACGACTGAAGTCGTGCCCTGATCCGCGTGAAAGCCGTGTCCCACTATACCTGACTCTGCCGGGTGCCCCAGGTCTCGATTTTGAGACCTGGGGCACCACAGACTCAATCCGCCTTCCGCACCTGGGCCGCAATCTTTCTCAACTCCGGCAATACACGGCCCATCGCTACCGGCTCCGCATCGCGCCGGCCTAATGCGAAGTACACATCGCGATAGTGCCGGTAAAGCTGCTCATAAACCGCGGCGGCTTTGGCGTCAGGCTGGACCGTGCGCAGCGGCAGGCAGACCGCGGCCTGCGCTTCTTCGATGGTCTTGTAAGCTCCGGCGGCCAGCAGAGCGAAGATTCCCGAGCCCAGGCTGGTGGGAATACCGGCGGGCACCAGCACCGGCTTCGAGAGCACGTTGGCGTAGACCTGGTTGAGCACTTCGCTCTTTTGCGGGATGCCGCCGGCGTTGATGACGCGATCGATGCGGACTCCGTGCTCGGCCATGCGCTCCAGAATGATGCGAGTGTGGAAGGCCGTTCCCTCGATGGCCGCGAAGAGCTCATCCTGCGCAGTGTGCACCAGGTTCCAGCCCAGAGTTACTCCGCCCAGTTCGGGGTTTACCAGCACCGTGCGGTCGCCGTTGTCCCAGCTCAGGCGCATTAGGCCGGTCTGCCCGGCCTTGTAGGCATCCAGGCCCTCTGAAAGCGCGGCTACGGTCGTGCCTGCGCGGCGGGCGATGCCGTCAAAGATATCTCCTACGGCGGAGAGGCCGGCTTCGATGCCGGTGTACGCGGGATGAACGCTGCCCGGCACTACGCCGCATACGCCGGGAACTAACTGCGTTTCGCGAGCCATGGCGATGATGCAGGTGGAGGTTCCGACCACGTTGACCGCGTCGCCCTCGCGGATGTTGGAGCCGATGGCGTCCCAGTGGGCGTCGAATGCGCCGACAGGGATGGGAATTCCGGCGCGCAGGCCCAGCGCCTCAGCCCATTGGGGAGAAAGATGGCCGGCCAGGTGGTCGCTGGTCAGGTATTCGCCGCCGATTTTGGCGCGCACACCGGCGAAGAGCGGGTCGACGGCCACCAGAAATTTCTCCGGCGGCAGCCCGTCCCATTTGGAGTTCCACATCCACTTGTGGCCCATGGCGCAGACACTGCGCTTCAGCTTGCTCGCATCCGTGATGCCGCTCAGCGTGGCCGCTGCCATATCGCAATGCTCGAGAGCGGTGACGAAGCGGGAACGCTTCTGAGGGTTGTGGCGCAGCCAGTGCAGCAGCTTGGAGAAGCCCCACTCGGAAGAGTAAACGCCGCCGCACCAGTCAATGCCTTCAAAACCAAGTGCGTGGGCTTTCGTAGTGATCTCTTCGGCCTCGGCAAAGGAGCGATGGTCGCACCAAAGGTAATAGTCGTCCAGCGGTTCCAGACCCTCGCCCACCGGAATCACGCTGGAGCCGGTGGTATCGAGGGCAATGGCCGCGACGGCGCTTCCATTGACGCCGGTGCTCTTGAGCGCGTCGCGAGTGGCGGCGGCGAGCGCCGTCATCTGATCCGCGTGGGATTGGGTGGCAAAGTTCGGGTCCTCGCGGCGGCGGTGGAGCGGGTAAGAGGCAGACGCGGTTCCGATCGGGCCCTTCCGGCTGTCGACAAGAGTGACGCGAACGCTGAGTGTGCCGAAATCAACCCCGGCGACGATGGTCATGGAAGGAACACTCCGGTAAGCGCTATTGAATACGCAAACCAGAGTACACCATTGCAGGGAACAGGGAACAGGGAACAGGGATCGGGCAATTGGCAGGATTGCTAGCCTGCTACTTCTTTGCCCCTGGCAGCATGTTTTTTAGCCTGTCCAACAGGCCGGGCTTGGCCAAAGGAGTTCCTGCCGAAGGCTTGGCCGGACTTCCTGCCGAAGGTTTAGCCAAAGGAGTTCCTGCCGAGGGCTTGGCCGGAGTTTGGGCCGGAAGCTGAGCAGCCGGCTTGGGTGCAGATTCCGCAGCCGGCGGCGGGCCCTGCGGCTTGGCTCCGGCCTCTGCGGGGATGGGCGACTTCACGGCTCCCGGCAAGGGCGTAGTTCCATCCACCACCTTGGCCGCGGAAAGAGTCGGTACGGATTCGTTGTCGTTCTTTACCAGGATGGAGACCCTGCGGTTGGAGGGGTCGGTGGGATTGTTTTTTACGCGCAGCATCTGGTCGGCGTAGCCGCGCACCTGAGTCACCTGATCGGCGCGGACGCCGTCCTGTTGCATAAGGCGCCGCGCGGAGTTGGCGCGGTCGGCGGAGAGATCCCAGTTGCTGTAGCTGGCGTCACTGGAGTACGGCGTCGCGTCGGTGTGGCCCTCGATCAGCAGCGAATTGGGCAGGGTCTTCAACTCCGCGGCCAAAAGCGCCAGCAGTTCCTGCCCGCTTGCGCTCAGCCGCGCACTTCCAATCTCGTAGAAGGTTCCGTTCTTGCCCTCGATCAGCTCAATGCGCAGCCCCTCGGGCGTAACCTTGATCTCAATCTGCTTGGAGAGCTTCTCCAGTTCCTTTCTCGCCCTGATCTCCTGTTCGAGTTTGTCTTTCAGTTTTTGCAGATCGTCGGTGCTGACCTGTGCCACGGTTGAGCCGGTGCCGGTCATGGTGGTGCCCAGTTGGCTGCCGGTTCCCCTGGGGTCGTTGAAGTAGCCGGCCACGGCTCTCTTGATCTTATCGCTGGAGCCCATCAGCCAGAGCACGATGAACAGTGACATCAAGGCGGTGACAAAGTCGGCATAGGCCACCTTCCACGCGCCGCCGTGGTGGCCGCCATGGCCGCCTTTTTTCTTGATGACGATAATCGGTTGAGTCTTGGCGGCCATGATGCCCTATTTCTCCCCAGTGTTCGCGGACCCTATGCCGCCACGGCCGGCTCCACGACGACTGCGTGGCTCTTGCAGTGCTTTTCCATCTCGTCGAAGCTGGGCCGCACATGCGCGGGAATCGCGCGCCGCCCCATCTCGATGGCAATCATCGGTGCCGAGCCTTTCAGAAACGACAGGATCAGCACCCGGAGCACGTGGAGGTATTCGTTTTGCGCTTCGGCGGTCTTACCCATATTGGAGCTGAGGGGACCGGCCACGCCGTAGCACAGCAAGATGCCCAAGAAGGTGCCCACCAGCGCGGCCGCCACCTTTTCGCCGATTTGCTCCGGCGGACCGCCCAGCGCGCCCATGGTGATGACCACGCCCAGCACTGCGGCCACAATGCCCAGCCCCGGCAGCGAGTCCGCCATCGTAGTCAGTGAGTTGACGGGCTTCATCGCGCCGCTGTGATGCACCTCCATGTCCAGCTCCATCATCTGGTCCATGTCGAACGGTTCTACGCCTCCGGTGATGGCCGTGCGCAGCGTGTCGCACACAAAATCCCTGGCATGATGGTCATGGAGGAACTCGGGATAGTTCTTGAAGATGGAGCTCTCATCGGGCTTCTCGACGTCCATCTCCACGCTTAGCAGTCCCTCTTTGCGGACCTTGTTCAGGAATTGGTACATCATTTTGAGCGTGTTCAGGTAGCGCTCTTTGTCCAACGAAGAGCCTTTCAGCACGCCCAGCAATCCGTTCGCGATCTCCTTCAGAACGTGCAGCGGATTGGCCACCAGCAGCGTACCCGTGGCCGCGCCCGCGATGAGGAGCAACTCTGCCGGCTGAAGCAGCACAGCGATATGGCCCTTCTCCATCAGGAAGCCGCCGATGACAGCTCCAAAGACCATGAAAATGCCTATGATGGCAAACATGCCTGCCCCCCCGGCGCGAGCGTGATATGGTTTCCGCCCGCCTGGATGCTGGAGATCATTGCTTCCTGCGCCCGCTGCAACAGTTGCGCCAGCGCTTCGGCCTGCTCCGCCTGCGCCGCGCCGATGCTCACGGTGAGAGATACCCGGTCGCCCCACCAGCGGAAGTCCGCCGTTCTGGCTGATCCGGCCAGAGCTTGCGCGCGAACCGCCAGCATCTCGGGCTCGTGCTCGTGCGCGATGACCAGAAACTCGTCGTCGCCCCAGCGCCCCAGTTCTTCGGCCGGCCGCAAACCTTGCGCCAGCGCCCGCTCTACTTTTTCGAGCATCGCCTCGCAGGCTCCGGCGCCGTGTGTCTTGCGCAGCTCGTGGGCCTGGTCGACGGTGATCCACAGCAAACCGAAGGCCGGGCCGTCATGCGTAAAGTCCTCAAACAGCGCCTCCAGCCGGTCTTCGAGGTTCGCCTGGCTGGCCTCCACGCCTTCGCTTTTGCCGGTCTCTCCATGCGGCAGCGCCTCCAGCATCTCCGCGGAATGAAAGACGACTGCCGTGCCGATGTGCCCGCCCAACCCGTCGCGCAGCACCAGAATTCGCGCCATCGCCGGCACGTCGTGGCCCAGCTTATGCTGCACGTGAACCAGGTATCCGCGTCCCGGTTGAGGACCTGAATCGGGCTCTGGATCCCCGGGCGGAACACTCCACCCCAGCAGCTCCTTGAGCGTCTCAGGCCCAGCCTGCCCTACCAGCTCCAGCCCAGCGTATCCGGTAATGACCTCCGCGGCACGGTTCCAGAACACCACCTGGCGATCCTCGCCGAGCAGCGCGATGCCTTCTGGAAGACTGTCCAGTGCGGCTTCAAGAAGTTCCGTGCGATCGGTCATCCAAGCCTCTCCATCCTTCTTGTACATCGGCACCAGGCGGACCAACTTCATTGCCTTCCGGCGCTGGGAGGAGATTGAAATTTACTCATGGAAACGAGGCACGGCAAGAGCGAGATTGAGATCCGCAAGGCAGGCTCGGCGTAACCGTGAAAGCAAGGAGTTCTTCGATCGATTCCGGAGTCTATTGCGATTTCCCGCGGCTTGACAGGTTGAATTCCTGGCAGCAGACGAAAGTCTGCGCAGAGCGAAGTCGAAGGCGGGACCTGCTTCTCAACGCTCCCATCCGTTCACGGCGCTGGTTTCGGGTTTCGGCAAGCTGGTTTCGGGTTTCGGCAATTGGAACACCGCTTTTGGACCTGCCTGTTCCATCGGGCTTTACGGGTTTTACTCTGCCGCCTGTGGATTTTCGTTAAACTATGGGTCATCAGGCTGTAATCTAATTTGTAGGAAAATTGCCGCGTATCATGATTTTTTCCATCTATAGCCGGTTACGAAAGGAATACGGGCAAGTCGCAGTGTCGCAATTGAAGACAGTTCAAGGATTATTGCGCCGTTCTGCCGATAGTGTTGCAAAGGCGGAAGAGATGCCTGAGTTCAGGCCGTCTCCGATTTTGCCGGAGATGAGGGTTGAGCCGGCCGCAAATTGTTGAATCGGGGTTACGGGGCAGATGAGGCGCACATCATGAACAAAATCATCCTGGCCGATTCACAGGCAATCTTTCGTGCAGGCACCGCCAAGGTGCTGGCGATGGACGAAGATCTGCGCATCATTGCTCAATGCACGGATCTGGACCGGATGCACCATGCCATCACGACCTTCCCCGGCTCCATCGTCTTGTTTGCGGCTACGCTGCGGCCGGATCTGACCCGGCTGCGCATTCTGCTGGAGACTACGGGCAGCCGCGGCATCGTGATTGCGGAGAACAACGACACTGCCGGCGCTTACCTGCAGCAGGGGTTTCGCGGCGTGGTATATCGCGGCGTTACCGGGCCCGCGCTGGTGGAGTGTGTGCGCCGCGTTGCCGCCGGCGAAACCTGGCTGCCTCCGCAGATCATGCTGCCCGACTCGCCCGATGACGATATGGTGGGAACGCGCGTCCGCGACCGGCTCACCCCCAAGGAGATGCGCATCGTGGCGCTCATTGTTCAGGGCTGCAAGAACCGCGAGATCGCCATGCGTCTCAAGACCACCGAACAGGTGATCAAGAATTACCTGCGGTCGATCTACGACAAGACCGGGGTCAGCGACCGTCTGGAACTGGCCTTGTTCACCATCCACCACCGGGTGCTGGCACAGGCCGCTGCCGAGGTAGGCAGCAGGCTCGAGTCAGAGGAACAGGCCGCGCCGACGAACGCGGCGTGAAGCGTTGGTGGACTGGAGCCTGCCCACGCAAAATCGCATCCATCGAACCAGGTGCCTCAGGTCTCGATTTTGGGCAACGACATACATGACTCAGCGGGAGCGTTTCCCAAATTGGGAAATGACACCCCTGGGCTGGCATGTTGACCTAAAATCAGCCTCTTCGATACTGGCAAGTGTCGCAAAAAGTGTCTTCATTATCCTGCGCTTTTTTGTGGTAAACTTGCCCCAAGGGGCGATCTATGGCGAGTGCGACAAGGCCGAGAATTCGGGAGGTTATTTCTCCTAAACCCAAAGATGCGCCCGTTTCGCGGGAGCTGGAAATCCTTAAAGAGTTTGAATCCTTCTTTGATCGTCATATTAGCGCCATGAGTCCAAGCCAACTGCGACGATTTGAACGCCGGTCGGCAGAGATTCTAAAAGAGTCTAGGAGCCGATTGAGCGAAGCCGTTTCAACTCGCGAAAAAGAGCAATCTTCTCTAAAAGTTCGGTCCCGCTGATTCCTGGGAACGTCTCTTTTATTTGCTTTACAAAAGCATCTTCATCTCCAGTATCGGCAAACTCATCGACTCGTTTCATGGCGCGAGCCGTGGCCTGTTTAGCATTTTCGTCGATATGTATTCGGCTATGGGATCGTGGCTTGGTCCTACGCTAGCTTACGTGCGATCAAGGGTTTGACCTTTAGTCTCACCTTTTGCATTTTTCTTATGAACTTTTGACATATTGAGCCTCCGGCGCAACTCTTCCGGCGAGACCTTAACGACCCGCTTCATCAAATCGTCAAATTTCTGCTGTTCTCCGCTCATACTGGCATTTTACGCCGCTATCCCCTCGCTATCAATTCGGCGTAGGTCAACCTCTTTCCGGTGGTTCCTTCCAAGAGCCTAGAGAATCGCTGTTCTTCGGTGTACAGCAGCCGTTTCCTATGTCATTACCCGATTTTGAGACCTGGGATAGAACTCACTGCGAGGAGAATCTCTATAGCTTTTCCGCAACGCTTTTTGCCTGGGTGAAGAGGGTTAGATAATCCGGCCCGCCGGCTTTTGAATCCGTACCGCTCATGTTGAAGCCGCCGAAGGGGTGGGCTCCCACCATCGCTCCGGTGCACTTGCGGTTGAAGTAGAGATTGCCCACGTGAAACTCGCGGCGGGCGTGGTTCAGCCGTTCCCGATCAGCGGTATAGAGCGCGCCGGTCAGGCCGTATTCGGTGTTGTTGGCTACCTGGAGACCTTCCTCGAAACTCTCCACTTTGATGAGGGCAAGGACGGGGCCGAAGATCTCTTCCTGGGCCAGCACTGCGCGCGGCGGAATTTCGGAAAAGATGGTGGGTTCCAGGAAGAAGCCGCCATCGGCGGTTTGGGGGGGTCGCCGCGGCGACCCGCCGGCGATCAGCTTTCCTTCCTTCCTGCCGATCTCAATATAGGCGAGCATGGAGTTGAGAGCGGCCTTGTTGATGACCGGGCCGAGGTTGTGATTGGCGGCTGGGTCGCCGACGGTCAACTGCGCCGCGCGCTCCCGAATGCGCTCGATGAATACCTCATAGATGGGGGCTTCGACGATGGCGCGGGAACAGGCGGAACACTTTTGGCCGCTGAAACCGAAGGCCGAGTCGACCACGCCCTCGACGGCCCGGTCGAGATCGGCATCGGCGCAGATGAGGATCGAATCCTTGCCGCCCATTTCGAGGATGGTGCGTTTGATCCAGATCTGGCCGGGCCGGAGTTTAGCGGCGCGCTCGTGAATCTCCAATCCAACTTTCTTGGAGCCGGTGAAGGCGATGAAGCGGGTTTTGGGATGCTCGACGATGGCGTTGCCGAACTCAGCGCCGGAGCCGGGGCAGAAGTTGACCACGCCGGAGGGCAGTCCAGCCTCCTCAAGGACTTCAATGAACTTGGCGGCGATGGTGGGGGCGTCGCTGGAGGGCTTTAGAATCACAGTGTTGCCGGTGACGATGGAGGCGGCCGTCATGCCCGCCATGATGGCGAAAGGGAAGTTCCAGGGGGAGATGACCGCGCCTACGCCGAGAGGAATGTAGAGCAGTTCGTCGCGCTCGCCGGGATACTGGATGGGGGGGACAGCGGCAGCCAGACGGAGGGCCTCGCGGGCATAAAACTCAAGGAAATCGATGGTTTCGCCCACGTCGGCGTCGGCTTCGGCCCAGTTCTTGCCCACTTCATAGGTGAGCCAGGCGCAAAACTCGAAGCGGCGGGAGCGGATGATTTCGGCGGCGTTGAGGAGCAGAGAAACCCGTTCGTTTGTTGAGGTTCTGCTCCAGAACTCAAAAGCGCGAAGCGCCGCCTGCATGGCTTCTTCGGCGTGCCCTGCGCCGGCTTTCTGGTGGAAGCCGACGATTTGGGAGGGGCGAGCGGGGTTGAGGGAGCGGATCTTGGCTTCGGTCCTGAGACGACGGCCGCCGATGACCAGATCGTACTCGCGGCCCAACTGGCCGCCGACCAAGTCCAATGCGGTCTGCATATTGCGGATGTTTTCAGGAGTCTTGAAATCGACGAAAGGCTCATTCCTGAAGCCGCCCTGGGGCGAGCGCGGCTGAATGCGGGTGGGAAGGGATGCGGCGGTCATAACAGCTAACAGCTTACAGCGAACAGCGGACAGTAGACAGCCAGTCAGCGAGAAGGTTTTATCTGTAACCGCTGTCCCACTCGCCGCGGTCGCGCAACTGGGCTATCTCCTGGCGGGCCATCTGTTGGGCGCGGGTGTAGTCGGGCTTGCCGATGCGGTTGAGCGGCATCTGGCCGGGCTCCAGAATGATCCAATGGCGCGGCCGCATATAGGAGGGCAGGGAACGCGCATGGCGATCCAGTTCCTGCAGGCTCAGTTCTACCCCGGGCTTCTTCTCTACCACGGCCACTACCGCTTCGGAGACTACCTCGTGCGCCACGCCGACCACGACGCAGTTGGCTACCTTCTCCGCCAGGCTGAAGATATGCCTTTCCACATCGCCAGGGAATATCTGGTAGCCAAAGGACTTGATCACCCACTTTTCCCGGCCGGTCAGATGCAAACCCGCGGCGTCCTTGTGGCCGAGATCGCCGGTATATAAAAAGCCGTCGCGCGAAATGGCCTGAGCGGTGGCCGCGGGATCGTTGACATAGCCAAGAAAGGTCTGGGCCCCAAGAAAGCAAACATGACCAATCTCGCCGGATTTGAGTTCATCGCCGGCGCTGCCATCGGCGCGCATGGGTTGGCGAATGGAGCACGGATAGATCGGCATATCCTGGCCAAGGCCGTCCAGAATCGTCTCCCGGTCGGCCGCACCGGCCTGAATATAGGTGCAGAAACCGGCGGCTTCGGTGAGCCCCAGCCCGGTGCCGATCACGGGCGCCATGGCGGCAAGCTGGTCCACGAACGGCCGCGATACCGCATGTCCGCCATAGGCGGCAAATTTCAGGCTGGAGAGATCGTGGCGATCATAGTCTTTCAGCATCCACTCCAGGTTGAACATGGCGGGGATCTGGCCCAGTATCTCCACTCGATGCTGGGTAATGGCGCGCAACGAACGGCTGGCGTCGAAGAGCTCCAGGAGGACCGCCGTGCCTCCCCCGAAGAAGGTGCTCATCATCGCCTCCGTCTGCCCCCCAACGTGAGACGGAGGCAAATTGACCAGAGTGCGGGAGCCGCTGTCTCCGCCAAAAAAAGCGCCGCACATGCACATATTCTGTACCGTGATGTTGCGGTGCGAAAGCAGGGCCGGCTTGGGCGAACCGGTCGAGCCGGTGGTAAAGATGATCAGCGCGCCATCGTTCTCGGTGATGCTGGAGGCGATCGCGGCCAGGGCGGCAGAGTCTGCAGCCGTCTCGGGGTTTCGATCCGTCACGGTACGCCACGCCGGCCCGGCAATCGACGCAAACGATAGCGTGCCTGGAATCGCGTCTTCCGAGTCCATGGCGATGGAATGCTGAATCCATTCGCAATGCGAGTGCACGGCGCGCCACAGTTCGCGAAAATCGAAGGGCGCCTTCACGCCCAGGGAGACAAACCCGCGCGGACGTAGGATTTCCAGTGCTCGAATCACCTCGGCGGGGGACAGACGCAGATCCAGCGGGGCAACGATCACGCCGATTTTGAAGCAGCTATATTCCAGCAAAACGTGATCCACGGACAGCGGCAACAAGGTAACCAGGAAATCGCCCTTGACGAAGCCCAGGCGCGACAATTCCCCGGCCAGCGCCGTGGTGAGACGATCGAAATCGCTCCAGGTGACTGCGCGATCGCCGTCTGCGCTGAGAATGGCAGGAGCCTCCGGACGGGCCTTCGCCCACTTCGCCAGCACGCAATGAAGAAGGTGGCGATCGGCAAAAACCCTTTCGTAATCGTCGGGGGTAAATTGAGGCACGTGCATAGGTTCACTCAGACCTGTTCCTGAACCAGTCGACCATTCGCGGCGGCACGCGTCAAGGGACGCGCGCCCCATGCCATGGAGATTGATGGGTGCGTCAGGGGGTTTCGGTGAGGGCGTCGGTGGCTTTGGACATGCGGGCGGTGCGCTGGATTTTTTCCCAGTTGAAGGGTTTGCCGTCGATGGCGCGCTTGAGGGTTTTGAACAGGACGATGGAGAAGACCTGGCGGTAGGCGAAGCGCTGCAGCCAGATGTGGAAGAGGAGCCAGCCGTCGCCCTTGTTGGCGGGGTGGCGGCGCTCCAGCGAGAAGGCTGCCGAGGAGGTGATGAAGTCGATGAGCAGGAAGGTGAGGAAGTAGGCGACGAGCTTTTCAAAGCTGGCGGCGGAGGCGGCCTCGGGGTGGTAGTGCAGATCGACGAAGTAGTTGACCACGCCGGCCAGGAACATGAGGTCGATGAAGGGCGAGACCAGGGGCAAGAGCATCTGGAAGATGAGGATGTTGGGCAGGGCGAAGAGGCCCATGGCCTTGTTGCGGATGAAGGCGAGGCGGTGCTTCCAGACGGCCTGCAATATTCCAAAAGACCAGCGGAAGCGCTGGAGCATCAGTCCCTGGACGTCGACGGGAGCCTCAGTGAAAGCCAGCGCGCGGTCTTCGTAATCGACGTGGTAGCGCTGTTCGAGGAGGTTCATGGTGAGGTCGGCGTCTTCGGCGACGGTGTTGAGGGGATAACCGCCGGCGGCTTTGACGGGTGCGGTGCGCCAGGCCCCGATGGCTCCGGGGACGACGGTGACGACGTGGAAGAGGTCGAGGGCGCGGCGCTCGAAGTTCTGGCTGGTGATGTATTCGAGGGCCTGCCAGCG
>JBEKGY010000075.1:0-10363 GCA_050012555.1 Occallatibacter sp.
TTGAACCCCGCACGCCCTCGACTCTCGACTCAACCGGGGCCTACCGCTCCATCACACCCCGATGCCGGACCTTCTGGAATTCAGCTACTTGCACCACGGGCTGCTAAGCTTGCCCTGAGCGCAGTCGAAGGGATGGGCACACAGGAATGAATCAGATGCAAATCGAGGGCGGACGCGATGCGTCCGCCCTCGATGGCAGCTGACTGAGTAGGGGCTAAGCGCCGGCGCTTGCGGGGGCCGGCGGCTCGACCGGTTGGCTGCGGGCAACCTTCACCATCCTGTTGCGCTGGGCGCGGAGCTTGAGGAAGGATTTGGCCTCGACGTAGAGCCGGGGCAGATCGCGATTCACAAACGCCTTCCAGACCACGCGGAAAGCGGCCTTGGGACGGAAGTAGTACTCGTCGTAGAAGCGGTGGACCATTTCCAGGACGTAGTCGGTGGGCAGGCCGGGGTATTCGATGTGGGCCATCTGGTGGCCGCCTTCATCCATCATCGCCGCGGTATTGACGATGAAGCCGTTGGCCTTGGCGTAGTCGTAGAATTCGGTGCCGGGGTAGGCGTGGGCGATGGAGACTTGGATGGTTTCCACGTCCAGCGACTTGGCGAAGTTGATGGTATTGCGGATGGACTCCTTGGTTTCCCCAGGCAGGCCGAGGATGAAGTCGCCGTGGATGGTGAGGCCGAGCTTGTGGCAGTCCCGCGCGAAGTCGCGGGCGCGTTCGACGGTGGCGCCCTTCTTGATGTTCTTGAGGATCTGGGGGTCTCCGGATTCGAAGCCCACGATGAGCAGACGGCAGCCGGCCTCGCGCATGGCCTTGAGGGTGTCGTAGTCGGTGGTTACGCGGGAGGTGCAGCTCCAGGTGAGACCCAGCGGCTTGAGCTTTTCGCACAGCTCGATGGTGCGGATTTTTTGGATATTGAAGGTGTCGTCGTCGAAGAAGAACTCCTTGACGCCGGGGAAGTTCTCTTTGGCCCAGGCGAGTTCGGCGGCAACGTCGTCAGTAGACCGCTTGCGCCAGGCGTGACCGCTGAGGGTCTGCGGCCAGAGGCAGAAGGTGCACTGCGCCGGGCAGCCGCGCGTCGAGTAGAGGGCGATGAAGGGATGGAGCAGGAAGGGGACGTTGTAACGGGTAACGTCCATATCGCGCTTGTAGATTTTGGTGGCCCAGGGCATGGCGTCCAGGTCTTCGACCTGGGGGCGGTCGGGGTTGTGGACGATCTTGCCGTTGAGCTTGTAGCTGATGCCGAGAATCTCGTTGAGCGGTTTTCCCTGGGCAAACTCGACCACGGAGTAGTCGAACTCGCGGCGGCAGATGAAGTCCAGCGCGGAGCACTCGTTGAGGGCGCGTTCCGGGTCGGTAGTGACCGGGGGGCCGACGAAGGCGATGCGGATGGAGGGGTTGGCGGCCTTGATGGCCTCGGCGAGGCGCTGGTCGCCCTCCCAGCCGACGGTGGAGGTGAAGAGCACCAGGAACTCGTAATCCTTGCAGATTCTGATGGTTTCATTGGCGGAGACGTGGTGCGGAGGGGCATCGAGCAGGCGCGAACCCTCGAGCAAACCGGCCGGGTAGGTGAGCCAGACGGGGTACCAGTAGGACTCAATCTCGCGTGTGGCTGGCCAGCGCGAGCTAGCGCCACCGTCAAAGTTTTCGAACGAGGGCGGGTTCAGGAGAAGTGTTTTCAGGGGCTTAGGCATCTCTTTAATTCTAACATTTTGGCAGGATTCGCGCCGTTCTCTTTAGGGCACGGTTTACTTTGCATGCAGTTCGTGCAGCCAGTCTTCCATGTGGCCGAGGGCGCGGAGCAGGCTGAGCCGAGCCTTGGCGAGGTCGAATCCAGCGTCAAGAGCGTCCTGGTACCTCTGGCGCTCGTCGATGCGGGCCAGTTGCTCGGCTTTGGGGGTCAGTTGCGGCTGTGCGGCAGGGCCGCTTTCGCTGCCGTTGCCCAATTCCAGTTGGGCCAGCACGGACTGCAACTGTTCATTGGCGATCTGTTGTTTGAGGATGGCGATCTCAGCCTGCGTATCCAACTCGCGCAGGCTGCCGGTAAGCGAGGCGATCTGAATCTCGTTCTGCCGCTGCGCCTGTTCGGCCTCGACGGTGGCCCGCAGCGCGTCGGCCGCCGACTCTTTGGCTTTGGCGCTGCGGCCCAGGTCAAAGAAAGGAATCTGAATCGAGAATCCCGAACTGAAGTTATTGATCGGGATGTTTGCCTTATAGTATGCGTTGAAATCGTTCAGAATCGTGGTGCTGCGGCTGTAGAGGGCACTAAAGCTGAGCTGTGGAAGGTACTCTTCCATCAGGTTTCCATGCGCCGTCTTCTGCCTGGAGAGCGCAAGCATCTGGGCTGATTGGATGGCGACAGTGGTAGGTTCGGTGTCGTCTGCCTTCACTACCGGAATCTCGGGGATGCTTGCATGATCGGGCGTAATGGAACCCACAGGCAGGCCGGTGAGCACGGCAAGCTGCCTGGCGAGCGTTGCGGCGCGGGTCTCCAGATGCAGGCGCTTGAGCTTGAGTTGGGCCGCCGTGAGCCGGGCCTCCAACAGATCGCTTAGCGGGTCGACTCCGGCCTCGGCGCGTTCCTGCTCGATCTCGACCAACCGTCCCGCAAAGGCTTCCTGCTGACGGGCGGCTGCAAGTTCGGTGTTCACGATATCGAGTTCGATGTAAGCCGTTGAGGCATCGAGCGCCACTTGCTCGCGGGCATCCTTGAGGCTGAGTGAGGCGGCATTGAGTGCAGCGCGTGCCGCGGCAATGTATTGCTTTTGGGGAAAACTGAAGACCAGCGACTGTGCGGTTGCGTCCAGGATCGAGGGTATACCCCCGGTGAATCCAACATCGGGTACCGCGGGAAGCCCTGAGCGGAAGTTCAGGCTCGGAATATACGCATCATGGGTCTGCGCCAGTACTGCCTGGGCTTTTCGCACATCGGCATCGGCCAGCCTGACGGCAGTCGAATTGCGCTGGGCCAGGTCCACCACTGTGGCCAGCGAGACCTGGGCCGGCGCGAGGGAGGGCGCAGCCGCAAGCGCCAAGGCAAATAGGGCTGGCGCCCAGGCTCCGCGCGGATTGTGAGCGATCTTCACCTGCATTTATCCAGTCAATTCCTGGCTTCCTGGGGTCCTGCTTCCTGAGCGGGCTTGTAATCATGCGCCAGGGCCAGGGCCGCAGCCCGTTCCCGATTTGCCCCCGCGGCGTCTCCAAGCTGGTCGTCGAGGCGGGCCAGGCGATGGTGGGCCACAAATGCCGGCGCTTCTTCGGTTTTCTCGGAGCCGGCCAGATAATCTTCCAGCATTCTGGCAGCCAGCGCCGGGTCGTGGTTGGATTCAGTGAGCAAGCCAGCGCCGATATAGAGCGCAGCGGATGCGTGCTTGTCGCGACGCGCGGCGGTCAGGACGCTGTGCACCGCCGACTCCATCTCCGTCCAGCGCTGGCGGCGGGAATAAAAGCCGGCCAGGGACGTCCACTGGAAGGCGGGATGCGCGCCTGCCGCGACGGCCAGCTTGAACTCGCGCTCCGCTGCGCCGTAGTCCTTGTGTTCTTCAGCAATGCGGCCCCGCAATTCGTGGGCGCGCGCCGGATCCACCTTGTCCAACTGCGCGGCGATTCCTTGTGCCTTATCGATGCCGCCGCCGACTACTCCGGGCGCTTGACGGTAAAACTCGCCGAGGTCGGCCAGGGCTTCGGCATTGCGGGGATTCAGACTGACAGACTCCTCGAACTCCGCGCGCACGCGCTTGGCGAGCGAATACGCTCTGAGAAACGAGGCCCTGTCGGCTTTCTCGCCCAAGGCGCGGCCCAGCCACAGGTGATAGTTGGAGTTCTGCCCGTCCAGCCGCACCGCCTGCTCGCACTGGCTGGCGGCGGCATTCCACTGCTCCAGGGTAAAGCGCACGCGGCATTGCAGGTTATGGGCCTCGGCCTGGCCCGCGCCTGACGGGGAAAGGGAGTTGAGCAGGGCCAGCGCCCGGTCCGCCTCGCCGGCCTGGAGAGCCGCGTTGGCCTGAGCCAGCGGGGCCTGCGCGGAGGCCGCAATCGCCGCGGCTGCCGCGAGCACAACTGCCGGTAGCATCTTTGTCGCACAGCGCAACAGCGTCACCGCACAACCTTAATCGGAATGCCCTCCTGCAAGGGCTGTCCATTGGCTGTCCCGGTTGCCACCCAATCTCCCTCCTTGAGTCCGGAGAGAATGGCCACCTGGGTGAGGTTGATGGTTCCGACGGTCACGGAGGTTCGTACCAGCCTATCGCCGGCCACCTTGTAGACGTAGGGCTTGCCATTCTCGGAGCGGAGCGCATCGCGGGGCACGCTGAGGGTATTTGGCTCGCTGGAGGTGGTTACCGTGACGGTGACGTTGGTATCGGGCAGCAGATCGCCGTCCGCATCGTCGATCTCGATGAGCACCTCGCCCACATTGCGCGTGCCGTAGGTAATCACGGTTACGGGAGTGCGCACGATGTGCCCATGCCACAACCGGCCGGGCTTGGCGTCCCACTTGATCTGTATCGGCTGATCGACGGCCAGGCGGCCGATCTCGGGCTCGTCGAAATAGGCCCGCACGCGCTCATGGTGCAGGTCAGCCAACTGGAGCAGGAGTTTTCCCTCTTCAGTAAAATCCGTGCGTCCGGCATTGAGGCTATAGACCGTTCCGGCCACGGGAGCATGGATGGAAGTTTGCGCCATCACCTGGCGCGCCGCCTCCAGATTGGCTTCCGCGTCGGCCAGCTCTGCCTGCGCCCGCTCGACCTCAGCCGATGAGTAGCGGCTGGTGGCGCTCTGGTCGGATGCGTGCAGGCCGGCTTCGGCTGCATCCAGCCGTTGTTGCGCGGTCTCCACCTCGCTGGCCGAGGCTGCGCCTGTGGCCTTCAGCTTGACGAGCGCATCCAGATCGCGGCTCGCCTGATCGCGGTTCAGCCGGTCGCGGGCAATGTCGGCTGCCGCTGTCTGGCGCTCTTGCTGGGTTCCGTTGTGGGTGGCCGCTTCCACCGCTGCCAGGGCCGCCTTGACGCCGCTTCCGGCGGTAGCCAGCCGGGCGCGCGCCTGCACATCGTCCAGGACCAACAGCAGCTTGCCGGCCGGCACCAGGTCGCCGGGCTGCGCGTAGACGGCCTTGACGGTAGTGGCGACGGGACTATAAAACTCGTAGTTGTTCTCCGGCTCCACGCGGCCATTGGTGCTCACCGTGTTGACCAGCTCCTGGTGGATCGCCTGCGCTTCACGCACCGGCAGCCGATCCCGCAAGAGGAACCGCGCCATAAAGAACACGATGATGATAAGGATGCCCGCGACCCACCAATGCCAGAGCGGGCGCCGGTCCGATTGCTTTCTTTCTTCAGCCATGCACTTAACCAGAGTTAGTATATAGGACTCAAAAGCTGCTCTTATGGAGCAAGTGAATGGGTTGGGGGCCGAACTGGCCGGCCAATCTCCGGGCTCGTACAATATAGTCACAAGCTCTGGAGCGTTTTGGTCACAAGAACGCATTTACATGTTAGCGTGGCCGGACTTCATCGCAGCTGCGACGAGAAAGGTGGCACCATGCCTGTGAGAAAAAGAGGCGTTAGCTGGCAGCTGGATGTTCGGACTGCAGAGGGTTTGCGGATTCGGCGTCAGTATGCGACTGAGAAAGAAGCGTTGCAAGCAGAAATAGCTCTGAAACCAAACCCCACAAAGCGAGCCGAGGCGCGGAGACAACGGCGCAAATCCTCGGCTCGCTCAGAGGCAACAAGCGCCACGATAATCAACGTGTCTACGACGGCCTCATCATGCAGGGATATGGCTCTGGAACCACGCTATACCGATGAACACGCCAAGGCCGGCCTCGATTTCGCGTTTCCCGCCATCGAGACCTGGCAGAACCAGTTTCCCGGCTATGAGGTCACGATCGACGATCCGGAACTGACCTCGGTATGCCCGAAAACAGGGCTGCCGGACTTCGGCGTTCTGACCATCCGGTACATGCCTCGAGAACGGTGCCTGGAGCTGAAATCGCTGAAAGAGTATCTCTTCAGCTACCGGAATCTGGGCATCTTCCAGGAAAACATCGTGAACCAGGTGCTCAAGGACGTGGTGAAGGCCTGCGACCCGGTGTGGGCCGTGGTGCGGGGTGAGTTCCGGCCTCGCGGCGGCATCGGGACCACCGTGGAGGCGCGCTGGCCACGGCCGACGGCCTGAATTTTATTAAAGAATTGGGCTATCGATAGCCGATTGTGATATTCGTGTAAACTCTCGCTTCTGTTGCGAGATCAACGCTCTTGCCCACATTGCCCCAGCCTCTCCGTTCGCGCATCAGCCCCGCCCTGGGGACGCTGCTGCTGCTCATCGGGCTGAACCTTTTCAACTACATCGACCGCTATATTCTGCCCGGTGAAGTTACGCTGATACAGCGCGAGTTCCACTCCACAGACCAGCAGATGGGGGCGCTGACTACCGCGCTGTTTGTCTTTTATATGCTTGCGGCGCCGCTGACCGGCTGGCTGGGAGACCATTTTCGGCGCAAACCGCTGATCATAGCCGGGGCAGTGTTATGGAGCGTGGCTACGCTGGGGACGGCTTGGGTCCACGACTACCGGACCCTCTTCATACGCCATGCGCTGGTGGGGGTGGGCGAGGCTACCTTCGGGATCTTTGCGCCGGCGGTGCTGGCGGACTTTTATCCCGAGCGGGATCGCAATCGGATACTGTCGATTTTCTATCTGGCCATTCCGGTGGGCGCGGCGCTGGGCTACCTGGCGGGCGGGGAACTGGGCACGATGTGGGGCTGGCGGGCGCCGTTCTTTCTCTGCGCCATTCCGGGACTGGCGATTGCGGCGCTGTACGGGTGGATGGGGCGGGAGCCTGAGCGGGGCTCGAGCGACCACATCCGCCCCACAGCCGATCGCACCACGGTTCTGGGACTGTTTCGCAACCCTGCATTTCTGACGGCCACCTTCGGGCTGGCGACGCTCACCTTTGCCATGGGCGGCATCTCGGCGTGGGTGCCGACGTTTCTGCACCGTTCCGCCGGGCTCTCAGTGGGCAACTCCAGCATGGTGGTCGGCGCCATCACGGTGGTGGACGGAATCGCCGGTACGCTGGTGGGCGGCTGGCTGGCGCAGCGCTGGCTGCGCACCAATTACCGCGCGCTCTACCTGCTCTCCTTCTGGAGCGTGGCGCTCACGCTTCCCTGCGGCGCGCTGGTCTTCTTCGGTCCGCGGGGTTGGGCGATTCCGGCGCTGTTTGCTGCGGAGTTCTTTCTCTTCCTGAATACCGGACCGCTGAACGCCGCCATCGTGAACTCGGTTTCCGCGCCGGTGCGGGCCACGGCGATTTCGTTCAACCTGTTCTGCATCCACTTCTTCGGCGATACCTTCTCGCCCACCATCATCGGCGCCATCTCCGACCGCTCGAATCTGAGCATTGGCCTGGGCGCAACGCTGATTTTTCTGGTTATCTCCGGCGTGATTTTGCGGATGGGGGCGCGGTTTGCGCCGCCGCTGGAAGAGACGGCCTGATCCCGCCAAGCTGGGTGCCCCAGGTCTCGATTTTGAGACCTGGGAGTCCATAGACCTTACTTTGCCGGACGCGTTTCCTGGTCCCGCGTATTCATGAAAGCGCGCCGCCCGCCCTGCGAGCGCAGGTTAGGGTCGTTGATTGGCGGGCGGCTCTGCTCGGCGTTGAAGCCGCGCACGAGTTTGGGGTTGGGCCTGAATTTGGGCGGGCCGCCGTAGAACTGGCGGGCATGGCTGAGAAGCATCCCGGCGCGGCCGTGCATGGGCTGCACAATGCCGCGCACCTGCACGTTCATATCGCGATATTTGAGCAGTTCGCCGACCTCGTCGTGGTCTTCCCAGAGGCTGATGATGGTGAATCGGCAGGCTTCGTCGGGGGTCTCAGGCGTGCAGACGTCGAGGTAGCGGGTTCCGTCGGGAAGTTGCACCACGTCATAGATATGCGCGGAGATGCAAATGTCTTTGTTGAGGAGTTTGGAGGCTTCGTCGGCGGGGATGCAGGGTTTTTGCGAGGCGGCCAGGGCTGGCAGGGTTGTGGTGAGGGCCAGGTAGATGAGCCAACGCAAGCGGCGCAGTGGCATACGAACTCTTTCCGGGGAATGTGGAAAGAGTAGCGCGAAATAGCCGGTAAGAGAAGTGAATTTATACCCTATACAATCCAAAATGGATATACAATAGATATGTATATCTTGAGGTGCTCATGAAGTTTGCGAAATGGGGAAACAGCGTTGCTATCCGGGTTCCCGCCGATGTAGTCGCTAAGCTGGGGATTTCTCCCGACGAGGAAGCTCAGATCAAAGTGACCGGGGAATATTCCTTTGAGGTCACGCGCGACCGCAGACGCCAGGAAGCGGTTGAGAAGTTACGCAAGCTGCGAGTTGTGGTCCCGGACGACTTTGTCTTCAATCGCGACGAGCTTTATGACCGTTAAGGCTTTCTTCGACACGAATGTATTGGTCTACGCGCTCGCCGTTCGCGCAGGTTCTCCGGTCGATCTTCGCACGGTGAAAGCCGAACAGATGTTGAGTCTCGGAGGCATGGTCAGTGTTCAGGTACTGAATGAGTTTGCGGACGTTCTGTCCTGGAAGTTGAAGATGGATTGGGATGCCATCGAGGGATGCCTGGATGTGATCGACGCGCTGTGTGGACGCGCAATCCCTTTGACAGCGGAGACGAACAGGGCAGCAGTCGATCTTTCGAAGCGGCACAGGTTTCGAATTTACGATTCGCTGATTCTTGCGGCGGCGGTTGCTGCGGGATGCACAACACTCTTGACCGAAGACCTGCAACACGGGCAGATAGTGGAGGGCGTGCGGATTGAGAATCCGTTCCTCCCGACACAGATTCCTTGATTTCCGAAAACCAATCTATCAAGACTGCCAGCTTCTTACCGCGCGCCTACCAGCTCTTCACGCTTCGCGCCCTGCCCGTAGTGGCTCTCGACGTATCGATCCAGTATCTGCTTGAACTCAGCCACAATCGTATCTCCGCGCAGCGTAGTCGAGAGTTTGCCGTCGATATAAACCGGTGCCTTCGGCTCCTCAAATGTCCCCGGCAAACTGATTCCAAGGTTAGCGTGCTTCGACTCGCCGGGGCCGTTGACGACGCAGCCCATGACGGCCAGCTTCAGCTCCTCGACGCCAGTGTACTTCTTGCGCCACTCAGGCATTTGGGTGCGGAGGTAGCTCTGGATCTGCTCGGCCAGTTCCTGAAAATAAGTGCTCGTTGTCCGGCCGCAGCCGGGGCAGCTCGTCACTTGCGGCATGAAGCTGCGAATGCCGAGCGATTGCAGAATCTGCTGCGCGGCCTGTACTTCTTCCCTGCGGTCGCCGTTGGGCTTGGGGGTGAGGCTGACGCGGATGGTGTCTCCAATGCCGGCGAGCAGCAGTGGGGCGAGGCCGGCGGTGGAGGCGATGAGGCCTTTGGCGCCCATTCCGGCTTCCGTCAGGCCGAGGTGCAGGGCGTAGTCGCAGCGAGCGGCGAGGGCCATGTAGACGTCGACCAGGTCGCGGACGCCGGAGAGTTTGGCGGAGAGGATGATCTGGTCGTGGCGAAGGCCGTAGCGCTCGGCGGCTTTGGCTGAGTCGAGCGCGCTGACCAGCATGGCTTCCATCATCACTTCGCGGGCGGGCAACGGGTCGGGCCGGCGGCTGTTTTCGTCCATCATGCGGGTCAGCAGCGCCTGATCGAGCGAGCCCCAGTTGACGCCGATGCGGACCGGTTTCTGGTTTTCGACAGCGCACTCGACCATGACCTGAAAATTGTCGTTGTCTTTCTTGCCGATGGATGCGTTGCCGGGGTTGATGCGGTACTTGGACAGCGCCCGCGCCGTGGCGGGAAACTTCTTGAGCAGCAGATGGCCGTTGTAGTGGAAGTCGCCCACGATGGGGACGCGGAGGCCGCGCTTGTCCAGGCCTTCGACGATGTGCGGAACGGCGGCGGCGGCGGCTTCATTGTTGACCGTGACGCGAACGATCTCAGAGCCGGCCAGGGCCAGGGTCGCAACCTGTTCGATGGTGCCGGCGACGTCGGCCGTGTCGGTGTTGGTCATGGACTGGACGATAACCGGGACCTCCCAGCCGACGCGAACGGCTCCGATTTTAACCGTGGGTGTTTTCCTGCGCTGAATCTCCGCCATGGTTCTAGTTTACCTGTAATGACAGTTAGAGGAAACTCCTTGGTTTCCCACCCTTTCGCCAGTTTACGAACCGCAGGTCCTTCGACTCGCTCCGCTCAGGATGACAGAAGATTCTCTCTTGCGCGTCAAGCATTTTCGGTGAAGAAGGGTTGGATTTTCAAGGCATGGCGGGTCTATCCCTCCGATGCTTGTCGAGGCCGGGCGAGGATATTGCCGCCCGGCCGTTGGTTCAT
>JBEKGY010000076.1:0-10280 GCA_050012555.1 Occallatibacter sp.
CGGCCTTCTTCGCTTCCGGTTGGAGAGCTAATTGCGCGTCGCGGTAGGACTGGGAGAGAAAGCCGGAGTAGAAGTTGACCTGGACGACGCCGCCTTTGGAGTTGGGCCCGCCGGAGCGAGCCACGGCGCGGAGCATATCGTCGGTCATGTTGCGGGGAGCGTCGCAGAGGGCGCGGGCGGAGGAATGAGAGGCGATGACCGGGGCGCGCGTGATGACCAGAGTCCGGTAGAATGTGCGGTCTGAGACGTGCGAAATATCGACCATCATGCCCAGGCGATTCATCTTGTAGACCACGTCTTTGCCGAACTCGGTGAGGCCTTCTTTGGTGTGGGGGATGGATGTGTCGGTGATATCGCCGGAGCTGTCGGCCCAGTCGTTGGAGTTGGACCAGGTGAGGGTCATATAGCGGACGCCGAGCGCGTAGTACTGGCGGAGCAGCGCGATCGAGTCCTCGATGGAGTGGCCGCCTTCAATACCCATAAGGGCTGCGAATTTATGATCCCGGTGGGCTTTTTCGATGCCTTCAGGGGAGGTGACGAACTCGATCTGATCGGAGTGTTTGGCGGCCTGTTGCTTGACGGCGTCGATCAGCTCGAGGGTGCGGTGGGCGTACTGACCCTTGTAGCGCGTGGGCTCGACCCAGATAGAGAAGAACTCGGCGCCCAGGTTTCCTTTGTGGATCGAATCCAGGTTGAGGTTGCCGGAGCCGAGGGGGTCGGCGAGATCAAAGTGTTCATCGACGAAGCGTTGTGGGGTATCGGCATGGGTGTCAATGATGATGGCGGATTGATGGACCCCTTCGGGGTTTTGCTTTTTGGTCGGCATTTTTTGGTGAAGATTGACCGGGGTTTGAGCGCATAGCAGCGCCGGAAGAACGAGGAGCAGGAGGGGGAGAAGGATGCGGTTGCGCATAGGCCTGGGATGAGTTTATACCGGCCGGCCGAGTGCGATTTGGGTTATCGGGTAGGCGTGGCCGGATTCATATCAAGTCCTGGCGTTGCTACTCCGGTTATGTACACTGAACTCGACATCCACTTATCTGTCTCCACAAGCCCGTACGGAAGTGCCGAGGAATAGAACTTCGCGAGGTGAAATGGGATCGACTCCTTCTTCAACCAGTGGTGCGGCGCCTGAGCCGGGCAAGAAGCGAGGCTCACCACCCCAGCGACGAAGTGAGCGCCGGGGTACCCTCCAGGGTCGGGGCATCACTGGGGACCCCGGCACTCGCACATCGCTGGTGATGATCGGCGTTGGGGTTGTGGCGCTGGTTCTGGGCGCGGCGTATCTGCTCAAAACCAATCCGGCGACAGGGAGATGGGCGCAGGCCTACGATCCAACCGGCGTGTGGTGGCTTTCGACGATGGTTGCGGCGCTGCCGGTGCTGGTGCTGCTGGGAGCGATGGCGGTTTTTCGGCTGAAGGCGCACGTGGCGGCGGTTCTGGGGCTGGGGACGGCGCTGGCGGTGGCGATGGCGATCTTCCATATGCCCGTGCGGCTGGCGCTGACTTCGGCTGCTTACGGGGCAGGGTATGGAGTGTTTCCTATCTGCTGGATTATTTTGCCGGTGATCTTTCTGTATCAGTTGACGGTGAAGACGGGGCGGTTTGAAACGCTGCAGCAGAGCCTGGCCAACATTACCGACGACAGCCGTTTGCAACTGCTGCTGATTGCCTTCGCTTTGGGGGCGCTGTTTGAGGGCACGGCGGGGTTTGGCACGCCGGTGGCTGTTTGCGGAGCTATCCTGATCAGTCTAGGCTTCCGTCCCATCGAGGCCGCGGGGCTGGCGCTGATTGCCGATACCGCTCCGGTGGCCTTCGGCGGGCTGGGCATTCCCATCATTGCGCTCCACGGCGTGACCGGGCTGGATGTGCTGGTGCTCTCCAAGGTGATCGCCATTGTGCTGGCGCCGTTTTGTTTTCTGGTGCCGTTCTGGCTGATCTGGGTTTACGCGGGATTTCGCGCCATGGTGGAGGTTTGGCCGGCGATTCTGGTGGCGGGGCTAACCTTTTCGCTGACGCAGTACCTGATGGCCACCTACACTGGGCCGGGGTTGGTGGATATTGTGGCGGCGATGGCGACGATTGTTGCGCTGATCGCGTTCCTGCGCTTCTGGAAGCCGAAGCGGGTGATGAATGCCAAGCGCGAGGTGATGAGCGGGCAGGCGCGGGTGCAGTTTGAGCATGGCGCGGCAACCACCTTCAAGGCATGGATGCCCTGGCTGGTTCTGAGCGTGGTGGTGTTTGCGTGGGGGCTGCCGAGGTTTTCGCAGTGGGCGGATGAGAAGACTTCCATCAAGATCGCCGTGGCGGGATTGCATAACGTTGTGGAGCGCATTCCGCCGGTGGTGGCCAAGCCGACAGCCGAGGCGGCGATCTTCAACCTGAACTGGCTGACGACGACGGGGACGGGGATTCTGGCAGCGGCGGTGCTGGCGGGCTTTCTGATGGGGCTGGGGCCGAGGGCGCTGGCTGCGATGTTTGTGAAGACGGCGTTCAGCATACGATTTGCCGTGGTGACCATCGCGGCGATGTTGGCGCTGGGTTTTGTCACGCGCTATTGCGGGCTGGATGCGACGCTGGGGCTGGCGTTTGCGCGGACGGGGGCGTTGTATCCGTTTTTCGGGACGCTGATCGGATGGATAGGCACGGCGAGCACCGGTTCAGATACTTCGTCGAATGTGCTGTTCGGGAGCCTGCAACAGATGACGGCGCGGCAGATCGGGGTTTCGCCGGTGCTGATGGCCTCAGCCAACTCCGCCGGCGGCGTGATGGGGAAGATGATTGCAGCGCCCAGCATCGTGGTGGCCAGCACGGCAACGCAGAGTTATGGGCAGGAGGGAACGATCCTGCGCTACGTCTTTCTGCACAGCCTGGCGCTGGCGGCGCTGGTGGGGGTGTTTGTGTATCTGATGGCCTATGTGGAGCCGTTTACCCGGCTGGTGGTCAGGTAGCGAGTCAGCAAGTCAGCGAGTCGGCAAGTCAGCGGGTCAGCGAGGATGGCGGCGGTTCGGGCTGCGCTTGACCGCACGATCGGTCCCGGACTACCGCGTTAACTCTTCTACCGTCGAGATCAATGCTTTGATATTCTCCGTGGGCGCTTGTGGAGGCATTCCTCCGCCGCAGGAAACGATCAGGCGGGAATGGTCATCGAGAGCGTTCAGCATCTCCGTTACCGAATGCGTTACGTCCGCCGGCGTTCCTTCGGCCAGCACGTCGCGTGGAGGAATGTTTCCCATCAGCGCAATGCGGTTGTTGGTCCAGGACTTCATCTCCGCCAGCGTGTGCTGAATGCCGAAGTTGAGCAGATTGATTCCCGCGTCCGCGAGCATTGGCGCGCTTGCTTTGCAGGGTGCGTCGTTGTGGAAGAACTTCACCGTCACATCGGCGCTGAAAGCGCGCTCGAAGTAAGGCAGGCCGAAGGTTTCGAAATCGCGGCGACTTACGAATCCGGCGATATCGTCGAGCAGGAAGATGCCGTCGATGGAGGGGAATGCCTGGCGCTGAACCGCGATCCAGTCCACCAGAAAATCCGTGACGATGGAAAGCAGGCGATGCATTTGCTCCGGGTCAGTCTTGAGTGCCGTGAGAAATTCCGGCGTGCCCATCAGGAAGGAGGCGATATTGAGCGGGCCGCGCGCCACCGCGAAGCGGATTTTGTGGCCGGCTGCTTCGATCTCCGGCTGCAGGTGCTGGAGGCGCTTGATGACGAAGGGAAGCAGGCCGTGCTTGCGCGGATCGGGCGTTTCGAGAAGCTCGACGGCGGCGGGCGAGTGCAGGACTTTTTTGGCGAAGGGGAATTCGTTCTCGCCCCAGATGGAGACGGAGCCGAAGGCGGAGGGTTCGGTGCACATCCCGTATTCCGACCAGAAGCCGGGCAGGAAGATCGTCTCCGGGAAGGCGCCAATGGCCTTGAGATTGTCGTCCAGGAAGGTGCGTTCGCTGGTGAAGTAATCCAGAATGGTGTGGCCCGCCCAATTAGGGAGCCAGGGGCTATCGATGATGAAAGCCGTGGGCAGAGGGCGGAGCGCCTCTCCGCGAACTACTGAGACGAGCGTCTTCCATTGCTGGTCGTTCATGGGATGAGTTTAGCTTACGGCGAGTTTCGCTTTGAGCTGGTCTTGATCGTCATGCACTCTACGCAACTACCTTGCGAGCGGCTTGGCTGTAGGGTTCAAGGGTGCGGATTTTGACCTGGACTTCGATGCGGGAGCCCAGGCGGTTGATGATCGAAACCAGGCGGTCGAGGGTGAATCGGGCCAGGTCGGCGTTGCGGATGCGGGAGAAGTCGGCTGCCGCGATGCCTGTCTGGGCTTGGGCGGCGCGGACGGTCAGCTCTTTGCGGTCCAGCATTTTGATAATCCCGGCAGCGAGGATGGCCTTCAACTGCGCGACATCGGGACTGGCATGGCCCAGGTCGCGGAAGACGTTGCCGCTGCCGCGGACCAGTTCAATAGCTTCACTTTTCATTTGAGCACCTCCTTCAGTTTCTTCAGCCGGCTCTCGATCAATTCGATCTCATGCAGTGGGGTCTTGATGCCCTGGGTCGATTTCTTTTGGAAGGCGTGAAGAACCCAGATTTCATCGCCGATTTGCACGGCGTAAACGACCCGGAATGCGTTTCCACGGAAGGGCAGCGCAATCTCAAAGATGCCGGAGCCAAGTCCCTTGAGCGGTTTTGCAATGTCGGCCTTGCCGTTCTCAGCCGCGATGGTCAAAGCTGTAAGACAGACGGTTTGCGCCTCGGCGGGGAACTTCTCGAACTCTTTACGGGCGGCCTTGATCCATGAGATGGGCCGCGTCTGTCTGGTCATCGGCTCTCAGCCATCGCTATTAGAAAGTGTAGTCATATATGACAACACTTGTCAAGCGTAACGGGTCGTGGGTGAGGTGTTAGCATTTATCCATGCAGTAAGGTCTGCCTTCGATGAGCGAGATCATCTTTGAGGTGCGTGAGGACGAGGCTGACGGGGGCTACACCGCTTCCGCCCTCGGTTACGGCATCCATACCCAGGGAGACACTGTGGAGGAGTTGCGCGCGATGGTCAAGGACGCTGTCCGCTGCTACTTCGATGAGACCATGGAGGTTCCGAAGATCATCCGTCTCCATTTTGTTCGTGATGAAGTCCTGGCCTGATGAGGCTCGTGCTATACTTTGATGGAGGTTAATCAATACACATCAATGAACACGATCAATCGGCTTCCCATCACCAAGGCGCGCATCAATCTGGGCCAGATCGCCCGGCGGGCTCACAACGGCAACGAATACTTCATCCTGGAGAAGGACGGGATTCCCGTCATCGGCATCATGGCGGCCGATGAACTGGAAGATTATCTGGAGTTGCGAAACCCCAAGGTCAAAGCCTCGATTGCGGCAAGCCGCAAGGACCACGCGGCGGGCAAGACCCGGCCCGCCGGAAAGCTGCTGGCTGAGTTGAAACGCAGCGCCGTTCGAAAGACGGCATAGTTCTCGACTGCCAATGAACGCACATTCCTATTCCGTCGTTACAACCGCGCACTTCGACCGGCTGCTGAAGAAGCTGGCGCCCAAGCATCCTGAGCTTGTGGAGCGGTTTGAAAAGGCGATTGCGATCCTTTCATTGGACCCGTATAACAAGAACCGCAAATATCCGATCAAGAAGCTGCAAGGGGTTCCGGCGGGAGAAGGCCAGTACCGGCTTCGCTCGGGGAGGTTCCGCTTTCGCTACGATATTGCGGACCGCGAGGTGGTGCTGCTCTATTGTGGGCTGCGGCGCGAGGATACCTATTGAGATTTCGCCCCGGCCCTACGGGACGGTTGGATGGGTGGGGAACGTTGACCCAGGGTTTCGTCCGCTGCTGCGGACTTCACCCTGGGCTATTTACGCGTTCTCCCTGACGGGAGAAGGTAATGACCCAGTGGCCGGGGTGGGGTTCGTGGTTTCCCAGGTCCTCCGCCGCGGCGGACGGGACCTGGGGCACCCAGATTGCAGATGTGGGCAACCGTCCCGGTTATTCCTTCAGGAAATTGTCCCAGGAGTCCTTCTTTTCCTGCAATGTTTGGTCCAGAATGAACACGTCGGCCGCCTTGTGCCACTGTCCGAGTTGCTCAGGGCCGCGATCGTTCAGGGCTACCTTGTACGCTCCCGGTCCGCCGTCGCCTTTCGCGGTGGCCAGGATGGTGGCGTCGAAGGTAACGCCTTTATCTGTGATAACCAGTACTTTTTTACCGACCTCGAACATGGCGGGTTCCTCCGTTCGTGAATCTCACAGGAAGTTTACCCCATTCGTCCCTGTTTTTCCTCAGTTGGCGGGGATTTCAACCGGCTTTCCGGGCAGGTTGCGGGGACGAGTGAAGGCTAGAATCAAGGCTGGAATCGAGGGCTGGAATCTGGGGTAAGCATGGCTGAATTTACGCATTTGCATTTGCATACGGAGTACTCGCTGCTGGATGGGGCTTGCGACGTTACCAAGCTCGTGGACCGGGTGGCGGCGCTGGGCCAAAAATCTGTGGCCATGACGGACCACGGGAATATTTATGGGGCGGTGCACTTTTTTGAGGCGGCCAAGGCCAGAGGGATCAAGCCGATTCTGGGTTGCGAGCTTTATATCAGCAAAAAAGAGGACCACCGGGCGCCGGGCGAGGGGGATGAGAACAATCACCTGCTGGTGCTGGCGGAGAACGAAGAGGGATACAGGAACCTGATCCGGATTACCTCGGAGGCATCGCTCTATGGGTTCTATCGCAAGCCGCGGGTGAGCAAGAAGTATCTGGCGGAACATGCGGAGGGGCTGATCGGGTTTTCGGGGTGCCTGAGCGGGGAGCTGTGCGAGGAGCTGTTGGCGGGGAACTACGAGAAGGCGCGGGGCGTGGCCGCTCAGTACGAGGACATTTTCGGAAAAGAGAATTTTTTCCTGGAGATTCAGGACCAGGGGCTGGAAGACGAGAAGAGGATTCATGAGGCGCTGTTCCGGCTGGAAAAGGAACTGAATATTCCGCTGGTGGCGACCAACGATTCGCATTATCTGTGCGGGGAGGACAGCCATGCGCACGACGTGATGCTGTGCGTGCAGACGGGGGCGAAGATCCACGACAAGGAGCGGTTCCGGTTCGACAGCGACCAGTTTTTTGTGAAAGGCGCCGACGAGATGGAGCGGTTGTTCAAGGATTCGCCGGCGGTGCTGAAGCGGACCATGGAGATTGCCGAGCGGTGCCAGATGGCGCTGCACCCGGTGGAGAATCCGTTTCCGGAGTTTGCGGTTCCGCAAGGGCACACCATTGACAGCTACTTCGAGGAGGTTTGCCGGGCGGGGTTTAAGAAACGGATGGAGACGGCGGTGCGGCAACTGGAGGCGCGCGGCGTCCTGCGGACGGCAGTCCATGCATATCAAGCCAGACTCGAGCATGAGATCAGGATCATCAAGCAGATGAAGTACGCGGGGTACTTCCTGATTGTGTGGGACTTCATTAAGTATGCGCGGGACCACGGGATTCCGGTGGGGCCGGGGAGGGGGTCGGCGACGGGGTCGCTGGTGGCGTATGCGATGGAGATCATCAACGTGGACCCGCTGCAGAATGGGCTGCTGTTTGAGCGGTTTCTGAATCCGGAGCGGGTTTCGATGCCGGACGTGGACGTGGATTTCTGCATGAACCGGCGGGGCGAGGTGATCGACTACGTGACGCGCAAGTATGGGCGCGAGCAGGTGGCGCAGATTATCACCTTCAATACCATGGCGGCCAAGGCGGCAATCAAGGATTGCGGACGGGCGCTGGATATGCCGTATGGAGACGTGGACCGGATTGCGAAGCTGGTTCCGGCCACGGTGGGCATGACGCTGGACATGGCTCTCAAAGAAGTGCCGGATTTGAGGAAGCTCTACGACAATGACACGGTGATTCGGGAGCTGATCGATACGGCGAAGAAGCTGGAGGGGCTGGTGCGCGGGGCCGGGGTTCATGCCTCGGCGGTGGTGATTGCGCCGCGGCCGCTGATCGAACTGGTGCCGCTGAACAAGACCAAGAACGAGGAGATTGTGACCGCCTACGACATGAAGGCGGTGGAGAAGCTGGGCCTGCTGAAGATGGACTTTCTGGGGCTGACGGCGCTGACGGTGATCGACGATTGCGTGAAGCTGATCGAGGCGGGCCGGGGAGAGAAGCAGGACGGCAAATTCGATATTGAGGCGATTCCGCCGGACGATGAGGAGACGTTCAGGCGGGTCTTTCATACGGCGCTGACTTCAGGAGTGTTTCAGTTCGAGTCGGGAGGGATGCGGGACGTTCTGCGGCGGTACAAGCCGGACCGGGTGGAGGAGCTGACGGCGCTGAACGCGCTCTACCGGCCGGGGCCGATGGCGATGATCGACGACTTTATCGAGCGCAAGTGGAAGCGGCTGAAGGTGGAGTACAAGTTGCCGGAGCTGGAGGGGATTCTGAAGGAAACGATGGGGGTGATCGTCTACCAGGAACAGGTGATGCAGATTGCCAACCTGCTGGCCAGCTATTCGATGGGCGAGGCGGATTTGCTGCGGCGGGCGATGGGCAAGAAGAGCAGGGAAGGGATGGCCGAGCAGAGAGACCGGTTCATGCGGGGCGCGGCGGCGATGGGGCATCCGAAGGACGCGGTTGGGGAGATCTTCGACCAGATGGAGAAGTTCTCAGGCTACGGGTTCAACAAGTCGCACTCGGCGGCATATGCGTTGCTGGCGTACCAGACGGCTTATTTGAAGACGCATTATCCGGTGGAGTTTATGGCCTCGCTGCTGTCATCGGAGACGTCGAAGCCGGAGAGCGTGGTGAAGTACATCGGCGAGTGCAAGGAGATGGGCATCAGCGTGGAGCCGCCGGACGTGCAAATCTCCGGGGCGCAGTTTACGCCGCATGGAGAGGCGATAAGGTTTGGCCTGGCGGCGGTGAAGAATGTGGGCGGGAATGCGATCGAGTCGATTTTGAAGGCGCGGGCGGAGGCGGGCGGACGGTTCGCGAGCTTCTGGGAGTTTTGCGAGAAGGTCGATCTGCGGGTAATGAACAAGCGGGTGATCGAGTCGCTGATCAAGGCCGGAGCGCTGGACTCGCTGGGCAGCCGCGCGCAACTGATGAAGGCCGTGGACAAGGCGATGGAGCGGGCGCAGAAGGCGCAGAGGGATGCGGCGCAGGGACAGACGGGGCTGTTTGGGCTCTTCGACGAGGGGCCGAAAACGGGGCGCGACGGAGGACGTGGCGGCGAGGACCTGCCGCAGGTGCCGGAGTGGGAAGAGAGCGTGCGGCTGGCCAACGAAAAAGAGGTGCTGGGGTTCTTTGTCTCCGGGCATCCGCTGGATAAGTACGCGGAAAAGCTGCGCAATTTGACGGGGGTGATTTCGGCGGCGGAGGCGCTGGAGCGCAAGGCGCCGGAGAAGCGCTGGGGGACGCAGGCGGACCCGGCGGACGAGATACTGGTGGCGGGAATGATTCTGGGGCTCAGGGTGCAGAAGAGCAGGCGCGACCAGAAGCTGTATGCGCAGGCGGCGCTGGAAGACGCGACGGGGAAGATTGAGCTGATCTGTTTTTCGCGGGATTATGAGCGGCTGGCAGGCGCGTTAAAGATCGAGGCTCCGGTGCTGGCGCGCGGAGTGCTGATGGGCGATGAGGATGCGGCGCCCAAGATTGCGGTCAATTCAATCCAGGCGCTGGAAGAGGTGCAGGTGAAGCTGCCGGCTACGGTGCGCATCCGCATGAACCTGGAGCGCGCGACGGAGGAGATGTTTGCCGGGTTGAAGAGCGCGGCGGAGGCCTCGCCGGGACCGGGGAAGGTAATGCTGCATCTGGAAAAGAAGGGCGAGTACGCGGTGATCCTGGAGCCGGAGGGGATGAGCGTGGCGGCGGATCGGGATTGGGTGGAGCGGGTGGAAGAGCTGGTGGGCAAGGGGACGGTGCAGGCGCTGGCGTAGGAGCGGGATGCCCAGCTAAGAATGCCTGATGCGATCGTAGTTCTTCCCAAGTCCGAAAATCCGGACACTTCGGCTACGCTCAGTGCAGGCTCTGGGGCACCCGACACCCGGAGGGAGCAGTGGCCTTCAGGCCACTGAACGCAGGCTGGCAATCGGAATGCGGTTTTAGCCGCGGACGTTTCCTTTGCGCCGCGGAGAACAAGGCCCGGGCCTGAAGGCCCCCCATCGATCCGCTGTATTCAGAGGCCTAAATGTGAAGTTTCAATAGGTTGTTGTCCATTCGGTCGAGAACTGGGAAGCTGAAGTTGCGAAACAAAAGCAATCCCAGGAGACCGAATGGACTATCACTATCATGCTCGACTGACGATTTACAG
>JBEKGY010000077.1:0-10190 GCA_050012555.1 Occallatibacter sp.
CCAGGCCAGCTACATGAAGGGCGATTACGAATCCGCCCGCCAGAACTTCCAGCAGGCCTGGGATATCGTGCGCATAGGCCCGATGGACGACCCGGTGCGCTACGACATCCTCAAACGCCTGGTTTCGTCGCGCGCCGCCGCCGGAGAATTCGCCGCCGCCGACGACTTTCTCCAACTGGCCATTTCCTGGCGCGAACAGAACCTGGGTCCCAACGACCCCAAGATCGTCGATGACGTTCTGCTCTCCGTGGGCTTCGCGCGAGCCATGAAAGATTTCGACAAGGCGCTATGGATGATGGGCCGCGTAATGTCGTTGCACCGGATGGTGGCTGGCTTCGACAGCATCGCGATTGCCGACGATTGGAGCCGCATGGCGCAGATTTACGCCGAAATGGGGAAGAAGGAGGATGCCATCCTCCGGCTCAACACTGCGCTGGACCTGCGCACGAAAATTCTCGGGCCGCTCGATCCTTCGCTGGTCTACGACCTCGATCGCCTGGGCAGCTTGCAGATCGCTTCGCGCGCCTACGACAAGGCGGAAGCAACCTACCGCCATGCGCTGGTGATTCGCGAGACGCTCTACGGCAAGAAGCACGCCGACCTCATCGCCACCGTCGATGGCCTGGGCTACGCCTTGTTCGGGCAGACGAAGTACGACGAGGCCGAGCCGCTCTATCTGCGGCTTCTGGACTTGTGGAAGGCTTCCGTGGGCGACTCGAATCATCCGATGATAGCCATGGCGTACGACAAGATCGCGATCTTTTACGGGGCGCAGAAAAAGTGGGAACAGGCCGAAACGGCCGCTACGCAAGCCAACGCCATTCGCGCGTACGATTTGGCGTATGGCCTGTCCGGTGAAGCCTCCCAGCGCATCGACGAGAGCAAACTGGCTGAAGCTCTGCCGATTTATGAGCGGGCCATCAAGATTCTGGACCCGCCCAACCCGGTTTACGATTCCGAGCGCGCCGACCTTGAGAACATGGCTGGTGAACTCAGGAAGGTCTTGAAGAAGCCCACAACCCAGGCCCCGCCGGCGAGAAAGAAGTAGCCTCGTGCGTGCCGTGTCGAGACTGTCCCTTCCCGACATGCATGCTGGGCGCGAACAGCCTATC
This sequence comes from Occallatibacter sp., assembly GCA_050012555.1. GTDB lineage: Bacteria > Acidobacteriota > Terriglobia > Terriglobales > Acidobacteriaceae > Telmatobacter. The sequence continues at coordinate 1,113 of JBEKGY010000077.1, forward strand.
GGAGCCGGGCGCCGGCAAGAGTGCCGACGCGGCACGCCAAGAGCGCGTGCGCCACTTCAGCAGCCCGGATTGCCGTGAGAAATGCGGATTAGGCGGACCGGGGACTATAAACAGATGGCACAGTCCTCTATTTGATCCACCCGAGGCAACATTTACGCCGTGCGCGTCGTCATAGGGGCATGAAGACTTATGGCGTCACGAGCACGTGTGGCCGGCTTGCGGCACTGTGCGCTTGCTTCACGACATTTGGCATTTAGCGCCGATCCCGCGCTAACCATTTACAACCAGAACTTCGCGGTAATCCGCGACACCCTACCGCTGGATTTGAAGGCGGGTAACAACACTGTGCGCTTCTCCGGCGTGACGGCGCAAGTGGAGCCGGACTCGGTGATTCTGCGCGACCCGACGGGCCGATGGGCAGTCCAGGTGCTGGAACAGAATTACCGCAACGATCCCGTCTCGCAAGGGATGCTGCTCGGCCTCTACGAGGGCAAGACGATCGAGTTCCGAAAGCCGGATGGGACCATCGTCAGCGCCAGGATCGTGCGCAGCGGCTACGTACCGCATTACCAGGCGATGAACCGATATGGCTCGCAATATCAGGCCAATCAGATGGCGATGGCATCGGGTGGCGCGGGACAACCCATTATTGAGGTGGGCGGACAACTGCAGTTCACATTGCCGGGGGAACCGATTTTCCCCGCCTTGGGCGACGACACGATCCTCCGACCCGCGCTCGATTGGATCGTGTATTCCGCTCAACCGGCCAGGTTTGACGCCGAGCTGAGCTATGTCACCGGCGGCATGAGTTGGAACGCCGACTACAACATCGTCGCGCCGGAGGCGGGCGACACCCTGGACCTGGTGGGCTGGGTGACGTTGGACAACCAAAGCGGCAAGCAGTTCGATCACGCCCACATCAAGCTGATGGCGGGCGATGTGAACAAGGTCCAGCCGCAAGAACAGGTGAGGTTCGCGGCCATGGCTGGCGCTAGCCAACGTCTCGAACTGGGACCGGCCCAAGTAACGGAGAGGTCCTTCGAAGACTACCACCTCTACACGCTTCCACAACCGACCACGCTTCGCGACCGGGAAACCAAGCAGGTGGAGTTTCTGCGCGCCTCCGGCATCCAATCCAAACGGTTGTATATACTATGATGGCGCGCGGTTCGACCGGAACTATGGCAACTACCAGGACGTGCGTAATATCCAGCAGTACGGCACCCAATCCAATCCGAATGTGTGGGTGATGCGCGAGTTCACCAATAGCGAAGCCAACCATCTGGGAATACCGTTGCCCAAGGGCCGCGTGCGGTTCTATCGCCGCGATCAGGATGGCCAAGTGGAGTTCACCGGCGAAAATGAGATCGATCACACCCCCAAGGACGAGACCGTGCGCGTGTACACGGGGAACGCATTCGATCTTACGGGCGAGCGGCGGCAGACCAAGTTTCAATCGCAAAACCAGCCCGGTGGCTGGCTGGATGAATCGTTTGAGATCAAGTTGCGGAACCACAAGAAAGAGGCGGCAACGGTTCGCGTAGTGGAGCATCTCTACCGGTGGGCGAACTGGATGATCACGCAGGAATCGGCCGCGCATCGCCAGGCAGATAGCAAGACCATCGAATACGAGGTGACACTTCAGCCGGATGAGGAGAAGACGCTGACTTACACAGCTCACTATACCTGGTGACGCGGCTTCCTCAGCGATCTCAAGTCTTGACTTTGCTTCTGTCTTTCTCAGTGCCTCCGCGCTTCCGAGTCTCCGCGGTGAAGAGGGAGCCCTGCCTGGTTGGCTGCGCCGCTTACGCACCTTTGGGATAGCAACCCAGCACGCGCAGGAAATCGGCCAGCTCGCCCAGATGGCGCAGCGCGTTTTGGGCGTTGGGAGCGTCTATGCGGCCCAGGAAATCCACATAAAAGAGATACTCCCAAGGCTTGCCGCGCAGCGGCCGCGATTCGATTTTGGTGAGATTCAGGTCGCGCAGGGCGAACGCGCTCAGCGCCCGGAACAACGCGCCCGGAATATTGCGGGTGCTGAACACCAGCGAAGTTTTCCATTGCGTGTTGCCGGCGGCAGGGAGGCTGCGCCGCGCATCCGCCGGCCGCCGCAGAAGGAAAAAACGGGTGAAATTGCGGCGGTCGCTTTCAATTGAGCGGCGCAAAATGCGTGCCCCGTAAATTTGCGCGGCCACCGACGAAGCGATCGCAGCGGCATCCGGAAGTCCTTCTTCCATAATCATTTTGACGCTGCCGGCGGTGTCGTAAAAAGGAATTCGCTCGATTTGCGGATGCTCGGCAAAGAAATCCAGGCACTGGTTGAGCGCTACCGGGTGGGAAAATGCGCGCCTGATTTTAGAAAATGGCACGCCTTTTGAGGCGATTAGATTATGAACAATCCGCACGCTGGTTTCCGCGACAATCGGAAATTCGTAGTTCACCAGGTGGTCGTAATTCTCGTGCACCGATCCCGCCAGCGTGTTTTCGATGGGGACCACCGCGCCCGAGGCGCGCCCGGATTTCAGGCTGAGGAAAAGCTCTTCGAAGCGTTCACACGGCAAAACCGCCGCATTGGCGCCCGCCAGCTTGCGCGCGGCTTCCTCGCTGAAGGCGCCCCGTGCGCCCTGGAAGGCGATGGGGGCCGCATCTTTCTTCTTCACTGCGCTCTGCTTCACTGGGATCCCCCTTGCCAGCGGCGCACCTGCCGGTCGGGGATGCCCAGCAAATCGAGGACGCGGTCCACGCTGTGGTCCACCAGATCCATGACGGTTTGCGGATGGTGATAAAAGCCGGGAATCGGAGGCGCAATAATGGCGCCCATTTCCGCCAATGCGGTCATATTGCGCAGGTGCCCCAAATGAAAAGGGCTCTCCCTGACCAGCAAAATCAGCTTGCGTTTTTCTTTGAGAATGACGTCGGCGGCCCGCACCATGAGGTTGGAACTGATTCCGGCGGCGATCGCCGACATGGTGTGGATGGAGCACGGCGCCACCACCATGGCGTCGGTCGCGTAGGATCCGCTGGCCAGCCGGCAGCCGATATCCTCATTGGAGTAGCAATGGTCGGCCAGCTTTTTGACTTCTGCCGCGGTTTTGCCGGCTTCCAGAAATAGGGTTTTCTCTCCAGAGCGCGTCAGGATTAAATGGACTTCCAGATCTTCCTTTCCGCGAAGCCGTTCGAGCAGCCGAAGTCCGTATATGGCGCCACTCGCGCCGGAGATACCTACGATTACTTTCACGCCGGCTCCTCTTGCTTCTTTCTTTCCTTCTGCGTTGTTCCGGTTTCAGAACAAAAACGTGCGATTCATGTTGCCGCGGTCGGGTCCGCGGGGTATAATTCCATCGGCTTCTGCGGCCATCTCCACAGCCCGGATGGCCTTACAGCGAGGATCATAGCATGGAGCGGCCCGGCGAAAAACTCAAGCAGGTGAGGGAACGGCTGAAGTTGACATATCGGGACGTCGTGGAAGCCAGCCAGGCGGTTGCCCGGCGGCGTTCCAGCGAAGAGTTTGCGATTGCCTTAAGCCGGCTGGCCGATATTGAAAACAAAGGCACCGTCCCTACGATTTATCGCTTGTATTCGCTCTGCGCCATCTACCGCCTGGAACTCCGCGAGGTCCTGGGGTGGTACGGAGTGCCACTCGACGATCTGCCGTCCGATGCCCTGACCATCGGTCTGGACGAAACCCACGTGATCGGCTTTTCGGCCGACGGCCCGGCCACAATTCCGCAGGCCATCGACCGGGAGATTGACCTGAATCAAACGACATTTCTCAGTCACCTTATGCGGCGATGGGGGAAAATGCCACTGAATTTCCTGGTCGGGCACGATATTCGGCACTACCGGTATGGCCTTATTGGCCTCGAAGACTGGTCAATGTCGCCGGTTATCCAGCCGGGAGCCATGGTGCTGATCGATCAAAACCGCCGACGCATTGCGCAAAGCGGCTGGACTAGCCAGTATAATCGGCCGATCTATTTTCTGGAATTTCGCGGTGGTTATCGCTGCGGTTGGTGCGCCCTGGCGGAGGACCGGCTTATAGTACTACCCCATCCCGCGTCCCTGCAGGCACCGGTCATTTTCGACCCCGCTGAGATCGACGTGGTGGGCCAAGTCATGGGAGTGGGTATGCTGCTCGAGCCGTCGAAACGGCGGCATGCTCGACCTCCAGCAACCCCAGCAGAGTCTCCAAATCTGTAAGATAGAGCTGCCGTTCGACATCCCGCGCGGTGGGCGGCACCAGGTTGCGGTAGTGTGTCGCGTAACGGGAGCTGCCGGTTTCCTGCAGATACTCGTCCAAGTCCGATTTCTGTTCGGCCAGGCTGAATCCCAGCCATTCCGCGAATACCTGGTGGTGGCTGCGACACAGCGTGCGGTCGGTGTCGTCGCTGCCCAGCAGGCGCAGAAGGTCGTCGTGGCAATACCGGCCCGTGGCCGAGTCCCGTAATGAGGCAAGGAAAACCAGCCGGCCGAAGTGCGTGGAAATGCGCGACAGCGTCTTCCGCCACCACACCTGGGCTGCGGGTGCCCATGTCGTTCGCGGACTGGCAGGTGAATCGCCCAGTTTCCACTCCTCTGGCGGCCAGCCCAAGCGGTTGAACCAGTCCCAACCGGCGCCGTGCTGCCACCTCTACATTCTATACCAACCTGAAGGTTAACGTTGCCTTTTGCCTCCCAACCGGATGCCCCTCCTAGGACCTTGGTACCGAGCGATGTTCCACTTTTGGAAAACTTTCGGCAAAACACCCTACAACGGTAAGGTTACGGCTAGTATAGTACTCAGCTTACCAACGTAAGTTAGCAGTGGAAAGGAAAGCGTACCCATGAAAAAGCTCGTTCTGCTCGCGATGGTCGCATTTGCGTTCCTGGCGTCGGCTCGGACGGCGCGGATTGACATCCCAATCCCGCAGTGCAATCCATGTCCGTACGTGCAATAGTCTGGACGGAATCTGCTAAGCCGGAGCGGCACGTGATGTTAGAATCAGTTCTGTGAATGACCTAACGTCCGATGCCGCGTCGGCTTTGTTTTTTCACAGCGTCTTCCCCGCGACCGCCCTGGTGGGTTGGGGGACATTCTTCCATCATTTCGACTTCACCCAGTTTTTCCAGGTGATTTCCGCCCTGGGTTCAGCCCTGACGGCCTACAAGCTTTACCATACGGGTCTCCACCGCCGCTACCGTATCTTCTTTGCTTACTTGATTTTTAGAATCCCCTACATTTCCTGCGCTTTATTCATGGATCAAAGAGAAAAGACGTATTTATGGCTCTTTACAAAGTCCGAACCCATCGTCATGCTGTTTTACGTTCTGATCGTTCTGGAAGTCTATCGATTGGTCCTGGAAAGGTACAAGGGCTTGTACACCCTCGGGAGATGGGCCATGGGCGCCGCCATGGCCATTGCCGTGGGCGTATCCATGATCAGCTTGCGAGGAGTAGCTACCGCGCAGCTTCAGGGATTCTCCGGGTGGGTGGTCTTCGAGCTCAAGGCCGAAGCTAGGCTTGATCTCGCCCTGGTCCTGTTTATCCTCTTGATTATATGGTTCTTGAGCCGTTACCCGATTCGTCTGAACCGCAACGTTGTAGTACACACAATCGTGTATTCGGTCTTCTTTTTTGCCAACAGCCTCGGTTTGGTCTTTTGGCTTTTCAAGGTTAAGATCTTCGAGCCGTTCAACACCATCCTGATGGGAATTGCCTCAGCCTGTGCCATCGCCTGGTGGATTGGATTGACCAAAAAAGGCGAGGAAGTTCAAGTGCATTTGCCCTCGCTGGGCCCTGGCGCCGAGCAGAGGGTTATGCAACAACTCGAGGCCCTAAACGCCACCCTGTTAAAAGCCTCGCAAAAATAGGTTGATATCCTTTGTCAATGTAGTACCCGTATTACCTGCCCCCAATTGCATTTTTCCCCGATTTAATTTATGATTTCTAAGACGACGATTTCAAAGTGTCATGAATTATTTGATCGCTATTTCGATTGTGACCAGCGTGGCGTTGATTCTGGCGCTGGTCGTCCTCATTCGCAAGGTCGCCTTCAACGGGAGCAGTCTTCCCGTAACAGCCGAGTGGATCGATGAACTGTCGATCGAACGCTATCGGCCCATGATGCGCCTTCTCGATGGGAACGATCTGAAGTTTCTCAAGTCGCAACCGGGCTTTACCCACAAGATGGCTACCAACCTCCGCATCCAGCGCTGCCAGATTTTCCGCGGCTACCTGCGCTGCCTCAACGGGGATTTCCAAAAGGTATGCGCGGCTATCAAGATTCTGATGTTGCAGTCGCTGCAGGACCGACCGGATCTGGCCGGCGTGCTCATTCACAACCAGGTGATGTTCGCCTTGGGCATGCAATCCGTTCAGATTCGCCTCTTCCTGTTCCGCTGGGGCATCTGTGGCGTAGATGTGACGAGCCTGGTCAAGACGTTCGACTTGATGCGCCTGGAGTTGCGTGGCCTGGTTCCGGCTGATATGCCGGCTGGAGCTTAGCCCCTCCCGGATTTACCAGCGGCTGTAACGGTGCGCGTCGCTGCGCCCCTACAGCCGCTTTAGTATTTCCTTCGCTTCCTTCCACTTCGGAAACTTCTTCTCCGCTCCCCTGAACTCCTTCGTGTGTACCCTCCGCCGCGCTCCACTGTGCTCCACCGGATAGCGCAGGTGCAGCATCTCGTGGAACATCACGTACTCCAGCGCCAGCGCCGGCACCTCCGGCCGATCCAGAATCCGGCTGATGATAATGGCGTTGTGGGATGGATCGAAGTGGCCCAGCATGCTCCGCGACACCCCGCGGCTCCAACCCAGACGCGGCATCCCCATCAGCCCGTCGAAATGCTCGCGGTTGAGTCGCTCAAAAACCTCTTCCAGGTTGTGGCCGTTGCCTTGCGGTCCCGAGACAAATTTACGCCCGCGGATCTGCCGCATCAGATGTGCCTGCCGCCGCACGTCCCGGCGGTTGAGGTACAGCCGGTAACGGTGGGAGTACATCCGCCCCACTGGTTTGCGATAAAGTTTGCCGAGCAGGATGTGCGCCAGCGCTTCGGTCACCGGCGCCGGGGCTCCCGCCAGGATGTCGGAAATACGCACCAGCAGCCGGCCCTCTTCCAGCCGGATGAAGCTGTCGGCATTCGCGAAGCGGCAGAACTCGACGCGCATCTCCGGCACGGCCGTGCGCGGCTTCAGTTCGCGGAACACGCGGGCATAAATCTCCTCCGGCGTCTCGAAAAACAAGGAGCTCTGGAGTCCCTCGAGTCCCGGCTCCGCTACTGGTTCTCCCATCTTCCATTAGAGTACCGCGCCGGCAGGCTATGGGTTCAACGCGGAGGCGCGGAGAAGCGGAGAAAACAAGAGAAACGAGTATCTCGATTGAGCCCGTGTCTCCTCGCGGCATCGGCAGCCGACATCTGCACCAGCTCCCCGCTTCCTCAGTTTTCTCCGCGTCTCAGCGTCTCCGCGTTGAAGAAGACTTTATCCACCCGCCCGGCCAACTTGCATTCCCTACACCCGGATGAGTTACTCTGAATCCTTAAGGACCAATCAACTTGCTCAAGGCGAAAATCAGCGCGCTGGGGTGTTTTACGCCTCCCGGCCTGCTCACCAATCAAGATCTCGAAAAACTTGTAGAGACCAACGACCAGTGGATTTTCGATCGAACCGGAATCCGGGAGAGGCACATCGCCGATCCCGGAATGGCGACTTCGGATATGGCCGTCGCCGCTGCCAAATGCGCGCTGGCCCAGCGCGGCATTGACGCCTCGGAAATCGACGCGATTATCGTTTGCACCGTCACGCCGGACCACATGTTCCCGTCCACTGCCTGTCTGGTGCAGCACGCCCTCGGATCAAAACATGCCTGGGGATTCGACCTCATCGCCGCCTGCTCGAGCTTCGTCTACGGCACCACCGTGGGTGCACACCTGGTGGGCGCCGGGACCCATAAAAAGGTCCTCGTAATCGGCGCCGATACCATGAGCCGCATTATCGATTACACCGACCGCGCCACCTGCGTGCTGTTCGGCGACGGCGCCGGCGCCGTATTGATCGAGCCCCCCGAAGCCGGCGAGGAAAACTTGGGCTTCATCGACTTTCTGGGCGAGATCGATGGCTCCGGCGGTGATTTCCTCAAGATGCCGGCCGGCGGCAGCCGCTTGCCCGCCTCGCACGAGACCGTGGACAAGCGCCAACACTACGTTCACCAGGATGGCAGCCAGGTTTTCAAATATGCAGTCCGCAAGATGTACGAAACCTGCCGCGACGTGCTGCAGCGCAACGGCCTCACCGGCGACGATGTAGCGGTACTGATTCCGCACCAGGCCAACAAGCGCATCATCACGGCCGCCGGCGACCGCCTGGGCATCGCCCCGGAAAAGGTGCTGATCAATATCGAACGGTACGGCAACACCACCGCCGGCACCATTCCTCTGGCTACGCGCGATGCCATCCAGGAAGGCCGCCTCAAGAAGGGTGACCTGGCGCTGCTGGCCGCTGTGGGCGCCGGCTACACCGTCGGCGCCAGCCTCTGGCGATGGGCCTATTAGGCGCCGAAGGCGCCGGCCTTTCCCTCTTCGATGCCATCCAGGACCAACTCGGCCTGAAACTGGAGCAGCGCAAAGCGCCGTTACACAGAATCGTCATCGACCACGCCGAGCGGATACCTGGCGAGAACTAATTCGGCAGCTTGGCGTATTTGCCGGACTTGACCCACAGCCAGTAACCGCCATCGGAAGACTTGGCCGGATCATTCACTACGTGCAGCAGCACCGTTTGAGGCCCGAAGCACTGGCGATAGATGAGGACCCCATTGAACTCTCCGGTGCTGTATGCCGTCTCCACGTCGAACTTCTCCGGCGCGTTGTCGATGCGCAATACGCCATTCTGCAGTTGGCTGGTAAGTTCCTTCAGCCCGCCGCCGGCAAAAGTCGCCTTGCCGCCCGTTCCTCTGCCCATCTTATAACTGGCCGGATGGTCCAGATCCACAGTTAGCCCAGGTTCCGCAGTTTGAAGCATAAAGTCTTTGGTTTCAGCGGCGGCGTGGGCGAGTTTCCACTACATCGCCGCTGGTTCCAGCGCGCTGGGCAGTTTCAAGC
>JBEKGY010000078.1:0-10132 GCA_050012555.1 Occallatibacter sp.
AACCGCCCAAGGCGGCGTCGTCTTCCAAGCCGCCGGCGCCTGAACGGGTGGCCGGTTATACTTTGGTCCCACTGCGCATCCAGCCAGCCATACGCAGGCCAGGATGCATGCCGCGATGGCAAGCCGCCTCCTCACTGGCCGCCCTCCTGATCCGGAGTGACCACACGCACCTGCTGGCCGTCTTCGAGCGAGTCGGAGGGGTTGACGATCAACTGCTCGTCCACACTCAGGCCGTCCAGGATTTCCAGCGTCGCGCCATAATCGCGGCCAATGGAAACCGGCCGCAGTTGCACCTTTCCATCGGCTCCCACCACGGCCACCCGCGCTCCCTCGGCGCGGAACAACATCGCATTGATCGGGACGGTAACCTTGTTCGCGTCACTATCGACGGAGAAATGCACCTCTCCAAACGAACCCGGCAGCAGACGTCTCTCTTTATTGGGCACGTCCACTTCGGTTAGCAGCGTGCGGGTCGCCATATCGATGGCTTCCGCGGTGCGCGCCACGGACCCCTGAAACGTCTGGCCCGGAAATTCCTGTAACGTAACCTGGGCTTTCATCCCGATCTTGATATTTTGCGCGTAGGCCTGCGGCACGCTCACATAGACTCGAAGCGGATCCACCTTCGCAATATCGAAGAGTTCCCGGCCGCCGGCACCGGCGTTGATCAATGCGCCGGGATCGACGTTGCGCTTGGTCAGCACGCCGGAAAATGGCGCATAGACATTCTTGAAGGATTCCAGCTGTTCCAGGCGGCGAACGTTGGCATCTGCCGCCGCGAGGTTTGCCTTGCTCTGCTGGTAGATGCTGCTCTGCTGGTCGGCTTCCTGTTGCGAAACCGAATCGGTCTGGCGCAGACTTCGCCAGCGTTCGTCGGAGGTCCGGGCCAATTCAAGTTGGGCCTCGACCTGTTGCCGCGCGGCCCGCGTTTGCAACAATTCCTGGTCGATCTCGGGGGTATCGATTTTGGCCAGCAGCTCGCCCTGCTGGACGCGGCTGCCGATGTCCTTGTACCAGCGCACCAGATAACCATTGGTGCGGGCATAGATCGGCGATTCTTCATAGGCCTGCAAACTGCCGGGGAGCACCAGCTCTTGATCCGGTTTTTCGGCCTTGGGATGGATAACGGCGACACTCGGCACGGAGTTTCTCTCAGTCTCTTTGGCGAGCACCCGTTCATCCCGGGCGCGCTTCAGCAACGTCACTCCGCCAGCCAGCAGCAGGACAAACAGCACCACGCCGACAATCAGCATCGCCGTGCGAGGCTTGGCCGGAGGCAACTTGGGCACCGGATCTATCTGCGGTGGCACGGCAACTTCAGCTTCCGGCCTTTCCGGCCGCTCCGACTCGAATTCCGAATCCATAAATGTCGTTCCGCTCCTTGAATTGCTTTGCCGCAGCCTGCTAGGGTTGCAGTGCGGTGCCTGCCCCGTCGTCTTTCTTGTCCCGATCGTGCACCATGGCGAAAATGGAGGGAACAAAGAACAGCGTGGCTACGGTGGCAAACAGCAGTCCGCCGATCACGGCCCGTCCCAGGGGAGCATTTTGTTCGCCGCCCTCGCCAAAGCCCAGCGCCATCGGCACCATGCCGATGATCATCGCCAGCGCCGTCATCAGCACCGGACGAATGCGCGTGTACCCTGCTTCAACGGTAGCCTCGATTGCCGGCACGCCCGCCTGCATGCGGTCCCGCGAAAACGACACCAGCAAAATCGAGTTTGCGGTGGCCACTCCCATGCACATCACCGCTCCGGTAAGCGACGGCACGCTAAGCCGCGTATGCGTCAGCAACAGAATCCAGGCGATGCCCGCCAGCGCCGCCGGCAATGCGGAGATAATGATGAACGGGTCGAGCCAGGACTGGAAGTTCACCACAACCAGGAAATACACCAGCAGGATGGCCATCAGCAGTCCCACACCCAGACCGAGGAATGAGGACTTCATGGTCGCCACTTGCCCCCGGACCACAATGTGGGTGCCGCGCGGCAGGTGCCCTTCAAATTCCTTCAGGACCTTCATCGTATCGGAAGCCACGCCGCCCAGATCTCGCCGCTGGGTGCTCGCGTAAACGTCGATGACCGGCTGAACATCGCGATGCGAGACCACGACGGGCCGCGCCACCGGCCTGACCTGTACCAGGTTTCCAAGCACCTGCGGGGCCTGCCCATTGGGGCCGCCGATAGGCGTGTTCATCAGGTCTTGCAGCGAGCTCATGTGGTATTGCGGGGTTTGCACCGCCAGCGGATACGTCACGCCATTTTGGGGATTCAGCCAGAAGTTCGGCGCCGTCTGCGAACTGCCACTGAGCGACAACAGCACGCCGTTGGCCACGTCGCGAGCGCTCAAGCCCACCTGCGCCACCCGCGTACGGTCGACGTCCATGTACAAGGTCGGCTCGCTCATCAACTGCTGCACGTGAACATCCGCCGTGCCGGGCACATGCCGCAGCCGGTTGGCGATTTGCTGCGCGATGCCGTAGTTGCTCTGCAAATCCGCGCCCACTACCTGTATATCGATGGGGGCGGGCAGACCGAAATTCAAAATTTGCGTGACGATATCGGCCGGCTGGAAGAAAAATTCCACCCCGGGAAACCTGCGAGGCAGCTCTTGCCGTAACCGCTCCACGTACCCGGCGGTGGGATGATGATGCTCCGAATTGAGCGCAATCAGGATCTCGGCGTCGCTGGTGCCGATCACCCCGGAAGTGCTGTAAGACAAGTTGAGACCGGAATAAGGCACTCCAATGTTGTCCAGCACGGTCTGGAGTTCCGCTTTCGGAATTTCCTGGCGCAGAACGTTTTCCACCTGGTCGGTGAGGCGAGCGGTCTCTTCGACGCGCAACCCCGCGCGCCCGCGCAGATGCAACCGGATCAAGCCGGCATCTACCGACGGAAAGAAATCTTCTCCCAGCACGAACACCAGCCCAAGAGACAGAATGCAGAATGCGAGGAAGCAGCTCGCAAACAGCTTGCGATGCTCCAGCGTAAGTTCCAGCAACTGCTCGTAGCCGCGGCGGAAATTTTCGAATTTCTGCTCGAAGCCGCGTTGGAAACGCCCAAGGAAGTTCTTAGGCCCGGCGGCTTTGTGCTCGTGCCCGCGCATGATGTACATCACCAGCGTAGGAATCAGTGTTCGCGAAAGCAGGTAGGACGCCAACATGGCAAACACCACCGCCTCGGCCAGCGGCACGAACAGGAACTTGGCCACGCCGGTCAAGAAAAACATGGGCACAAACACGATGCAGATGCAAAGCGTAGAGACGAAGGCCGGCACCGCGATCTGCTGCGCGCCATCGAGAATTGCGCGTTTCAATTCCTTGCCCTGGGCGAGGTTGCGTTCGATATTCTCGATTTCCACCGTCGCATCGTCCACCAGGATGCCCACCGCCAGCGCCAGGCCGCCCAGGGTCATGATGTTAAAGGTCTCCCCCAGCGCGCTGAGCAGAATCACGGAAACAAAGATCGACAGCGGAATGGAAATCGAGATAATCAGTGTCGGCCGCCAGTCGCCGAGAAACAGCAGGATCATCAGTGCCGTCAGGCAAGCCGCTAACAGCGCCTCGTGCAGCACGCCTTGAATCGAGGCGCGCACGAACAGCGACTGGTCGAACAAGGGAGTGATCTTCAGCTCCGGCGGCAAATCCTGTGTGGCAATGCCTACGACTCGCTTGATGCCGGCAACGATGTCCAGCGTGGACGCTTTGCCTATTTTCGAAATCGACATCAGCACGCCGCGGTTGCCGTCCTGCCGTACGATGTTGGTCTGCGGCGAGAAGCCGTCGCGCACGTGCGCCACATCCCGTATGTAGATGGTCGCGCCGTTCGCGGTCTTGACCGGCAGGTCGTTCAACTCGGCAATGGTCTCCGGTGTGCCGTTCATCTCCACGTTGTATTCCAGAGAACCGATCTTGGCCGTGCCCGTGGGCAGAGTCAGATTCTGGGCGTTCATGGCGTTTACGACATCGATCGGCGAGAGCCCTTTCGCCTGCAACCGCGGCAGGTCCAGGTCCACCTGCACTTGCCGGATCTTGCCGCCGTATGGGTATGGCGTAGCCGCGCCTTGCACCGTGGAAATATAAGTGCGCAGGAAGTTCTGCCCCAGGTCGAAGACCTCATGCTCCGGGATGGTTTTGCTGCTCAGCCCAAGTTGGATGACCGGGGTGGAAGACGCCGTATAGTTCACTACCAATGGGGGCGTCGCATCGGGCGGCATCTGCTTCAGCATGGTCTGGACGATGCTCGTGACCTGGGCGAGTGCCGTCTGGATGTTCGCCTGGGGGCGGAAGAATACCTTGACGATTCCGATGCCGTTCAGTGATTGCGACTCGGTATGCTCGATGTCATTGACGGTGAGCGTGAACCCGCGCTCGCAATTGGTGATCATCCGGTTGGCCATTTCGTTGGGGGAAAGGCCGGTGTAAAACCAGATGACGCTGACCACAGGGATGTTGATGTCCGGGAAAATGTCGGTCGGCGTGCGCAGGATCGTCAGCGGCGTCAGCAGGCTGATCACCAGCGCCATCACGATAAATGTGTACGGCCGCCTTAGAGCTAGGGCAACAATCCACATGAGCGGGTGAGACTCCGGATTCCGGCGGGCTGACTTCGGTCCTATTCGCGCGGCGTCCCGATCATCGGTTCGCAGCCGAACGACGTGGCAATTCCCGGTTAGTTACCATCCCCACGGAAACAGTCCCATACGGAATATATCGGACTGGATTCTATTATATTCGGAGTGCAGGCAAATGGTGCACGTACCGTTGAAGCCGCGGAGGAGCAAGAGAGCTGTGCGAAGCGTTGTCCTGGTCAAAGAGCGTCGGGCGACATGCTTATGGCCTGTGCGACAGCCTGCATTCTGCCTCGGTCAGGCCTTGATGTGATCCCACAAAATCATGCATCCGATCGCGATCAGAATGAGCCCGCCAAAGACTTCAACCCGCTTGCCCCACAAAACGCTGACACGGCGACCCAACGCCATGCCCAACAACGTGAGGGCCGTGGCCGTAAATCCGACGACGGACGCTGACAGAGCGATGGAAACCCCAAGCATGGCGAGAGAAAGCCCGACCGCGAGTGCGTCGAGGCTGGTGGCAAACGAAAGAAAAACGAGCTGCCAGCCCGAGGTTGGGTCCAGTGCAGTGCGCGTCTCGCTGGCGCCGTAAAAGGCGTGCCACATGACATTTCCGCCCACCAGCAGCAGCAGGGCAAATGCAACCCAATGGGCGGCTGCCGCCACCAGAGCGTAAAGCGCACTCCCGATAAGCCATCCGGCTGCGAGCATTGCCGCCTGGAAGAGACCAAAGTGAAAACTCAGGCGGAACAAGTGTCGCTTGGTCATGACCTTCAAACTCAGCCCCGCCACTACTGCCACGGCGAACGCATCCAAGGCCAGAGCCACGGCAATTGCAAGCAGGCCAAACCAACTCATCGGCACAGGGCCTCGACTGGTGATTTCTGGACGAATCTTTCCATTGAAACGGAATCATACCAGCCCCAGTCCAACCTCTTTGTCCTGGAGTGCTCAAGGTTCTCTGTGGATGGCGAGATGATCAAGCCGAAGTCGAGAATGCGATAATTGGCGCACGTCGAGAACGGAGCTCCGCATCCCGCTGAACGTGAGCGCCGCTTCATCCACGTTCACGATTTCTACACGGAACTCGGAAAGGAGCGGCGAGCCGTGAAACGCAAACTACCGCGAAAGCCCTGCGTGCGCTGCGGGAAACCGACCTCACGCCGACGGGACGGGCGGCCCACCTGCCTGACCTGCTGGGTGGTGTTGACTGAACTCGACCTGGACAAGAAGATGCGCGAAATGGGCAAGCTTAAAGGCACGCACGGACGGTCCTGAAATAGCGGGCACTTGACCCAAATTGGACGTAAAGGACACAGATCGGCTCGCAAAATGCCGCGTCAGAAGCGGCCGGACTGCCCTCTCCGCGGGCGGCAGCCCGACCCCTGAGCACCCGGCCGTCTCCAAGCCGATCGCTGTTAATCAGCCCTTTCGCGCCTTATCCACCATTTCCCTGAACTTTTTCACGTTCTCCTCACCGGCAAAGGCAGCCACGCGCTTGTACGCTGGCTCCATTTTGGCCCGGAACGGCGCGAGGTTCGGGCGAGTCACCGCCATGCCGCGGCCCTCCATTTTCTTGATCTGATCCACTTCTTCGTCGGCGATCAGCTTGCGCATGAGGTTGCCCGCGGAAGTGCTTTCCTCGCGGAAGATCGTCTGCTGCTCGGGGCTCAGCTTCTTCCACGTGTTGGCGCTGACCGTATGGATCATGTTGTTGTACACGTGCTGCGTGATGGCGAGGTGCTTCTGCACCTCGTAGTACTTCATGAAGTAAGTGACCGCGACGGGGTTCTCCTGGGCGTCCACCACCTTCTGGGCGAGCGCGAGATAGAGCTCCGGGAACGCGATGGCCTGCACCACGCCGCCCAGCGCTTCCATCGCTGCTTGGATTTGAATCTCAGGCGGGGTGCGGATCTTCAAGCCCTTCACATCGTCGGGCGTGTGGATTGGGCGCTGGCTGTTCGTCAGGTCGCGGAAGCCATACTCCCAGTTCCGCAACACAATGAAGCCTTGCTTCTCGGCGAGCGGGGCCAACCACTGCATGGCCGGGCCGTCCAAGACGCGGAATACATGGGCTGGATTGTCGAAGATGAAGGGAAGCATCACGGTCGCAAAGGCCTTCTCGAAGTTCTGGAGCTGCCCCTGCGTCGGCAGCCCCATGTCGATGGTGCCGAGCTTGATCTGCTGGGCTTGCTCGGGGGGCCCCCCCAGTTGATTGTTCGGGAAGATCTGAATTCTGATGGCGCCGCCCGTGCGGGTCTCAACCCGGCTGGCGAACTGCTTGGCCGCAATATTGGAGGGATGGTCCTCCGCCCCAAAGTGGGCGAAGCGGAGCGTGAGCGGGGCTGCCGCCGCACGCGTCACGTAGGGTGCAGCCAGAGCGAGTCCGGCAACCCCCATGCTGTTCTTGAGAAATGTCCTACGATTCATGTGCGCTCCTTTGTGATGATCAGACTGCCGCTATCCAGGTCGCGTCGCTGGCACAGGCTTCCTGACCCCCCAGCGCCGCTGTTACACTGCCGGGCCCCGGCTGGAACTCCGCCGCACTGCAACTGAAAAGCAAAACCCTCCGCTCGACCGTGTTACCCTGCCGGGCCCCGGCTGGAACTCCGCCGCCCGGCGCGCCGCCACTTATCTCCCCAGGCCAAAATAGTGCGGGAGGAACAGTGTGAACCACGGCACGAATGCCACGATGAGCAGGCCGACGAAAATCACGATTAAATAGGGCACCATGGCGCGCGAGGCCTCTTCGATCCCGGTTTGCATAATGGCGCAGCAGACATAGAAGCCCACCCCGGCCAAGGGCATGAAGCCGCCGATTCCCATGGCGATGATCAACACCAAGGCGTAGTGCAGTTCGCTCACGCCGATCTTCGCGGCGATGGGAAGCAGGAGGGGCGCGAGGACGTTAAGCGAGGGCAGTCCCTCCAGGAGCACGCCGGCCACGATCAGGAGCAGGATGGAGGCGACCATGAAGATACTCGTGCTGTTCTGCATGCCTTGGAGCAGGGCGACGAGACGCTGCGGCACATAGGCCACGGTGAGCGACCACGAGAACCCCGCCGAAGCGGCAAAGATGAAGAGCAGCATGCCCGTGAGCGAAGCGGTATCGAGTACGGTACGCACGAGGGTCTGCCAGCTCATGGCGCGATAGACCCCGATGGCCAGCCCGAGGCCGTAGAGAACAGCGAAGGTAGCCACCTCCGTCGGGGTGGCGATTCCAGCCAGGATGCCCACCAGCAGGATCACCGGCATCAGGAGCGCCGGCACCGCGATGAGGGCCGCCCGCAGCATCGATCGGGCTGGGGCACGCGGCGCGCACGGCGTCCCCGCGCGGCGGGCCCGGAAGTAAATGAGCCCCATGAGGCAGGCGGCCATTACCGCCGCGGGGATGATGCCGCCGATGAACAGCGCGGCCATCGACAGCTGCGTGATCGAGCCGACGATGAGCATCGCGATGCTGGGCGGTACCGTTTCACCCATGATGGCCGAGGCGGCCAGCACGGCCGCGCCCTCGCCCGCACCATGGCGATCGCGCAACCGATCGCGCATCACGGTACCGACCGCAGCCACGTCGGCAGGCTTGGAACCGGAGAGGCCGGAGACGATGTACATGCTGACCACCGACACCTGAAGGAGGCCGCCCCGCAGGTGGCCCACGACCGTTTCGACGAAGCGGACGAGCCGCAGGCTGATGCCTCCCCGCTCCATGATCAGTCCGGTGAAGATGAAGAACGGCACCGCCAGGAGAATGTAGTTCCCGGTCCCGTTCACCATGCTCTGCGGGAGCGATACCAGCGAGGGAGCATCGGTCACCCACAGATAACTGGCCGTGGCCATCAGCAGCACAAACCCCACCGGCACACCGACCACGATCGCCAGGATGAAGAGGGTCACGGTGGCAATGATGGCATTGTCGCCGGCGAACCACGGCAGCCAGAGACCGCGGGTAGCCATCGCCCCCGCCATCGCCACGATGAAGAGGCCTCCCACCACCCAGGCTCGCCGTCCGTGTTCGCGGCGCAGGTGGTTGATGGCATAGAGGGCGATCAGCGCCAGGCCCACGGTAAGCGGGATGGCAATCGTGCCAGCCGGGAGCTGGAAGACCGGGGTGCGCTCGCTCCAGCTTGACTCGATGAATTCGAAGGAGGCGATCCCCGCGACGAGTGAGATGAAGAGCGCCAGGACATCGGCGAGCGTGAAGCACACTCGCTGCAACCCCGCGGGGCACCGATTGAGCAGCACGCGCACAAAAGCGTGCTCGCGACGCCGATAGGCGACCGCGCCGCCGATGAAGGCGATGATCGACAGCACGAATCGCGCCACCTCGTCCGCCCACAGGAAGGACGTGGTGAAAAAGACGCGCGCCAGCACGTTGGCGAACACGATCCCCAGTTCGCCCAGCAGGGCCACAACCAACAGACCGTCTGCGCAGGCGTCGATCACCCGGAGAACGACGCCGGATTGCGCCCGCGAAGCCCCTGGCAGGATAGCGGCGGTTGCCTCTTCCTTAATGACCATCTCATCTCGCACGCGTACACCCCTCGATGACCGCACGACAAGCCTGCCGCCCCCTGCTCACCCAGCGGCCGAGGGCTCAAGTCCCATGCCCATGGGGCACAGTCCCGGCTTCGTTACTTCACGAGACCATGTTTCCGCATCAACGCCAGGTAATCCTCCCGGGGCGGGGAGAAGATGTCGATGCCCTTGAACCCGGTAGGGGTATGGCCGCCGTGGGGGGTGTTCGGCGGATGGACGCAGACATCACCGGCCTTCATGGTGAATTTCTCGTCGCCGCACACATGCTCCTCGGAGCCTTCCAGGATGACCAGAATCTGCTCCGCCGGGTGGCTGTGGATGGGGAAGGTGGCCCCAGGTGGCTGCTCAATGAAGCTGCACAGGATGTTTTGACCCGCGATGAAGTGGGTCCCCACCTTGTCCGTGAGCGGGACTAGAGGGACGTCCGCGATGTGGTAGTAGTACTTCGTTTTCGGTTCCGGCATGGTTGCCTCCTTGTCATTTAATCCTGGGATGATCTAACCAGCTATCGGCCGAGTCTCCTCTTTCGCCGAAGCTCCAACAAAGCACTTTGACTACACCGTGGCCTTTGGCATAGTGACCTAAGGTTCCTGCACACCGGGCAGCAAAGTCGGCTGCGTGGGCGCTGACGCACAAAACCCTGGGCCGGTCATCAAGCATCGTTCCACCTCACTTAAGACGGCACATCTCCGGGTTCGGCCCACTTGCAGCGGCAAACCACCTGCCCACGGGAGTCAGGTGTTCATAATGTCTTTCTCAATTTCGGAAGGATGCTTCAGCATGGTCCTTCCGGCGCGCTTCGCATCTTTGTCTTTGAGCGCCTGCAGAAGCGCCCCATGCTCGTCGTGATACTTTTCGAATCTCCCGGGATTTCCAGGATCTTTCCCTTGAGGTTCGCGCGTCCCACTATGTGAGACGCATGTCTTATAGGTGTTATGAAAAAACAGTCTGAGCCACGTCAGCCCGAATGTCAAGTTCAACACGACAAGAATCATCGCGAGCAAAAGTACTTTGTCTCAAGATG
>JBEKGY010000079.1:0-9455 GCA_050012555.1 Occallatibacter sp.
CCTGGATACATCAGTACAACTGGCACAGGCCGCATGCTAGCCTGAATCAGATGCCGCCCATCAGCCGATCAGGGCTCGATTTCGATGTAAACAACCTCTTGAGACACGACATTTAGCCCCTGAGGGACATTTCCTTGGTCGAGTAACATTTATGCAACCAGCTCTAGCCTTGAGTCCGGCCTTTCAGCCCTCGCGACCAGAAGAGATAAACGGGGATGCCCAGCAGAACCAGAACCAGGCCAGGCCACGTGTACTGCGGCTTGTATCGCAATAATACGACACAGATCCAGGACGCCATGAGGATATAGAGTCCCGGCAGCACCGGGTAGCCCAGCGCTTTGTAGGGCCGCTCGGCGTTGGGTTGTTTCACGCGCAGCACGAACAGGCCCGCGATGGTGAGAATGTAAAACACCAGCACCGCGAAGATGATGTAGTCCAGCAACTGGCTGTAAGAGCCCGAGACGCACAGCAGGACGGTCCATGCAGCCTGCACCAGCAAGCCCGCCACCGGCGTTTTGTAGCGCGGATGCAGCTTGCCGACTGACTTGAAGAACAAGCCGTCACGGCTCATGGCATAGTAGACGCGCGCCCCGGCCAGCGTCATTCCATTGGCGCAGCCGAAGGTCGAAATCAGGATGGCCGCGGCCATCAGCCACGCGCCGCCGGAGGGTAAGATCTGCTCCAGCGCCGCCGTGGCCACGCGATCCTCCGTCGCATGCTGGATGCCGCGCGCCATCGCCGTAGCGCCGTTCGGGTCCCCGTGCATGGGTAAAACCAGCATGTAGCCCAGCGAGACCAGAAAATAGACCGTCAGCACAAACCCCGTGCCCATGGCCAGCGAGAGGGGAATATTGCGCTTGGGATTTTTCACCTCGCCGGCGGTGAACGTGATGTTGTTCCAGGCGTCGGAGGAAAACAGCGACCCCACCTGCACCACGGCCAGGATCACCACCACGTTCACCAGCACCATGGGACCGCCTATGCCCACCTCGACAGGATGCAACGAACTCCAGCCGGCATTTTTCCAAAACTCACTCCAACCGGAACCGAAATTCGCCGCCCATGCTGTCGCATTGCGTCCTACCGTGAAGGCCAGCAGAACCAGGCCGGCAAGCGACAGGGCCTTGACCGTGGTGAAGATATTCTGGATCAGCGCTCCCAGCCGGATGCCAAAACAATTCACAATGGCCAGGAAGAGGACGACAACAATGGCGGTAAGGTTGGCCGTGTTGACGCCGATCTCCATATTGCCCAGCACCATCGGCCCCACCCTCAGCGCCGGCACATGGGCGATGTGCCACAGCCAGTGGGTGGTCGAGATGGCGGGGAAAAAGACGCCGAGAAACTTGCTGAAGGCCGCTGCGACGGCGGCCAGGGTTCCGGTCTGAATGACCAGGAAGAGCGTCCAGCCGTAGAGAAATCCCCACAGCGGCCCCAGCGACTCGCGCAGGTAAACGTACTGTCCGCCGGCCCTGGGCATCATCGCCGCCAGCTCCCCGTAGCTGAGCGCGGCGATCATGGTCAGGACAGCCGCAACCACCCACGCCCCCAGGTACAGCGCCGGAGAGTCCGTGCCCCGGGCAATGTCCGCATCGACGATAAAGATTCCCGACCCGATCATCGATCCGACCACCAGCGCGGTGGAGGAGAAGAGGCCTAGACTTTGCACCAGCCGGGGAGCGCTGGCCGGGGCGCCGTTTGAATCGTCAGGCTCGGGGATGGGATTCGCTCCTTGGTTCGTCACTTGAAGAAAGTTTTAACGGATTTAGGCTCAAATGTCTTTCTAATTCTCAAAGTGTACTAAAACCATACACTTTGTATGAAAACCAAGCACATTGTATAAATTCAGGACACTCTTGCCTGAAGCCACTCAAAAACTGGGTGCCCCATCCTTTCCGCGTTTTCTGCGGAAAGGGTGGGAGACCACAAACCCAAACGGCAGCGCTCAGCCCAGCTCCGCCAGCCACCTGCGAAACTCAGCCGCCGGCTCCGGCTGGCGGAAGATCGCTCCGGCGACGGCTACTACCGTGGCTCCGGCAGCCAGCGCCTCAGCCGCCGTGGCCAGCGTAATGCCTCCGACCGCAACCAGCACCGGGCCGGGTCCAGCCTCTTCACGCAGCCGCCGCACCCCCTCCATGCCGATCGGAGCCTTCGAGGTCTGCTTGGTCCGGGTCGGATAAACAGGTCCGATCGAAAGATAATCCACCGGCTCGCCCAGAACTCCGGAAATCAGCGCTTCGCTGCCGCCAAAAGTTCCCACGATGCGGCCAGGACCCAGCAGCCTTCGAGCCTCGGCGGGAGTGGCGTCTCCTGCATCCACATGCACGCCGTCATAGCCAATCCGTTCAATCAGATCGACGCGATCATCGAGAATCAGCTTCACCTGTCCAATAGGCAGCGCAGCGCGCAGAATCTCCGCATCGGCCAGCAACTCCGCGTCGGCGCCGGTCTTGTTGCGGTACTCGAGCAGCGTCACTCCGGCCTCGGCCAGCGACCCGCCGAGTCTCCTCAAAAACTCAGCGCGCCCGGCAGCCGGAACAATCGAAGCATCCAGAATTGGGTAAACCTTGGGAAATGAAAACGGCATGGAATAAGGGTAGCCGATCCCTGTTCTTCCTACATCTCATCCGCCGATGGTCCATAGGTTCCGGGAATCGGCTTGTCGAGCAAGCGCAGGTAAACGCCCAACTGCGCCCGGTGATGCACCAGGTGGTTCATCACCATATCGCGAAAGACCTGAATCCGCGGCTGGTCAATCCATTTCTGCCCGCCGAAGATAAACTGCCAGTGCTGATCCCACTTCTCCGGCGTGAGCTTGGCGATCGCCTCGCGAACCCCAAGCTGTTCCTGTTCAAGCTTCTTGAGCAGCGCCGCCTTGCTCTCCGGCACATATTGCTCCCACTTGTGGTCCGCCGCAAATTCCAGCTTGTCCTTGTTCAGCGTGCTCAGTGCCCACTCCCCCGTCATATCGGTTATATGTCCAGCCAGCTTGCCCAGGCTCATGGATTTGGGGTGGGGTTTCCAGGTGAAATCCGCATCGGCCGGAATCGCCTCCAGCATCTTGCGCGTCTTAGCTACCTCGCGGTCGTATTCGGCAATCAGTTCCTTTTGAAAGTCCATTCGCACAACCTCCTGTGTTGCGAAGCCAGCATACAGCAAACCCGGCTGAAAAAGCGAAGAAAAAGCGATAAATTTATCGCTATCAGGATTGGCCCGGCGCAGTCCTCGGCATTTGCCGGTTGGGCAAGCGGCAGTCTCGTTTCAGCGCGGCAAAGCAAAGGCGATATACGCTCCGTCCGGCGTAGATTTAGGGTCCCTGCCGCCGCTGGCGGCGATCACCACGTACTGCCGTCCGTCGATCATGTAGGTGGAGGGAGTGGCGACCCCGGAGTTCGGCATCTCAGCCTCCCAAAGCAGCCTTCCGCTACGGCTGTCGAAGGCGCGGAACTTGCGGTCATAGACTGTTGCCCCGATGAAGACCACCCCGCCCGCAGTCACAATCGGCCCGCCGTAGCTCTCTGAACCCGTATTTTTCATTCCCTGCCGGGCCAGCTCCGGGTATTCGCCCAGCGGAATCTTCCACAGGTACTTGCCGGTCTTCAGATCGATGGCGTTGAGCGTGCCCCAGGGCAGCGCGATGGCCGGATAGCCGTCGGGATCGAGAAACTTGTTGTAGCCGGTAAGGACGTATTCCGCGGGCTTGCTCGCCGCGGCAGGGTTTTGCGCCGCGGCCTGCGAGTCCACCCCAAGATAACGCAGCAGCGCCTCAAGATCCTTGCCCTCTACGTCGGGCATCGGCGGCATCGCGCCTTTTCCGTTCTGTATCTGCTCCACGGTCTGGGCCTTCGTGAACCGGTTGTCCAATCCGGTAAGGATAGGGATGGCGGGAGGATTTCCCTCCATGTGGTCGCCATGGCAGATGGCGCAGCGGTCCTGATAAACCGCTGCTCCGGCCTGGTCCGCCGCAGGCGCAGCCGCCGCTCCCGGCGCTGGAACCTCCAATCCCGCGATTGGATTCGGATGCTCTTCTCGTGGAGGGCCGGTGCGCAGGAATTCGATGAGCGCGCTCAGCCTTGGTTCGTCGATATTCGGGAAGGACGGCATTCTGCCATTGCCGTTCTTCACATTGTCCATCACCTTCTGGACGGTCAGGCGGCTGAGAACATCGATCAGGGATGGGTAGGTGGGCGGTGAACCGGCGCGATTGCTGTCGTGGCATAGGGCGCACTGGCTCTGATAAACCCGCTCGCCGGGGCTGCCTACCTCCGTTTCCAGGGCAAGCATCCCTGTCGCGGCCATCTCCGACGCGTTCACATACAAAATGCCATTGACCGGATCGACGGCCGGTCCGCCCCATTCCGCCCCGCCGTCAAAGCCGGGAAAGACCACCGTAGGCTTATCCACGCCGAGGGGCACAAACTGACCCTCGCTCCGGAAGCTGCGAAACTGCTTCACAGCCCAGGCGTGCGCTTCCGGAGTACGGTTGGTGAGCAGCTCCTCCGTCAGCCGCTGGCGGGCAAACGGCTCCGGCGCATCCGGCACCGGCTGCGTAGGCGAGGCAACCTCACCGGGTACCGTGCTGGGCGGGAAGGCGCGCTCATGGATGGGAAAGAGCGGCTTCCCGGTGACCCGGTCAAAGACGAAGAGATAGCCCTGCTTGGTGGTCTGCGCCAGCGCCTCCACCGTCTTGCCGTTCCGTCTCAGGGGAAACAGCGCGGGCGGCGCCGGGAAGTCGCGGTCCCACAGGTCGTGATGCACGCCCTGGAAGTGCCACAGGCGTTTGCCGGTCGCTGCATCCAGAGCCAGCAGCGTGTCGGCGTAGAGGTCGTCGCCCACGCGGTCATTGCCGTAGAAGTCGGAGACCGCGGAACCGGTGGGCGCGTAGACGATTCCTCGCTCAGCATCGAGCGCCATGCCGCCCCAGTTGTTGGCCGCTCCAGCATTCTTCCAGGCCCCATCCGGCCAGGTCTCGTAGCCGGCTTCGCCGGGATGGGGAATGGTATGAAAGCTCCAGCGCAATTTGCCGGTGCGCACGTTATAGGCGCGCACATCGCCGGGGGGCGCGGGGTGAGACTCAGGATTGCGCCCGCCCACGATAATCATGTCCTTGTAAACGATGCCCGGCGAAGTGAGCGCAATGGACTGTAGCTCAAAGTCCCCGCGCAGATCCTTGCGCAGATCGATCCTGCCCGCCTCGCCAAACGAAGCGATTGGCTGGCCGGTATCGGCGTCCAGGCAGTAGAGAAAGTGCATCACTGCGGCAAAGATGCGCCGCTGCTTGCCATCCGTCCAGTACGTCACTCCGCGCGAAGGCTGGGTGCCCTTGATGCCGGAGTCGAACTTCCACTTCAGCTTCCCCGTAGCCGCATCCAGCGCAACCACCTTCTGCGATTGCGTATAGGCATAGAGCACACGGCCCACGATCAGCGGATTGTCCTCCAGCACCCCTGTTTCGCCGGTGTCGAAGCTCCACGTAACCTTGAGCCGGTGCACGTTGGCGCGGTTGATCTGCGTGAGCCGGGAGTAGTGGTCGCCGTCCGGTCCGCCGTCGTAGACCGTCCAGCCGCTGCTCTGCCCCGACGCAACCCCGCACGCCAGGCAGAAAACAAGGCTTCCAATCGAAAGCTTCCCTCCCGTTGCGTTCATATCGCTCTCTCGTTCCTATGCGCTGTACTTGAGGATGGTCATAAATCCGAAGTCCATGTGCAGTTGCTGGTGGCAGTGGAGCAGCGTATCGCCGGGATTGTCGGCTACAAAATCTACCGCCACAGTCTCCAGCGGCATCACGTTGATCACGTCTTTGCGCAGCCCGCTCAGTTGCTTGCGCCCGATTTGCGCCACTTCAAAGGTGTGCCGGTGCAGGTGGATGGGATGCTGGTCGCCGCTGCCGTTGCGCAGCAGCAGCCGGTAGCGCTTGCCCTGCTTCACCTGAATCGGCTCCACATCCGGCCAGGAGCGGTTGTTGATTGTCCAGGTATCGAACTTCGAGCCTTTCTGGGGGCCGATGTCGTGAAAGGTCAGCGTCACGGTCTCATCCGGCGCCGCCGCAGCCGCAGTCGAGGCAAACTGCGTGTAGTCCCACTTGGCCGGCGCGGGGTCGGTCCACACCGGCGCTTCCGTCTTGCCGGCGTACTCCACCACAATGCCCAACCCCATCTTCCGCGCCTCCGCCAGGGTCGATCCCAGCACCCACACGCCCGGCGCATTCATCTCGATCACCGCATCCACGCGCTCGGCAACCGCTAGCGAGAGCACTTCCACCGCCGCGGGGTTGGGCACCGGATTGCCGTCCATGGCAATCACCTTGAAGCTATGCCCGGGCAGCGCCAGAACCACATTCTCCGTGGCGCTCGAGTTCAGCAGCCGCACCAGCACCCGCTGCCCCTGCTTCACGCGAATTGGCTCGCCCGCGCCCAGCATGTGCTGGTTGATGCTGGCGTACTGGTAGCCCACATCGGAGCCGGTAGTCAGCGGCTGGTTGGCCGAGGCGGCGCGCATGGTCTCCACCATGGGCACAAACTTGGGCCCCCAGTGATGAATGGCGAGAAAGATCTCCTGGTCGTAGGCTCCGGGATCGGCCTTCCCTTCCACCAGCAGAAAGCCGAACTGGCCGCTATACGTGCCCAGCGACAGATCGCCGCCGGCCCCGGCATGGGTGTGGTACCAGCGGGTTCCGGCAGGCCGCGGCGTATAGGTGTAGCGCAGTTGCCCGCCCGGCGCAATCATGGGCGAACCCTCCTCCATGGCGCCGTCGTTCAGCGAATCGATCCCCAGCCCGTGCCAGTGAACAATATCCGGATTGGCGCTGGAGTTGGTCACGTCGATGGCGACCGGCACTCCTTCGCGCAGGCGCAGCAGCGGCCCGGGAACCTGCCCGTTGTAAGCCGTGGTCTTCACCACCACGCCGGGCGCCAGTTCCAGGCTGCAGGGTTCGATTTTAAGGGTATAGTCCGGCTTGCCTTGAATGGGAATCGAAGCAGCGGCAACTATGCGTTCCACTAGCGGAAGCGCTGCTCCCGCAAATCCAACCCCCAGAGCCGACCCGCCCGTACGCAGGAAATCCCTGCGATCCATATCGCCCATCATCGACCTCCCGATGTGAACCTCTCGCCGCTACGAATTCGATTCTTACACGGCGACGCGATTTCGGAGAAGCAGTGCGCAACAGTACTCCCTAAGAGTCCTCGTACAACTGTCTCTCAGGCAGCATGCGCTGGTGCAGGATTCGGCAGATGAAAACTCCATCGGCATCCGCCCGGTAAATAACCACGTGTTTCCCCTGCTCGATGCGCCGGTATCCCCGCCGGATTTGCTCGCAAGCGCGTCCCAGTTGCGGAGTTTGAACCAGCCGTTTGAAGCAATCGTCGAGGCCATCAAGGTAGCGCTCTGCCTGGCTCAAACCCCACCTGTCCACGGTGTATTCGGCAATCTCGATCAAATCGAGCCGGGCCAGCCTGGAAAACCAATAGCCAGGCAACGGCTACACCGCGCCAACGACTAAAGAGCGCCTGCGGATCCGATCGCGAACCTCGTCCATCACATCGCCTTCGGCAACTCCACTTTCTTCTCCGGCAAGAACGGCAGCTCTCAGCGCTTCAAGCTTCAACTGATCTTCCCGTTCGCTACGCTCCAGTACGCGCAGGCCAGCTCGCAACACCTCGCTGGCATTGGCATATTGGCCGCACTCGATCTTGGCCGCCACATACCGATCCATTTCGGGGGTCAGGTTGATATTGCGCGTAGGCATGGATCCCTCCACGACTTCAATTCTAGTGAAAATTGGCAATAGTTGGCAAGTTAAGGACTATTTCAGCTGCCAAATCACGCCGTTTTAGCTGATTGACTCGCCAGAAACCGTTCCATGAACCCGGTGTCGAACTCGCTGGCGCGGAATCCGGCGTCGGCAAAGATGGCCTGATGCAAGGGTATCGAGGTCTCGATGCCCTGCACCACGAATTGGCTCAGCGCGCGCTCCATCTTTGCAATCGCCTCTGCCCGGTCGCGGCCGTGAACGATGAGCTTGGCAATCAGCGAATCGTAGTAGGGCGGGACCACTCCCTCCGCGTACTGCGCCGTATCCACGCGCACGCCGTTGCCGCCGGGCACGTTGAAGGCGGTGATCTTGCCCGCCGATGGGATGAACGTCGCAGGATGCTCGGCGTTGATGCGGCACTCGATCGCGTGGCCGCGCATCTCCAGCTTCGGCGGCAGAATAGCGTCCAGCCGCTCCCCGGCGGCGATGCGCAACTGCGCCTTCACAATGTCCACCCCGGTGATGGCCTCGGTGACGGGGTGCTCCACCTGAATGCGGGTATTCATCTCGATGAAGTAGAGCTGCCGGTCCTCGTCCATCAAAAATTCCACAGTACCTGCGTTCTGGTAGCCGATCTCCTCCAAACAGCGGCACACCGTCCGGCCCAGTTCCTCGCGCAGTTTGGGCGTCACCTGCAGGCTGGGCGCCTCCTCGATGAGTTTTTGATGGCGGCGCTGGATGGAGCACTCGCGCTCAAAGAGCGAGGCCACGTTGCCGTGCTCATCGGCCAGCACCTGGAACTCGATGTGGCGCGGGTTCTCGATGAACTTCTCCATATACAGCTCGCCGTTCCCAAATGCATTTGAGGCCTCGCCATAGGCGGCGTGGAAGAGACCAGGCAGTTCCTCGGCCGTGCGCACGATTCTCATGCCGCGCCCGCCGCCGCCGGACTTGGCCTTCAGGATGACCGGAAAGCCCACCTTCCTGGCCCAGGCCTGCGCCTCATCGGCCGTGGCAATCACGCCATCGGAGCCGGGCAGAATGGGCACCTTGGCCTTCTTCATCGCCTGGCGGGCCTTTTCCTTTTCGCCCATCAGGCGCGTCACCTCGGGCGGAGGGCCGATAAATTTGATATTTGAAGCGCGGCAGACTTCAGCAAAGTTGGCGTTCTCACTCAGCAACCCGTAGCCGGCATGGATCGCGTCCACATCCGCGATCTCGGCGGCAGAGATCACCGCCGGCACGTTGAGATAGCTCTCCGCCAGCCGCGGCGGGCCGATGCAGATGGCCTCGTCGGCAAAGCGGACGTGCAGCGCGTTGCGGTCGGCCTCGCTGTAGACGGCGACCGTGCGAATGCCGAGTTCCCGGCAGGCGTTCAGTATGCGCAGCGCGATTTCGCCGCGATTGGCTATCAGTACTTTACGAAACATTCAAGACCCTTTGAACCTATCCTAGAACTTGGTTTTGAGTGAAGGGTATGGACTATACAGTCTGCGAGAATTCCTCTGAGCAAGAAAACCCACTGTTTTGAAAGGGCGCGGCCGGGTACCCTCTGGGTGCCGCGCCACCAAATGAGCAAAAGAAATTCTGGGCTTTAGCTGTGAAGTTTCAATAGGTTGTTGTCCATTCGGTCGAGAACTGGGAAGCTGAAGTTGCGAAACAAAAGCAATCCCAGGAGACCGAATGGACTATCACTATCATG
>JBEKGY010000080.1:0-9053 GCA_050012555.1 Occallatibacter sp.
GCATCTATTTCAGCATCAAGCAGCTGGATGAGGCCAAGGAATGGCAGAAGCAGGTTCTGCAGGCAGATCCGAATGACGCGGAGGCTGCCTACACCGTGGGCGTGATCGACTGGACGCAAGCGCACGAGAACATGCTGAAGGCACTGGCGCCGGAAGGCTTCAATGATGACGGCGAGGGCAATGTCAAGGCGCCCAAGAAGGTGATGGAGCCTCTCAAGGAAGAGAATGGTCCGCTGATTGACGAGGCCATGGATTATCTGAAAAAGGCGTTGGCGGACCGCCCCAATTATGACGATGCCATGACCTACATGAACCTGATTTACCGGCGCAAAGCCGATGTGGACTACGGCGACCCCGCGGCAGTGAAGGACGATGTGGCGCAGGCCAAGTACTGGACTTCTGAGTCGATGGGTACGCGCAAGGCCAACGAAGAGAGAAAGAACAAGGGGTCGGGCGGCATCACCATCGATTCAAGCGGCAACCTGAAGTAAACACCCCAGCCGCTCGAACGCATACATCAACGGCCTCCGCCATCCGCGGGGGCCGTTTTACGTCAGCCAACAAAATCGAACGGCCTGCCGCGTGCAAGCGCCAGGCCGTTCGGCAGGTTCGCGATGAGCCCTACTTCAGCGTCAAATCCGCGCTGAGCGGGGTACTTTCGCTGGAATCGCCGACGCGAATCACGAACTTGCCGGGATCGATGGTCCACTGGTGGGCAGTCGAGTCCCAGTAGCTGAAGGCGCGGGCGTCGAGGTTCAGGGTGACGTGCCGGGTTTCGCCGGGAGCCAGGCGGACCTTGGAAAATCCCTTGAGTTCGCGCTCAGGCCGGGTGGCCTTGGCGGAGGGGTCGGAGACGTAGAGCTGGGCCACCTCGGCGCCGGCCACGCTGCCGCTGTTGGTCACGTCGAAAGTCACTGTAACAGTGGAGCCGGAGGCAGCCGTCGCCGGCGCCTGCAGGTTGGAGAAGCTGAAGGTGGTGTAGCTGAGGCCGAAGCCGAACGGGAACAGCGGGTGCCTCCCGGTGGTGGTCCAGTAACGGTAGCCGACCAGCAGGCCGTCCCCGTACTTCACGTGGCCGATGACGTAATCCACCGGATTGACGCCAGGTTCGGTCACGTGCAGAGTGGTGTCGGCGTCCTTCACCGGGTAGTACCAGGCGGCCGAAGGGTTCTCGTCCCAACTGCGATCGAAGCTCACCGGCAGCTTGCCCTCGGGGTTGTGCTTGCCAAACAGGACCTCGCCGATTGCCGTACCGCCCTCCTGGCCGGGATAATAAACCTGTAACAGCGCGGGAACCTTGCCTATCCAGCGCCGGGTATCGGCGCCGCCGCCACCGTTGAGAATGACGATAGTGTGCGGGTTGGCCGCTGCAACGGCTTCGATCAACGCGTCCTGGCCCCAGGGCAGTTCGAAGCTGCGGTCGAATCCCTCGCTCTCCGTCGCGGGACCGTAGCCGGCGGCCACAACCACCGCGTCCGCGGCGGCTGCGATGGTCCTTGCTTCCGCTGAGATCAGCTCCGGCTCATAGGCGATGCCAAGGCCGAACCGGACGCCGGGCGAGTGGGGCAGATATTCTGCCACGACGTTGACATTCTGGCCGGCTGCGAGATCGAGCGGCCTGAATCGGGGCGCCTGGCCTTCGGCGTGTAGCTGATCCAGCACCACGTTTCCGTCGATCATCACCTTGAAGGCGTCTTCGCCGGAGGCAGCGGCCAGAAGCAGGTATTTGCCGGCCTTGCCAGCCTTGAACGCGGTGGTGTAGCGAATGCTGCGCGGAGCCTTGTCCTCCGGGCCCCACATATCCGGCTTCCAGGCGGCGATATTCCGCGGGGTGGTGGTTTCCGGCGTTCCGGTAAAGTCCTTGCTGGGATAGGTGGCCGCTTTCACGGCGCCCTCCCAGTACGTATTCCTGAACAGTTCGTTTGTGTCGGGCAGGCCACGGCTGTAGAGCACACTCACGCTGGAGCCGGCTACGTTGGCGATGCCGGTAAGGGTGCTGACGGGCTCGAAGGCCGTAGCCTCAGAGGAGCCCCCGCCGCCGCTGACCGCCGGATAAGCGTTGGGGCCGATGACGGCGATGGTCTTGGTCCTGGCCGGGTCGAGCGGGAGCAGTTGGCCTTCGTTCTTGAGCAACGTGATGCTTTCGCGGGCGCCGTCAAGGGCAACGGCGCGATCGGCCACGGAGTAGGTGGAGTCGGCGGGGTCGAATTGCGCGCGATCGAGGAAGCCGTAGCGCAGCGCGGTGCGGAGCAGCCGGAGCACCTTGTCGTCGATGGTCGACTCCTTCACCGATCCATCCTTGAGCGCGGCCATTAGTGCCTTGGCGTTCATGAACCGCGGACCAGGCATTTCAAGGTCGAGGCCGTTGTTGGCCGCGCCCACTGTGTCGTAGGTGGCGTCCCAGTCCGACATCAATATGCCCTGAAAGCCCCAGTCGCCCTTGAGCACCTTCAGGTTGAGGAACTGGTTCTGGGTGGCGTGGACGCCGTTGACCAGATTGTAGGAGTTCATCACCGCGTCCACGTGGGCTTTGGTGACGGCGGCTTCGAAGGCCGGCAGGTAGATCTCGCGCATCGTCCGCTCGTCCACGTCGACGCTCACGTTGTGCCGGTCGTACTCCTCGTCGTTCAAAGCGTAGTGCTTGACCGTGGCGATCACACCCTGGGCCTGAACGCCCTCAACCCAGGGAACCGTCATGCTTGCGGCCAGGAATGGATCTTCGGAAAAATACTCGAAGTTGCGGCCGGCCAGGGGTGAGCGGGCGATATTGATCCCAGGCCCGAGCAGGATATTCACGCCGCGGGCGCGGGCATCCCTGCCCAGTCCCTCGCCCATCCTGAGCGCCAGCGCCGGGTCCCAGGTGGCAGCCAGCGCCGCGCCGCCGGGCCAGGCGGTGGTTGGCCCCCAGGTGCGCACGCCCTCCGGCCCATCGGACATCTTCAAGAGCGGCAGGCCGATGGCGGGCGAGGCATGGGTGAACATTCCGTCCACGCCGCCGATCAACTCGATCTTTTCCTCGAGGGTTAGCTTGGCCAGCAGGGCGCGGGCCTTGGCCTCAAGGCCGGGCGAGTCCGGCGCGGGCGCTTGGGCTGAGGCCTGGGCGCAAGAAAGCAAAACCGGCAGCAGGCATGTGAAGGCAAAAAGAAGGATTGAATGAGGTGCAGATTTTTTTGACGTTCTCATAACTCTGAAAAGGCTAATGCATTTGCCCCGCTCATGTATACCGGTTGATGTCGCGCCCCGGAGGGCCGCGTCGAAGCTCTTCATCGCCGCTGAACAATGTTCATGCGATTGCCCTGCCCAGTCCTATCAATAGTCCCGCGTGGCCTCGGATTTCCCTGCTATACTGACTCGGTCCAGCCGCATTTCACTCAGCAAACGCGTCCTATACAAGTACTTCGTTATCGATTCAATCCAGGTGATCGCGGCTCCAACGGCCACTAAAACGCAGCATCTATCCCGGAGTCCCCGAAAGAGGGAATCGGAACAGCGAGATGAGAGGAAGCCAGTGAATGTGACGCAGCAGGCGGGGAAACCCAAGCTACGCAGCCCAGGACGAGTGCGGTGGTGGATCGTTTGGACGCTCTTCTTTTCGACGGTGATCAACTATATCAGCCGTCAGACCTTCTCCGTTTTGGCGCCGCTGATTACCGCGCAATATCATCTCACGCACACCGACCTGGCCAAAATTCTCGGAGCGTTTCAGGTCTCGTATGCGGTCACGTGGCTTCTCGGCGGCATCTTTCTTGACGCCGTAGGAACGCGGATTGGGCTGGCCCTGGCCGTGGTCTTCTGGTCCGTCGTCAACATGCTCACCGGATTCGCCTCTTCCGTCTTCGGCTTCGCATCCTTTCGATTTCTGCTGGGCATCGGCGAAGGCCTGAACTGGCCCGGAGCCAGCAAGTCGGTTGCCGAGTGGTTTCCCAGCCAGGAACGCAGCCTCGCGGTGGCCATCTTTGACAGCGGCTCCAGTGTGGGAGGAGCCGTGGCGGCGCTGGCTATTCCTTTGATCGCAATAAGATTTGGCTGGCGCTCTGCCTTTGTTGTTTCAGGGCTGCTGGGCTTTGCCTGGCTGCTGATGTGGTTGCGCGTCTACCATCCGCTGGACCGTCATCCGCGGGTCACGCCGGCGGAAGTGTCGTTCATTCGCGCCGGCCAGGAAGTTCCCAGCGTCTCTGCCGAGAGCGGTCCCTGGCGTTGGCTCAAGCTCCTGGGGCAGCGAAATGTCTGGGGCATCGTCCTGGGCCGCGCGCTCACCGATCCCATCTGGTGGTTCTACGTTTTTTGGCTGCCTCAGTACCTGAGCGATGCGCGCGGTTTCACCCTCAAGCGAATTGCCCTTTTTGCCTGGATGCCGTTTATCGCCGCCGATCTGGGCAACTTCACAGGCGGCCTGATCTCCGGCTACTGCATTCGCCGCGGCATCTCCGTGGTGCGCGCCCGCACGTGGGTTTGCGTCTTCAGTTGCCTGCCCATTCTTGCCGGCATTCCCGCCGCCAGCGTGCACAATGTCTATACCGCGTTGGGGTTGATCTGTTTTGCCCTCTGGGGTTACGCGAGCTGGTCCACCATGGGCCTCACGCTGCCCTCCGACCTGTTTCCCCAGGATGTTGTGGCCACGGTTACAGGACTGAGCGGACTGGCGGCGGGTCTGGTCAGCGCGCTCTTCACCTATGCCGTCGGGATTCTGGTCGATCGCTTTTCTTACGGTCCCGCATTTCTGGCCGCGGGATTGCTGCCCCTCTTCGCCACCGCAAGCATATTGTTATTGATCCGCGCGCCCCGCAGCTCACTTGTAGCCAATGCTGATTAAGGAAAAAATTGCACAGAGTGTAGCCATGCAGGCATATGGTACACTTCGTCCGGTAAACGCTTACCAAACCCGGATGCGCTCTGTGATGCAGATTTTTTAGCTTAGTTGCGGGCGGCGGGCAGAAGAGCGGATACTGATTCATGGCGGCGGTTTGCCGCTTGACAAGCCTAGCAGTAAAGCCATTTACTTAAGGGCGCACGTCCAAAGGCTCCGCGGACGATTTCACCCTATCCAGGTGACGCAATGTTAGCATTGGTTCCGGCCTCCATCGCCTCCGGCCTGTTCTCTTCATCACCCGCCCTCCTGGCTCTCGGCGACGTGCCTCTGGCGCATCTCAGGACGCTCGACATCGCCATCATCGCCATCTACTTCGGCATGGTCATCTGGATCGGCTTTTACCTCAAGGGCAGGTCCAATACCAGCGAAGAGTTCTTCATGGCCGGCCGCGAAATGACCGCCTGGATCGCCGGCCTCAGCTTCGTCTCGGCCAACCTTGGATCGTTGGAGCTGATGGGCTGGGCCGGCTCGGCCTACCAATACGGCATTCTGGCCACTCACTGGTACTGGGTCGGCGCCATCCCCGCCATGCTCTTCCTCGGCCTGGTGATGATGCCCTTCTACTACGTCTCCAAGACCCACTCGGTCCCCGGCTATCTGAACCTGCGCTACGGCGAGCACGCCCGCGTCCTGGCCGCCATCTCCTTCGCCCTGGAGATGATCCTCATGAGCGGCGTGAACATGTTCGCCATGGCCGTGGTGATGAAGGTCGTGCTCGGCTGGAGTCTTACCTTCAGCATCCTGGTCTCTGCGTTCGCGGTCACGCTTTACGTTGCCCTGGGCGGGTTGCGCTCGGCCATCTTCAACGAGGTCCTGCAATTCGTGCTGATCTGGGGTGGCGCGCTGCTGGTGCCCATTCTGGGCATGATTCAGGCCGGTGGCGTGAGCGGCCTGAAGACCAGGATCATCGCCAACATGCACACCGACAGCTACTTCCATCTGTGGCGCGATACCGGCCAATTTGCCGCCAACCCCATGGGAGTGCACTGGACCGGCATCGTCTTCGGCCTGGGATTCGCCATCAGCTTCGGCTACTGGACCACTGACTTCCTGGTAGTGCAGCGCGTTCTGGCGGCTCACAATCTGCGCGCCGCGCGCATGGCTCCCATCATCGGCTCATTCTTCAAGATGGCGGTTCCGTTCATCGTCATCCTGCCCGGACTGCTGGGTCTGGTGCTCTTGCAGAACTCCGATGGCAGCCGCCGGCAATTGGTGGGCGAGGATGTAGTCGCCGCCTGCTCTGTCGCCTCCGCCACCGGCAAGATCGAAGATCCGCCCTCCTGCTCGGCGGCGATGGCCAGGACCACGCTGCCGGCTGCCTACCAGCAGAAGGTGCTGAGCGCGGCGCCGGATTCGGAGTTGCACAGCTACAACCAGGCCCTGCCGCTGATGATGGTCCGCTACCTCGGCCCCGGCCTTCTTGGCCTCGGCATCACCGCTCTGATCGCCGGCTTTATGAGCGGCATGGCCGGCAACGTGAGCGCCTTCTCCACGGTTTGGACCTACGACCTCTACAAACCGCTGATCAACAAAAAGGGCTCCGACAGCCACTATGTGATGGTCGGCCGCCTGTCGATCGTCATAGGCGTGGCCATTTCCATCGGCGCAGGCTACCTGGTGCAGCACGCCCACGGCATCATGGACTATGTGCAGGCGCTGTTCAGCATCTTTATCGCGCCGCTGCTGGCCACCATTCTCCTGGGCATGTTCTGGAAGCGCGCTACCCGGCTCGCCGGCTTTCTCGGTCTGCTCTTCGGCATCGTCTTTTCGGCGAGCCTCTTCGAGTGGGTCCACCTCTATCCTGCCAAGCTGGCCTATGTCGCGCTTTCGCCCGACGCCAAGCCAATGGCCGAAAATGTCTTCCGCGCTCTGTGGGCATGCCTTTTCACCGCCATCGTCATCTTTGTCGTTAGCCTGTTCACCAAGCCCAGGCCGGTGGCGGAGCTGGACGGCCTGGTCTATGGAATTACCAAGCTGCCTAGGGAAGAACCCGTACCCTTCTATAAAAACGAGTGGACCTGGGCCATCCTGGTCGTCATCATCTTTGCCGCACTCAACATTTTGTTCTGGTAACGGGTTTTTGTTCTCCAGTTTTGTTATTTCGATTCGATGAGGAAAGGAAAGGTTCAGCGTTATGCGTAGTTCCGGAATTCCCATCTGGTTCTTCATTGGAGTGCTGCTGGTGGTCTATGGGTTGATGATCTTCGGCTATGGCGTCTATGAATGGCACACCGGAATCTATCCGCCCCTGGTGCAGTTGACCAGCCTGCACATGCCGGTCTGGTGGGGCGGCCTGCTGGCGCTGCTGGGATTGTTTTACGTCACGAAGTTCCGCCCGGGGCGCGCCGGTAAGTAGTGCGTGTTTCAAAAACCAGCCTTGTGTCAGGGTAAAATTTTAGTTGTGCCGGCAAGGGCAGAAAAAATGGGCTTTATTGAGGACTGCATAAGTAATGTCCGCACAAACGCGCCGGAGGCGCAGAGTTGGTTAGCCCCGCGCTTCAGCGTGGGGAATAGGGATTCCACAAGTTCGTTACGGAGTCCCGTAGGGACGGTGCAAGGACATTATTTATGCAGGAACCAATAGCCCAAGAGGGAGTGGACGAGATGGCAGCGCAACGAGCAATGACGTTTGGCGTAGTAGTGGGCAACCGCGGATTTTTCCCAGACCATTTGGCCAAAACCGGCCGCGAGAAGATGATCTCGGTTCTGGAGGCTGCGGGAGCGCGGACCGTGGTGTTGAGCCCGGCGGAGTCGAAGCACGGCGCGGTGGAAACCTACGCTGAGTCCGAGCGATGCGCCGAGCTGTTTAAAAAGCATGCAGACGAGATTGACGGCATCATCGTCACCTTGCCCAACTTCGGCGAGGAGCGCGGCATTGTGGACGCCATTCGGCTCTCCGGGCTGAAGGTCCCGGTGCTGGTGCAGGCCACGCCCGACCGCTCCGACGCCATGACCGTCGCGACGCGTGGTGATAGTTTTTGCGGCAAGATGAGTGCCTGCAACAATATGATGCAGTACGGCATTGCGTATTCGTTGACCACGCTGCACACTGAGAGCCTTGATTCGCCGGAGTTCAAAGCCGACCTGGAATGGTTCTCGGCGGTCTGCCGCATCGTAAAGGGGCTCAAGAATCTGCGCATCGGCGCCATCGGCGCGCGACCGACGGCGTTCAACACCGTGCGCTACTCCGAGCGCATCTTTGAGACCAGCGGCATCACCGTTGAGACGATTGACCTGTCGGAGATCTTCGGTCGCATCAACCGTCTCAAGGACACCGACGACGCGGCCCAGGCCAAGCTGGCTGCCATCAAGAGCTATGTGACCACCGCAGGCATTCCCGACGCGGCGCTGCTCAAGATGGCCAAGCTGGGCGCGGTGATCGACGGCTGGATGAAGCAGGCCCACGTGACCATCAGCGCGGTGCAGTGCTGGACCTCGATGGAAGAATTCTTTGGCGTGGTGCCCTGCACCATCATGAGTATGATGAGCAACAACCTCATCCCATCGGCCTGCGAGGTGGACGTGCCCGGCACGCTGAGCATGTATATGCTGGCCCTGGCTTCGGGCACCCCGTCGGCGCTGTTGGATTGGAATAATAATTACGGCGCCGATCCCAACAAGTGCGTCTGCTTCCACTGCTCCAACCTGCCCAAGCACTTCTTCAAGGAAGTGAAGATGGACTACCAGGGGATTATCGCCGGCACGGTGGGAAAAGAGAATACCTTCGGCACCTGCGTGGGCCGCGTGAAGGCCGGCGCCATGACTTATGCCCGCTACTCTACCGACGATCGCCGCGGCGTGGTTCGCGGCTACACGGGTCCGGGTAAATTCACCGACGATCCTCTGGAAACCTTTGGCGGCGCCGGCGTGGCCGAGATTCCCGAGTTACAGAAACTGCTGAAGTATATCTGCCGCGAGGGCTTCGAGCACCACGTGGCCGCCAACTTCAGCGACGTATCGAAGGCCGTGCATGAAGCTGCGCGCTACCTCGGCTGGGAGAGCCACTACCACCCCGCGCTGGAGGACTAAGCGCAACAGGGAACAGGGATCAGGGAATAGGGAACAGGGATCAGGGAATAGGGATCAGGGAATAGGGAACAGGGAATAGGGAACAGGGAATAGGGAACAGGGAATAGGGAACAGGGAATAGGGAACAGGGAATAGGGAACAGGGAATAGGGAAC
>JBEKGY010000081.1:0-8715 GCA_050012555.1 Occallatibacter sp.
TCCTGCCCTGGATACATCAGTACAACTGGCACAGGCCGCATGCTAGCCTGAATCAGATGCCGCCCATCAGCCGATCAGGGCTCGATTTCGATGTAAACAACCTCTTGAGACACGACAGCTAAAGCCCGCGTTGATTTTGTTGCACTTGCGGCACGGCTAAAGCCGTGCCCTTTCAAAAACGTCGACTTTTTCAGAGGTTCCCTAAATGAAACAAGGTTTCGATTTTGCTGTAAGTTGACCAAAGCAAACGGAAACAGTTTGTTGGGGCAAATGCAGCGAGTTGGCTCCCGCTTACGCGGGGATAGCAAGTTGGCAGGTTAGCGGCGGCATCGCTGGATACAGTTTCATTCCTCCGCGGGCCGGCGACACCGGTTGACGTCTGATACTACGGCAATCGGGCGGCGTGGTGTGGTTTCTCATCTCTTCTTCGATTTCCATTGTGCGCCGGTGGAGGCTTATTTTATGCAATCAGGGATTCTCGGGGGGATTTGGCAAGGAAGAATAGGTTATGCGCTATAATATGACTATAGTCTGTAACTATGGGAGGAATTGCGATGCCAGCCACCATTGCTGCCGGGGAGTTCAAGTCGAAGTGTTTGAAACTGCTGGATGAAGTTGCGGATAAGCGGGAGACGCTGGTGATTACCAAGCACGGGAAGCCGGTGGCGCAGGTGGTGCCGATGCCGGCTGAGAAGGAGCTGTTCGGGGCGATGCGGGGGAGTGGAGTCATCGTCGGCGACATCATCTCGCCGCTGGAGAATGAGTGGGAGGCGCTCAAGTGACGGCGACCGCCGCTTCGGACCCTGCGCGGTTTCCGCTCTTGTTGCTCGATACCCACGCACTTGTCTGGCTGATGTTCGGAGAAGAACGGCTAGGCAAGAAAGCCAATGAAGCTATCCGCAAATCTTCCCGGGTCGAGCGGTTGCTGGTCTCGGCAATCACGCCGTGGGAGATCGGTGTGCTGGTCGCGAAGGGGCGCATCGACCTGCATCAGGACACGATGGGGTGGGTGCGTACCGCGCTTGCGCTGCCGGGTGTGAGGCTTGTCCCGCTGGAGCCGGAGATTGCGGTCGAGAGCACGCGGCTGCCGTGGGAGATGCACGCCGATCCGGCGGATCGCATTCTTGTGGCTACGGCGCGACACCTGGGGGCAACGCTGGTTACTGCGGACGGGGCGCTGCTGGAGATGGCGAGGCAGGGGAACTTTGTGGGGATGGACGCAACGGGTTAGGCCAGCGAGATTTCGATGTCCCACTGCCAGGAATCAGTGGAGTAAAAGCCCGTCAGGGTCAAATGACCATAGTTTCGGAGGCAACCGGCGTATGCTGCATGGTGAATGTAATCCGACGTGAAGCCGCCGGTCAAACATTGATTGATCGCAAGATTCGCATGGAGGGTTTCTCGAATGACCGAGATTCGAACTCATCACATAACGGATAGCTACATTGAATGCAACAAGCCCATAAAGCTTGAGACTACGCCGAGGACTCGGCGCGTTTTCCTGCCTTCATTCTATGAAGACGATCAGGGGAAAAGGCATTTGCGCGGCAAGTTTGTGTACCAAAAGAAGGGGAGTACAGGCTGGGAGGATGAGGATGGACTTTCCCTTAGAGACGTTAAGGCGGGTGAGGCGGTTAGTTTTGAGTTGAAAACTGAGGCAATGAACAATTTTCTCGATGGGATCAGCGTCCTGCTTAAGACGACCGAGATTGCCTCGCTTGAAGAGCGTTCTGAGAGATTCAGCGTTGCACTGCGGAACAAGGTGATTGAGATCAACAATGAGACACTTAAGCCAATCATTGAGAGTCTTATCAATAAAGGTTATGGTAGTGACTTTTGGAGCGAGCTAGCTGCCTTGAGACCACAGGAGGCAGAGAAGTTTGCTGACGACCAGATTCTTGGCAGGCGGAGGGCCTCAGTTCGAGAGTTCGAAGATGCGATGCAATGCTTAACTTGGAATGAGCCAGAATGGGGGAAGTTTTTTGATGGAAATAGATGGATTTTTGGATTAGGGCTTCGTTACCAGTTTCTCAATCAACTGCAGGACCAAGCTCATTACGGCGGATCTGACCTCACAGGTCGAGGGACTCAGAAAGGCGATTACCTCCATTACACGGTGGGCGATGATGCTAGATTTATCGTCCTTGTAGAAATCAAGCGGCCAGATTCCGCAATATTTCATGCGACGGCTAGAGGGCAAAAGTATCGCAATGGCGTTCCGGGATTCGATGTCGAATTTGCAAATGCACTCTCTCAGGTTCAAGTGAATACGCGTACTTGGGAGATAGAGGGTAGCCAAACAGAAACGAATAGAAGCCGTTTGGAGCATGAAGGAATTTATACGGTTTATCCTCGCTCACTGCTTATTTACGGACACACAAGCCAACTGGATACCTTGGAGAAGCGTAATTGCTTTGAAATATTTCGTGGTCAGTTAAAGAACACGGAGATCGTGACCTACGATGAACTGCTGAACAGGGCAAAATTCATCATTGGGGAAATGTCAGGTGCAGCCGATCCGGCGGATTAGGCCAGACCGGCTGCTGAGTTCAGCTACTTATCCGTTAGCGCTTCTACGCCGGGGAGCTTTTTGCCTTCAAGGAACTCCAGCGAAGCGCCGCCGCCGGTGCTGATGTGGGTGATCTGGTCGGCTACGCCGGCCTGGTTGATAGCAGAGACCGAGTCACCGCCGCCGATGATGGAGATGGCCGCTTTGTTGGCCGCCACGGCTTTGGCGATGGCGTTAGTGCCCACGGCGAAGCGGGGGAACTCGAAGACGCCGGCAGGGCCGTTCCAGACGATGGTTTTGGCCTTTGCTACCACAGCTTCAATGGCGGCGATGGACTTGGGGCCGATGTCCAGGCCCTGCCAGTCGGCGGGGAAGTTAACCGTGGAGTCCCATAGCTGGGTGTTGGCATCGGGAGCGAAGTTGTCGGCGAGGACGTTATCGATGGGGAGAAGTAGCTGGACGCCTTTGGCCTTGGCCTTGGCGAGGGCGGCTTTGGCCATATCGATCTTGTCCTCTTCGACCAGCGACTTGCCGGTGGTGACGCCGAGGGCGCGGTCGAATGTGTAGGCCATGCCGCCGACGATGACCAGCGTGTCCACCTTGTCGAGAAGGTTGCTGATGACGTCGATTTTGCCGGAGATTTTGGAGCCGCCGATGATGGCCACGAAGGGCTTTTCCGGCGATTCGAGAGCTTTGCCCAGGTAGGTGATCTCCTTTTCCATCAGCAGGCCGGCGACGGCGGGCTTGAGGAAATGGGTAATCCCTTCCGTTGAGGCGTGGGCGCGATGGGCGGAGCCGAAGGCGTCGTTGACGTAGACGTCGGCCAGCGAGGCCAGAGCCTTGCTGAAGGCCGGATCGTTGGCTTCTTCTTCGGCGTGGAAGCGCAGATTTTCCAGCAGCAGAACCTGGCCGGACTCGAGCTGGCGCGCCATTTCGCTGGGAATTTCGCCGATGCAGTCGGGGGCGAAGGCCACGTTGACCTTCTCGCCCAGCTCCTTGTCGAGCAGTT
Source organism: Occallatibacter sp. (assembly GCA_050012555.1). GTDB lineage: Bacteria > Acidobacteriota > Terriglobia > Terriglobales > Acidobacteriaceae > Telmatobacter. The sequence goes on from JBEKGY010000081.1 coordinate 3,519, forward strand.
CGCGGAGGCGGTCGACTACCGGGCGCAGCGAATACTTTGGATTCGGTTTCCCCTTGGGACGGCCCAGGTGCGAGGCCAGTATCACTTTGGCCTTGTGCTTGAGGGCGTAGACGATGGTGGGCAGCGTGGCCACGATGCGGGTGTCGTCGGTGATACTCGCGCCGTCTTCAGTGAGCGGCACGTTGAAATCGACGCGGATGAAGACGCGCTTGTTGGCCAGATCGATGTCGCGAATAGAGAGCTTGGGCATATACCTTCCTTGAAGTTCTGTGGGCGAAGCCGACGATGGGCTCATAGGGAGAAGCACCACTGATGTTCTGCTGGGCCATTACTTCTTTGTTGACAAGGTCTCCGCATCTAGCTCTTTGAGTTTCTTCAGAAGGTCTGGATAGGGATCCTTGAGCTTTGCTTTGGAAACAGTTCGCATTCCGGTCCAAACAGATTTACTGCTTGAAACATTGATGATATCGGTATGTCTGAAGAAGGTCTGGCCGTCCCCAAACGACTGAACGGCGATCACAATGCAGGTGTGGAGCGCCTTAGAATAGCCCACCTCGGTAACAAATGGGCCATCGACATGTCCCTCAAACGCGTGAGCATCGACTGTGCGTAGGCACTCGCTTGCACTCGCCGGTGTAGCGGATTGTGCAGAAACAATGCGACTCGCGCAAACGAACAGGACAAGCAATATACCTATTTCAGACTTCACGAGTCGCATCATGGATTTACAGCCCCTTCTTTTCCAGGAAGCCGATCAGATCGACGACGCGGCTGGAGTAGCCCCACTCGTTGTCGTACCAACTGAGCACCTTGACGAGGTTGCCGACCACCTTGGTGAGTGGTGCGTCAACGATCGAGGAGAGCGCACAGCCCTTGAAGTCGGAGCTGACCAGCAGGTTCGAGTCGACGCCCAGAATGCCCTTGAGCTCGCCCTCGGCGGCGGCCTTGAAGGCGGCGTTCAGGGCTTCGGCGGTGACGGGCTTCTCGGCGATATAGGTCAGGTCGACGACCGAGACGTTGGGGGTTGGGACGCGGATGGCAAAGCCGTCCAGCTTGCCGGCGGTCTCGGGAATGACCAGCTTGAGGGCCTTGGCGGCGCCGGTCGAGGTGGGGATCATCGACAGGGCGGCGGCGCGGGCGCGGCGCAGGTCCTTGTGCGGGAAGTCGAGGATGACCTGGTCGTTGGTGTAGCTATGGATGGTGGTCATGAGGCCGGAGACGAGGCCGCTGGTCTCCAGGATCACCTTGACGACCGGGGCCAGGCAGTTGGTGGTGCAACTGGCGTTGGAGAGGACATTGTGCCTGGCCGGATCGTACTTGTCCTGGTTGACGCCGAGCACGATGGTCAGGTCTTCGTTGCTGGCCGGAGCAGAGATGATGACTTTTTTTACGGTCGCGCCCAGGTGCGCCTTGGCCTTGGTGGCGTCGGTGAAGTGGCCGGTCGATTCGACGACGATCTGCGCGCCGACGTCAGCCCAGGGCAGCTTGGCGGGGTCTTTCTCGGCCCAGACTTTGATCTTTTTTCCGTCAACAGAGATGAAGTCCTCGCCGGCGGTGATCTCATTCTTCAGATTGCCCAGGATGGAGTCGTACTTGAGCAGATGCGCCAGCGTTGCCGGGCTGGTCAAGTCGTTGACGGCGACAAAATCAATCTCGGGTTTGCCGAGCGCGGCGCGCAAAACATTGCGGCCAATGCGGCCGAAGCCGTTGATACCAACCTTAACTGCCATGTGTATGTTCTCCTTCGTAGTCGGTGAGTCTGTGGTTTTTGTTTGGGTTTTAGGCGTCTGTTATGAGTCCAGAAGGCAATTCCACCAAACCCTTGATCGTAACACTTCGGTTAACGGGGCGAGATGAAAAACTCGTTCGCGCCCGCTTTTCGCGGAAACTGCTTCCCCGATAGTGTGCCTTTCCTGGTACGGTACAGTATGTGACGGTGTGCACAGCATTGCAGCGCCCTTGGGAAGTGTGGTATTCCGGTATCAATACGCACAGGTTGAAGGCGGCATGAGAAGACGTTCCCGACACACTCCCAATACTTCGGAATCCACAGGCAAGATCGGCCAGGAACTCCCATCGAATCAACCAGCTCCACTGGTTCCGTTCTATCCGGATGAGGCGCCGGCACAGCAGCAGCCACGTGGGCACCGGCCACAGGAATCCCGGCCCGCGGCGCCCCACCGGCCCGTGGCTCAGGCGCGGCAGGCGAAGCAGGAATGGAGTGAGCCGGCCGGCACAGGGCGGTTTGAGCTGGAGACGCAGCCGGAGCTGGCATCGGTGCCGCCGCCGGAGCCCGAGGTGGCTGAGCGCTCTCCCCAGGCTCCCAAGGGGTATGTGGTGCTGGCTATCGGGCTGCCCGGCTCGGGCAAGACAACCTGGTTCCGGCGCCGCGGAGTTACTCCGCTCTCCAGCGACCTGCTGCGCAATATTCTCTTCGACGATGTGGAGGAGCAGCGCTACCAGGGGCTGGTTTTCTCCACCTTGCGGTCGCTGTTGCGGGCGCGGCTGATCGCGCGCATGCCGTGGAACTACGTGGATGCGACCAATCTTTCCATTCACGAGCGCCGCCAGTGGATCAAGATGGCCAAGAGCTTCGGCTACGAGGTGCAGGCGGTCTTCTTCGACGTGCCGCTGGAGGTGTGCCTGGAGCGCAACAGCAAGCGCGACCGCGCAGTGAGCGCGGACGTGATGCGCAAGATGTCCGAGAAGCTGAAGCCGCCGGTCTTTGAAGAGGGATTTGCCAAGATCACCGTGGTGCGGGTGAAGAACGCCGGCTGAGTATTTCTTTGGCTAATTGGGAAAACCGGATGGAAATCCTGGCTAGATTATGCAGAAGGCGGGGGTGATGCGCTTGGCCACACGGTTGGGCCGTTCCCGCGCCGGGTAGAGCTGCGATTGGATATGATGGTCGTGCATGGAAAAGACGCTCGACGTAAAGCTGGCGGCGCTCGAAAAGGATCCCGGTAGCAGAGTTTTCATCCTGGCGGACGCCAAGGATGCCGACATGGCCTTCGGCATCTCCGCGCCGGGGCAGGGGAACGATGGAAGACTCCGATCGCTGGCCGACTACCGGGATCAGATGCGCCAGATCGTCTCCCAGGGCATGGTGGACATCATGCTTATGTCGGCCAGCACGTCGGAGATTCTGACCATTCAGGAACGCATCTTCGACGCCTCGGCTGTGACTCCGGCCGTACGCGTGAACGATACGACGGATATTCATATCGTTCGCGGGGCGCGCTATCCGCAGGCCTGTTCGCAACCCTTTGCCACGGCCACGCTGGACCACATCCAGGCCGGCAAGAGTCCGTGTACTGAGGATGAGCGCCGTCTGGGCGCGCATCTTGGACTCTATTCGGTCACATTCAACAACGATCCGGAGCGCGACCTGAAGGTGATGGAGGCTTACAAGGCCTTCCGCCTGGAGGCGGAGGAGAAACATTTCAGTCATTTTCTTGAGGTATTTCATCCCAATGTGCCAGCCAAAGTTCACGGCATCGCGCCCGAGGAGATTCCACACTTCGTCAACGACCATATCGCGCGGCTTCTGGCAGGAGTGACTTCGACGGGCAGGCCTCGCTTTCTGAAGATTCCGTATGCCGGCCCCAAAGCTCTGGAAGAGCTGTGCGGGTATGATACTTCGCTTGTGGTGGGCGTATTGGGCGGTTCGGCAGGCACAACGCACGATGCATACGCACTAGTCCATGAGGCAAAGCGTCATGGCGCGCGGGTTGCGCTCTTCGGCAGAAAGATCAAGGCGGCCGAGCACCAGTTATCGTTCGTTCAATTCCTGCGCCTGGTGGCGGACGATCAAATGCTGCCCGCGGAAGCGGTGAAGGCCTATCATGGGGCGCTCGATACTTTGGGAATCCCGCCGCACCGCAGCCTGGAGAAGGATCTGGAGCTGAGTTCAGCGTCTGCTAGTTATGGGGGCGGATAGAGAATTGTGGTATCCCACCCTAGCCGCAAAAACAAGAACGCGGGGCCCAGAGGGCACCCCGGTGGGGCACCCGGCTGATCGGTCATTGTGGTTTCCCAGGTCTCAAAATCGAGACCTGGGGCACCCAGCTTTTGGTGGCGCGAGGTATGGAAAGCATCCATGAACAAACTGTATGACGTACTGGGAGCGGGGATCGCGGCAGTAGACGATCTGATCTACGTTTCGGAGTATCCGCCAGTCGATTGCAAGATTCCGGTTCACGGCAGCACTCGCCATGGCGGAGGACCGGCCTGCACAGCAATAGCCGCGGTTGGATCGCTCGGCGGGCGCACCGCCTACGCAGCGCGCTTTGGAGAGGACGAGCTGTCGAAATATATCGCCTCTGCGCTCAAGCGCCACGGAGTGGATATCTCTCATATCCTGCGCGACCCGGCGGGCGGGCCGTACCACAGCATCATCGTGGTGGACGGCGCGGGGCATCGCAATGTGTTCTACGATCCGGCGCTCTACAAAGTGGTTACCGCGGACGATCTGCCGGAGGCGCTGATTCAGTCCGCAACGCTGGTTCTGCTGGACCATATCACCGAGCCGTCGCTCACCGCGCTCGCAGAGAAGGTTCACAGGCTGGGAGTGCCGGTTCTGGGAGATATTGAAGGCCGTTCCGAATCCGCGATGAAACTGGCTGCGCTGACCGACTACCTGATCGTTCCCAAGGCGTGGGCTGCCTGGGCCAGTGGAGCCCCTGACCCGCGCGAGGCCTGCGCATTGCTGGCCGGCGCGGAACGGCTAGCGACGGTAGTGACGGGTGGCGCCGGGGGGTGCTACTTCAGCACCAGGACAGAGCCGGCCGTGCGGCATTTCCCGGCCTTCAAGGTTGAGGCCTTCGATACCACAGGATGCGGGGATACGTTTCATGGCGCATTCGCGCTGGCGGTGGCGAGAAATCTCGCCGTAGAAGAAGCAATTGCGTTTGCTTCGGCCGCGGCCGCGCTCAAGGCCATGGCCGCCGGAGGAAAGCGCCGGGGATGGGACGCGCTTCCCACGCTGGATGCGGTGCTCATGTTTCTAAGTTCACAACTCCCGGAGCCGGAACGATCGCCGTTGCTCAGGAAGCTTGAAGTGCTTAGTGCTTAGCAGCCCGTGGTGCAAGTAGCTGAATTCCAGAAGGTCCGGCATCGGGGTGTGATGGAGCGGTAGGCCCCGGTTGAGTCGAGAGTCGAGGGCGTGCGGGGTTCAACCACGCTGTTGGGCCGATTC
>JBEKGY010000082.1:0-8524 GCA_050012555.1 Occallatibacter sp.
GCGGCGGGCTCATGATTTTCCTGGTTCTCGGCCTGGCCCTCATCGAGTCCCTCACGCTATTCACACTGGTCATCATCTTAATCAAGGTGAAGTAGGACCTGTTCCAAGGCAATAAAGCGGCCTGAGCCGAGCGGATGGGGCCGCTTTGCATTTACGGCGCCGGTATTCTACCGGTTGCCTTGTCCTGTGTTTCACTGGCCGGAGCGCAGCATCTGAATGGCCTGCCGGTAGTCGATTCCCAGGGGCACCGGGGCATACTGGGTCATTTCTTCCGTGGTGTCGAAGCTCTTGTTCTTGAATAGCACGCGTAGATTCATCTGTATCTTGAAGCGCGCGATCCGCCACTGCCGCCCGCCCACGTCGGCCTGTTCGATGACAATCCATCCTCCCTTGTCCAGCCGGCCCAGAATACCCCAGCCATAGTCAGTATCCTGCTGCAAATGGCCCTCCAGCCGGGTTACGCGTTCCTGCGCGGCGTCGATCCGGATCTCGCCGGTCATGGCGGTCAGCGCCTTGGTTTCGAAGTCAGGAGGGCTGAAATTTGGGTTGGGGCGAAAGGTGAACCTCTCCACTATTCCGGCGGGTCCTGATGCTTCTCCTGCGTACTCGTAGAGGTACGCATCGGGCAACATGCGCAACAGCTTGAGGACGATCCCGATGTCCCCTTCCTCACCCTGCTTGCGATGGCGCTGGCGGCTGGGATCGCTGAGCAGCGCATCCAGGCGCGCCTGTTCACCTTGCTCGCCGGCCTGGCTCAGGGGTTTGTCGAAGAGCGATACCAGGCGGGCGACGGCGCCGTCTTTGGTTTCGACAATCTCCTTGGTCGAGGTGAGCCGGGGGCTGGACTTTCGCATCCGGAAACGCATGGGGTGGGTTTTGTCCTGGGCGGTGCGCAATTCGGTGGCCAGCGCCCGCTCCACCAGCGCCTGGGCCTGAGGGGGCGTGAGCGCCGGCGGAGTGGCTGGAGCAGTCTGACCTTGCGCTGGGACGGTGGATAGAATTGCCCACAGGAGCAGAAGGAAGATCGATTTAAGGCTGCGCACACTGATTAGTTTAGCGGGTATTGGACCCCTGCCGGGCGTTGCTGCCTCATGAATTGTCAGACGCCGCGGCGCCGGTCCGGATTCTTCGATTGAAGCAATGCGGCCGGGTTGCGTATAGTGCGGGCAGGGCCTTGTTTTTGGCCCCCGGAAGGAACAATGCCATGGCAGTGGAGAATGCTTGCGCGCGCATAGGCAAAAGCGTCGTAATTTGCGGCGAAGTGAAGGGCAGTGAAGACTTGATCGTGGATGGGCGCGTGGAAGGGACCGTCAGCCTCTCCGACAGCCGGCTGACGATCGGACCTAATGCAAACGTTGCCGCCGACCTTTCCGCCAAGGACGTGCTGATCCTGGGTCAGGTTCAGGGCAACGTGGTGGCCAGCGGCCGAGTGGAGCTGCGCGCCGGCTGCTCGGTGGAAGGCGATATTCGGGCTCTCCGGCTGGCAGTGGAGGACAACGCCGTCTTCCGCGGCAAAGTGGACCTGACGCAGGCCGTTACACAGGGGCCCGGTAGCGCCAACGCCCCCAAATCCGGCGGCATCTTCTGACCGTGCGTTCCAGTTCCGGCATGCCGGGCAATTTTCTGTTTGATTTCGAGGGGATTTCAGGTTGCTAAGCCGTTGGTTTCACAAGAAGCAGGAGATCGGTTCGCCCGCTTCCGCGCCAGGGTTTATCGGGCCCAAAGTGCCGCGCCACTCCGGTGGTTGGGCGGCGTTGCGCAAGCGGCTGCAGGCCGAGCCCGGTTTGAACGTAATCGACGCCGGCTACGCCTCTTCCGCCAACCTCAACTACCTCACCGGCCTGGGCCATAGCGTCTTCCTGGCCGATCCGGTCCACGACGCCTGGACAGAAAACTGGCAGAGCGGCACGGACGAGGACGGCAATCCGGTTTGGAACACACAAGGATTTCTGGAGCAGTCCCTCAATTTCTGCGGGCGCTCCTTTGACGTGGTGCTGTTGTGGACGGTGCTCGATTACCTGCCCGAACCGCTGGTGGCGCCCGTGGTGACGCATCTGTATTCGGCCATGAATCCGGGCGGGCAGGTATTGGCCTTTTTCCACACCCGGACTCAGGGCGAGGAGCCGGTGCGCTGCCGCTTCCACGTGACCGCCGGCGACGATGTGGAGATGCAGTTGGCGCAGCCGTTTCCCCTTCAGCGCGCATTTACCAACCGCAGCATCGAGCGGCTGTTCGCCGCCTGGTCCGGTTACCGCCAGTTCCTGGCCAGGGATAGCGTCTCGGAAGTCATCATCATGCGCTAGCCTATCAGGCTCGAACACCTGCACAAGGAGGCACGATGAGTTCATTGAAGGGAACGCGCATTACCTGGCTGGGGCATGCGACCGTTCTGGTTCAGACCGCCAAGGGTACAAACGTCCTGATCGATCCGTTCATCGCGCAGAATCCTAAGTACCCTAAGGGTTTTGTCCTGCCGTCGAAGATCCACTACATACTGCTCACCCACGGCCATGGTGACCATATCTCCGATGTGGCGCCGGTGGCTGCCAAACACGGTTCCACCGTGGTGGCAATCTATGAACTGGCGGCCTATGTGGCCAGCCGGGGCGTGGCCAATACGATAGGGATGAATCTGGGCGGAACCGTGCAACTGGAGGACGTGGCGGCCACCATGGTTGAGGCCAGGCACTCAGCGGGAGCACAGGATGAGGCTGGAACGCACTATGTGGGAGTCGCCGCGGGGTATGTGTTGACTATTACGGACGGACCGGTGCTCTACCATGCCGGAGATACTGCTGTGTTTGGGGATATGAATCTTATTCGCGAGCTATATCGCCCCGAGGTAGCCATGCTTCCGATAGGAGGTCATTTCACCATGGGGCCGAAGGAAGCCGCGCTGGCGGCGCGCTATCTGGCGCCGGATATAATTCTCCCGCTGCACTATGGCACATTTCCGCCGCTGACAGGCACACCGCAGGAATTGGCTGCACTGGTCGATGCCGGCATTCAGGTTGTGCAGTGGACGCCAGGGGAATCTATTTAATTCGGATGCTATGCTGCCAGGTGAACGGGATGAAGGTGGGCTGGCTTGCGGGCCAGCCCAGGACCTTCCCGTGGTTCCAGTTACTTTGCAGCCGCTTTCTTCTGCTCTGCCCAGCGCCGCCTGACGGCCTCGGCAATGCGCTTGCGTCCTTCAGGAGTAAGATTCCTCTTCTTCTTTCTCCTCTTGACGGGTTTCTTGGCGGCGGGGGCTGCCGCAGCCTTTTTGGCCTTAGGGGCGGCTTTGCCGCCCAGCACGGAACGTGCATGTTGCAATTGGGCAATCTCCCGATCGATTTGTGCCAGAATTTCTGAAACTCCCACGGTTCCTCCTGTTTGGGTTCATAAGTGGTCTAATCCCCGTTGTGTCTAAGTCGACAATGTCGCACGGGCCAACCACATGTCCTGTGAAACACAATACGCAACTGTAACCTCTTTTTCAACAAAAATTGAGTAATGTTACCGAAGAAAAAAATATTGAATGGCAAGACCCTGCAAGACTAAAGGTAATCTCCGGTCTGCGCGTTGCCCTAAGCTCTGCATAAGACGTGACGATGCCTGCATGCTAGAGAGTGCGCGACGGCTTGGGCGGGAGGGACGGTTGATCGGGCGCAGGAGGGTTACCGGAAAGGTCCTGGCTGCCGAGGCGCAGGGTTACAGGTGCTTCGGCGGCGCGATAGTTGCGCAGGTCACGCAGGATATCCTGTTTCTCGCGGGCATACTGCCCGGCCAGCCGGGTGAGGGCATAGGTGATGATATCGCTGTGGTGCAGGTCCTGTACGGAGGGATCACGGCGCATGTTCAGCCACAACCGGTGCACCAGTTGCACGTCGTCGGGGCGCAGATTGGGCGCGTGCGGTCCTATGTAAAAGACCTTTGACTCGCCGCCGGGATCGATGACATAGAAGTTGAACTGGCGCTTGGGCTCGGGCAGCGCCTCCCATGCCTGTCCCATGTGGAAGGCCTGCTCCCCAGCGGTCATTTTGGTGGAGAGTCCAGAAACTACGGAGTCCACCTCCAGGGAGTTTGCTCCCTGCACCAGCGCGGCGAAGACGTCTCCGGCGGGAACCACCAGCAGGGAAACCTTCTTGCCAAAACTCTCGGCAACCGAGATGGCCTTGGTAAAGATCATCTGCTCGTGCTCGCTGAAGCTCTGATCCTCGGGGTTCAGATACTCCGGTCCGCCGGCGCCCATCAGGCGCACGCTGAGCACCACCACGTCCTGATCCTCGGTGCTGGTGCGGGAGAGCGTCCACTTGAGCGCGAAGGGGTTGGCGGCGTCGCGCATGGTTACCATCACGCCTCCTGAACGGATGGCCGCCGATTCCCGGTTTATTGTGTCCTGATGCTCCAGTTGGAAGTAGTCCTTCATCTTTCGGGCAGTCAGGGCATGCTTACGCAGGTTTCTGCGTTCCGAAACGGTAAAGATGATGAAGAAGACCGCGGCAAACGCAATACCGCTCACTGTGGCAACGGACTTGGTTAAGAGGTTGACGATGGCTATAGACAGCAGCACCAGAAAAACCGAAAACAGACCGATTGGGATTTCGATTTTCCCGATGCGCAGATTAGGGGGAACCTTCCAGCCGCGTTCGCCGTGATACTTCCAGCGCAGCACCAGCATGGCCAGGGTGTTGAAGGTGAACGACCAGATCACGCCAAAGGCGTAGGCCTCACCCAGGATGATGACGTTGCCCCGGCTGGCGATGATGGTGAACATCTGCAGGATAAAGACCAGGTTAACGATGCGATGGCTGGTGCCGTATTTGCGGTGCGGTTTGCGGAACCAGTCGGAAAGCACGCCGTCGTCGGCCACGCGCATAAGCACGCCTGTGGAGCCGATGAACGAGGTGTTGATGGCGCCGGAGAGAATCAAAAAGCCCACCACCACGACAAAGATGCGGAGCGCGATGCGCCAGAACAGGGGGCCGACCATGTTCATGGCCAGGCCGGCGAGGAGGTTGTTCTGGTAGAGCTGGGAGGGTTCTCCCCAGTGGGGAATCAGCATGGAGGCCAGCAGCGTGGCGCCGCCGGTGAAGACAAAGCTGTAAATGGCAATGACAATGGCCGCGCGCTTCAGGTTCCTGAGCTTGGGATGCTCGATCTCGCGGTTGACTTGAGCCAGGCTTTCCTCGCCGCTCATGGCCAGGATGGAGTGGCCGAAGGCCATGAGAATGCCGAACAGGCCGAACAACGGCACCAGGCTTGTTCCCTTGAGAAAGCCCAGCGCCTCATTGCTGAATTTGAGATTAGAAGGTATGGGCGCCGGAGGCAGATGCACGCCGCGCACGAGTATGGAGTAACCGCCCCACAGAAACAGAACCGCGACCATTACGGTGGTGATTTGCATGACGCGCAGTGCGCGCAGGCTGGATTGTGCGTTGCCCCTGATGTTGATCCACCAGTAATAGAGGGTGACCCCGGCCGCGAAGATGGCCGCGGTGTGATCCATCCTGAACTGGAAGGGATTGTTCCGGGCGTCCATCAGAGCCAGAGGGAGCCAGCGGCTGTTGGCTGCAAGGGTCAACAACTGGTTGAGCAAACCGGTGACATATAGCCCGGCGGAGACGCCGGAGATGGGCCCGGTAAGAACGTAATCGAACATCAGCGCGGATACGCTGAGTTTGGCGAAGCCGCCGCCCAAGGCCTCCTTGACGACGCGGTAGACGCCGCCACGGGTATACATGGAACAGCTTTCGACGTAGACCGCGCGCACCGCGAAGCTGAACAGCATGATGCCGAGAATGAACCACGGCGCGGCCGCGCCCACCGCCTGCTCGGCGATGCCTCCGGCATAGAAGGCCGATGAGCCCAGATCGGTGAGAACAATGGCTGCCGCCTGCCAAAAAGAGATGAACGTGAGCATCACGGAGGATGCCACGATGAGCCGGACGCGGTCCGAAGGCGGGGCTAAGGTCGTTCGGGAGGATGCCATCGTATAGGTGCCGGTGCGACTGCCGGCCTACTCGGTTGCGTGAGTGGAAACCATCACTCGCGCTGCGAAGAGTTTATTCCCGAATCAACGGTGAGTCAATGGAAATGGAAACGCGCTAATCTTTCCCGAAGAGTTCTTTGGCGTCCTCGATGAAACTGATGAGGACGACCACGGCCGATCCGGTCAGGCCGACAAAAAACATCGCTTCCAGCAGCCGCAGTGAGAAGATAGCCAGTTGCATACGCAAATTGTAGCCTGTTTTCTCCCCTGGCGGGCGCAAATTTGCGCGCAGTGGCGGGAAGAACCGCAACAGCTCTCGAAGAAAACATTGAATTTATTGAGCGGTGGCGGCTTCTGAGATACGTTTTATTGTTGATGAAAAGCCGTCAAGCGTTCGGGCTTCGCTGCGGCGCATGCGCGCCAATGCGATAAACTCAGCCCTGTATGCAGTCTTCATCCTGGAAGTTGGGAGCCTGGAAGTTGTGGGCCGCCGCAGGTCTTTCCGCCGGCCTGCTGGAGTTGCCGTTTCCGCTGGCCGGGCCGCTGCCCGTTTGGCGCACGGTCTTTGCCTGGTTCGGATTGGTCCCGCTGTTGGGTGCGATTCTTTCGCCGGCCTGCGTGGATGGCCCACGGCCTCTGCGGCGCGGCTTCCTGCTCGCTTATGTCTGCGGAGTGCTGTGGTATGCAGGCAACTGCTACTGGGTCCGCGACACGATGCTCCGGTACGGCGACATGCCGCCCTTGGCCCCGACGCTGCTGCTGTTGGGATACAGCATGGTGCTGGGACTTTACTTTGGTCTTTTCGGCCTGGGTGTCGCGCTGGTGCGGCGGGCGACCGGCAGCGCGCGGCTGGCGCTGGCCGTAGCACCGGTTCTATGGGCCGGGCTGGAGCTGGCTGCATCCCGCATCACCTCTGTCCCCTGGGACCAACTGGGCTACTCGCAGGTGGACAACGCGCTGGTGAACCAACTGGCGCCCTGGACCGGGGTTTATGGGATCAGCTTTGTGCTGGTTGGGGTCAACTCGCTCCTCACAGGAGGGTTGATGCTGGACCGCTGCCCGCAAAAATTATTTAAGGACCGGCGGCTGTGGGGCCTTGCCGGCGCGGTTTTGCTGGCGGGCGGAACGGCGGGCTTGCTGCTTGCGCCGCCCAGGCCCGCGGCTACGGCAACCGCGGTGCTGGTGCAACCCAATCTCGATGTCTCCGGCGTAGGCTACTGGACGGGCCCCGGCGAGTGGGACCGCCATATTGCCGAATTCATCAAGCTGGCCGGGGAACAGTGCAAGACCGGGGCCCCCAACGACAGGTCTTCGTCGTTGGGGTGGAAGACGTATATCGCCGGAATACCGCAGACCGGCGCGCAAAATGGCGAGATTGTTTGCCCGCCTTATCCTACGCATCCCGATCTGGTGGTCTGGCCGGAATCGCCCGCGCCGTTCGCTGAGGAAGACGCACGGTTTCAGCAGGCGCTCAAGGGAATCGTCCGCCAAACGCAGGCGCCGCTGGTGGTGGGTAACCTGGGCACGGATTACTCGGCAGAGGAGGGCGGCTGGCGGGAGTACAACTCCGCGCTGGTCATGGGCGCGGACGGGGCGCGCGTGGGCCGCTACGACAAGATCCACCTGGTTCCCTTCGGCGAGTACATTCCCTTCCAGCAACTGCTCTTCTTTGCCCACAAGCTTACCGGCCGCGTTTCGTCGTTCACGCGCGGAACCGAGCGCAAAGTATTCCGGCTCAACGGCCACCGCTACGGGGTCTTCATCTGCTATGAGGCGGTCTTTGCCGACGAGGTGCGGGAGTTTGCGCAACTGGGCGCAGAGGTGCTGGTCAACATCAGCGACGACGGCTGGTACGGCGATACCAGCGCCCCCTGGCAGCACCTGAACATGGCGCGCATGAGAGCCATTGAAAACCGCCGTTGGATCCTGAGAGACACCAACAACGGCGTCACCGCGGTCATCGATCCTTATGGCCGGGTGCGGCAGAGCATTCCCCGTCACCAGACGGACTCGCTGCCGGCCGGCTACGGTTTCCGCGACGATGTGACCTTCTACACCGCCCACGGCGACGTCTTCGGGTGGGCCAGTGTCCTATTCGGCTTGGGGATTGTTGGCTGGGCGGGAAGACGACCTTTGCACCGACAGGCTGGACCTTGGAAGGATCGAACCGACATGGAGGATGCGGAGTCCTTCATCCGCAATCTGCGCGACGACGATCGGCAGGAGCGGCTAAAAGCTGATTGAGCATCCTTATCGACTGCCTGCCAGGATTGTGGCAGCCTACAAGTCCCCTTGTATAAATTCACCAACTAGGTTAATGTTCTTCTTGTGTCAGGGCACGACTTCAGTCGTGCCAATAAGTAGCCCCTATGATTTCCGGCTTTAGCCGCTGCGGGAATGCAACTTGCAGAAAACAAATACCGCAGGGGCTAAATGTCGTGTCTCAAGAGGTTGTTTACATCGAAATCGAGCCCTGATCGGCTGATGGGCGGCATCTGATTCAGGCTAGCATGCGGCCTGTGCCAGTTGTACTGATGTATCCAGGGCAGG
>JBEKGY010000083.1:0-8437 GCA_050012555.1 Occallatibacter sp.
GTATCAGCGAGAAAGACAAACTTGTCCGGACCTACCGTAAGAACCTGCCTGATGGCGCACAGATGTGGCTCTTGCTCCACACCGGGGTGACGGTAGCGCGAAGTATGCCCATTCCGCACGATATAGAGACCTGGGACATCCCGTTTACATTTGATAGGGTGTTTTGGTTTACATCGTTAGAACGCCAATTCGCAGAGATTCGACGAGGCAATTAGTGACTGACAATCAGCCGACGGGCGGGTGCCTCATCTCTTTCGCGCTGTTTTGCGGCACGACTGAAGTCGTGCCCTTTCAAAGCTGCGACACGGTCCGCATTAGCTCTCATCCCGCCGTTCCCGCCGCTACCGGGGAGATCGCGCGCAGGTGCTCGACGGCTTCGGGGACTACCTTCAAAGCATAATCCACATCGGCCTCGGTTGCTGTCCTCAGCAGGCTGAAGCGCAGGCTGGCGCGGGCGCGGGTCTTGTTGAGGCCCATGGCCATCAGCACGTGGCTGGGCTCGGTGGCTCCGGAGTGGCAGGCCGAGCCGCCGGAGACGGATACGCCCTTCAGATCCAGCGCAATTACCAGCGCCTCGCCCTCCAACAGATCAAAAAAGATATTCGTGGTGTTGGCCACGCGGGGCACGGGCTTGTCTCCGTCCCATGCTCCGTTGACGCCGGTGCCGCGAATGCGCAGAACCTCCGTCTCCAGCCGGTCGCGCAGGGCCGCAAGCAGGGGGATGGTTCCATCTTCGAGCGAGTTCATGGCCAGCTCCGCTGCTTTGGCCAGGCCTACGATGCCGGGTACGTTCTCAGTGCCCGCGCGTTGACGGCGCTCATGGCTGCCGCCCACCAGCAACGATTCAAGCGGAGTCCCTCGGCGCACGAAGATCGCACCCACTCCCTTCGGTCCGTGCATCTTGTGGGCGCTGATGGAGAGCAAATGGCAACCGAAGCGGCGCACGTCAAGCTCCACCTTGCCCGCGCCCTGCACGGCATCAATATGGAAAAAGGCGCCGGCCGCACGGGCAATCTTTCCAATTTCTTCCACGGGCTGCAGGACGCCGGTCTCGTTGTTGGCCAGCATCACGCTGACGAGCCGGGTCTCAGGGCGGAGGTCGCGCCGAATATCTGCCGGCTCAATGAGGCCGCTGGACTGTGGCGCGACAAAGGTCACATCAACACCGCGATCAGCCATGCGCTGGGCGGCCTGCAAAATTGCCGAGTGCTCGATGGAAGTGGTGATGAAGTGATCGCCGGGACGCAGCAGGCCGAAGATGGCCGTGTTGTCGCCCTCGGTGCCGCCGGAGTTGAAGACCACCTCGGCGGCGTGGCAGTTAAAGAAACCGGCCATCGTCTCGCGCGCCCGGTTCACGGCAGCATGCGCCTGCTGCCCGTCGAGATGGATCGAGGAGGCGTTGCCGAAGCGCTCCATCCAATACGGGCGCATGGCCTCCATCACCTCCGGCAGCAGAGGGGTGGTGGCGTTGGCGTCTGCATAGACTCGGCGCATGGCGCAGTTCTCCTCTTATAGATTGTACGGGCAAGCGGGATTTCGTGTGCGGTTCCTTCCACCGAACGGCAGATTCATCACTTTGTACTGTCGGAAATTCATGCCGATCTGGTACATTGCACTCACGCGGCTGAGGCCGCAGGAGGTGAGATTCCATGCACAAATTCACACACCACGGAAGCCGTATTCTGGGTTGTTGTCTGCTGGCCGCGGCATCCGCGCTGGCGCTTGCCCAGGCAGCCGCGCCGGCCGCGCCGGCCGCACCAGCCAAGCCTGCCGTAGGCACCCCGATTCCCCCCGCACAGGTTTACGGAAAACTGCTCAGCCGCATGGAGAAGGAGTTTGTGGACGCGGCCGAGGCCATGCCGGAGGACAAGTACGACTTTGCGCCCCCGGCAACGCTGGGCGAGTTCAAAGGCGTGCGAACCTTCGGCGAACAGTTGAAGCACGTTGCGGAGACCAACGCCTACTTCTTTCACGATCCCGGCAAGCCGATGGTGGATAACAGCGCCGAGATCGATAAGCTCAAGACCAAAGCGGATATATTGAAAGCGCTGAAGGATTCGTTTGTCCAGGCTCACGCCTACGTGGACTCCATCACCCCGGAGAACGCGTTTGTGATGACGGCGAACGGAACCCGCGCCGGCATGGCTGCCTTCGGCATTGCCCACTTCATGGACCACTACGGCCAGATGGTCGAGTACCTGCGGATGAACGGCATCGTTCCGCCGGCCAGCCGCGGCGGGATGTGATTCCCGGTTCAGAAGCGACGGGGCAGGCGGGCGAAGTCAACTTGAGCTCAGACGCTTTGATTGGGGTGCGCATAGGCTTTTAAGGTGCCCCAGGTCTCTCCGCCGCGGCGGAAGACCTGGGGCGCCCGGTTAAGTTACCCACAGACCTGGCCACCCGGCCAATCATTTTTCATTTTTCTGTCTGTTTAACCTTTTCGTTTTTCATCCGGGCTTGAGCAAGTTCGAGATTTCGTCTCGCTTCGGCATTGGCTGGATCGATTCGTATCGCATCGTTGAACTGCTCGACCGCTTTTTCATCATCCCCCAGTTGAAACAGAACCACGGCCAGGTCATTATGAGCATTGGCGTTTGCAGGATCGAAGCGCACCGCCTGAGTAAACTCCTCTGCCGCTTCGGGAAGATGATGCGTCTCGGTAAGGATCCTGCCGATTTTGTAATGGACTATTGCCTGATCGGGTTTGATGGCCAGAGAAAGCCGCAATTCCCGAATTGCTTCCTGCTTCATTCCCTGCCTGTCCAAAATAGTGCCTAAACTGTTATGCGCATTGTAGTTATCCGGCTCGATGGCCAGCGCCTGACGGTACTCCTGAGCCGCCTCGTCAAGTTTATTCTGCGCCTGGAGAGCATCGCCAAGATAAAGCCGCGCCTTGACAAAATCCGGGAGCGCGGCGAGCACCTTTCTGCTATACAACTCCTCATCCTTCGGCCTGCCCATCATAAAAGACCAAAGCGCCATGTTGGCCAGGGCATAGGTGTTGTCAGGAGCAACACGCAATGCCTGTTCGAGGCGTTGTCCCGCCAACTGCATATTGCGCGGGTCGCGGGTTAGCATCAGGCAATAGGCGGAATCAGAAAGAGTCAGAGGCCGTGAGGGGTTATAGACCAACGCGCGTTCGAAATATTCCTGCGCCACGGCAAATCTTCCCTGCATCATGTACGCCGTGCCCAGGCTTAAATTGGGAAATTCCCCACGCGGGTCAACCTCGAGCGCGTGGCTGAAAAGCGTCACCGTATCTTTCCATACCTTTACCTGCGCATCGGTCTTTACGGCGCACGCTACGATGACCGCGACCGCAAGCAGTTGAGCCGCGACCCTGATCTTCGGGGAGTGAGCAACGGCATCGCCAACCAACCAGACAACCGCGATAAAAAGGCCGATATAGGGAACATAAGTGTAACGCTCGGCCATAGCCTGAGCCCCGACCTGCACGATGCCGATCACCGGCGCCAATGTTCCCAGGAACCACAGCCAGCCGGCGAGGCAATAAGGCTTATCCTTCCGGCTATTCCAGCAGACGGCGGTGACTACGATGAGCGCAAGGACCGATAACACCGCCGCCGAAACATTGATGTGATTCGTCTCATGGAAATAAAAGGCCGTGAGCGGATCGGGCCAGAACATGATCCACAGGTAACGGCAGTAAGCGATCGCCGCGTTCGAGATTCTCTCCCACAAGGGCAGGGCTTGAAACTCAGTCATCGCGCCGCCGGCACGCTGCGCAATAAAGGTGATGATGCTGGAGAGAACCGCCATGAGGAACAGCAGCCATTTTTCAACACATAACTTCCAAAGGGAAGAGAGCCACAGTGCGCGTGTTTCCCGCGCGAACGTGATTCTGCGCAACGGCCAATAATCAAGCAAGATCAGGGTGAATGGAAGCGTGACGGCCATCGGTTTCGACAGAAGAGCGCAGGCAAAGCCGCAGACCACCCATAGAAACCGCATCCAGGAGGGCTTGCGGACATACCACGCATAGGCAAGCAACGTCGCGAGCCAGAAAAACGCGCATAAAACATCCTTGCGTTCGGCAAGCCAGGCAACGGATTCGACATGCGCGGGATGCACAGCGAACAGAAATGCGACCATTGCGGATCGACCCAGGAATCCGGTCATATACAACAGCAAAAGGAAAAGAAGAACTGCATTGGCGGCGTGCAAACACACATTGGTCATATGGTGGGCGGCGGGATCTTTGCCATAAAGCTTCCAGTCCACCATGTGTGAAATCCACGTCAGCGGGTGCCAGTTTGACCGGTGAAAGGTAGTAAACGCCCACGCCATGCTCTGCATCGTCAACCCATGCTGCACCTGCTGATTCTGCCAGACATAGTAGTTATCGTCGTAGGTTAGGAAATCGTTGTTTCGCACACCCCGGAAGGCAAAGAGAGTAACCACCGCAAGGACGAGGCACACAACGGCAATTTGCCACGGCTTATGGGTTGCGTGAGCAACGGGAACGGTCTTCCCGGCCGGCGTCTCGGGAGTGCGCTTGCCTCGGGATTTGCGCTGTCGCGATTTATTTGCCATGATTGGCAGCCTGCGATCATTCTAATGAACGGCTGGATGCCCCATCCCTCTCGGCTTCGTTCATGCAGGCTTTCGATTCCCCACCCCAGCGACGAAGTGGGCGCCGGGGTACCCTTCAGGGCCGGGGCATCGCTTCACCCCGGCGAGCGCTGGGCGGACCTGACCAAGGCCTTCGGCTACCCTGCTCCGCTTGCAAGGGTTTGATGCATAGGCAGGGATTTAAGCGCGACAAACCGGTTGCAGACAGATGACCGGTGGGGCGAAATAATTGCCAGCACTACCATTTATCAAGGAAATGCGACTGTCTCTAAAGTAATGAAAGAATGATTCTTAACCATCTGCTTCGGGTTGACTCTCCCTCGATTATTGGTATGATTGTGGCAACTGGCTTCCCCAGGCAGGATGCGAAGCCAAACCAAAGTTGGATGAAAGCACCTGCTTTCATTCAGGGTTCTGCGACTGTTTTATTGGGCCTGATTTGCCCAGGCCGGGGGTGATGTAGGACAATCCCACCCCAGTGAGGATGGCTGGACCTTGCGCACCACCGCACATCGGCGTGTTCGATCGGAGCGTAGTTCCGCGGCGGCAACTCTGCCGGTTGCGCCCTGCGAGTCGAATTGGTTTGCCGTATATACGGCCTCCCGCCACGAGAAGCGCGTCGCCCAGCATCTGACCCAGAGAGAGATTGAATATTATCTCCCCCTCTACCGGTCGGCGCGTAAATGGAGCGATGGTTCAAAGGTTACGCTGGAGCTTCCTCTGTTTCCCGGTTATCTTTTTGTCCACATCAAGCGCAGCGAACGCGTGCGCGTATTGAATGTGCCCGGCGCTCTGGCCGTAGTGGGAGGAATGGGGCGTGAGCCTGTTCCGCTGCCGGATGGAACAATCGACGCGTTGCGCGCCGGGCTTCACCTGCGGGCTGCCGAGCCGTACCCGTTGCTGACGGTGGGACAGCGGGCCCGCATTCGATCCGGCGCCCTGGCCGGGATGGAAGGCGTTGTGGTGCGCAGGAAGAACAGCTTTCGCGTGGTCCTCACACTGGAGCACATCATGCAGAGCATCGCGGTGGAAGTGGCCGCTGACGACCTGGAGCCGTTGCCGGCCGGGGCTCCGGCCGGCGCCTGAAGCTCACAGGCCTGGTTCACACTTCACGCGGCAAAAAGAATCCATGAGCGGAATCTCCACGGGAAGGGCACATGCAGGCCCGATCGGATGATGGGCCTGCACGCAGTGGTGGGGAATTGTCCGGATTGAGATTGTTCCGGCCGGAGCCGGCCGTCTTATTCCTTGTAAAGAGCAGCGCCGGCAATCGATGCGATGACAACCTCGACCAGTCCGCCCGCGGTCGTGTAGGCCGTCAGGTGACGCGAAAACAGGCCGGGGATCCACATGAAACCGAGGTTGGGAAGCAGCACACCGACAACCCAGACAGCCACGCCTGCGCAGATCGCGGTCTTGACTCCGGCGCCAAAGCGGGGCCGGATGGCGGCATAAATCCAGACCAGCGCGATGCCCAGGACGAGTCCCAGCACGTTGAACGCTATGATCTGGTTGGACGAGAAATCGGTATGCCCGAGCGCCGTCATCCCGGCAGCCCAGCGAGGCGCCAGCAACACGCCGTCTACAAGGTAACTGAGGATGTCGTAAACGATCCCGGCAACGACGCCACCGATGAGTACACGACCCAAGTTGATTTTTCCCATACATTCTCCTTGTCTGTTTCGTTGAGGTGGAAATTCGGAAAAACAGCTGCGTTTAAGCAAGCTGAGGAATCAGGCAAAGTATACGCACGCCATCGGCGACGGGCAAGGCATTTTTTGCGTGGGACGGGTTAGGTGATTTTGCATGAAGGAGGGAGGGAACGCAGGCTGCGCATGCGAGCGCAAAACAGCCTGTAAGCTATTGATAATAAATCATGATTGGTGGAGGCGGCGGGAGTTGAACCCGCGTCCGAAATCGCTGTCAGCCAGGAGTATTCATGCTTTGTCCGGTTCCTTTTGGATTCGCCCCCGACACTGAAGAACGGACAAGATGCGCCGGAAACTAGTCCGATGATCTCGCGGTTACAACACGGACCGAGCCGCAGCCGCCAGCCTACTGTATGACGTCCGCTCACCGCCCATAGGCGAAGCCGTGGAAGACGGCAGCTTAATTAATTAAGCTGCAAGTGCCAGATTATCGTTGGCAACTTTGTTTTTGCAGGCGATTACGGGTGCCCACACCCCGGCATGACTCCCAAGCCGCAATCGATCCCGTCGAAACCGTGACGCCCCCAGTGGTACGGCATTTCCAAAAAAATACTGGAAAGATGCCCAGGTGCGAGCCGGGCCAACTGGCTCGTGCTGCATACTTCGATTCTACGCTAATTCCGATTTTGCCGGAGCCGGGGCTACTGCTTCTCGAGATCGATGCTCTCGTACTCGTGGCGGGCGATGGCGACGCGAATCTCGGCCGGGGTCTTGCCCGCCCTGGTCATGCGATAGGCGAGAAAGGCCTCCTGGGCGCAGGCTGCGCACTCGGTGCCGTGCGCGTTCTCATAGCAACTGCGCAGGCTGGTGTGGCCCAGGGCGCGGTCGCAGCGGCAGTTGCAGGGCAACTGGTAGAGCACGTTCCCGATCTTGATCGCCTGCTGGTAGACGTGGACCTGCCAGGGATAGACGAAGTGCTCGCCGGTGAGCTGTGCGCCCTTAAGGATGGGCGGCAAGGCGCTCACCTTGAGCGGGGCGGAGGGGTGATAGGCAGGAACATCGTCGGCCGGGTTGGACCACTGCGCGTAGCTGGCCGCGGTGAGGACGAAGACGGCCACACCCATGGTCCAGCGGCGTTGGATCAAGCTCTTCATGGCAGCACTCTCGCTGAGAGCTATTGTAGTCCGGAAGCAGGATGGTGCGGAACCGGGAGCAGCCGGCGCCAACCATGCCTGGAATCGCGGCGCCTGGCGGCGAAAAAAAGACGGCACGAACGGTCTAGCTGTTCGTGCCGGGAGGCCAGTGACGCAACTTACTTCCAGCACGGGAGCGATAGGAATATCGTCTCCATCACCGGAATAAATACACCATAGCATAGATTCGGGTGAAAGCAAATACAAAAATCTAAATTATTTTCCCAGGTTGGAAAGTGGACGATTTTGGTCAATCCTGCGTCTAAAGAGCAGAACCCCATGGGACAGGAAATGCAGAAAAAGCCACTTCCGAGGCTCAATAAAAACATGACAAAGTCTTTTGAATCATCAACTTCTTCCGATGCACGAGCGGCAACCGGTGAGCCCTCCGGCTGGCTCAAACTGGGGGTTATAGCCGCAGCTTCGGCGCTTGCCGGGGGTCTGGCAGCCGCCTGGTGGTACCGTAATACGGTAAAAAGGCTCCGCCAGGCTGATGAAATCCCGTCACATCTACATTTTGGGATTCATGAGGACGATCCGGAGGAGGGGTAGTGTCCTCTTAGTGCGTTGCTACGGTGGTGGCGGCCTCGGAAAAACGAGTTGCCTAGACTGCTGCTAGCCGGGGTCTATTGGAGTTATTGTGCGAGAGAGATGCCTTCACAAAGCAGATTAGAAGCTCAACAATCTTCCCTACCCGAAATGCCACAAATTTGATTCTGATTTCTCTGCGAAAAGCAGGGTAATCCTCGATAATTAGACCCAAGAGAACGCCGTTTTCCGCATCAAAACGTGCTCTCACTTCACTGCGCAATCCCAACAGGTCAGAAACGCTAATCACTCGAATTTCGGCGTTTTTCGCTGCCTCCTGAACGTCGATGAAAGCCACATCGGTGTTTTTGTCGATTACTAGAGCCTGTTATTAACTTTATTCCTTTGAAATCAAAGAAATATCCAAGCATCCCGTCGTCGCAGACGATGGGAGTATGGGAAACAGAGGGCAGA
>JBEKGY010000084.1:0-7540 GCA_050012555.1 Occallatibacter sp.
GATCAACGGAGTTATCGCGGTGCCGTTGATTTTTCTTATTGCCCGGATTGCGCGCGACAAAGATATTATGGGAGAGCACCGGAGCGGCACGCTCTCGAATGTTCTGGTGTGGGCGGCCTTTGTTTTTATGGGAGCGGCCGCGGTTGCGATGTTTGCGACGCTGAAGTGGTGAGGATTGAACTATTGTGGTCTCCCAGGTCTCCCGCCGCGGCGGGCGAGACCCGGGGCACCCGGCGCTCAGCGTTCGAGCTTTGACCTAAACTCCAGCCAAGATTGGAGTTCAGCTATACGGCCCGCTGTCATCTTGCGCGCGCTGCCCGCCCATAGGGTGGTCCTAATTGTTCCACCCTGATTTAACCAGGTCAAGAAATCGCAGTGTGCGTTCCGGTAAGCAAGCCATTTCTCTTGTGCGTCATCGAGGCTTACGATCTCCTGTTCCGCTTGTTCCGCTCGCGTCCGAATCTCCGCGAGTAGCCTATTCAGTTCCTCCTCTTTTTCTCTGAGCCTGTTCATTGCGTCTATATTCATTTCAGTTTGGGTTAACGGCGTATGGCCATATTTTTCGAAATGCAAAACGGTCTCGGTCGCTTTAGTAAATCGGGTTGCATCGGCAAGGAACTCCGCGACTTCGCTGGTCGTGTATACGGGATTCTCTGGCAGTTCGTGGCAGAGGATGTGCCTGATCTCGAACAACCGACTAAGGTGGTACGCCAAGGCGTCGAAATCGCGAATTATAGGTTCTGAAGGTTGCTTTTCAATTTCTACGCGCCACCTGTCAATGGCGTCTATAAGCAGCTGGCGAAATGGTTTTCCGAGAAGAGTCTCGAAATAGCCCATGATCTGGCCGAAGGAGTTCATTGGAATACTATGTGCAACGATGTCGCCGAGGGTTATCGCGCGGCCTTGAACGTCCCGGACCGTCGCAAAATCCATCTTGATCTGCTTCGAAAGTTCAACTGCTCTATCTGTATACTCTTTCGCGTGGTCGATGAGAGAGGCTATCTGTTGCCTTGTGGAAACTTCAAGGATCGTGACGGCCCTAATCAGGTAGAAGTCAGGTTGGGACCCATCTCTCTGGGCTACGTCTGCCCATTGTTTGCTAAGGCCCGCAAGACTGTAAGAGAGAAATCCGTGGAGCGTTGGGTTTCTCTCCTTGATCTCGATTATTTGGCTCGTGCGATCTCGCGTACTCATTGTTCGCCCCCTCCCCAGAAGCATACCTCAGGGGCTAAAGCCCGCGCTGATTGTGGCGGCTTTTGTGCCGGGGTTGAAACCCCGGTCTACCAGCACGTACCCTTCGCCTAATCGCGTTCTTACGCGGCCCGCTTTATTCGTTTGCGAGGGCGACTTCGTGGAGCCAGCCGGGGGCTTTGAGGAGTTCGCGGGGGCGGGAGCCGTCGGCGGGGCCGACGAGGCCGTCGCGCTCCATGAGGTCGATCAGATGGGCGGCGCGGCCGTAGCCGATGCGGAGACGTCGTTGGAGGAGCGAGGTGGAGGCTTTGCCGAACTCGAAGACCAGGCGGACGGCGTCGTCGAACATGGGGTCGTTTTCGTCGGGGTCGGCGTTGGAGCCATCGACGGAGACGCGCTCGTCTTTGGGCGATTCGAGGAAGGTATGGACATACTCGGCCTCGCCTTGATTTTTCCAGAAGGCGACTACGGCGGCGGTCTCTTTCTCGGTGACCAGAGGGGCGTGGAGGCGCATGAGGCGGCTGGTGCCGGGTGGTAGGAAAAGCATATCGCCGCGGCCTAAAAGAGCTTCGGCGCCGTTGGTGTCGAGGATGGTGCGGGAGTCGACCTTGGTGGCCAGGCGGAAGCTGATGCGGGTGGGGACGTTGGCCTTGATGAGGCCGGTGATGACGTCGACCGAGGGGCGCTGGGTGGCCAGGATGAGATGAATGCCGACGGCGCGGGCCATCTGCGCGAGGCGGGTGATGGACTCTTCGACGTTGGCGCGGTCGAGCATCATCAGGTCGGCGAGCTCGTCGATGATGATGACGATATAAGGGAGGGGCTCGGTGTCTTCGCCTTCGTCGAAGAGCGAGGGCATGGCGGATTCAAAGAGCTTGTTGTACTGGTCGATGTGGCGGACGCTGCGCGAGGCGAGTAGCTTGAGGCGGCGCTCCATCTCGCGGACGGCGTTACGCAGGGCGTTGGCGGCCAGCTTGGGCTGGGTGATGATGGGCGTGAAGAGGTGCGGGATGCCTTCGTACATGCCCAGCTCGACGCGCTTGGGGTCGACAAGGATGAGGCGGACCTGGGCGGGCGTGGTGCGGAAGAGCAGGCTCATGATCATGGCGTTGATGGCCACGGATTTGCCGGAGCCTGTCGAGCCGGCGATGAGGACGTGGGGCATGGAAGCCAGGTCGGCGGTGACGATGCGGCCGTTGATGTCCTTGCCCATGGCCAGGGTGAGGCGGGACTTGGCTTTGTGGAAGGTTTCGCTCTCGACCACGTCGCGGAGGTGGATGGTTTCGCGCTCGCGGTTGGGGACCTGGATGCCGACGGTGCTTTTGCCGGCCATGCGCTCGATGAGGATGGACTCGGCGCGCATGGCCAGGCAGAGATCGTCGTCGAGCGTGGTGACGCGCGAGTATTTGACGCCGGGCTCGGGCTTGAACTCGTAGGTGGTGACCATGGGTCCGGGATTGATTTGAACGACCTGGCCGCGGACGTCAAACTCGGCGCATTTCTCGACCAGGGCGCGGGCTTCCTCGCGGAGTTCGTCCTCGCGGACGGCCTGGGGGGCGTCGCCGGCATTGAGAAGGGTGCTGGGCGGGAGCTTGAATCCGCTGACATTTTTTGGGGCGACGGTGAAGGAGCGGAGGCCGGCGTCGGCCCGGTTGTGGATGGCGATTTCCGAGCTGGGACGAGGAGCTGGGGTGGGGGCCGGTTCAAACCAGGAGTCGGTGAGCTGGGGGTGCGTTCTCCGTTGTTCCGGTTTGTCGGCTTTTGTGGTATCCCAGGTCTCAAAAGGGAGACCTGGGGCACCCGGCCTGGGCTGCATGGGCAGGACGTTGGATGGAGTAGGAACTGCATCCGGATGGGACGGCGGCGTGGCAGCGGCGCGTTCCCAGATGCTGGGTTTTTGCGCGGGTGCGGCGACGGGGATTTCGTCGTTGGGCGACTCGAAGCGGGCACGCTGGTAGGCGGGAATCTCGTCCAGGGGATCGAGGTCAGAGGCGCGGTCGCGACGGCCGAAGAGGGAGGCGAAGAAGCCGGGGCGCTGGACAGCGTGTTCCGCATCCGAGTCCGGGGCTGAGCCGGAGACGAATCCATGGGCTGCGGCAGAGAGGGCCGCGGCTTCGCGCTGGGCCCGCCGTTCTTCTCGAATCTCGGCGCGCTCTTCGCGCCAATTGCGCCAGCGGTCATGCCAGGAGACGGCGTGGAGCCAGCGATCGTGGATGCTTTCTTTGAGGACCCAGAAGCTGACCGCGAAGGCAAAGTAGAGTCCCGCGGCGGCCAGCACGCCGGCCACCAGCCAGGTTCCCTGCCGATTGAGGTAGCGCACCAGCAGATCGGCCATGAGCCGGCCCAGCACGCCCTCGACGGGCAACTGATGGAGCCAGCGCCAGTGCCAGGGCAGCAGGGCGAAGGCGGCAGGCAGAAAGACGACGGCCAGGAGGGCGCCGATCCAGCGCAGCACGGGCGACTCGCCGGAGCGCGACTGCATCCAGGTCCAGCCGATTCCGCCCAGCCAAATGGGCAGGAAAAAGGCCGTAAGCCCCAGAGATTGCAGCAGCAGGTCGGCGAGCCAGGCGCCGAAGAGGCCGATCCAATTGTGCGCGGGCAGGCCGGTGGCGGAGTTCAGCGAGGGGTCAGCGGGCGAGTAGGTGGCGAGCGCGAGGATGAGGAGGAGCGAGACCAGCAGCAGCACGAGCCCCAGAAACAGGTTCAGGGGGCGGCTTTGCGTGGGCGACAAAACAATGCGAATGGGTTTCATGGCGAGGGCGCTCCCGTCCTTCGGTTGCCGCGGAACTTGCCGCGAGCAAGCCGATGGAGCGGGGAGAACAATCCCAGAGCAGCTTTTATTATGGCGGTGCAGGTGAGGGATTTTGGGTAAAAACGGGCGGGGGGAACCTTGGTGTGGACCCCCGGCGGGGGTTGGCTTTCTCAGAAAAGCGGTTGAGGGTCATGGATTGCCCCCTAGCCGCCAAAACAAAGACGCGGGTCCCGACCCCGACCCCGACCCAGAGGGTTCCCCGGCGCCCCGGTTCCCCGGCACCCCGGTGGGGCACCCAGCTTAGTTGCCCTCAGACGTGGCCACCCGGGCCGAGATTTTTCATTTTCTTTTGTATTCAACCTTTTTGTTTTTCATCCGGGCTCGAGCAAGATCGAGATTTCTCCTGGCACCGGCATTGGCCGGATCAATGCGTAGCGCGTCGCTGAACTGCTCGACCGCCATTTCATCATCCCCCAGTTGAAACAGGGCCACGCCGAGGTCATCATGCGCATCAGCGTTTTCAGGATCGAGGCGCAGCACCTGGGCAAACTCCTCTACCGCTTCAGGGAACTGATGCGTCTCGGTAAGGATCCTGCCGATTTCGGAATGGGGCAATACCTGATCGGGTTTGATGGCCAGAGAACGCCGGAGTTCCTTCAGCGCTTCCCCGGTCAATCCCTGCCTGTAAAAAATCATGCCTAGATCGTTATGCGCATAGAAATTATCCGGCTCGATGGCCAGCACCTGACGGTTCTCCTCAGCCGCCTGGTCAAGTTTTCCCTGTGCCTGGAAAGCATCGCCAAGATAAAGCCGCGCTTGTATAGCATCCGGGTTCGCGGCGATCGCCTTTCTGCTATACGTCTCCTCATCCTTCGGCCTGCTCATTAAAAAAGACCATAGCGCCATGTTGGTCAGGGTATCGGGGTCGTCAGGAGCAAAACGCAATGCCTGTTCGAGGCGTTGCCCCGCAAGCGGCAGATTACGCCGGTCATGGGTTTGCATCGCGGTTTGCATCATGCAAAAGGCGGAAAAAGAAAGAGCAAAAAGCCTGGAGGAGTTATAGTCCAGTGCGCGTTCGAAATATTCCTGCGCCTCGGCAATCCTACCCTGCTTCATGTACGCAATGCCCAGGCCTAAATTGGGAGGTCCTCCGCGCGGGTCAATCGCGAGCGCGTGGCTGAAAAGCGTCACCGTATCTTTCCACACCTTGACCTGGGCATCGGTCTTTACGGCGCACGCTGCTATGACCGCTACCGCAAGCAGTTGAGTAACTACCCTGATTTTCGGTGAGTGAGCAACAGCATCGCCTATCAACCAGACAACGGCGATGAAGAGACCGATATAGGGAACATAGGTATAGCGTTCGGCCAAGGCCTGATCGCCGACCTGCACGGTGCCGATTACAGGCGCCAATGTTCCCAGGAACCACAGCCAGCCGACGAGGCAATAAGGCCTTTGCTTGCGAAAATGCCAGCAGACGGAAGTTACCAGGATGAGCGCAAGGACCGATAACACCGCCGCCGAAACCATGATGTGGTATTTCTCATGGTAATAAAAGGCCGTAAGCGGATCGGGCCATGCCATGATCCGCATATAGCGCCAGTAACTGATGGCCGCGTTGCAGAGTCTCACCCACAAGGGCACGGTTTGAAGCGCAGCCACCGCGCCGCCGGTCCTCTGCGCCATAAAGGTGATGACGCTGGAAAGAACCGCCATCAAGAATAGCAGCCATTTTTCAACGCATAACTTCCAAAAGGAAGAGAACCAATGCGCGCGCGTCTCCGGAGTGAATATTATTCTGCGCAACGGCCAAAAGTCGAGCAATAGCAGAGTAAACGGAAGAGTAACTACCATCGGTTTCGACATAAGAGCGCAGGCAAAGCCGCAAACTACCCATGTGAACCGCTTCCAGGAGGGTCTGCGCACATACCATGCATACGCAAGCAACGCCGCTAACCAGAAAAATGTGCACAAAACATCCTTGCGTTCGGCCAGCCAGGCAACGGATTCGACATGCGCGGGGTGCAGCGCAAACAGGAAAGCGACGATTGCGGAACGGCCTAAGAAACCGGTCATGTACAAAAGCAAAAGAAAAAGCAGGATGGCATTAGCGGAGTGCAAATACACGTTGGTTAGATGGTGGCCGGAGGGATTATTGCCATACAGGCTCCAGTCCACCATGTGGGAAATCCAGGTCAGCGGGTGCCAGTTTGACTGATCGAAGGTGGTGAACGCCCACGCGATGCTGTGCAGGTTCAACCCCTGCTGCACCTGCCGGTTCTCCAGAACATAGTAGTTATCGTCGTAGGTTAGGAAACCGTTGTTCCGCACACCCCGGAAGGCAACGACGGTAACCACCGCGAGGACGACGCAGACAACGGCAATTTGCCACGGCTTATGGGTTGCGGGAGCAATGGAAACAGTCTTCCCGGTCGGCGCTTCAAGCTGGCGCTTGACCTGGGATTTGCGCTGACGAGATTTCTTTGGCATGGTTGGCAACCTGCGATTATCCGGCTAGCTGCCGAGGAATTTTACTCCCCACAGGAGCAGCGCGGCGCCGAGCAGGATGCGGTAGATGGCGAAGATGGTGAAGCCGTGCTTGCGCACCCAGAAGAGGAACCACTCGACAACGCCGAGGGCTACGATGAAGGAGACTACAAAGCCGATGATGAGCACGATCCAGTGATCGGCGGTCATGACCACGTGGGCTGCGCCGCCGCCGCTGGGGAAGACCTCTTTCTTCAAGTCCCAAACCGTGGCGGCGATCATGGTGGGAATGGAGAGCAGGAAGCTGAACTCGAGGGCGGCGGGGCGCGACATGCCGGCGACCTGGCCGGCGGCGATGGTGGACATGGAGCGCGAGGCGCCGGGGAAGATGGCGGAGAGCGACTGGCAGAGGCCGATCCAGATGGCCTGGGGCAGGCTCATCTCCTCGACGTAGATTGTGATCGCCGTGCGGCGAGCGCTCCAGGCATCGATGATCCACATGACGATGCCGCCGATGAGCAGCGCCAGGGCGATGGCCTGAATGCTGCCTAGGTTCTTTTCGCTCCATTTGTGCAGCAGCAGGGCGGGAACCGAAGTGACGGCAAAGGCGATGAGGGTCAGGGAGATGGGATGGTTGAGCCAGGTGCGGTCGCCGTTTTCGCCCCTGGGAAAGGTGCGCAGGAAGCCGCCGATGCGGCCCAGGAAGAGAAGCAGGAGGGCCAGGATGGCGCCCAACTGGATGACGATGGTGTACATCTTCCAGTACGCGTCGTCGAGGGGGATATGCATGAGAGCTTCGGTGATGCGCAGGTGCGCCGTGGAGCTGACGGGCAGGAACTCGGTCAGGCCTTCCACGATGCCTAACAGGACAGACATCAAGTAGTCGTTCAAGAAGCCTCCATGATGCGATTGGCGCGGCGCCTCGATGGAGAAGGAAGGCGCGACAGAGTTCCAAAACTCGGTTGAAATCTATAAAGAGCATACCTCAGGGGCTAAATGTCGTGTCTCAAGAGGTTGTTTACATCGAAATCGAGCCCTGATCGGCTGATGGGCGGCATCTGATTCAGGCTAGCATGCGGCCTGTGCCAGTTGTACTGATGTATCCAGGGC
>JBEKGY010000085.1:0-7511 GCA_050012555.1 Occallatibacter sp.
GATTCTGCCCGTCGTAGTATTGAACATTGACGACAAGGTCGAAGGGCTGGCCGCCCTCTACGCCATTGGCGTGGTCGGGGCAATCGCCATCAACCTCGGCTCCTGCGCCTTCGCTAAGGCCATCGACCTCAAGCAGGTCGAACGCATCACCATGAAGGTCACCTTCCTCGTGCTGGCGGCCGTCTGGATTACCATTGCGCTGAGCAAGCTCTACGCCCTCCTGTTCGTGGCGATCGTGCTCGGATTAGGTTTGGCGCTGCGTGAAGTCACTTCCCGTCACCGGCACGCCGCACCGGTCACGCCCAAGCTCGCGACCGTCGTGCCCATCACTCCCGCCCTCGGTTCCCCGCCGGAGTTCCTCGGCCAGTTCATCCTGGTCGCCGCGCGCGGCTGGACCCCGGCGCTGCAATTTGCGCTGGAGGAAAGCCGGGTGCGCGATGCCCAGTTGCTCGTGCTCTACGTCCGCGAAGTCGCTGTGAACATTGACATGGGCAGCAACTGGCAGGACGACCCGGATGCCAAGGCACTCTTCACCCGCCTGCAAACCGAGGCAGTCGGCCTCAAGGTCAACAAGCTCTACAGCGTCAGCGACTCGCCGGCCGAAACCATCATCGACATCGCTGCCACGTTCGGCGTGGATTCAGTCGTTCTCGGCGGCAGCCGGCGGGCGACGCTCGTCAATCTCCTCAAGGGCAACGTCGTCGCGCGCGTCGCCGCCAACCTGCCCGAGTCCATGCATCTCATCGTCATTGGCTGAGGTGACAAACAACGGATATGCTGGTAATACGCCGGTAACAATTGGGCGGTAGGTTTTGGCGTATGAAAAGAATATATCTTTCCTCTATTCGGGCACGCAGGACCGGCGCAGCGCTGTTCCTGCTTGCGGTCACCAGCCTCCTCACGACGGCGCAAATGGCCGCCGCGGCTTCACCCTCCGAGCTGTTGGAGCAGGGCATCTACTCGGAGGAAACCAAAGGCGACGTGGATGCCGCCTTGAAACTCTACCAGCAGGTGGTCACGGAAGCCAAAACCGGCCAGGCCGTGGCCGCCCAGGCCCAATACCGGCTGGGCGTCTGCTTCTACAAAAAGAAGAACTACGCCGAAGCCACGAGCGCCTTTGAGAAGCTGGTCAGGGATTATCCGGAGCAGAAAGACCTCATCGCGCTCGCCAACAAGTATCTGGCCAGCGCCAAGGCCTTGATGCCCGCGCCCTGGGTGGATGGCGAAGAGATGCAGCTCGACATCAAATTCCCGACCGGCTACAAGATCGGCAGCGCCTGTTACCGGGTGTATGCGGGCGAGGCCAACGGCCAGAAGATCTGGCGGCTGACCTCTCACCTTTGGGCCGTGACTCAGCAGTCCAGCCGCGTCGAAGTGGAAGCCGACTCGTTCAAGCCGATCCATTCCAAATGGAAGGTTGGCGTGATCGGCGAGGCTGACGTGACCTACTCGGGCGCGCTCGCAAGGCTGAAAACGACCGGCAAGGATGAGGTCAGGGAAATCGACCTGGGCGGCGTCGTCTATGACAACGAGGAGGTCATCCAGTTGATGCGCCGTCTGCCGCTGGTCTCCGACTATAAGACCACACTGCGCATCTTCACCGGCCTGGGCGGCGGCAACGTCATGACCGTGGAAGCCAAGGTTACCGGGCAAGAGAAGGTGGAGGTTCCGGCCGGAAGCTTCGATTGCTTCAAGGTTGAGCTGAGCACGATCCGCCAGACTTTCTGGTATTCCACCGACGCGCACCATTACCTGGTTAAGTTCGAAGCCGGCGGCGTCATCGCCGGATTGGCCGCCGTGACCCAGCACAAAGCCGGCGAGCCGTTGCATTACCAGGACCCCGCGTTTGGCTTTTCTCTGGCCGCCCCGGCGGACTGGATGTTCTATCGCGCGGACGCGACGGAGAACAAAGATAAGGCGCGGGTGGTGGTTCTCGACCCGGACGGCGTCGCCAGCAGCATCGTGAGCGTGGGCAGCCGCAAGGCCCTGTGGCCGGAGGCGCAGAAATCGCTCCGCGCCTGGGCGGATAAAGAAATTGCCGAGGGCGAGGGCAGCAAGACCCTGAAGGAGCTGCAAATCCGGCCGGATAGCTGGAAAGACCGGACTGTGGCCGGCAAACCCGGGATTAGTTTCATCGGCGACTACGTGGAAGGGACGGAGAAGAAGATCAGCTACGCCGTGTTCACCTTCGGGGACAGCAATGCTGCCACGTTTGTCCTGCTCTGCGCAGCGACGGACTTCGAGGCCTTCCAGCCGAAGTTCGACGCCATTGTCGATTCCTACAAAGAGAAATGAACAGGTGCAGTCTCCCATTCCTCCATCAGCGAGGTAGGGCGCGCAGTCCCCTGCGCGCTCTACCGGGGGCCGGTTCAGCAATCCGATTCGCGACAACGTGAAAGCCATTAGCGGGAAACTCACCATCGGCGCGCGCCGCCCAACCGGCTCGTGGCTGATGCTGCTGTTGTTGCTGGCGGTGCTGGTGCCGTCGGTCTGCCTGCTCTGGTTCATCAACCAGGCGGTGCAAAACGAGCGCCTGGCCGTCCACCAGAAGCTGGTCGATGCGTACCGGATAAACCTTGCGCTGGTTCAAAACCAATTGGAGGCCTACTGGCGCCAGGGCGCCGCTGCGCTGGATGCGGAAGCTGATCACCTCCCTGCGCCCGCGCTCTTTGCCAGGCTTGTCCGCGCCGGCCTGGCCGATGCGGTGATCTGCCTCGATCCGGGCGGCAACGTCGCTTATCCAGGGCCAAATCCGACTCCCAAGCCGCAAGCGCCCGGCGCCGCGTGGGCCGAGGCGGAATACCTCGAGACCAGGAGCCCGGCCGAGGCCGCCACCGTCTTCGCCCGCCTGGTGGAGCAAGCGACCAGCCCCGACCTGGTTGCGCGCGCGTTGCAGGCGCAAGCGCGATGCCTGGTTAAGGCGGGCAGGAAGGACGAAGCGAGTTCGCTGCTGACGGGCCCCTTGGAGAACGAGGAGTTGCGGCATGCCACTGATGCGCAGGGCCGGCTCCTGTTGCCCAACGCCGAATTGATGGCCTTGGAGCTCCTCAAAGACTCAGCGCCGGACCGGGCACACACCACGCTTGAACGTCTGAAAAAGCGCCTGCTCGATTACGACGACCCGGCCCTTGCTGCCCCGCAACGGCGTTTCCTGATGCACGAAGTGCTACGGCTGTTTCCCGATCAATCGTTGTCCCCGATGTTGGCGGCGGAAGACCTGGCAGCGCGCTGCCTGGAAGCCGGGCCGATCCGCTCTGGAGAGCCGGCGTTGCGCCCCACGGCTTTGCCGGGCGTGTGGCAACTTGCTTCCGCCCGCGGGCGCGTAGTGGCGTTGCACCAGACGGAATCGCTTCTCGCCCGGATGCACAGCGGGATTTCCGCCCAGCTCCTGCCTGCGAGTGTGAGCCTGAACTTACTGCCGCCGGGCAAGGAGTTCGAGCGGTTCTTCCTGTCTCAGCCCGCTGGGGCAAGCTTGCCCGGCTGGCGGCTGGCCCTCTCGCTGAGCGACCAGCGCATGTTCGAGTCCGCGGCGGATCAACGAATCGCTGCCTATGTTTGGATCGGACTCCTGGTGGTGGCGGTGGTGATTGTGCTGGCGGCCCTGGCCTTGCGCCTGGTGCGCCGGCAGATGGCCTTGACCCAGCTTAGAAACGACCTGGTCGCCAACGTCACTCACGAGCTGAAGACCCCCCTTGCCTCGATGCGCCTGCTCGTGGACACGCTGCTGAACTCGCAGCCGCTCCACGAACAAACCGCGCACGAATACCTCCAACTCATTGCCCAGGAGAATCTGCGGCTGAGCCGGCTGATTGATAACTTCCTCACCTTCTCCCGCATGGAACGGAACAAGTATGCGTTTGGGTTCAAGGAAGTAGACGCCACGGCCATTGTCGAGGGGGCGATTACCGCCGTGCGCGAGCGCTTTAACGCCCCCGGCTGCCAGTTCGAAACCCATATTGCTCGCGACCTGCCGTCCGTGGTGGCAGATGCGGATGCCCTGGTGACCGCCGTGGTGAACCTCTTGGACAACGCCTACAAATACTCCGGCGACGAAAAGCAAATCACCCTGAGCGCGAGCGCGGAGAATGGCGCTGTCTTCTTCGCGGTCAAGGACAACGGCATCGGCCTGTCCCCGCGCGATACCAAGCGCATCTTCAAACGCTTCTTCCAGGTGGATCAGCGCCTGTCCCGAAGTAGCGGCGGCTGCGGCCTGGGGTTGAGTATTGTGAAGTTTATTGTGACGGCGCACCACGGGAGCGTGCGGGTCGAAAGCCAGCCGGGCCGGGGCAGCACGTTTACGATTTCCCTCCCGAGGGCGGAAGCGCGCCCCGATGTGGAGGGGAAACTGTCCTCGGACAGAGACCAAAAAGGAGAGCTGAAATGAATGCGAAGAAGATATTGATCGTTGAAGATAATCCTGCGCTGCTGCGCGGGTTGAAGGACAACTTCCAGGCGCAAGGTTACCAGGTCCGCACCGCTAACGACGGGGAGAAAGGCCTGGACGCGCTGCTGCGAGACCCGCCGGACCTCGTGCTGCTCGACCTGATGTTGCCGAAGGTCAACGGCTACGAAATCTGCCACCAGGCCCGGTCGCGCCGGTTGAACACGCCGATCATCATGCTCTCGGCCAAAGGCCAGGAGGATGATGTCGTCCGCGGGTTGGAGCTGGGCGCCGACGACTACATGACCAAGCCCTTCCGCATCCGCGAGCTGATGGCCCGCGCCAGACATCTGAGCCGGCGCGAGCCCCTTGGTAGTGGGGCAGGCGTCCCGCCTGCCCTGCTCTCGCGTGCGTCCGCTTTGCAACAGCCATCACCATGAGCGCCAAGATCATCCTGATTGTCGAAGACGATCCGGTGCTGCTGCGCGGGTTGAAGGACAACTTCGAAGCGGAAGGCCATGTGGTCCGCACCGCCAGGGACGGCCAGAAGGGGCTGGATGCTATGCTGGCGGAACCGCCGGACCTGCTGCTGCTCGACCTGATGCTGCCGAAGGTCAACGGCTACGAAATCTGCCGCACCGCCCGGGCTCGCGAGTTGGACATGCCGATCATCATGGTCACCGCCAAGGGGCAGGAGGACGACATTGTCCGCGGCCTGGAACTGGGCGCCGACGACTACGTCACCAAGCCCTTCAGCATTCGGGAGTTGCTCGCCCGCGTGAAAGCCTTTCTCCGCCGCCAGGGACCGGAATCAGCCGGCTACGAGTTCGGCGACTACCGGCTCGATCTGAGCGCCCACAAGTTGTTCAAGAAGGGCGTCGAGGTCGAGCTTACCGCCAAGGAATTCAGGCTCCTGGAGTTCTTCATGAAGCGCGCTGGCCGGGCGCTAACCCGGGATAGCATCCTGGCCGGGGTCTGGGGTGACGAAGTAATTGTGACCGACCGCAGTGTGGACCGTTGCATCACCACCCTGCGCGGCAAGATCGAGCGGGACCCGCACAACCCGCGCTTCATCCAGACCATCCGGGATATCGGGTATCGATTTGAGGACTCGGGCAGCCATTGAAATGCGGAAGCGTAGTATGGGTTGAGTTATGAAACACTACGAAGCTCCCTGAAGCACCTCGCTTATTGTGATGTCAGTGCTGACCACCGTCATCTGCCTGGGCGTTGCCGGCGGTGCATGGTTTGGTCTCACAGCGAACCATGCACAAGGCGCGTTCGGCTGGGCGGTGCTCTTGCCGCTGGCTATTCTGTTCGGTGCCACCCTCTTCACCACTCAAGCGGAAGTTCCAATGAGATTTGATGCCCGAATCCTGGATTGAGGCTTATTGTTCAAGGGCTTTGGGCGCCTGGTTGATTTTCTTGCGCGTGCCTACGGTGACTTGGGCTTCCGGCACGGTGGCTGGGAGATGCAACTTCAGGGCATCCAAGAATTGCTTCTGGCGTGCACTGGGCTCGGGCACTTGGCGAGCCACCACCTTGCCGCTCTCAGGATGAACCAGTTCCATGACGCAGAGCTTTTCGAGTTCGCGCAGGCCTTCTTCCACCGTGACTTCCAGCGGCCACCACGCCCGTTCCAAATGGCGGCGCACTTTTAAGGCCAGCATCGAAGTCAGGGCAGGGGCTTGGGTGTTGTCTTGGGTGCAGACGAACCACGGACGAAACTCCAGGTGCCCACTCTTGAGCGTGCGAAAATCCCGTTCCACAAAGGCCAGATCTTTATAACGATCATGGATGGTCTGCGCGTCGGCTTGAGGGGTTTTGAGATCGGTCTCCACGACGTAACACCCATCCAACTGAGCGGCGGCTTGGAGCGCTTGAGCGTCGCAGCGGAGAACCAGCCGCTGTTTGCTGACGGTCAGTTTCAACCAGTTCGCAACCTTCAAACTTTGGAGCCGGGCTTCCAGGCTTCGGCGCTGGGTGGCCACTTTGGCGCGCGGGTGCTCATCGAGGTAGGTATTGGCTTTCTTGAGCGCGGCTTCCAGCGTCTGTTGTTTCTGCTCCCGTGTCCGCTGGAGTTCCTCTTGCCTCGCCGGGTTGCGGCGCAACACAAAGCGCCGACCATCTTCGCCGAGCACTTCGTGGACTTGCTCCTCGAAGAACTCCAATTGGAGCACCTGGTCGGCCAGTAGCTTTTGGATCTGCGGCTTGGTCAAGGCGGTGACGAAATGAAACT
This sequence comes from Occallatibacter sp., assembly GCA_050012555.1. GTDB lineage: Bacteria > Acidobacteriota > Terriglobia > Terriglobales > Acidobacteriaceae > Telmatobacter. Next base: position 6,621 of record JBEKGY010000085.1, read on the forward strand.
CCGCCTTCTGGGCCACGGCCTTTTGTTCGGTGCGAATCATGCCCCGGTCGCCCACCAGTGTGACGCCCTCGCAGCTCAACTCCTTTTTAATCTTGTGGACCTGCTGGCCGAAGGTCTTGAGGTCACTGGTGTTACCCCGATAAACCTGGATCGAGACCGGCTCCCCCTGGCTGTCGGTCAACAGCCCCACGACGAGCTGCTTTTTCCCTTCCTTGTGGTCGCGATTATATCCCCAGGCCGCCAGGGCATTATAGTCGCCCTCCAAATAGCTGCTGGTCACATCGTAGAGAAAGAGTTGGTCTTTGGGGTGGGTGGGCCGGGCGTGCCAGAGGCGCCGTTCAATGACGGCGTGGCGGCCTTCCAGCCAGGCGCCATTGGCGTAGAGATCGTCTTCGGTGAAGGCGCGACGCCAGCCCAACAGCACGGCGGCGGCAGAGGTGGTGGCCAAGCGGACCATGGCCAGCAAGGAGGTGCCGGGGCGCAGCAGGCGGGCCAAGACCTGCCAGTAGCTCAACTCCGCCTCCTGGGTTACGCCCAGAGCCTTCTTGATCCCCAGTTGCTGGGCGAGTTGATCGACCGTCCAGAGGGCGCCCAAGCTCTCGCCTTGACGCAGCCGGAGAGAGTTTCCAGAAGCGTCGGCCAGCTTAGAAAGCGAGTCGGCGGGTTGGGCGACGGCACGGCGGACGGCCTCCAGGACATGGGCGGGCAGGTGGGTCAAGACAGCGAGGGTTTTAGATTTGACGGCGGAGCCGACCCGGAAGGATTCCCGGAGGAGGATAGAGGTGTAGGACTTGCCGTGCTGGCCTTTGGAGATGACTTCGGCGATAAACATGCCTACATATCGCATATCATTTGCAACATTGCAATAGGACACAACAATATGCATTACAT
>JBEKGY010000086.1:0-7410 GCA_050012555.1 Occallatibacter sp.
TGAAAGGTGGTTTTGCCCAGATCAATGCCAATAGAAGCAATGTTCATGCGATGATCCTCCCAGATGTAAGCTGTCCGTGATCATCCCACTTCAGGGCTGATCCAGGCGGCGGACCATCTCATTAACCACCGCCAAAGCCCAGAAGCGGAGCGTCGCAAAGAACATTCATCAGCCCAGACCGCAATACTGGGTTGGAGCCAAGAAATGGGCGTACGTCCCAATGAAGTTTAAGTACTATTGCGGGGCAAGTTTGGATAATCAGAGATTATCTGTGGTGGCCACAAAGGGCTATCGCCTATCGCGCCACTACCCCACCTCCTAAACTGCTGACGTTGTTGACAAGCCCCGCCAAATTACCTATCGTACATAGGCGAATAAAAAGCGAATATGAACACTGCCGCAGAGCTTCGAAAACAGATCGAATCGGCGCTGGCCGAGCGCGTTCCCGCGGCTTTGTCGGCACGCCCAGTCGCCCGGCCGGAGCTGGTCCCCTGTGGCATAGCGGAAGTCGATACCGCGCTCGGAGGTGGGCTGCCGCTTGGCGGAATCTGCGAACTGACGGGAGCGGCTTCCTCGGGGCGTACAACCCTGGCTTGGGCGGCTCTGGCTGGCGTCACACTGAACGGTGGTTTCGGCGCCTATATAGATGTTTCGGATTCGTTCGATCCGCTCTCGGCTTGCGCGCTGGGTGTGGACTTGCGTCGCCTGTTATGGGTGCGCGCAGGAAAGGCAGAGGCGACGGTTGTGGTTTCTCCCTTAACTGCAACCACGCCCACCCCGTCCGCGCTTCCAAACGCGATCCAAGAGAAGCCCGGTTCCGGTCGTGGTGGTTGTCATCCGCGGGCCGAAGCCATTGGTGTGGATCGCGCCGTAAGTCGATTGTTCAACCGCCACCAGACGAGTGGCAATTCGCCATCTGAGCCGAAGGACTTCACCCCGCGCTGTTCGGAGTCGATCCGCCGCAAGCGCATCGAGCCGGTGATCTTTACGCCGCAGGGGGGACTCTCGCATAGTACGGCAATTCATGTTCAACGCGGGATGGAGCGTAAACCGTGGGGGCGCCTGGATCGGGCGCTGCGCGCCACCGACCTGCTTCTGAACGCAGGCGGCTTCCGTGTAGTTGTGCTCGACATGGGCGATGTCAGCCCGGAATACGCGCGGCGAGTTCCGCTAGCCACCTGGTATCGCTTCCGCCTTCAGGTCGAAAAGTCACAGACGATGTTTCTTCTTCTGACGCAGGTGGCTTGCGCCAATAGCTGTACAGCGGTGTCTCTGCACTGCGGAGAGCCGCAAGCTGTGTGGAGACAGGCGGCGGAGCACAGCACCTCATTGCTCACGGGAGTACGTCATGGCGTCAGTATCTCGCGGAATCGCGTGGTTGATCCTTACCGCAAGAAGCCTGCCGCATCGGTCGAAGTTTCATGGAACAGCACCATCTTGTGGTCAAGATGAGCCATGCCTGCCGCATTGTATCTCTGTCTGCATCTTCGCGACTTTGCCGCGCAGGCTGCGGCCCGCTCACACCCTGAGCTGCGCAAGCGACCCCTGCTGATTCTTGCCGGCTCGCCGCCTCTGGAATATGTCTTCGGGCTTAATGATACCGCACGGCAGCAAGGTGTAACGATGGGAATGAGCCGCGTGCAGGCTGAATCGTTTGAAGGAATGACGATTCTGGAGCGGGAGCGCGCCCAAGAAGATGATGCGTTTACGGAGTTGATCACCTTGGCGGACCAGCTCTCGCCCAGAGTGCAGGCAATTGCCGCGCCTGAAGAACAATCTTCCGCGGCGACGCTAATTCTTGATGTATCGAACTCGGAGCGGTTACTGGGAACGGCCGCGCGCATGGCTCGCTCTCTGTTGGCGGAGGTGGAGAGAGCGAAATACGAGGCAAGCATCGCGGTTGCGCACAATGCCTATGCCGCGGTGCTCGCCGCACGCGGATTGAAGGGAATCACGATCATTGCTCTCGGACGCGAGGCACAAACCTTGTCTCCTCTACCACTCGCAGTCTTGAACTCGACGCTGTACTGGGGCAGACGTTTGCAGCCTGGGGCATTCATACTCTTGGAGAGTTGGCGGCACTGCCGCTGAAGCCGCTCGTCATGCGCCTCGGACAAAGCGGGCATCGGCTGCATCTGCTGGCGCGCGGCGCCTACAATCATCTGCTCGTGCCGGTGGAAGATCCTGTGGATGCCGCGCTGAGCGAACATATCGAATTGGAGCATCCGGTTGAGCTGTTGGAGCCACTCCTCTTTCTGATGAGCCGCGCTCTGGAGAAGCTGACCCAGCTCGCGCATGAACGTGCGCTGGCGATTGCATCAGTCGAGACCCGCCTCGTGCTGGCTGATGAGCAACACTCGGAACATCGCGGCACGGTGCGCCCGGCGCTGCCGGAGCGCGATCATCGAACGTTGCTCAAGCTGATTCAACTGGATCTCGAACTGCATCCTCCGTCGGCGGGGGTTACGGCTTTCACCATGCACGCGCAGCCGGCCCGTCCGCGGAAAGTACAGCAAGGATTGTTTGCACCGCAATCTCCCGAAGCAGGACGTCTGGAGATTCTGTTGGCGCGGCTGCGCAAGTTGGTGGGCGAAGAACGCGTGGGTTCGGCGGAATTGCTGGACAGCCATGCGCCAGATGCATTCCGGATTACAGCGCTTTTTCCCGATACGGCACAGGCGAACCCGGAAGCACCATCGCATCGTTTGCAAATCTCCGCTCTGCGCATGGTGCGGCCTCCGCGGGCAGTACACATTGTGATGAGCGGACCTTCCCCGGCCATGCTCATGCTTGACGGAAAAAAGCTCGCGGTAGAGACATACTCCGGACCGTGGCGAACCAGCGGGGCATGGTGGAGCAATATGGACTGGTGCCGCGAGGAGTGGGATGTCGTGCTGAAGGAAGTGCAACAGCGATGCCTTCGCCTGGCCTACGACCCCGGCGCAAATTGCTGGTATCTGATCGGAACCTATGACTGAGTGGTGACGATGTACGTAGAACTTCATGTGCGTTCGGCATTCAGCTTTCTTGAAGGCGCATCTCTGCCCGAGTTACTGATGGCGCGTGCCGCTCAACTCGAGATGCCGGCCATGGCCCTGCTCGACCGCAACGGACTCTACGGCGCACCGCGCTTTCACATCGCTGCACAGCGGGCGGGTACGCGGGCACACATAGGAGCCGAGGTCGCCGTGCGCGATACGGGCGAGCGCATACGCCCACCTGACTGGCTGCCACACCGCTTTCCGACAGAGCCCGTGCGCTTTGCCTTGCTGGCTGAATCCAGCATCGGCTATCAAAATCTCTGCCGCTTGATTACACGCTACAAGTTGCGCGAAGGGACAAAAGCGGAAGGCTCCGCGCTGCTGAGCGATATTGCGGAACACTCGCAGGGCCTGGTGTGCCTGACCGGGGGCGACGAAGGCCCATTGGCGGCGGCGCTGGGGCGCGGCGGATACCCCGAAGCTTTGCGCGCAGTCGAACGGCTTACTCATATCTTTGGCCATAGCAATGTCTTCGTTGAATTGCAGAGGCACTTCGACCGCGAAGAGGAATATTGAAATCAGATCACGGTGCGCATCGCCCGCTCGCTGAAGCTCCCATTGCTTGCGACCAATGGGGTGACCTACGCCACGGCTTATGAGCGCGAAGTGCTCGACGTGCTCACCACGATCCGCCACCATTGCACGCTGGAGACTGCAGGCCGTCTGCTTGCGCCCAACGCGGAACGATACCTGCGTCCAGCGCGTGAGATGCAGGAACTATTCCGCGATCTGCCGGAGGCCATCGCCAACACGCAAGAGCTTTCCGCGCGACTCGACTACCAAATGAGCGACCTCGGCTATCGCTTTCCCGACTATTCCGTGCCCGAAGGCGAAACCATGCAGTCGTTCCTGGAGAAGCGCACCGCCGAGGGTATTTGTGCGCGCTATCTGCCCAAGCGAGATGCCAAACTGCTTGTCCGCGCCGAACAGCAGGCCCGGCGCGAACTGGCCCTGATCGCAAAACTCGAGCTTGCAGGCTATTTTCTTATCGTCTGGGACATAGTGCAGTTCTGCGGGCGTGAAGGCATTCTGGTGCAGGGACGCGGCTCGGCTGCCAATAGCGTTGTCTGCTATGCGCTCGGCATCACCGCGATCGATCCCGTCGGTATGGACCTGCTCTTCGAACGCTTTCTTTCTGAAGAACGCGGCGAGTGGCCGGACATCGATCTTGACCTGCCCAGCGGCGAGCAGCGCGAGCGAGCGATCCAGTACGTCTATCAACGCTACGGCGAACTCGGCGCGGCGATGACCGCCAACGTCATTACTTACCGCGGACGCTCCGCCGCACGCGAAGCCGGCAAGGCCCTGGGGTTCGACGCCGAAACGCTCAACCGCCTGACCAAGCTGGTGAGCACCTGGGAATGGCGAGGCGAGAACGATACCCTGGAGCACAACTTCCAGACCGCGGGCTTCGACATTCAGCATCGACGTATCGCCAAGTACGTTGAGCTGTGCCGGCGCATGCAGGACCTGCCTCGCCATCTCGGACAGCACTCCGGCGGCATGGTGATCTGCGGCGGGCGGCTGAATGCGGTCGTCCCTATCGAACTAGCTTCCATGCCGGGGCGCACGGTCATCCAGTGGGACAAGGAGGACTGCGCCGATATGAAGATCGTCAAGGTTGATCTGCTCGGACTCGGCATGATGGCCGTACTTAAGGATTGCCTGGAATTAGTGCCGCGCCATTACCACGCGCCGCTCGACCTCGCACAGCTTCCGCAGAACGATCCGCCCACTTATCAGGCCCTGCAGCACGCCGACACGGTGGGAATGTTCCAGGTGGAGAGCCGCGCGCAGATGTCGGCGCTGCCGCGTAATCATCCCACATGCTTTTACGATCTTGTGGTCCAGGTGGCAATCATTCGACCCGGTCCCATCGTCGGCAACATGATGAACCCCTACATGAAGAGGAGGCGCGGGCTGGAGAAGGTGAGTTACTACCACCCGCTGCTGGAGCCGACTTTAAAACGCACGCTCGGCATTCCGCTCTTTCAGGAGCAACTCATACGCATGGCCATGATCGTTGCCAACTTCAGCGGCGGCGAGGCCGAGGAATTGCGCCGTGCGGTGGGGATGCGCCGCTCCATGGCGCGCATGCAGGAACTGGAGGGAAAGCTGCGGCGCGGCATGACCGCCAATGGGATTCATCCCAGGGTGCAGGATGAGATCATTCACTCCATCTCGTCCTTCGCGCTCTATGGGTTTCCGGAGTCGCATGCCGCCAGCTTCGCGCTGATTGCTTACGCGAGCGCCTATCTCAAGTGCAACTACCTTGCGGCCTTTACCGCCGCGCTGCTGAACAATCAGCCCATGGGCTTCTACTCGCCCGTCACGATTGTGAAGGATGCGCAACGGCACGGCCTGCGCCTGAAGGCCGTCGATGTGCAACATTCCGGCTGGCCTTGCACACTGGAACCCGAGCCGGATGATACGCATCGCTTCGCTCTGCGCCTCGGTCTTTGCTACGCGCGCGGTCTGCGGCGCGAAACAGCATTGGCCTTGATCTCGGCAAGGGAGCAGCGCCCGTTCTCTTCGATTCACGATCTGAACCTGCGAGTACCACAACTACGTAGATCCGACCTGACGCTTCTGGCAACTATAGGAGCCCTGAACTCGGTGGGCGAAGTTGCACATCGCCGGGATGCTCTGTGGCAGGTAGAGTACGCCGGCCGCCCGGCGGGGCCATTGTTGAACGGGCTTCCCGAGCAGATGGCAGAGCCATCACCACTTCATCAGATGACAACCGAAGAGCGCCTCGTAGCCGACTTCTCGGGCACCGGTGTCACCGTGGGCAGACACCCCATGTTCTTTCATCGTGCCGCATTGGAACGCATGGGAATTCTCCCGGCAAATTCACTCTCCCGACTCACCGATGGCTATCCGGCCCGTATCGCTGGATGTGTCATCGCCCGCCAGCGCCCAGGCACGGCAAAGGGATTTGTATTTCTCAGCCTCGAAGATGAGACGGGAATCGCCAACGCCATCATCACGCCTGCTGTTTATGAGCAGTTCAAGCGTGTAGTGATCTATGAGAAGTTTCTGCTGATTGAAGGAGAGTTGCAGAATCAGCAGGACGTAATCTCGGTCAAGGCGCACAGCATCAGCCCGCTTGAAATCAGTGCCGCCGACGTGCGCTCACATGATTTTCACTGAGCTATGCGGCGTCAATTGCCTCGGCACACTCAGGGTCGTCGTTCTTTACCTGGTTCACGCGCTGGCTCACGCGATAGCGCCGCATGGCCTCGGCGGGATAGGGCCTCAAAAGCGGTTGTAGCTCTCCAACTCTTTTGAAGCCGGGATCAAGCCACAGGTCGTGCGCATCGCGTTCGAGAATTACAGGCATGCGACCATGAACATCCTGCATCAACTGGTTGGGCGTGGTCGTAAGAATCGAGCAGGTCGCAATCACCAGCCCTTGCGGATCCTTCCACTCATCCCACAGGCCGGCGAAGGCAAATACGGCGTCATTCAGCAACGTGAAACAAAATGGTAGTTTCTCTTTACCTTCGCGTTTCCACTCGTAGAATCCATCGGCTGGGATCAGGCAACGCCGGGAACGCAGTGGCTCGCGGAACGATAGCATATCGGCGGCAGTTTCCGCGCGGGCATTGATCATCTTGAATCCGACAGAAGGATCTTTCGCCCACGATGGAATCAATCCCCAGCGCACACGCGACAGCAGGTGTACCGGACTACCGGCATCTTGCCGCACAATAGCGATCTCCTGGCAGGGAGCAACGTTGTATCGCGGAACCCAATTCTGCTCCGTCGCCAGGTTCTCAAGATCGAACGCCTCTTCGAGGATTTCTTTCTTTTGTGCAATACGGAAACGGCCGCACATGCGGTCAGTATACGGCGGTTTTCTTTTGGACGCTGACCGTAAGAGCCTACCGTGGCTGTGGGGAGCCGCGAAGCGACGACCGCGGAGCCGACAGTACCCAAACGAACCAAGGCTTCCGCATATCAACGGCGCCGGTATGAGCCGAAGACGTTCGACCTCCGTGGTGAGCTGTATCGAATCTTCGGAGTCGATCTCACCAATGTGCCTGGCATCAGCGCGATTACAGCCCAAACCATCCTATGCGAGATCGGCACAGATGTGTCCCGATTTCGCAATGCTTCCGCCTTCGCATCCTGGCTGGGACTCTGCCCTGAGAACAAGATCAGTGGTGGCAAGGTGCTCTATACCAAGAGTCGCCGCGTCAGGAGCCGCGTTGCCACTGCGCTGCGCATGGCGGCCAACTCGCTGCATCACGCCAAAGACTATCTCGGCGAGTTCTTTCGACGTATCACTCGGAAGCTCGGCAAACCCCAAGCAATCACTGCCACGGCTCACAAACTCGCTCGGATTGTTTACCATCTGCTCAGC
>JBEKGY010000087.1:0-7113 GCA_050012555.1 Occallatibacter sp.
CCTGGATACATCAGTACAACTGGCACAGGCCGCATGCTAGCCTGAATCAGATGCCGCCCATCAGCCGATCAGGGCTCGATTTCGATGTAAACAACCTCTTGAGACACGACATTTAGCCCCTGAGGGAATCTCTTTATGCCATTTTCTTTCCCTCAGCGGCAAAAAGCCGAAAGTCAAAATCGGCTCGAAACAGACGGGCTCTTTGGGCGGCCATCTTCCCTAACTCAGCCGGACGGAAAAGAGGGGCTGCCCAAACTCGATGGGCTGGCCATTGGTGACAAAGCACTTGACGATCTCGCCGGCGGCGTCGGATTCAATCTCGTTCATCAGCTTCATGGCTTCGACGATGCAGATCACCTGGCCCTTGTTCACGTGGTCGCCGGGGGATACAAAAGCCGCGGCGCCGGGCGAGGGCGAACCGTAATATGTGCCCACGATGGGCGACTTGACCAGGTGCAGGCCCGCATCCGGGTCCATCTCCTCAGCCGCTGCAGGCGCCGCAACTGCCGCCTGTGCCGCTGCCGCAGCCTGCGCTACAGCGGGTGGAGCGGAACCAAGCAGGCGCGCCAGTTCGCCCAATCCAGCCGCTGAACCCTCCGGCTGATTGAACTTGAGACGAATCTTCAAATCGCCCCGGTCCAGATCGAACTCGGCAACCTGATGTTCCTTCAGGAAGTCAATCAGTTGTTTCAGATCCGCTAAATCCTGTGGTTTCATTCGTTCCTTAACGTTCCCCCACGCTGGCGGGACGGCTCAAAGTTCAATCAGGGCCTTGGGCGCGGGCGTCAGCACCTGTCCTCCGGTTTCGGTTACAGCCACCATATCCTCGATGCGAATGCCGAACCGGTTGGCCAGATAGATTCCCGGCTCGATGGTCACAACCATGCCCGCCTGCAGCCTGGCTGTCTGTCCGGCGCCAATGCGTGGCGGCTCGTGAATCTCCAGGCCCAATCCATGGCCGGTGGAGTGGGAAAATGCCTCCGCAAAACCCGCCCTGCGCAACACGCCGCGGGCAGCCTCGTCCACCTCCCCGCAGCGTACGCCCGGAGCTACCGCGGCTACCGCGGCCTCCTGTGCCTCCTGCACCGCCTCATATGCTTTCCGCTCGTCGACCTTCGGCCTTCCCAGGTATACCGTACGGGTCATATCAGAACAGTAACCTCCGAGGATTATACCGAAGTCGAGGGTCAGGAAGCCTCTGCAGGGCAGCGGAGCACTGGTTGCGCGCCCATGCGGCAGCGCCGAGCGCGCGCCCGAGGCGACGATGGTTTCAAACGACATGCCCTCCGCGCCCAGCATCCGGGCCTGATGTTCCAGCTCTGCGGCAACTTCCGTCTCCGCCATCCCCGGCCTCGCAAACCCCAGAATATGGTCGAAGAGCCTGCTTCCCAGTAGCGCCGCCTCTCTCATCAGCGCCAGCTCGTCCTCATCCTTCACCCGGCGCAAAGGTTCCACCAGCGGCGCAGCCAGCGCGGAGAGAAACGCCCGCCGCAGCCGTGCGGGCAGCGCGGCCCTCCAGCGGCCCAGTTCGGCCACAGTAGTCCAATTCGGATCGAAGCCGGCGAACTCCGCTCCAGGCTGCGCCGCCAACCACTGGACCGCGGAAACAGCCACGACACCCGAGACGATCTGCACCTGCGCGGCCTTCACCTCCGCGGCAGCCTGCTCCGTATAGCGGCCATCGGTAAACAACCGTGCCACCCTGCGGGTCACAGCCAGTGCGCCGCTGGAGCCAGTAAATCCTGAGAGATAGCGAACGTCGGGAAGGTGTGTGACCACAAGTCCAGAGAGTCCCGCGCGGGTCAGGCGGCGGCGCAATTGCCCGATGCGGCGGAGGTGGTCCACTGGGTAAGGATAACAGGGCTCAGGGGTTAGGAATTAGGGGCCTGGGATTGTCCCACCGGCTCAATGGCAGAGCCAATGAGTGCGGCAAAGGCGGTATTTCTGCCCAGGTTGTGACTTTCGATAGATGCATCAACCATCTGCTTGCGGGTTACGCGATTCCAGTTGATGCGGTAACCGGCCTCGGCAGCCAGCTCCCGAATGAACTCGCGTTGCGTGCGTCCGTTGCCTTCTCTAAAGGGGTGGATCGAGTTCAATTCGCCCAGGTAGTAGGCCGCGCGACTGGCGAAAGCATTGGAATCCAAACCTTGCAGATGATTTTCAGCGGCCAGCTTCGCAAAGGTGTTCTTGAGGTTCTTATCCATGAACTGAACCACAGCAAAGGGGTAGCCTGCTGGGCGATGCATATTGACTTGGCGGAACTCGCCTGCCCACGGATAGATGTTCTTGAAGATGCGGGCGTGAATCTCTTTGAGGTGGGCACTGTCAAAGCAGCCCCTTACCGGATTGCCCCGTAGGTTGAGAATGGCTTTTGTGGCTTGTATGCGTTCGAATTTGTCGAGCTTCTTTTGATCGGTAAAGCCCTGAAGATTCTTGAGAATACCGTGCTCGTAATCAAAGTGAGGGTCTGGAAAAAGAGGATCGTCCTTTGCCATGTTCTGTCAGACGATGGTGCGGCTGTATTCATCCAAGAGGTGGTTCGTCTCAGTAAGCTCTATTTCGCCATTCGCATAGCGGGAGAGAATTTGCAGGGTGGTCTCGTCTGGTTCGAGGTCTTCGATGCGCATCGTACCGATGGCGTTTTCGACGGCCAGACGACGTTCATCTAGCTCTGCTGGAGTGAGTGGAATGACGGAAGCGGTTTCAACGGTCATGTTGTCCACCCTTCTCTCTATTCTATCAGTTTCGTGCATTTGAACTGTGCGGCCGTAGCCCGGGTGCCGGGTGCCCCAGGTCTCGCTTTTCGAGACCTGGGATAGCAAGCCCCTCAACCGAGTGGCCTTTCTAATCCCTAGTCCCTATTCCCTATTCCCTGCCTTTACAACGCCGGCCGAACCGGCTTCTTCTGCTCCGGATCGAGTTCGGCGGCCTGCAGATCGGATTGCCGATCCATCCACTCGTCCAGGCGGGAACGCTTGAAGCGCCAGCGGTTGCCAAGCTTGAAGGCGGGCACAAATCCCTCCGAAGCGTATTTGTAGAGCGTATCCGGGGAGATGCCCAGGTAGTCCGAGGCCTGACGAATATCCATGACCTCGCGCACCATGGGGACCAGCAGGTTGGAGCGGGCGGTGGCGCTACGCATGATTGCCTCCTCTTAAGATTTGGGTGCCTGAGGGCGATTCCGGCAAATCTGCCGGTAATCTTGTATTTAACGCGGTTTCACCCGCCAGTTCAAGGATTTTCCGGTAGTTACAGGAAATTCATCGGCTTTCCGCTTCCCGACCCGCAAGCCTGAATCGAGGAGTTCCAGACCGGAACCCAGCCGGTTGGGCCTCAGCCTATGCCAGACCCAAGAGATTGGGCTATTAAGACGGATGGTGCGAACGATGCAAGATTGCTTCCCGGCAGAGCGGATTGCAAGAAATCTATGGCTTTGAAAGGGCACGTGACGGGCGACAATAGGAAAGCCGACCGACGACAAACAAAATTCCCGACCAACGACAATAGGCCAAGCGTATTCCGGTTCATCGGAGCGGAGGCGGATTGGTCACAGACAGGCAGGTTCGGAGGTTGTTTGCGTTGATGACAACAGAAGGAAGCCAAGAGATTGCGTCGTCCAAGGCGGGGATGGACGCCAAGACAGCGCGGAAATATCGTCGCCAAGGCCGGCTGCCAAGTGAGATGCCGGTGGCGGTGCATGGACGGACTCGGCCGGACCCGTTTGTTGAGGTATGGGACGAGGTCCAGAAGTTGTTTGAAGACAACGCCGGTCTTGAGGCCAAGACGGTCTTCGAGTATTTGCAGCGGCAGAACCCCGGCCGTTTTCAGGACGGGCAGTTGCGCACCTTGCAGCGGCGGGTGAAGGGCTGGCGTGCGACCGAGGGTCCGGCTCGGGAGGTGTTCTTCGCGCAGCAACATCCTCCGGGTCGTTTGGGGGCTTCGGACTTCACGCACATGGAAGAACTGGGCGTGACCATCCAGGGTCAGAGTTTTCCGCATCTGATCTATCACTTCGTGCTGACGTACTCGAACTGGGAGGCCGGGACGGTGTGCTTTTCAGAGAGCTTCGAGAGCCTAAGCGAAGGGCTGCAGAACGCGTTGTGGCAACTGGGCAAAGTGCCACAGCGCCATCGCACCGACCGGCTTTCGACGGCGGTCAACAACATGAGCGACCCGGTGGAGTTTACGGATCGTTACCAGGGCCTGATGCGTTCCTATGGCTTGGAGAGCGAGAAGACGCAGGCCGGGCATGGCAACGAGAACGGCGATGTGGAGCAGCGGCATCATCGCTTCAAGCGGGCTGTGGCGCAGGAGTTGATGCTGCGCGGCAGTGTGGATTTCGCCAGCGTGGACGAGTACCGGCGGTTTCTCGCAGCGATGTTCGAGCGGTTGAACGCCGGGCGCAGGCAGCGTCTTGCCGAAGAGATGGCGGTGATGAGGGAGTTGCCGGAGCGGCGCATGGAGTCGGCCAGGCGCGAGCAGGTGAAGGTGGACTTTGGCAGCCTGATCTATGTGGACCGCAACGCGTACTCAGTACCGAGCCGGTTGATCGGCGAGCAAGTGGAAGCGCGTCTGTACATGGACCATGTGGAGGTCTGGTATGGGCAGAAGAAGGTCGCCGAGATACCGCGCTTGCGTGGGCGGCACAAGCATCGCGTGGACTACCGGCACATCATCGACTGGCTGGTGCGCAAGCCGGGCGCCTTTGAACACTACCGTTACCGCGACGAGTTGTTCCCAACCAGCCGTTTCCGCATGACTTTCGACCTGCTTGAGGAGCAGCTTGGCCGGCATCAGGGCAGCAAGGAATACCTGAAGATCCTGGAGTTGGCAGCTAAAGAAAGCGAGGTCAGAGTCGATGCGGCGTTGCGTGCGCTGCTGGAAGCAGGCGAAGAACAGATCAGCGCCGAGGGGATCGAGACCACGCTGGGAGCCGAGCACAACACGACCGTCCGCGATGTGCAGGTAGCGGCAGTGGATCTGCGGGTTTTCGACCAGTTGTTCAGTGCGCGGGAGGTGCTGCAATGAGCGCGTCCCCTCAGATCAGAACGGCGTTGATGGAGAACCTGAAGGATCTGCATCTGCCGGCGATGCGCGAATGCTTCGAGCAGGCTGCGCAACAGGCGGAGAAAGAGACGCTCAGTTACGAGCAATACCTGCTGCAGTTGACGGAGCGAGAGTGCGAGTCCCGTCGGCGCAATCGCATCGCCGCGCTGCTGCGCGAGTCGGGGCTGCCACGGGAGAAGACGATGGCAAACTTCGACCTGAAGCGTTTACCCGTCAAGGCTGCGCGGCAACTGAAGGCGCTGCTGGACGGCAGCTTCCTGGATCGCAAGGAGAACTTGCTTCTGTTCGGGAACCCCGGCGCGGGCAAGAGCCACTTGCTGTGTGCCTTGGCCCATGAACTGATCGCGCAAGGACGCAGGATGAAGTACACGAGCTGCGCCATGCTGGTGCAGGATCTGTTGGTGGCCAAGCGCGACCTGCGGCTGAGCAAAGAGATCAAGAAGCTGGCCAGGCACGACGGCCTGATCATCGATGAGATGGGTTACGTCCAGCAAAGCCGCGAGGAGATGGAGGTGCTGTTCACCCTGCTGGCCGAGCGGTACGAACGTGGCAGTGTGCTGCTGACCAGCAATCTTCCGTTCTCGAAGTGGGAGGGAATCTTCAAAGACCCGATGACCACGGCGGCGGCGATCGACCGCCTGGTTCATCACTCGGTCATCGTGGAACTGAACATCCCCAGCTATCGAATGGAGGAAGCCAAGAAGAATCGCGATCCCGCGCCGGATGGCCGCGCAGCCGCCTGAGGCATGCGTGGCCACGCGCCGTTGTTGCTGGCAGGCCCTGCGCTACGCTTTTGAGGGCTCCGCTCCGGTCCTGCCAGCAACAACTACATCTCAGCCAGGGAAAGGAGAGAAGACGTTCCAACAACTATCGGGAATTTTGGTTGTCGTTGAGGGGAAGAAACGCTTGACGCCAGACAGGCACGGCTGCAGAGCGGATTGCAAGAAATCTGTGGCTTTGAAAGGGCGCGTCTTTAGACGCGCCATAGAACGCCCCAACAGATCGCGGCTTTAGCCGCCGAGGGAATGAAATTTGCTAAAACAGATCTCCTTGGGGCTATTGAGGACTGCATACGTAATGTCCGCACAAACGCGCCGGAGGCGCAGAGTTGGTTAGCCCCGCGCTTCAGCGTGGGGAAAAGGGATTCCACAAGTTCGTTACGGAGTCCCGTAGGGACGGCGCAAGGACATTATTGATGCAGGAACCAATAAAGCCCGATCATTAATCTACCCATCTATCGGCGCGTCTAAAGCCGCGCCCTATCAAAAAAACTTCGCGTTGCCGTCACGCACTCACAACGCCTTGCGCCACCATTCCGTCTTCTCATAGCTCAGAAATCGGGTCTTCTCCCCGCGCGACAGGTAGAAATCCACGACTTCACCCTTCTGGAATGTGGAGCAATCCGGCCAGCTATCGTCCTTCTCAAGATGAGTCGCCGTTTGGTGGTTATCCACCATCGTGATCTCCGTGGCGGAACACTGCACCACCTGCTGGGCTTTAAGCGAGAACGCCGTCCCCGGAGGCTGTTCAGGGGGCACCTGGTTGGCGATCTTGGTCAGCAGCAGGATAAGCACAAATACTGCCGCAATGATGACGATTTTCTTCATGAGGGGAAAGCTTCCTGAGAGAGAAACGCTCCTGCAGGCATCCGGCCCGTCAGCGAGCCGGCATCGCCGGCTCACGGGCGCGGCCATTCGTCTCTCCGCAATTAATGTAAAGCGCAATGCCGCACAACACAAGCCCCACGCCGGTATTGGGTCAATTTGAAGGGTACGGATTCTGCAAGCTGCAAAAATCAATTCGGAGGGAGACGGGGGTTTCACAGGCTGCGATAAAACTCACTGCGGAAGGCAAGAAGTGTCAGGGCACGACCGGGGTACCGGGGAACCGGGGCACCCTCTGGGTCGGGGTCGGGTCGCGTGCCGTCAGTGCTTCATAATCAACGCGGGCTTTATTGAGGACTGCATAAGTAATGTCCGCACAAACGCGCCATAAACGTGGGCTTTATTGAGGACTGCAAACGCGCCGGAGGCGGTCGCCGCG
>JBEKGY010000088.1:0-6858 GCA_050012555.1 Occallatibacter sp.
ACCGCTCAGCCTTGTAAACGACGAATGCCTGGAGTTGGCCGAACGACCACCCGGACATCATCCGGTTGGTGTGCTTGTTAAAGATCTTGCATCGTCGGCGAATGCCTGCGAGCCGTTCCATCCGGATAACTCCGGACTGTGTGCCTTCGGCTTCGGCAACGATGGCCTTGCTGAGATTGTGGTTTTCCCAAGTGATGCGGCGGCGTTCACGGCCGCTCTGCCGGCGCAATGCCTTGCGGGCGCGGCGGTTATTTCTGGATTGCAGCGAGGCGCGAACCCTGTTGCGCTTTTCCTTGAATTTCTGGCGAGCTTTCCCCGGATGCAGCGTGCCATGGGATGTAGCGGCCGTGTTGCGGATGCCCAGATCGACGCCCATGGCGGGACCGCTGGCGGGTGTGGCATCGGGGATAGCGCACGTGGCCAGCAGATACCAGTTGCCACCCCGGAGAACCAGATCGCTCTCGCCCTTCTGCGAGACCAGCAATGCCCGCTGCCGCTCGCCGCAGGCGAAGGCTATCGGCAGGCGTCCGTCGAGCGACCAGATAGAAACGCTGGAGTCACCGAAAGCCAGGATGCGGGCGTCGTAGGCGATAGATCCGAGTGGTCTGAAGGTTCGCTGAACGTTGCGATCCAACTTGTAGGCGTCGGCAACCTTCGAGATTGCGCGCACCGTGGCCTGTGCGGCCAGTCCGAAGCGATCCCGTACCGCACGGTAGCAGAGCTTGTGCAGGTCGTACTGGCGGAAGGTCTTCGCGTCCCAGGCGCATTCGCTGATGTAGTTGCAGGCCTCGTTGGTTCGCTCCAGCGTGCGGCGCAACGCATCGGCCTGCTCCGGTGTGGCCTGCAATTTGAGTTGCGCCGTCAGTTGCACTCAGGATTCCTTTTGTTGCTCGATGTAGTTCTGAATCGTCGCGGCAGAGACCGCGCCAGCGCTGCCCACGTAGTAGCTTCGGCTCCAGAGCGACGGCAATCGCGACTTCAGATCGGGAAACTCTTCGCGCAAGGTGTGCGAGGTAAAGCCCTTCATCTGGTTGGCAATGTGCTGCGGAGCGTGGGTCGGCGGCGCCTTGAGAAACAAGTGGACGTGATCGGGCATTATCTCAAGCGCCACAATCTCGCAGTGCAGCTCTTTCGCCTTACTGGAGATCAACGCGCGCAGCCGCGTTTCGATGCGCCCGGTGAGCACCTTCCGGCGATACTTGGGACACCACACGAAGTGGTAGGTCATCGTCGAAACACTGCCGCGAAGATGCCGGTATCTTTCGACGCTCACGCCTTAATTATGCGCCTATATTCGATAGCTGGCAACGGAAAAGCGGGATTACTTCCAGCGAAAAGTACTAGGCGACCGGTGCGGTCGCCGCGCTATCCCTCCGCGTGGCTGAAGCCAGCGGTTTCCCGCGCAGGAGCTTTATGACGACTTTAAGACTGACGATTGCGATGTTACTCGGCCTGGGGCTGTATGCCCAGCAGCCCCGTGAAGCCGAAAAGCCACTGAGCGAGACTCAGAAACTCGCGCTACAGCACCTCGCTGTCTTGCAACAAGACTTTCAGCAGAAGAGCCAGGCCTTTGTGGCCGAGGTGTGCAAGCTCGCGGGCATCGAGCTGGAATCGAAAGATGGGGCAACCTGCCAGATCGACCCCAAGAACCTGAGTGTCTTCCGCCAGGCCGCGCCGGTGAAACCGGAAAAGCCGGCGGCCGTGAAATAGGCTTAAATTCTATGGTACCCATACCCGGAACAACGACGTTTTTTCTCAACGTGTTTTTCATGCTGCTTCAATTCATGCAGCCCACTCAGACGATCACCGGCTCGGGCACGGTGACCCAGGCCAACCTGTGCCAACAGTTTGGCCAGTGCCATTCCGTCTCGATCAACGGCGGAAACGGGCGCACGGTTCAACACCGCTAAGGAAAAGCTGACCTTCGAGCGCACGCGCGATTTGGGCCTGGTGCGGTCCATCCTGACCCATCCGGGCATCTGGCCCTATATCGGCGACGACTTCGCGGGCGAGCCCCAAGACTTTCATCCGAATGAGGATGAGCGCATCTGGTACGTGCTGGCGATTCGCAATTGCCGGATCGTTGGCCTGTTTATGTTCGTGCCGGAGACGGCCGTCTGCTGGGCGGTGCATGTGGTCATGGAGCGCGGCATACCCCCCTTATTCACCCACGAAGCGGGGCGGGAAATCATCCCCTGGATTTGGGCGCACACGGATTGCCGGCGCCTCGTGGCCCACGTGCCGGCCACCAACCGGGCGGCGCTGCACTTCGGCCTGCGGGTCATGGGCCTCAGAGCCTACGGCCGGAACAAGGCCAGCTTTTTAAAGCACGGCCACCTGATCGATCAGGTGGACATGGGAATTTCACGGCCGGAAAACTAATATGCCCTCTCTCGTAACGTCCATCATCGGCGGGCTTCAAGGATCGAGCGCGGCCCACAATGCCGCCAATGCCCAAGTGGGCGGCTACACCAACGCCGCCAGCACGGTTAACAACGCCGTCTCGAATGCCAACCCGATCATTTCGAATGCGGCGGGCGCGGCAGGCGCGGGAGTCAGCACGGCGGCGGGCAATGCCGGCGCGGAAGCCACGACGGCAGCCAACCTCGCACAGGGCGGTATCAATACCGCTGCGGGCAACGCCAATGCCACCCTCTCTCCATACGTCGCCAATGGGACCACGGCTTCAAACAACCTCAACAACCTGACCAGCGCGGGCTTCAGCTTCAACCCGAGCGATTTGCAGGACACGCCGGGCTACCAGTTCCAACTGCAACAAGGGCTGCGCGGGGTCAACGCCTCGGGCGCGGCAAGCGGGCTGCTGAATAGCGGCGCCACCGCGAAAGCGGCAGACCAATTCGCCCAAGGGCTCGCCTCCACCACGTACAACCAGCAGTACCAGAACGCTCTCCAGGGCTACCAGACGAACGTAAACTCGCTGATCCCAGGCGCGCAGATGGGGCTGAGTGCCGGATCGACAACGGGCTCGAACCTAATGAACGCGGCCCAGTACGGCGGAAACGTGGGCCTGCAAGCGGGCGAATACGCGGGCACCTCCGGAATGCAGGGAGCCGAATACTCCGGCAACGCGGGCATGCAAGCGGCGAACAGCACCGCACAAAACCTGGTCAACGCAGGAGTCTACACGGGGAATACGCAGATAGGCTCAGGCAACGCCATCGCGCAAGGCGACGTGGGGGCGGCAAATCAGTGGAACTCCATGCTGGGAACCATCGGCCAAACGGGGAATTCGCTCCTGACGGCCGGCTTCGGCGGCATGGGAGGCAGCAATCCGGGCACGTTCTCCATGGGGAACATGGCCACGGGCCTGGGCAATCTGTATTCCGCGGGCGGATGGACGGGGAGCGGCGGAATGCCGGGCTCCATGCCGGGCGGCGGATCTTTTTCGCCGGCCGGCTACTACAGCCCCATAGGGGGGCTGAGCGGCTCCCAGTTTAATAACGTGTTTCAGACGGGCCTGAACAGTCAGATCCAGCCAGGCATGGTGCAATAATGGGCGGCTTTAACACTTCGGTAGCACCTCCCTCACCAGCAGCTTTAGACATCAAGCCGCCGGTTTCCCAGTCTCCCTTGGAGATGGCAGCGCAACTCCAGCAGCTTCGCGGCGGCCAGCAGGAAATGGCCCTGCGCCAGCAGCAGATGCAGACGCAGCAGCTCCAGCAGCAGGAGATGCAGATGAACCTGGATCAGCGGAAAGCCATCAACGATGCGTATCATGATGCGCTTACGGTTAACCCTGATGGGACGCCCAACATCGACACGGGAAAGCTGTCGCAAGCTCTGGCCACGAATGGGCACGGCGAAGCCATCCCGGACATCATCAAGGGAGTCGCGGCATACCAGACCTCGCAGGCGACACTCAAAGAAGCGCAGCAAAAGGTCGGAGTTGGAGAACGGGACGCCGCCGGAGCTGCGGGTGCTGCGGTCCTCCAGGCAGATGGCGATCCTAACCTGCTGGTGACTCTTCTACAGCACGCCGCAGCAGCCCACGAAGTCGATCCCCAAACGGCCGCAAAGTGGCTGTTGCCCATTCAGCAGTCTTTGCAGCAAGACCCATCGGGTGCATCCGCCAAGGTGATTGCAAAGCAAATCGCTCAGCAGCTCGTGGCGCAGTCTCCGAAACAGCAGGAGCTGGCGAACCAAAAGCAGACGGCACAGGGCGCGCAGATGCGCGGGCAGGCGGCGCAAGAGCAGGCAGACCGCGCCAAGACCGAATCCGACCGGAAGGACGCGGCCTCGGACCTGGCCACGGCAGCTTCCCCCGACGAATACACAGCTAAGCTCGGTGCCCTGCCTCCCGCCATTGGCGTGCTGTTTCCGAAAGCGGGGCAGGTGTTCGATGCCACAGGCAAGGCCACCCCCGACGGCTTGCAGCGCGTGCGATTCGTGGGTATGACGCCGGCAGAGCAGAATGCGGCGGGAAAACCCGCCAAGGAATCGAACCCCACCGAGGCCTCCCTGGCAACTATCGCCACCGATCCGAGCAAAACTCCCGAGGAGCGCGCCGCCGCCGAAGCCGCGCTGAAGCGCCTGGATACCTCGAAGATCGCAGCCCGACCCATTATTCAGACGGTGATTCCAGGACTCGGCAACCAGGCCGGCCAGGGAACCGCGACATTGACCGGGGAAGATTACCTGCATAGCCTTCCGCCGGCCACCGCCAACCAGATCCGGGCTATCTCCGAAGGGCGTCTACCCATGCCCAGCGCTTCGACTCGGGACCAGGGCGCGAAGGATCTCCGCAACGGCGTGATGCAGTACGATCCGGACTTTAGCGAGCAGAAGGCCCAAATTCGTAAGGCCTTCACCACCGGATCGGACGGCCGGAATATCGGCAACCTGAACACGGCCATAGTCCACCTAGATCAATTGGGAGACATCGCCAAGGGCATGGATAACGGCTCTTTCCAGCCTGGCAATGATCTCTGGAATCGAGCCAAGACGATGTTCGGGGGAGCCATGCCGATGAACTACGAAGGGCTGCGGCAAGCGGTGGCGGGCGAAATGGACGCGGCGCTGCATGGCACGTCAACGATTCCAGGCAGGGAGGCCATCGCCGCGACCATGCCGGCGAAAGCATCGCCTGGCCAGATGAGCGGCATCATCGAAACCAACCTGCAAACGCTGGGCACCAAGCTGAACACGTACGACCAGCGCTATCACCAGCAGATTCCGGGAGACAAGGTATGGAGTCCGGTGCTGCCAGCGGCGCAAGCGGTATTCCAAAAGCACGGGCTGAATCCCACGGCGCAAGATGGCGCGCAGCTTCCCCAAGGCGGCGGCAAAGTGATAGACCCGGCCACCGCGAAGCAATTCTACAGCGCCGCGGGAAACGATCCGAAGAAAGCGCGCCAGCTCGCTGTTCAGAACGGCTGGAAGGTTCAGTAAATGGCCGACGTTTTCGATCAGATCCACGCGCAAAATCAGGGAGCGGCGCCCGCGGCCGGCGGCGGCGACGTGTTCGATCAGATCCACGCGGGACAAGGGGCGCCGGCATACCAGCAGCCTGAAGGCTCGGCAGCCAGCCGATTCGGTAGCGGCTTCTGGGATTACAGCCTGGGCGGATTGCTCAACCTGGTCAAAGGCGCCGGCAGCCTGGCGGCACAAGTCGGAGGCGCTGCCAGCGGCGCCCCGCCCATGCTCGATCCGAATTCGGCCGGCGGCAAGCTGATCCAGGGTATCGTCATGGGGCATGTGGACCAGGCGCAGAAAGCCAAAGACGCCTGGGAGCGCGGGCAGTACACCGAGGCGCTGGGGCACACGCTGGCGACGTTCTTGCCCTTGCTCGGGCCGGCCGCCGCGCACATCGGAGAAACCGCGGGCGGCAGCCAGCCCAAATTTGACGCCAAGGGAAACGTAGTCGAATCCGGACAAGCTCCGGATATCCCGCAAGCGCTGGGACAAGCCGCGGGGCTGGGCGCCAGCTATGCACTGCCGGCGGCCGCGGAGAAGATCCCTCGGCCCAATCTGACGCCGGCTGGTCCGCTCACGGCAGCGCCCCGTATCCAGGCGGCTCAGGATCTCATGGCCGAGGGCGAGGCGCGCCACGTGCGGCTTAGCGCCGGAGACATCAGCCAAAATCCGGCTATCCAGAACATGGAAGTTGCGGCCGAGAAAATACCGGGCGTCGGGATGGGAAAGTTCAGGATCGGCCAGCAAGCGGATGTGAAACTCGCGGCGCAGAAGCTGCAATCCAATGCCTTCGAGAAGTTCCTGGACACGGAGCCATCCGATATCGGCGATCTTCAGAAGGCGGCCCAGGATGGAGACGCGCGCGCTACTCAGGTGCTCGACAAGTTCAAGGTCGCCGGCAGCGATCCGGCACTGAACCAACAGGCCTCCATCGGCCTGGCGGATTGGAGTACCCGCGATACCGCTACCAAGCTGTACGACAAAGTGCAGGATTTGGCCGAGCAGCACCATCTGGGGGA
Source organism: Occallatibacter sp. (assembly GCA_050012555.1). GTDB lineage: Bacteria > Acidobacteriota > Terriglobia > Terriglobales > Acidobacteriaceae > Telmatobacter. Next base: position 6,453 of record JBEKGY010000088.1, read on the forward strand.
CGTGCCCATGACCAACACGCAAGCGGCGCTAAAAAGCTCCCTGGCGGAATTGGGGCCGGCGATCCTCCAGGACAAGCCGACCATCGCTCTCCTGAACGAAATCCGGAACGGCATATCGCCGAAACCCGCCCCGCTGGTTAAACCCAGCGGCCTGCTCGGACCAAACGGCCAGCCGATTCCCGCTCCGGAGGCCCAGCCTGTTGCGCCGACCAATACCTACCAGCTCATCCGGCAGTTGCATTCGGACCTGGGCGCGCGCATCCGTGATTACTATAGCCCGGACAGCAACTCGCTCATCGGTGAGAAGGGCGTCGGCTACCTGGAGCGCGTGCAGCATGCCATGGAAGGCGACATGTCGGCATATGCATCTCAGAGCGGCGTGCCGGAGATCGTGAAGGCCGGCCAG
>JBEKGY010000089.1:0-6424 GCA_050012555.1 Occallatibacter sp.
AAGACTCGCCTCAACCCTCGGAGCTTTTCACTTCCTCGCCTTCGCCTGCCTCATGATCGCTAACCTCTTCAGGCTGTTCGCTTGAAGTTAATAACAGGCTCTAGAGCAGCAAAAGTACGCCGCTGGGACAGTTGTTGCCCAATGCTACAGAGCCACACGCGTTGAAGAGAATTATGGTGGCCTCGACGATCATTATGCGAATGACCGCTTGGAGAGCGTGATCCAAGCGCTGCGGTATTCGACTGACGATCAAAGACATAATCGTCCTAATCCGAGCAAGATTCCATTCGATGGCGATATTCGGAATAATCTTCAGTCCTACCGCAACGCAATTGAGAGGTATAGGAAATTCCGGGATGATTTAGGTGGCGAGGCGAACGTCCAAGATATGGGGTCTGTGAGCGTTAAAGTTTCGCCAAAAGTGGATGAGGATTCAGGCCAGCGAATTGGACTTGAACGCGACCTTCAAGCCGCATTGAGAATTAATATCAACCAGCTTGAGCCGGGATTAACTGTTGCGGATGAGGGCGCCGAGCGCTCAGTTGACTCTGGTTTCATCGACATAACTGCCCGGGATCCTTCTGGCGCAACTGTTGTTATCGAACTCAAGGCAGGAGCTGCTGGGCAGCGGGCTGTCGCGCAAATTCTTAGCTATATGGGCGATGTGGCTGGCGAGGATGAGGATAAGAATGTTCGTGGCATTTTAGTAGCTTCCGATTTTGACCCAAAAGCGAAAGCTGCCGCGCGAATGGTGCCGACACTTATCCTGCGCAAGTACAGCGTACAGTTCTCGATTTCGGATGGATGCGCATGAAATGAGTCAGACCAATAGGTTCGGCGCAGGTCGAGTGAGCAAGAGGCCACGCCATGTGCCCGACCATCCAGCCGATTGCGCCGAGTTCAGTGCGCCGGTCTCGCTCTTGACCCTCCGACCCGCGAACTACGCAGCCGCGCGATCCACCACTTCCAGCACGGTTCCTTCAATCTTTTGCAGATAGGCGACAATTTCGAAGAGGTTTTTCGCTTGCGGATTGCCTTTCGAACTGAACATCCGCATGAGTACTTTGGGGGAACGTCCAAGATCGGCTCCCAGTTTCACAAAACCTACCGTGCCGTTAATGTACTTGCGGAGCACTGATTTTCCAGTCTCCACATCGCCGGAGATCATGCAGCCGACAGCTTCCTTGAGCAGCGCCCGGCGAAATCCATCGCTTTGCTGGAGCTTGCTCTTGATCGTTTCGTTGAAGCTTTTCGTGAGCGCCATCATTCCTCCCGCTTTCGTTCCTTGTATTCCCGCCAGAGAGCTTGTGCTCTCTCTATGTCGGCCTGCTGGCGTCGTTTGGTTCCTCCGCCCAGCAGGATTACCAGCTGCTCTCCGTCCCAGCCAAAATAAATGCGATAGCCGGGGCCGAAGTCCAGCCTCAACTCCTGAACGCCCGCGCCTACACTCTTTGTCGCCGACACATTACCGCGTTCGAGGCGATCAAGAGAGACGGCAATTCGTGCCTGGGCGCCGTCATCCAGTTTTTCAAACCAACGATTGAAAGGATTGCGACCCAAACGGTCGATGTACTGGCGAATCTCTATCACTTTCGAATGGTAGCACAAAAGACACCACTATGTTTAGGCTGCCTCAAATTGGAAGATTTATATATTAATTTCCCACCCTTTCCGCGAGAGGCTGCGGAAAGGGTGGGGCACCCAGAGTTGTCGCTGGCGGCAAAACCGCGGAAGGTTGCTTGAGCGCTACTTGCCTGCCGGCATGGGCAGAGGCTGTACGGTACCGCAGTCGGGGCCTTTGTAGACTGAGGTGGACTCGGAAGTCCACTCGATCGGCTTGCTGTTGGGGCCGGCCTGCATGGTTCCGATAAAGTGAACCTTGCCCTTGGCGTGATCGGGTACGGACCAATCAGACTGCACGGTTCCCGTACCGGTCGTCCTTCCGTTGCAGACCAAGTTGGCGGTCATGCCGGTGGCATTCAGCACCACGTTGGTGATCTGGCAGTCGCCGCGCGCGGCCGGCATGGGGGCGCCATATTTGTCGATCATGGCCTGGGTAAGGCATACCTGCATGGTGCGCGGGCCACCGGCAAAGGGTGAGCCGGGGGGCGCTTGCATTCCCGGGGGCATGGGCGACTGTTGAAACGTCATGGTGGTGGTCATCTCCCACAGGCCGGGCTTTCTGGCGGCCTGCGCCCAGGCTAAGACGGCCAAAGCGAACAGGCAACAACTCAACGTGATCCAATAGCGGGTCTTGCGCATGATTCCTCCTGTTATGATCGCGCGGACTTCAGGCCGCGCCATTTTACTTTACTGTAAAGCCGGAGAAGTAGGGAAGAAAATCCGTCCGCCCCGCGTGGGTGCCGCAGAAGTTCGCCGGAGATGCCTGGAGGTGGAAATGCAGGTCCCCTTCGACAAGCTCAGGGCAGGCTTTCGACTGCGGCCGCCGCGGCTGCCTCCGCTCAGGGTGACAGCATTGTCTTTCGAACAAATTTGCGAAATACCGCGCTATGGATTCTCGGGATACAGCAATTCGGTAAAGCGAGGATCGTCCACCATGCTCTGGAAGTCGTTGTCGGCGCGGGCCTGGAGCCTGTTCCTGGGGTTCAGTTCGATGGCCCGGGCCAGATTGCCGAGGCAATCCTGGGTGCGTCCGGTAATCGAGTCCAGCAGGGCCAGCCCGTAGAAGGCGTAGTCGGAGTCGGGATAGGCAGCCAGAATGCTGTTGAACTGCTCGCGCGCTTCCTCGTAGTAGCCGGTATTCAACTGCGAGACGGCGTAGTCGTAGTGCTCCTCGGGCGTAAGGAATGTCAGCTTGGTCTTCTCCATTTGCCGCTGGCAGGTGTTGATATACATTTTGCATCGTTCCAGCAGTTCGGCCGGCGCGGTGGGGAGCAGTTTTTCGAAGGCGGCCAGCGCCTTTTCGTACTTGCCATGTTGCAGCAGTTGCACGGCAGCCTGGTAATGCTGGAAAGCGGGTCCCGTGCCCGTAGTGGAGTGGCCGCCGGGTAGGGCGGCAGGTGGAGTTGTTTTCTTGCGTCGAGACAACACCGATCGGGCCTCTTGCTTCTTGGGATTGCTGTGAGTGCGCTTGCCGGAACGCCGCTTGAGCCGGATTGCCGCCGGTCCGAAACCAGTGCCGGGAATAATGCTGCTCAGGCCCTCTTTATACGCAGAACCCCGAGTCCCGTCAATGGGCAGACGCGCAGAGGCGGAGTTACCGGCCCGGCTGCTGGCGGAGTTTGCGGTAGATCGCCGGGTTGAGTGACGGATCGTTGTACATCTTCAACTGGCGGTAAATTTTGAAGCGCCGCGTTCCCTCGAGCGTCTCCAGCCACAACTGGTCGAGGCAGCCGGCCAGGTCGGCGCGCTGTTGTTCGAGGATGGCCAAGCGTTCCTTATTGCGTCCTGCATGGCCGGGAGGCGCGTCCTGTCGATCGGCCTCTTCGCGCGTGTGGTAGATCTTCAGCGCCTGGATGGAGAGCCGGTCAATGATCAGGCCCGGCGACTCGGAGTGCAGTTGGGCCTCAGGGTTGAGCAGGCCCTGAGTTTCCAGCCAGCCGAGCAACGCGCGGTCCAGTTCCTCGGCCAGGTCGTTGCGGCTCTGATTGGTCCGGTCCACGCGGCGCTTGACCTCGGCCAGTTCCGCGTCGGTCGCGCCGGGAGCGCGGGCCTCGTCTTCAATGTGCCAGAGATCAAAGTTGGCGCGATGCTGGCGGGCGACCAGGCCGAGCCAATCGGCTGCCGCTTGCGGCTGCGCTTCGAGATTCGCGTGTGGGTTCGCTTGTTGGCCGGCGTCCGCGTTGGGGGGCGCAGCTTCGCCCGGATCTCCCGCCGCCTGGTGCCACGCGCGGGTCAGCCGGTCGTGCAGAACTGCGATTTCATTTGCGGAAAGCATGGTGAACAATCCTTTGCGCCAGGCCTGATGATGCCCGGCCGGTTCGGGTTGCAGCGTCTATGGTAGAACTATCCTAATCTGCAGTCCACGCCAGTGGTCCCCGGCGATGTCCCGACCCTGGAGGGTGCCCCGGCACCCATTTCGTCGCTGGGGCGGAAGCTGGAGATTTTTCTCCGGGCTTCGGGAGCAAGCATGGAAGAGCAAGGTCAGTTTCCGCATCGCCGGTGGAATCCTCTGCGGCAGTCGTGGGTGCTGGTTTCGCCGCAGCGCACCCAGCGCCCCTGGCAGGGAGAAGTTGGGCAGAAGGCAGCGCCCCCGGCGATCTCTTATGACCCCAAGTGTTATTTGTGCCCTGGGAACCATCGTGCGGGCGGAGCGGCGAACCCGGCGTACGAGGGGATTTTTTCGTTCGTCAACGATTATGCCGCGCTGCTGCCGGATTCACCCGCGCTGGCAGAGGCGCCGGCTTCGCCGCTGCTGATGGCTTCGCCCGCGCGCGGCTTGTGCAAGGTGGTTTGCTTCCATCCCGACCACAGCCTGACCCTGGCCCGCATGACCCGCGAGGAGATTCGCGCCGTGGTGGACGCCTGGACGCGGGAATACCTCGAGATTGGCGGACTGGACTGGATCGAATACGTGCAGATCTTTGAGAATCGCGGGGCCATGATGGGCGCCAGCAACCCTCACCCGCACGGCCAGATCTGGTCCACCGGTTTTGTGCCCGACGAACCGGCCGCCGAGACCGCGGCTCAACGCGACCACCTGGCCCGCACCGGCCGCTGTCTGCTCTGCGACTACCTTCAGGCCGAGCGGGCATCTCCGGCCGATCGGGGCCGCATAGTCTTTGAGAATGAGTACTTTACGGCCATCGTCCCGTGGTGGGCTGTGTGGCCGTTCGAGGTGCTGCTGGTCAGCCGCCGTCATGCCGGGGCGCTGCCGGAGTTCGGCAGCGAGGAGCGGGACGGGCTGGCCGATGCCCTGAAGCGGCTGACCACCCGGTACGACAATCTCTTCGAGACCGGCTTTCCTTACACGATGGGCTTCCATCAATCGCCGACCGACGGGGCAGCGCACCCGGAGTGGCATTTCCATGCCCATTTCTATCCGCCGCTGCTGCGCTCGGCCACGGTGCGCAAATTCATGGTCGGTTTTGAGATGCTGGGCATGCCGCAGCGGGATATTACCCCTGAAGGCGCGGCCCAGCGGCTGCGCGCCTGCCCGGAGGAGCACTTCTGGCCCCGAGTCTGAGGGTGGTTTCCGAGTGGATCATCGGGTCAACGCCCTGATGCGCTCCGCTTCAGCCGGCCATTTCTCTGCTAACTCCGCATAACCTGCACTGCGGTAATCGGCAAAGTCGAAGCCGGGCGCGACGGTGCAGCCGAGCAGGGCGACTTTACCGCCGGCGATGAGGCGCGCGCCTTGCCAGACGCCGGCGGGGACGACGAGTTGGACGTGCTGGCCGGCTGACAAATCCGGCCCTAGAGTGAAAACAGCGGAGTTGCCGCCGGGGTGGAGTTGGAGCATCTCCACCGGGTCGCCGAGATAGAAGTGGAAGATCTCGTCGGACGAGAGGACGTGCATCTCGGAGAAGGTTCCCGGCTCCAGCAGGTAGTAGATTGCGGTGCCCAGGGAACGCGAGCCGCGGGGCAGGGCCACTTTGCCTTCAGAGGCGTAGGAGCGGCGGTAGAATCCTCCCTCGGCCGGATGCGGTTCCAGGTTCAGCAGAGCCTTGATCTCGTCGGCGGTCACGTCACCGATCTTAGCAGTGGGAGCGCAGTAAAATGACCGCATGAAGGTGCAGATGTATACGGCTTCCTGGTGCGGGGACTGCCGGGCGGCCAGGAAGTTTCTCGATTCCCACGGCATCGAGTACACCGAGATCGACGTGGACCGCAATTCGGCGGCTTCGGCCGAGATCGTTCGCCGCGTGGGCAAGCGGGCCATTCCGCAACTGGTGATCGACGGCGAGTGGTTCCAGCCCTACAAGCCGGGCCGCGGCCTGCTTTTGGACGAGCTTCATCAGCGTTTGGGCATTCCTCGCGGCTGAGGGATGGAATGCCGGACGAGATGCGTGGATTCCCACCCTTTCCGCAGAAAGATGTTCAGTCTCATGACATTCTTTACAGGTTGTTATCAGGACATCCTTTACAGGTGATGATTTTGCCTTGGGGGTGTTTGGATGTCTTGGAGGCGGGAGAGTTTGCGGGATCAGCGAGTGGAGTTTGTGATTCGAGCCAGCCGCGGGGAGTGCTTGAGTGAACTCTGCCGCGAATATGAGATTTCACGGCCGACAGGGTACGTTTGGCTTAAGCGGTTTGGCGAACGGGGTGTGGCAGGCATTGAGGAACGCAGTCGGCGCCCGCACCTGAGTCCGCGGCAGACATCGCCGGTGCTTGAGACGCGGATTGTGGCGTTGCGCCGGCAGCGGCCAGACTGGGGAGCGCGCAAGCTGGCTGTGCTGTTGGAGCGCGAGGGTTCTTCGCTGCCTGTGATCACGGTGCATCGAGTGCTACTGCGGTATGGCCT
>JBEKGY010000090.1:0-6211 GCA_050012555.1 Occallatibacter sp.
GACGATCGCCGCCTGCGATCCGACGGCACACGCCGAGATGATTGCCCTCCGCGAAGCCGCTGCCCTCGCCGGAAACTATCGCCTCCCCGATTGCGATCTTTACGCCACGCTGGAGCCGTGCGCCATGTGCGCCGGAGCGCTGGTGCACGCGCGCATTCGCCGGCTTGTTTACGGGGCTCCAGACCCGAAGGCGGGGGCGGCCGGATCGGCGCTCTCGGTCGTCAACCATCCGGCGCTGAACCATCAAATGCAAGTGACTGCGGGAGTGCTTGCGGGCCGCTGCATGGAAATGTTGCAGGCATTCTTTCGCGAGCGCCGGGCGGAGAATGCGTCACGCCCAAAACCCGCGCGCGATTCTTAGCGCCACCCAGGTGAGAAGACTGCCCGGGACCCGCACGCCTTATTGCCTTTAGTCTTCACTGGTAAGAAGGCCCGCGATCAACGCGGCGCGCGGCGCCATGGCTGCCAACACCACGTGTTCGTGCAGAGCATGCCCGCCATCGCCTACGGCTCCGACTCCGTCCAAAGTGGGAACACCCAAGGCGGAGGTAAGATTACCGTCGCTGACGCCGCCAACATGCACACCCGGCAGATCGTAGCCGAGTTTCCCGGCCAGTTTTTTGGCCTTCTCATAAAGAGCGCAATTGCCAGGAGTAGCCTCCAGCGGCCCCCGGTTGAGATCGCCAGTCACGGTGACGGTTGCGCCTTGCAGAAAAGGCGTCAAGCCCAGAATCTTCGCCCGCGCCGACAACAATTCCGCCTGCGTGCCTGCACGCAAGTCGACCTTAAGGCTGGCTTTGTCCGGGACAACGTTATAGCCCATTCCGCCGCGAACTTCGCCGACGCTGACAGTGGTTCCAGTGCCATAGTCGGTGATGGCCTGCAACTTGAGGATCTGGTGCGCCATTTCTTCGACGGCGTTGATGCCCTTGGCGTGGTCAGTTCCGGCGTGTGCCGAGCGGCCGATCACGTTTACGTCAAACATGCCCCAGCCCTTGCGCGTGAGCTTGACTGCGCCCTGGAGCCCCGATGCGGGTTCGATAACCAACGCGTAGGCACTCTTTCTTGCTTCCTCTTCGATGAGTTCGCGTGATGCGGCACTGCCGATCTCCTCGTCGGTGGTGCAAAGAAAGACGGCCTTCCGCGGCATCTTCGCCTTAGCAGCCGTAATCGCCTTTAACGCGAAGATGGCTTGCACAATGCCGCCCTTCATGTCGTAAGCGCCGGGGCCGTACGCTTTTCCGTTCTCGATACGGAACGGCCGCCGCTGGATTTCTCCCAGAGGCCAGACCGTGTCAAGGTGACAAAGAATCAGAACCTGCTCGGAGCCGCTTCCGAAGCTGGCGCGGACAATGTTTCCCGCATGAGCGCGCTCGAACATCGTCACCTCACTGCCGAGCTGACCAAACAGGCTTGCGAGGTAGGTGCCGAATCGGTCGACAGCAGCCTTGTCCCGCGAGGGGGTTTCATACTCGACAAACGTGCGCAACAGGCCAAGCATGTCTTCTTGGCGTTCCGTTAGAAATTCAAGGAATGACATTATTTTTCCCTTTCTCCCTCAGCGGAGGTAGCGTGAGAATTGCCATCAACTGAGATTGCGTTAGCCGTTTACCCGCCTGAGACCGGGGTCACGAGAATCAATTCGTCGCCGGGATTGATGAGCGAGTCCAAGCCCTCGGTTTGGCCGTTGCGCAAGATGAGCAGATTTTCATCAATGTCCTTCATGTCGCGAACATAATTGCAAAACGAAGGATGGGCGCTCCCCAATCGCTCAAGGATCGCGCTGACCGCCAATTGGCTGTCGCAGTCAAGAAAGACCGCACTCGCTCCCAGCAAAGAGGAAATATGTCCGAACGCCTTGATGGTTATGCCGGTCGAGATAACGTGGCCCTTTCTCATGACCGCCTGCTGCTTCTCTGCAAAATCCGCGGGGGATGCAGCCTGGAAGCAGCATCCCCCACGATGATACGCCGGTTAAGTAAGCACACTAGCGCGCCAGCGCCTTTTCGTCTTCACCGAAGGCCAGCGGCCGCCTGGTCATCGTCAAAGAGGTCGCCGCGCCCAGGAACAACAGCCCGCCGGCCAGGAAGAACGCGCTGTTGAAGCTGCCGGTTGATTTGACGATGTAGCCCGTCAGAATCGGCGCGAAGATGCCAAACGTGTTACCGCCCAGAATCTGGAAGCCGAGCGCCGTGGCGGCCATGCTGGGATCCCATACCAGGTCGTTGCACATCGCGATATTCAGGGTCAGCGCGCTGGAGATGCTGGTGAGCGCCAGCGAGATCAACGCCACCACCACCCACTGGTTGTTGACCACATTGGTCAGCAACACCACGCTGGAGAGCAGAATGAAAACGACCAGCAACGTGCGGCGCTTGCCCTGCTTCACGGCTTCCGGCGTCAGAATGCTGTCGCTCAGCTTGCCGATCAGAATTCCCAGCACCACCGAAATGAGGTAAGGCAAGGCGGTGAACCAGCTTGCCTTCATCAGGTCCATGTGGCGCTCTCTTACCAGATAGGAGGGCAGCCAGGCTAGATACAGGTACATGGTGTAGGCACAGCAACCCTGAGTGATGAACTGTCCCCACATGGTTTTGCGGCTGAGCAGAAGGCCGAGCGCGCCCTTGGTCGGGGTCTGCGGAGCGGCGGCTTTAGGCGGCGCCCCGGTTTGCGAAAGCAGATAATTGCGCTCGTCTTCCGGCAGCCAACTGCACTCCGCCGGAGACCGGAACAACGTAAACCAGAGGATTGCCCAGATTATACCGACCGCTCCGGTGATCACGAATGACCAGCGCCAGCCTGCCTGCAGTACCAGCCAGGCGACGATGGGCGCGGAAATAGCGGGACCGGCAAAGGTGCCCGCATTGAAGATGGCCGTTGCCAGGCCGCGTTCGCCGCCTGGGAACCACTGCCGCACTGTCTTGCCACAGATGGGGAACGATGCCGCCTCACCCACGCCGAGCGCCAGCCTCGAGGCCATCATGCTTCCGAAGCCCATGGTAGCCCCGGTGGCCATTCCGGCTAGCGACCAAACTGTCATCGAGATCGCGCCCACCCTGCGGCTCCCGTAGCGGTCGGTAGCCCAGCCCCAGGGGATCAGGCACACCATGTAGGTCCAAAGGAACCCTGAAAAAATCCATCCCATCAGTGCCGGGTCCCACTTGTACTGCTTGGAAATGATCGGCATGGCAACCGACAGATTGATGCGGTCCATGTAGTTGATGAACATATTGAAGAACAGGAACGCGGCAATGATGAAGCGCTTGCCGGTCCACAGTGAATGCGTATAAGGGGCCGACACTTGCTTCGGCATCGTGGTTGGGGTATTGGTGGCCATAAATGAATCCTTTCGTTTAACCCGATTCGCGGAAGGTACACCCCGCGAAAGAAGCCCTGCTCTCGCTGACGCGCGGCGATGTGCGCTGCATCACGCGTCGCGGAATAACCGTCCCGCTCCCGGCAGACAGCGGCGATGGCCCAGGACGCGCAGCATTTTCCAAAGCGAGCACATGTTGCTGGTCAGCACAGGTTTGCCGAGTTTGTTTTCGAGCAACTCAATAATTTCCAGCGTGCGGAAATTCGAACAACTGATGAAGATAGCCTGCGAGTCAGGCCGATCGACTTCGCTAGCCAACTCGGCATTCTGCTCCGGAGTGAAGCTGGCATGCGCCGAAGTGCCGAGCCCCTTGAGCGCGAGCACCTCAATGCCGAACGCCTTCAGGTAATCCGCGAGTTTATCGTTCAACCAAGGCTCGTAGGGCGAGGCAACGCTGACTCGCGTGACACCCATGGCGCGTAGCGCGTCGACCACCGCGGCAGCCGCGGCCACGCCCGGAACTCCGGCGGCGGCTTCGATGTCGCGGATGATCTCCTGATCGTGCCCCGGCCCCTTGATGAAGCCACCGGCCAGGCATCCGTAGCAGATCGCATGCACTTTAGCCTGGGCCAGCAACTTAGAGGCAGCGGGAACCTGCGTGGCCATCCAAGTGAAGTTCTCTTCATCATCGGCGGTGATCTTGATCCGCATCGAGTGCACCGACATGGCCGGAATTAAAACACGCTGAAACTCGTATTCGTTGACCGTGTTCCACGAAGGAACAATCAATCCCAGTTTTCTCTCCCAAGTGCTCATCGCTTATCTCCCGTTCGAGGGTCAACCGGTTCGCCTGCTAGAACTTGAACAGAGCCTGAGGATTGTCGGCGAGAATCCGTGCCCTGATCTTTTCGTCCGGAACCCAATCAAGCAGCAGATCGAATAATTCAGTCGTGTTCGGCATCTTGCCCTTCATCATCACGTGCGGCCAGTCGCTGCCCCAAAGGAGACGATCCGGACGTTCTTTTACCAGCGCCTCCACCAGCGGGATCACCTCGCGATAGGGCGGAGCTTCGGCGGATATTCGATAGCCGCCGGTCAGCTTGACCCAACAGCGCCCGGTGCGGAAAAGCCGCAAAAGCGCCTGGAAAGCAGGCTGCTGCACCCCGCCTTCCGCCGCGCGGATCAGGCCGATGTGGTCGATGACATATTCCGTGGGCAGCTTGGCGATGCGGCTCTCCAACTCGAGAAGATTGGCCGGACGCAACAAGAACTGGATGTGCCAACCCATCGGCTTTACGCGCTCCGCAAAGCGCTCGAGATCGGCAAGCGGCAGTCCGCCGATATGCGCCAGAATGAAACGCACGCCACGCGCCCCGGCATCGTGCAGCCGCTGCAGCTCCTTGTCCGGGGTGTTGAACGGAACCACCACGATCATGCGGGCGGGCACTCCGAGCCGGCGCGCAGACTCCACCATGCAACTGTTGTCTTCGCCGTAGACGCTAGGCTGGATGAGCACGGCGCGCTGAATCCCGAGCGTGTCAAACAAGCGTCGGCAAGCCGAGGGCAGCGCATCCGGTGGCGTATACTCGCGCTCCTCCACGTATGGATAACTCGTCGGCGGACCCAGAATATGGAAGTGCGTGTCGGTCGCTCCCAGCGGGGCCTTGAAACGCGGTGATTGAGGATTCGGATCGGGGGCCTGGCAGAAGAACCCTGGACCTAGAGCGCTGCTGGACATGGAAATCGTTTCCTTTCCTGCTGAAATCTCGCAATCAGAGCAATTCCACAGTCGGTACACCCCTGAACTATCACCGCCGGGCTCGGAAGTCACCCCAGCAAACGCCAAAGCGCTTGCCGGGGACCCCGTACGCCCGGCTCCATCGCGGGGTGCACCTTCCGCTATTCCGGTCCAGAGCGGCGCGGTTTCCCTGCGCAAAGAATGCTCCCACCTCAGCAAAAGAGGGCGAGGCTGGGCTCATGATTTCCACTCTGGATGCTTCTCTCGACCAATTGCGCACTTCTACAGCCTGGTGGTTCACTTCTTGAAAAGATCGGGCCGATAGGATGCGATGTCCGCAAACTCCACGAATTCCACGTAGTTGCCTTCCGGGTCCAGCACGTATTGGGCAAATATGCCCTTGCGGACCTCGACCGGTTCTTCGCTGACTAGCCTCACCTTGTTCGCCTTCAGCCGCGCCAGGATGGGCTTCATGTCGTCGACGATGAAAGTGAAATAGGCCAAGCCGTGCCGTTCATAGACCCATTCGGGAACCGGGTTCTGCACCGGCGGAACCTTAGGCTGCGCCAGCTTGATGCGCTCTCCGTAAGGCGTCTGCATGCGCACGATGCGGTAGCCGTGCGGCGTGGCCCGGAATTTGGTGCTCATCTCGGGCGTCGTCTGAGAGTCGGACACCAGTTTCAGGCCCAGCACCTCGGTATAGAACTTCAACATGCGTTCCATGTCGATGCAGACGATGCCCGGCTCGAGCGGCGCTACCATCTTGAACGACCAGGGCTGCTCGGCCTTCGCAACAGAAGTTGTTTCCATGTACGATCTTCTCCTTGCCCGCACGATCCGGGCCGAAAATCGGCTGCGACTCCCGAATCGTAGTGAAGTGGCTGTCGTATCCGGCTTACCGCGCACGGCACAACGCTGCGGTTTGCGCGGAGATGCCGTTCTCGGTGTGGTCAAGACCAACAGCTCGATCCCGCCGTGCGTAAACTGATCGCGAATATCCTACTCTAGAGTGTGCGGAGTTTATGAATTACCTCAAGTGGGTATTTACTTAACGCCACCGAACGCAACAGGTTGTGGTTTGACCAGGGTTGCAAACGGGACCGGATCTACCTGCACAGCCTGCTGGGCCAAGCGATAGAAGAGTTTGCCGCGCGAGG
>JBEKGY010000091.1:0-6036 GCA_050012555.1 Occallatibacter sp.
GTTCACAGCATTTCCGAAAATGCGTTAGAGCCTGTGATTAACATTCTCGCCCGCGGGAGAGTTAAAAACAGGCTTTAAGCTATCGTCACACGATAACTCCGGCCGGCCTCCAACGTGACGCCGATGATGCCGTCGGAGTGACTCCGCAAGGTAGCCTCGTTCCCGCTGGAGATACTGCGGATCTTCTGTCCGGTTGGCACGCGCAGGCGGTATTCGCCGGAGAAATCGGGCCGAATGGAGGCAGCAGCGGCCTTTCCGTTCTCCCAGCGCAGATCGACTTCAACCGAACCGCGCGCCCTGAGGCCCTTGACTTCGCCGACAGGCCAGGCCGAGGGTAACGCCGGCAGCAGGTCGATGACGCCGGCGTGGCTCTGCATCAGCATCTCGGCAATGGCCGCGGTGGCGCCGAAGTTTCCGTCAATCTGGAAGATCGACGTTTTGCCCCACGGATGCGAATCGAAGAAGTTCATATTCGTACTGTGCCGCATCAACATGCTCAGAGACTCCCACGCCTTATCGCCGTCGGCCAGTCGCGCCCAGAAGGCAATGGCCCAGGCGCGACTCCAACCGGTATACGCGCCTCCGTTGGCCAGCCGCCGTTCGAGCGAGACGCGCGCCGCTTTCGCTAGCTCCGGTGTCCCGCGCGGTGTGATCTCGCCGCCCGGATACAGCGGATACAGGTGCGACATGTGCCGCTGGCCGGGCGTGCTCTCTAAAAAGTCGATTGACCATTCCTGCAACTGGCCGTACCGTCCGATTTGATAGGGAAGCAGCTTGGCGCGCGCGCCATCCAGATTCGCCGCGAACTCCGCATCGATGCCCAGTTCCTTCGCTGAGTCGATGCAGTTCGCGAACAGTTCGCGGATGAGCGCCATATCCATGGTGCAGCCGGCGCTGGTGTCGGCGAGCTTGCCGTCCGGGGCCAGAAAATCGTTCTCGGTCGACTCCGATGGGCACGTCGTAAGGTGTCCGTTTCCGTCGTCGATCAGCCACGCCAGGCAGAACTCCGCCGATCCTTTCATCAATGGATACGCGCGCGCGCGCAGGAATTCGCGGTCGTGCGTGAAGCGATAATGCTCGTACAGATGCGCGCAGAGCCACGGCCCGCTCATGCACCAATTGCCCCACGCAGGCTGGCCGACGCCCATGCCCACAGGGTTTGCAGTGCGCCAGACATCGATATTGTGATGCGTCGCCCATCCCGGCAAGCCGTAGGTCTCCCGCGCCGCGCGCGCGCCGGTGTGGCTGAGACCTTCAATGAGGGCAAACAGCGGTTCGGCGCAATCGCTCAGATTGCACGTCTCCGCCGGCCAGTAATTCATTTCCACATTGATGTTTGCCGTCCAGTTGCAGCTCCACGGGGGCAGCGCCTGGCAGTTCCATATGCCCTGCAGATTAGCCGGCTGCGTGCCCGGCCGCGAACTGCTGATGAGCAGGTAGCGCCCGTATTGGAAATAAAGCGCCAGCAGCGACGGATCGGGAGCGGCGGCAAAGTTCTTGAGCCGCTGATCGGTGGGCTGCGATGGCGCCGGGGGCGACCCCAGGTTTAGAGACACGCGGTCAAAGAGTTTACGGTAATCGGCGATGTGCCGCTGCAGCAAGGCGGAGTAACTCTGCCTTAGCGCGGCATCGAGTTGAAGGCTGGCGCGATCGTTCACCTGAGCCAGTGGCGTATCGGGCTTCTGCTCGAATCCCCGGTAGCCGGTGGCCGCGGTCAGCACAATGGTGCAGGCCGTCGCACTGTGGATGAGCAGTCTGTCTCCATTTGGGGACACCTGGCCGCCTTCAACATTCGCCTGGAGCGCGGCGGAAAAGTACATTCCTTCGCCCGGCACATCGGAAAATACGATCGGCTTCTCGCTGCCTGGATGCCCGGCCCCGGCAACATGCTTTGGGGCCTTGCCGGTCAGAAGCAGACGATTGCCGCCCACGGTCTCGACCGACTTCGCCAGCGGGCCATCCATCCATACGGTCGCGTTCAACTGGCCGGGTTTGCCGGCAGAAATGCGCAGCACAATCGCCTGATCGGGGGCTGAGCAAAATGCCGTACGCTCAAATTCAACATCGTCCACCCAGTAACGCGTCGCCGCCACAGCGGACTGAAGGTCCAGTTCGCGGCGATAACCCGTCACCTGGCCGGGGTGAGTGCAATCCACATGCAGGCTGCCGATGAGCTGATATGCCTCTGCAAACAGGCCCTGCATATTGAGGCAGAGCTGGTCGGCCAGGTGGTAATCCTTTTCTTCCAGCACTGCCCGGCGTATAGCGGGCAGATACTCCTTCGCACCGGGCTGGTTGCCATCCACCGGAAAGCCCGACCAGAGCGTGTCTTCATTCAGTTGCAGCGTCTCCTTCGCGGGATCTGTAGGAACGGGTCCGGCGGGGGAATCGGCATTTGGAGCGTGGGGATCGATGGGATCGATTGCGCCCCCGCCGAAGACCATCGCTCCCAGACGCCCGTTACCGATGGGCAGCGAGTCAACCCACTGCGACGCCGGACTGGTGTACCAGAGCTTCAGGCCGCCGGGCTCGCTGGGCGTGGCCTGGGCCAATCCAAAGCGCCTGGCCAACGTAAGAGTTCCGGCAACGGTTGAGGCAGTGACCAGGAAGCGGCGGCGCGTGAATCTACCCATAGGGAATGTACTTTCTTCGTGCATGAGAACCAACCGGCACGACATTCTTACTCCCCGGAATTGTATCGAATGCTGAAGATACCCCGTTGCGCAGGCAAGAGGAGCGGGTGTTCCGCGCTGATCGTAGTGGCCACCGATCTCGAATCGCTGTTTCCTATTCCGTGCCCCTGGTCACAGATCGCGCCAATTCGGCCCAAAGGCCAGGTCTGCCAGCAGCGGAACGTTGAGCTTCGCAACCCCCTCCATTTCCGTCCGCACCAGCGCTTCCACCTCCGCGGTCTCCGCCGTGGGAACCTCGAAGAGCAGCTCGTCATGCACCTGTAAGAGCATGCGCGTCTTGAGCCTGCGCTCCGTCAGTTGGCGGTCGATGGCGATCATGGCCAGCTTGATGAGGTCGGCCGCGGTGCCCTGGAGCGGCGTATTGATGGCCGTCCGCTCGGCAAATCCCCGCTGATTCGGGTTGCGGCTCTCGATGTCGGGAATCGGCCGCACCCGCCCGAACATCGTACGCACCTGGCCCTCCCTCCGCGTCTGCTCCAACGTCTTTTCTATGAATGCTTTAACTCCCTGGTAGCGGGCAAAATAGCGTTCGATATAAGCCCGTGCCTCGGCCTGCGGAATGCCCAGTTGGGCGGCCAGCCCGAAGGGCGAAATCCCGTAGACGATGCCAAAATTAACCGCCTTCGCCCGTCCCCGCGTCTCCTTGTCCATCGTCTCGGCTGGCACTCCGAAGACCTCGCTGGCCGTAAGTGTATGAATATCAGCACCTTCAGCGTAAGCCCGCACCAGCAGCGGATCTCCGCTGAAATGCGCCAGCAGCCGCAACTCGATCTGCGAATAATCCGCCGAAAGCAGTTGCGTGCCAGACGCAGCCGTAAACGCCGCCCGTATCTCCCTGCCCAGCTCGGTGCGGATGGGAATATTTTGCAGGTTCGGATTAACGGAGGAGAGCCGTCCCGTCGCCGTGGCCGCCGCCTGAAACGTCGTATGAACCCGCGATTCGGAATCGGCCAACAGCGGTAAAGCATCGATATAATTGGACTTAAGTTTAGACAGGTGCCGGTATTCGAGCACCAGCCTGGGAACTTCATGCTCTTCCGCCAGTTGCTCCAGCACATCCTGCGCCGTGGAAACCGCCTTGCCCTTCCCTCGGCTGGCCGGCGCGGGCAAGCCTAGATGAACAAAAAGCACTTCTCCAAGCTGCTTGGGCGAGTTGACGTTGAACCGCCGCCCGGCGAGCTCGAAGATGCGCTCCCCCACGCGTTCCAGTTCCAGGCTGAACCGTTTAGAAAGCCCTTCCAATACGCCTTGATCGATGCGCACGCCGGCTTGCTCCATCCTGAACAGGACCGGCGCAAGCGGTAGGTCAATCTGGTGATAAACGCGCCCCACCCCTGCCTTATCCACCTCTGCGAGCAGTGCCGGAACCAGCGCATGAATAGCCGCAGCGCCCGCCGCGGGCGTGGAAGGCGAGGGTTGCCCGTGGCGCGCGGCCACATCGGCCAGCGACTGCGTGGCGTGGGTGGGGTTCAGCGCGTAGGAGAGCAGCATGGTGTCGTCCACTACTTCGCGTAGGGCGGATGCGCCGCGCAACGCTACGCCCTGCGCGGAGAGCAAATGGAGAGCCGACTTCCAATCATGCGTCTGCTTGGGTACGGCGGCGTCTTCGAGCAGCGCGCGGAGCTCGGCGGTCAGCGGGAGGCACAGGGCTGTTACCGGATCAGCGCACACGCCCACGCTGAAGCTGTCCTGCTTCTCCGCGGCTTCGGCCACGTCCAGCAGCGAGAGCGGCTGGGGCGCTTCGTCTTCAGCCTCTTGCGGCGCGGGCGCTGCCGCGTCGAGAGCAAAGGCAAATCCATGCGCACGCGCCGCGGCGTAGAAAGCTGCGGCCTGTTCTGGAGTGGGGTCTTCGATGAGCTCAACCGAGGGGCTGCCGGCCGCAGGCGCAAGGTCCTTGAGCATCGACGTGAACTCAAGCTCCGTGAAGAGTTCGCGGCAGGCCTCGAGGTCCGGCGGCTGGGTCTCCATTGCGGCGAGGTTCAGCGCCAGCGGAACGTGGCTGTCGATGGTGACCAGTTCTTTTGACAGCAGCACCGCGTCGCGATTCTGCTCCAGCGATTCGCGATAGCTCTTGCGCTTGACCTCGCTGGCGCGGTCCAGAACGGCATCCAGAGAGCCGAATTCGCGGATCAACTCCACGCTGCCCTTGTCGCCGATGCCGGGAGCGCCGGGAATGTTATCAACGGAGTCGCCTCGCAGGGCCATCACATCGACGACTTTTTCCGGAGGGACACCGAGGACTTCGACGACCTTGGCAGGGTCGAGAATGAGATTGTCTTTTTGCGGATTGAGAATTTTAACGGTGGGCGTGACGAGCTGCATCATGTCCTTGTCGCCGGAGACGATGAAGACCTCGTGCTGCTGCTCGGCGGCCTTGCGGGCCAGAGTGCCGATCACGTCGTCGGCCTCAAAGCCCTCGGCCTCCAGAATGGGAATGCGCAGAGCCTCGAGCGCGCGGCGAATGTAGGGAATCTGCCGCCTCAGGTCCTCGGGCATGGCGGCGCGGTTGGCCTTGTAGCCCTCGTAGCTGACCTCGTCGAAGCTCTGGGTCTTCGAGTTCCACTTGCGCAGTGGACCCATGGTGCGCGCCCGCTCGTCGCGAAAGACCTCGCCGCTCACGTCGAAGACCGCGGCAAAGTAAAGCGGCGCAAAATCCTGCCGCAGCTTCTTCACCATGTTTACGAAAACGTAAATAGCCGCCGTCGGCAGCCCTGAGCGGGTGCTCATGGGCCGGCTGCGCTGCATTGCGTGGTAGGCGCGAAAGATGAACGACATAGTGTCGAGCAGGAAGACGGGCGGTTTGGATTGATCGGTCACGCTAGAGAGTCTAACAGGACGCAAAGAACCCGGGCCTGGGGCCACAGAGTAGCTCTTAAACGAGTCAAAATAAATCAAAGGCCGGTGACCGAACGGAGCCACAACAAGGCTGGAAAATCGACAAATTCGGCAACGCATGGTGTTGAAAGACGTACATCTGAAACCCAAAAAACTGGTACAAATGCGCGATTCCTGCGCGCGAGCGTTCCAATAACTTCTTTAGAATCAGGATGGATTCTTAGTGCAGCACAAGAAATGGCGCAAACGCGCGTGAAAACGCGGCTCTGAACGCGGGCGGCGTAGGAGCTGGTAACGGGTTGGCGCGACAGATGAACGCCATCGTGTCGAGCAGGAAGACGGGCGGCTTGGCTTGGTCGGTCACGGTTTCGAGTTTATCAGTAGAGCGTGTTTCAAAAACATTTTCGCAGGGTGATCCAAAAGCAAGCGAGGTAGAAGAAGGCGCGGTAGGTGAGGAGCAGATGTTCGTGACGGACCAGCAAGCGGCGGAACTGCCCCAACCATGCGT
>JBEKGY010000092.1:0-5936 GCA_050012555.1 Occallatibacter sp.
CACCTTCCTGAACGCGATCCAGCAGAGTTCCCAATGTGTTCTTTGCCTCAAACGCGCCTATTTCTTGCATACCGCCCTGCTTTCATTCTAGCTTAAGCTAGCTTACAATGAAACGAAGGTTGATGTCAAACAGGGCTTCGACGACTCTTTCTCGGATTTCGTGACCGCCGGCGGCGTGCGGCCACCATCGGATATTGCGCACGTCGAACCACCACCGCTGCGAGACGATTTCCGTACTCAGCCTCAATCGCCCGGGGGCATGCCTGTAATGTCCCTCCCACCAAGCCCGTTTTCATCCCCTTCTGTGGCCGAACGGAGCGACCGCCATATTGCGGTCACACCAAATTGTCCGTATTGTGCAAAACTCACAACTCATTGATACAAAACCGCTTATCCGCAATCATGCTCTCGGGATAGGAACCGAATACTAAAGTTATTAGGGAAAGCAGCGTTATAATTAAAAAGGAGAGCAACGGGTAGGTATATGTTCTATCTGCAAAACATATAACTACCTGAAACCGCGATTCCCCACAGGATTCCAGAGGGCATTTTTATCAATTCGAGGGCGTATGGCAAACAAATCTGATACCCGAACCAAACAGGGAAAGTTCAAGAAAGGCACGAGCGGCAACCCGTCTGGGCGGCCCATCGGCAGCCGAAACCGGGCCACGTTGCTGGCCGAGCAGTTGCTTGAGGGCGAAGCCGAGCCATTGATCAGGCAGTGCATCAACCTGGCGAAGAAGGGGAATATCCATGCTCTGCGGCTGTGCCTGGAGCGCCTGCTGCCGATCCGCAAGGAGCGATCGATTGAACTCGAACTCCCGCCGGCGCAAAACGCGCTGGATCTAGCAGCCAACCTCCAGCGCATCCTGGCAGCCGTCGGCGAGGGTCGGATCACGCCCGGTGAAGCGCAGGCCTTGACCGAAGTCCTGAATAGTCAAGCGCATTTGTTTGAAACCGCGGATATGGAGCGGCGGCTTCAGGCACTCGAAGATTTTAAATCGGAGGTGCAGCAGTATAGCCATCAACAAGAGGCCGAGATGCAAAGGTTGGTCCATGAAAACCCAACAGCGGCTTGAGCGTCTCGAACAAGAGTACTTTCTGGAGTCGAAGCGCCGAGGCTTCTACCTTTGCGAACTACAATTCATTTACGCCTTCATGGTGAAATACAAGGGCCACGAGGACTCCGCCCCTGCAATCCTCCGACGCGCCTACCGCCGTATACAGGAGCGACCGCGGAGGTGACGGAACCATGGCTGATCCCACCGCGTTCACGATGGGGGCGCCAGCGAGTGGCGGACCCGCGTTGCCGCCAAGAAGAAGCGCCCGAGCATGCCGCCTGATCTGTATTTCGCCTGTTCTTTACAGGCTGAATGGAAACTGCCATGGCATAGTAACCAAAGTCAAAAACCGGCTGTGCGGTTGCAGTCAGTTACGAGCTAAAAGCGCAAACGTGCGCTATCCCTCGCCCGGCCGGCCCTCATGATAGTGGTATGGCCGGTAGCCGTAGTCGTAACCGGCATTGCTCGCCTTTCGCGGATCCCATTCGTTCAGCACCGTTCCCAGCACCCGCGTTCCGTCGTCCGCCAGCCGCTGGCTCGCAGCCGCTGCGGTCTCCTTCGTTGTCCGGGCCGAACGCACCACCAGGATTACGGCATCCGCCAGCCGTCCCAGGACCCGCGCGTCCGGAAGCTGGAGCATGGGGGGCGTGTCGATGATCACCATGTCGAACTCCTGCCGCATTCGCTGCAGAAGTTCCGCCACCCGTGGCGAGTGGAGCAGGTTTGAGATGCTGGAAGCCACCGAGCCCGCGGGCAACACGTAGAGGTCCCGGTAACTCGTCCCGACCACCATAGTTTCCGATCCCTCGGGTGGCTTCGTTCCATCCAGAAGATCGCTCAGCCCCCACGCGTTGGAGACGTTAAAGATTTCGTGCAACCGCGGCTTGCGCAGGTCGCCGTCGATCAGGAGGACGCGCCGGCCGATCTCCGCCAGCGCTAGCGCCAGGTTGCTGGCCACCGTCGTCTTGCCTTCCCGAGGGCCGGCGCTGGTCAGCGCGATCACGCGCGGCCGGTTGCCGTTCTCTCCGGCATACAGAATGGAGGCGAGGGTGGAGCGGAAGGAATCGGCCAGTGCGGAAGGTCTCTTTTGCCAGGTGACCAGTTCCACCGGGCTCTTCAGATTCTCTTTTTCGGTTTTCCTGGTTTCCGCGCCCCTTGCTTGGCGATAGTAGGCGAAGCTTCGGCTGCGTTCCGCATTGGCCGAGGGGATGACACCCAATTCGGGCACGTCGAGATACAGGGACGCCTCGCCAGGGGCCTGGATGCTGCGGTCCGAGCGCTGGCGCAGGACGATGAAGACGATGCCAAGAAAGCCGCCGGCGAACAGGCCGAGCATGGAGTTCAAGAGGAGGTTGGGCTTATAGGGCCGGGCAGGCGGCCGGGCCGGATCGACCACTCGCACATTGCTGGCGTGCAGCGCGGAGGCGATTCCAGCTTCCTTGACGTGCTGAAGCATGGAATCGTAGAGCTGGCGGTTGTTATCCACTTCACGCTTGAGGATGTCGTAGTGCGTTACCTTGGCGGACTGCTCGGTCATGACACGGGCCTGAGCATCGTAGCTGGCGGCGAGTAGTTTCTCCCGGCGCTGGGCGGACTCGAATTCGTTTTGGATCCGCCGCGTGACATTGGCGCGCTCCGTCTCCCGGGCCGCTTCCAGGGAAGTCACCTGCGCCTGGATCTTCTTCACGGAGGGATGGGAAGGGGTGAGGGTAGCGGAGAGTTCGGCAAGCTGGCGGCGCAGATCGGTGAGCTTCACCTGGTAGTCTTTGAGCGTCGGATCGTCGAGCACTTCGGGAAGCGAATCCGTGGATGTGGTAGTGGCCAACTCGTATTTCGACTGCGTGGTGACGCGATCGGCCTGGGCGCGGGAGAGCTCTTGCTGGAGCTGGCGCAGCTTCTCATCGGCGACATTATCCTTTTCCGAGGTGAAGAGCAGGCCGGCCGAGCGGGCATAGTCCTGGAGCTGCTGTTCGGATTTCTCGAGCTTGATGCGAACGTCTTCCATCTGCGCGGTGAGCCACTCACCGGTCCTCTGGGTAGTCTGCCAGCGGGACTCGAGATTCAGGCGGATGAACTCGGCGGTCAAGGTGTTGGCGATGTCGGCAGCCAGAAGCGGGTCGGTGGAATCGTAGAGGATTTCGACCAGCCGCGTGTTGGCTTGCATGCGAACCTTCAGGTTCCGGGCCACCACGGGCAGGATATCTTCGACCGTCGAGGCCGGCTTTGGCTCGGGGAGATGCAAGGCTTTGCGCCAGGCGGAGAGGCGGCCCTTGTCCTTTTCGGCAGCCAGCTTAGTCCCGAGGTCGAGTTTGGCAATGACTTGTCCGAGGACGGATTCGCTCTGGAGGATATTGACCTGCGTCTGGAGGTCGGTTTCGAGCGGGTTCGCGCCACCTTCATTGGCGGTCTGGCTCAAATCGCGCATGTTGAGGAAGTTCTCGTTGAGGTTCTGGATCTCGATGGTGGTGCGGGCCTGGTAGATGGGAGTCTGCGGGAGCGTGAGGAGGACCGCGCCGAGGAGGCCGAGGCAGGCGATGAGGACCAGCGTGCCTTTGCGGCGCCGGAGCATGTGCCAGTATTCGAGCAGCAAGCCGGGACCCTGGTCATCCATCATCACGGGCGACGGCACTTCCATGTAAGACGGCCGCGCAGGCAGATTGGCCGCGCCGTTCCTGTGCGGGACCGGCGTTTTGCCGGGGTCGTTCAGCAGTGGTTGATCGCTCATAGCGCGCTCGTTAATGTACTATTACTCCCGCGTAGATCGCGGCGCTCACCGCGGCTGCCAAGGTCCCAGAAACGATGACAGTAGTGAAGACTTTGCGGCTGCTGGTGGGGACAACCAGAACGTCTTCGGGCCGCAAGCCTATGTCTTCCGCCTTGCCGACGAGAATCTGCTTGATGTTCACGGCAATCTCCTCGTGTTTCTGACCATCCGGAGACGGGCGGAAGACTTTGGCTTGCTCCGGTTTGGCAGTATGTCCCAACCCACCGGCCATGGAGAGGGCGCTGAGAACGGAGATGGTACGCTGGCCGCCCAGGTTGAAGGCGCCGGCGCGCTGCACGTCGCCGACGACATAGACCGTGCGCCCATTGCCCTGGGAGACGGAGATCACGTCGTGGGGCTTGATTTCGATATTGGCGGCGGGGTTCCTGCCGTCGAGGATCTGCTGCATGTCGAGCTCGGCGGTGCTATAACGGCCGGTGGGGTCGGGGCCGGCACCGGGGAGGGGGATGGGGCCGTTTTCCAACAGCCGGATGATGGAGACGGTGGAACCGGCGGTTTCGCGCGGGCCGCCGGCCATGGAGAGGACTTCGTAGAGGGTTTTGCGGCCGCGAAGCTGGACGACGCCGGGGGTGGTGACGGCACCGAAGACGGAGACGGGCTGGCTGCGGAATTCGGTGACGGTGACCGAGATCTGCGGCTCCTGGACGTAGGCTTTGAGGCGGGAGACGAGCTCGGTTTCGAGCTGCTCGACGGTGAGGCCGGCGGCTTTGACTCGCCCGATGAGCGGCAGGGTGATGTCGCCGTTGATGCCGATGAGGACTGGCTTGTCGCCAGTATCGAGACCCTCGAGGGCGCGGATCAGGATCTGGTCGTCAGGGCCGAGGACATAACCGGAGGAGGGCGGCGCGGTGGTTGCCCGGGGGCTGCTGGCGGAGGCGCCGGCCACGGCAAGCACTGCCAGGCAAAATGCCACGCGGAGATTTCGAAAGGTGCGGTTTGGGCTTCTCACGACATTACCCTCTCTCGCTCCAGAAGGAGCGCGACCTGGGACTCTAAGCGGTGGATCCGTTCATCCAGCTCTGACAGTTTCGCGGAGAAACCGTCCTGCCGGCCGGCCGAGTCGGTCACAATGCGCTGCAGCGCCAGGCGGGCGAGCTCGGAGACGTTGCGGGCACCGTAGATGCGATAGTGCGTTTTGAGGCCTTCATACTCCACCTTGGAAAGGCGGAGACTGATCATCTTCTGTCTACGATCGGAATCAGGCATCGAGGGAACTCCGTTGAGGGAGGCGGGGCAATTGCAGCCATTCACGCAACGCGGCTTCCGCGCCTCGCTTTGTGTTTAGCAAGCCCGTGCCAAGGGGCGGGTACGTTCGAATAGGGTCACGGTGCGCGGGCCCATGCCCTCGGCAATGGGGCGAGCCCACTCGCGGTCGATTTCGACGGCGACGGAACGTTGCAGCAAGTTGACGGAGACGACCAGACGATAAACCTTGCGGGTGTTGGTGATAATGCCTTCCACCCCAGCCAGAGGGCCGCGCTCGATGTACACCTTGGAGCCGACTTGGAGAAACGGCCAAGGCTGCGCTACAAGCCCGGAGCGAAGGACGGCCCGAATGGCCTCAATCTCTTCCTCATCAACGGGAACGGGGGTCTTGCCGGCGCCGACGACGCTTATCACGCCGGGGGTAGTCAGAATGGGCAAGCGCTCCCGCACATCAAATCGAGAGAACAGATAACCTGGGAAAAGTGGGACTTCGAGCTGTTTCACCCGGTCGGACCAACGACGCCCACAGCGATACAAAGGTAGGTACACTTCGTATCCCTTGCCGCACAACGTCGCAGCGGCGATGCTCCCCAGTTTGGATTGGATCTGGAGTGCGTACCAAGACAGATTATCGTGCTGCCACAGGGTCGCACATCCGACTGCTTTGAATCCAGAGGTGCTACCGGAGTCAATCGACGACATTATCTCCTCGGCAGTTCTTCGGCTGGCTGCACAAGCTACCGCCATAAAAGTCCCAATGGCGGGACCTACGCCTGAGGGATCAAATGGCCCCCACTCCAACCGTAAGTCAAATGCTATACGCGGGCCAAAGACTGCATATTAGGAGTCACGGATCTTAATGTAAAGAAAATAATTCGAGGAAA
>JBEKGY010000093.1:0-5753 GCA_050012555.1 Occallatibacter sp.
GGTCCTGAAGATAGCGACACTATCTGGGAGGCGCCCCATGGCGAGCATCCCATCATAAGCGGCGGCCGGCTCATCTCCGGCTGGACAAAAAAGGATGCGGGCAGCGCCTGGACAGCACATGCCCCAGGACCATACTTCCGCCAGCTCTTTGTCAACGGACGGCGTGCTGCCCGCGCGCGGAGCCCGAAGTACGGCTTCTTTCGCATCGACGGAGAGAGCCCCCAGGATAAGCCCTTCCAGCTTCGGTACCGCGGCAACGTTATTAAAGAAGAGTGGGCCAACCAGGACGACGTGGAGGTTGTCGCCTATCTTGCGTGGAGCGATTTCCGGATGCCCATCGTAAAAGTGGATCCGGCTGCGCATCTGGCCACTCTGGCGTCCGATCCGGACACGTCTGCCAGAGAGCCGGATGCGCGCTATTTTGTCGAGAATGCACCCGACGCGCTGGACATGCCGGGGGAATGGCGCTTCGACAGAGCTGCTCAGCAAGTAGCTTACATCCCCTTGCCAGACGAGAACATGGAACACGCCGAGGTGATTGCTCCAACCTTGGAACGTCTGGTCTCCCTGGAAGGAAATCCCGGCTCAGGGCAACTGGTGCGCAACGTCGTATTTCGCGGCCTGACCTTCGCACATGCGGAGTGGACGATGGGCCCGAAGGGCTACGTCGACGGGCAGGCCGGCTATCGTGCTCCCTATGCCATTCAGGCCGTTGGGGCTGTGAATCTTCGCGTCGAAAACTGTACCGTCGCCCACTCGGGGGGATATGGTCTTTTTCTCGGGCGGGGATCGAAAAATAACCAGGTGCTGGCCTCCCACTTCTACGATCTGGGTGGTGGCGGAATCAGAATTGGTGAAGAAACACCGAGCCCCAGCGAGGCGGGCCAGAACTACGGCAATCTGATCGCCGACAACGAAATTCACGATCTCGGCCTCGTCTACGCGTCAGCTATCGGCATCTGGGTGTTGCAGAGCTCACGCAACCAGATCGTCCACAACCATATCCACGACCTCTACTACACAGCCATCTCCGTGGGATGGACCTGGGGATATGAGCCCAATCAGTGCAGCCACAACATCGTCGCTTTCAACCATCTCCACTCCATTGGGAAGGACATGCTTAGCGATTTGGGCGGCATTTACACGCTTGGAGTCCAGGCTGGCACAATCATCCGTAACAACCTGATTCACGACATTTCCTCCTTCACTTACGGAGGCTGGGGGATCTACCCGGATGAAGGCTCCAGCTTGCTTTTGATCGAAGACAACATCGTCTACAACTGCAAGAGTGCGGGTTTTCATCAGCATTATGGCCGCGAGAATATGGTGCGCAACAACATCTTCGCCTTCAATCGCGAGTTCCAACTCATGCGCACACGGGCCGAGCCTCACATTTCATTCACCATGGAAAGAAACATCGTGTACTTCGACCAGGGTGGTCTGCTTGGGAGCAACTGGACGGGCGAAGGTTTTACCCTGCGGAACAACATCTACTTCGACCAGCGCGGGCCGGATATCAGCTTTGCCGGCAAGTCTTTTTCTGATTGGAAGGGCCTGGGCCACGATCAGGGCTCGATCATCGCTGACCCGCTCTTCGTCAACTCCGGAAACTTTGATTTTCGATTGCAACCGAAATCGCCGGCAATTGAGAAGGGGTTTCATCAAATCGACTTGACCAATGTCGGTCCCAGGTTCCGAGCTGGCGCTGATGCCTGGTAGGCGCCCTTACAAATTTGGCGGGCGGCCCACCCTTGAGGCATTTACATTCTGTCGCTGACCAATGCTGTGGGCGCCGCATCCCTCGCATACTTTGAGAAGAAAGGGTTGCTTGCGGTCCCACCATTTCCGCGATAACGCCGCGGAAAGGATGGGGCGCCTGGTTTTCTTGTTCCCTTGGTCCCTGCTTTATTGCTGTTTCGCGGCCGTGAAGCCGGCGATGATCTGCGTCATCATGTCGTTCACGGTGCCGGGCGAGCTGGGCAGGAAGAGGGTTGCGGATTTGCCTGTGACGCCGACTTCGCGCAAGGTGTCGAAGTACTGCGTCATGAGGACCATCGCGATCACGTCCTTGGCGGTCGAGCCTTCGACGGCGCCCTTGAACTCTTCGACGGACTGCTGAAGGCCCTTGATGATGGCCTGGCGTTGGCGGGCGGTGCCGTCGCCCTGCAGCGCCTTCGACTCGGCTTCGGCCTCGGCCTGCTTCACTTTGAGGATTTTGTCGGCTTCGCCGCGGGCCTGGGCCGCGATCTGCTCGCGCTGCGCGGCGTTGATGTCGTTCATGGCCGCCTTCACCTTGGCGTCGGGCACAATGTCGGTGACCAGGGCGCGGAGAATGTTGTAGCCGAAGGTGTCCATCACTACGTCGAGATCCTTCTTGACCGCGATGGAGATCTGCTGCATCTGCTCGAAGGCCTCGTCGAGCGTGAGCGTGGGCACGTGGCCGAGGATGGAGTTGAAGACGTAGCTCTCAATCTGGCGCTGCGGGTCGCTCAGCTTGTAGTAGGCGTCAAAAACCTTTTCCTCGACGACCTGGTACTGCACGGAGACTGGAATGGTGACAAAGACGTTGTCTTTGGATTTGGTTTCGACGTTGACCGCGGCCTGGCGCACCTGCAGATCGATGAAGCGCACGGTTTCGCACCAGGGCAGCAGAAACTGCAGGCCGGGGCGCGCGATGCGGTTGTACTTGCCGAAGCGCTCCACGATGCCGGCGGTGTAGGTGCGCACGGTGTACATGGTTTTGATCACCGTGATGAGCACAAAGAGGCCCACGATGCCGGCAACGATGAGTAAGAAGGTGAAAAATCCGGAGCTGTCCATGAATTGCCTCGATCCTTCTGCGCCAGGGCCCTCGGTTGCAGCGGCCCTGCGGCAGCGTTTTTCCGTCGCAGGAATCATACCGCTTACCGAAGACAGCGGAGTTAGCGGGGTTAGCGGCGTTAGCGGAGCTGGCCGCTTCCAGGCCTGGCGTAGCCGGACTTATGCCTTCCCACCCTTTTCGCAAAGGGCACGAAAAGGATGGGGCACGGAGGGAGTGGACGGAAACTCCCGCAGACTACACTTGTAGACAATGACCCGGCGCGCGAAGAAAGCACGGCCAGCAGCGGAGCGGAAGGCCGCTTTGTTGCACCGGCTCGTGCAAACGCGAAATCCACTGGCTTTGCGCCACGCGCGCGGGCCGTTCGACGTCGTGGGCGATGTGCACGGCTGCCTGGATGAGCTGTTGGCTCTGATGGAGGCCATGGGCTACCGCGTGGAGCGGGTAGGCAAGGAATTCGCGGTGACTCCGCCGCACGGACGGACGCTGACTTTTGTAGGGGATCTGGTGGACCGCGGTCCGGCTGCACCGGAAGTGTTGCGGCTGGCCATGGGCATGGCGCGCGCGGGCACGGCGCTTTGCATTGCCGGCAATCGCGATTCCGAACTGGTGCGGGTGCTGCGGGGCGGCGCTGCCCAGGTGACGCGTGGCATGGCGCGGACCCTGGACCAATTGGCCGCGGAGCCGGAAAGCTTTCGCGACGCGGTGCTGGATTTTCTGCATGAGCTGCCCAGCCACCTGGTGCTCGACGAAGGCCGGCTTGTGATTGCGCATGCGGGGCTGAAGGAAGCGCTGCAGGGCCGTTCCTCCGCCGCGGCGCGCGCCTTTGCCCTGCACGGCGACCTGACGGGCGAAAAAGATGCGGCGGGCTTGCCCATCCGCAGGATCTGGGCGGCGGGTTATCGCGGCAAAGCTCTGGTGGTGCATGGGCACACGCCCGTGAGTGCGCCGATGTGGCTGAATAACACCCTCAATATCGACACGGGATGCGCCTACGGAGGGCACCTGACGGCGCTGCGTTACCCGGAGCGGGTGACGCTCTCGGTTCCGGCCAAGGCGATTTATTATCCGCCGCGCCGGCCGTTCCCGCCGAATCATGCGCTGGTTCGCAAGCGGAAGTAGGCGGGTGCCCCCAAGGATGATGCGCTACTGTTGGCCGTACTTGTTGTGAAAGACATGGCGGTTGATGTCGGGCCAGAACTCCTTGACCCAGAAGCTAGCTGCGTCGATCCCAACGTCCTCAGCCCATTCCGACATGGTGTTTCCAACGGACCGCGAGGCAGAAGGGTACTAGAGGTTCGAGACGCCCGCGGAGGCGCCGGCGCCGAAGACCTCGCTGATGTTGAAGACCTCAGATCCCGAATTTGAGCGGGTGACAACGGCGCGGCTGAGAGCGTAGCCCGTGCGTTTGAAAAATCCGCCGCGGCCGAGGGTATAGTAGCGCGAGTCTTCGTGGGTGATGGTGGGAAAAATGAACTCGACCATATAGTTTTCGCTGGTTTGATCCACGGCCGAATGCCAAAAGTAGCGAGCGTAGCCGGCTGCTCCCTGGTGGAACTCGGGCGTCGCGCGCTCATACATGTTGTAGCCCGCGATGACCGCCGGGATGAAGATGGAGGAGTAATCGAACGAATCCTCTGTGGCACTCACGAACTTGTCTTTGACGGTCTCGGGCGGCAGCTTCTCGTCAGTACTGACGGCGCGAAAGTTGGGGACGATGCCGAGGATGCGCTTGGTCTGCTGGCCGGTCACGTCCCCCGGCGCACTTTGCGCCTGCTGATTCTGCTGTTGAGGCCCGCTGGTGCTCGGGGATTGGGGCGTAGCGGCGGCCGTCTGCGGGGCCGGGTCCGGCGCGGGAACGGTGGTCGTCGACGCCACGAGAACAGCTGATGGAGAATTGGCCGTTTCGGCCTGCTGAGCTGAAAGGCGTGCACCGGCAGTGAAGCCGGTCATCAGCGCAACAGCAGGAACTCCGAATGAGGCAGCGCATCGGAACAATAAATGCCGGGAACAGAATATCGAAGCCATGCGGAGAATCTCCTGGGGAAGAAAGGTGTTGCATTTCAGATCGGTTCTGACAGTTTAGAGAATTAAGAGTTGCATGGGATTCTCATTGTTGGTGGTTCTGGTCTTCCTCCTCCTGTTGCTTTTTCTGCTTTGCAGCAGCGTCCTGCGCCTGCGCATCGAGACCATGGGTTGGATCTTTGTGAAAGAGTTTCCTTGAGATATCCGGCCAGAACTCCTCAAGGGTTGAGCCAAAGGTGCCCTCGAAGGTGACAGTCAAGCCGGTTTCGATGGTCTGGCCGACGTTGCTTTTGTTCCCGTCGGGATAGTAATAATTGGAGATTTCTCCGGCGATCATATTGCCCAGAACGTTGGAATAGTTGGGCTCCCATTTGCGGGTGGTATCGTGTTTGCAAATAAAGGCGGTGGCTACGGCATAGAAAAAACGGTGACGGACGGTGCCGTGGCCGAGACGGAAGTAACGCGGATCCTGGTGGAGAATTGCGGGGAATATGCCGTTGCCGATGATGGTGCCGTCGAAGGCGTCAAGATACGCCGCACCCGACCTTTTTCCGAAACCCTCGGCGCCCCAACCGAATCCGGTATCGTCGTCAAGGGCCTCGTGGTAGCCGGCGACCAGAACTGCGGCGCCAAAGGCGACCGGATCGGTCGCGGAACGGAAAGCGAGCTTCATTTTCTGGCTTGCCGTCAATGAGACGGCGTCGCTGCGGTACGAGGTATTGAAGGCGGGCACAATCCCCAAGACCCGCTGTTTCTCCTCCTCCTTGATCTGCTCGTCGGCTTTTTGGTGCTGGCTTTCTTCCGCGCCGGGCTGCTGAGCGGCGCTTTGGGAGCTGGAACTGCCCTGGGCTGCGGGGCTCTGTGCCGGCGTGGAACTCGGGGCCGGCTGTGGGGTGGTCTGGCTTTGCGT
>JBEKGY010000094.1:0-5270 GCA_050012555.1 Occallatibacter sp.
CGCTCCATCAGGCCGTCGCCGACTCCCTGCCAAAAATCACGCCGGAAAACGCTCAGGCATGGTTCAGGCTCACTCTCGACTGGGTACAGCTATCGTGATAATGCTCTAAGGAACATCTGATAAAGTCCGTCCACTAACTCTGGCATTCCCTCAGGGGCTAAAGCCCGCGTTATTTCTATTCAACTTGCGGCACGGGACCCAAAGGGTACCCCGCCGTGCCCTTTCAAAACCTCGACTTATTCAGATTCCCTTAGCCCGACTTTCAGATGGATTTACGCCAGTTGGGGTCGTTCATCGGCCTGACTTCGAGCGATAGGGAGCCGTCCGGGTTAAGAGGCTGTTCACAGGCCCATGCAATGGGCTTCAGCACATCCGGCCGGATTTCGATCTCGGCCAGGAGATGGAGTGTTACTACATAGTCCTTGGGCAAAAGAAAGGACCCCATGCGAAGAGCGCCGCCGTATGGGTGACCGGGATCGAACGAGCCGCGCAGTTTGAGCCTGCCGTCCGGGCTTTTCACCGTCAGCCAAAGTACGCCTGGAACGCCTGCAACCCCCCGGTTCGAGATCGTGATAACCAGTTCCGAAGTTCCATAGCGCTTGCGTTGCCACACCCAGGAGGGCCTCAACCGATAGCCCATGTTGGTGCGCAGGCGCTCGAACCCGCGAGGGTAGCGTTCGTTGTAGCTGGCCAGATGCTCCGACTCGGTCCAGAGCGACCAGTAGTTCCCTTTCAGATCGAGAACATGGAGCATATAGTTCTCCAGCTCGTTTACTCCGGCCGCATCCACGGCGAGCTTCGAGGCGTCGTACTTGCGCAGGGTTCCGTCTTCGAGAATCGCCGCCAGCCAGGGGGGGCGATTGGCCAGTTCTTCAATTTGAATCGGCTCTTCGACAATGATGCTGTCGGAGCGGACCCAGGCGCCTCCCTGCACCGCGATTTCAATGGCTTCGCGGTTGCCTGTATTGCTGATGTCCGGCTGCGTGTTCATGGCCAGCGGCGTCTTCTTCCATGTAGACAATTGCATGCGAACCATCTGGTTGAGGGTGCGCTGCGCCGTCTGCGTGTCGGGGAAGGGACTGGGATAGCCGCCAAAGTGGCCTTCGCCCCAGAATCCTATATGCATGAGGTCCACGAATTCGATCAGCGGATTGCCGTCGAAGCGGTCGGCGAGCAGGCGGTTCAATTCGGCCAGCGCTTTTTGATACTCGGGATGATCGTAACGCGGCTCAATCCAACTCCCCTTTACTCCGTTGTCGAAATCGCCGTCGCCGTGCGCGCCCATGGGTCCGATGGCGACGAGAGGGACCCGCGAGCGCAGGAACTCAGGCAGCGCGAGCTGGTCTGGCTGAAACGCCGTATTGGAACTCTGAATGCGAAAGGCGACTCGAAGTCCGTGGCGTTTCGCGGCAGCCAGAGTCAGGTCCCAAACGGGATCGAGGTCGAGCCGGCCGGGCTGCTTTTGCACGTTGCGCCAGTCACAACGGATATAAAGCACGTCGACAAAAGGAAGACTGGACAGCTTCTCCACATGATCTTCCAGCGTCTGGCGCCCTTGGCGCACGGCGATGGACGGGCCACCCTCCTCCCATGTATAGCCAAGCAGCCCGAAGCCTGGGTTGCGCAGAGGCTTCTCCGATGGCGTGGTGTATAAAATGGTCTGCCAGCCGTCATCCTGATCGATGTCGAATGGACCCTGGTTCAGGCGATCTTTGGATGCAAAGAGAGCGCTGAAATTATAACCCTGCCACAGATGCTTCGGATCTTCGGCAAGCGCATGGATGCCGGGCAATAAGGGCAGCATGGCCGCGGTCTTCAATATGTCTCGGCGGTTCATTGCATTCTCCTGAACAGGTACGGTCAATGGCCAGGCTGCAGGACGGGAGTGGCGATGTCTGCACGACCTTCGGCGCCAACGGATGGACCGTGCCATACGCCCCCGCCAAAGGTGCTGATGTAGATCATCCCGGGATCCATAAGGTCGGGCATGACGCGGTGGCCCCACTTGAAGTTGTAGCCGGGGATGCGCGTCCAGTGCTCTCCGCGGTCGTTCGAGCGCCACGCGGAGGACTCAAAGCCCGCCGCATAGAGCGTGCCGGCATCGCGCGGATCGATGGTGACGTCATAAATGTGCTGGTCGCGATCGAGGACATTCTTCCAGGTGCCGCCTCCATCGGTGGAGAGATAGATCCCGCCGCCCGTGCCTTCAGTGCCGGACGCCCGGCCCCATGCCGCGAGGTACAGGCGCTGGGGATCATGCGGATCGATGGCCAGGCCGTTCGGTCCGTTGGTCTCCGCGGGCAGCTTCACGGGCGTCCAGGACTCCGCGCCGTCGGTGGATTTGTAGACGGCTCCGTCGCCGGCCGTGCCGATGCTTCCATCTTCGCTGCGCCGCGCCACCATCACGTAGAGCGTTCCGTCGGCGGCGCGAGCCAATCGCCAGGCGAATGGCTCATGCTGCACAATGCCGTTGTTCTTCAGCGTCCACGTAACGCCGTCGTCCGAGCTCTTGTAGACCCCGCGACCCATGGCGGCGACCCACAGTACTCTCTTCCCCGCTGGACTCGAAGGATCGAGCAGGATATGAGTCGGAGCCGTCTCCGGCATTCCCTGGTTCGACGTCTTCCACGTCCGGCCGCCATCCAGGCTTACGCAGACCCCGCCCTTATAGGCGGCTATTCCGCGCGTTCGCCACATCTTGGGCCGGGGCAGGTCATGCACTCCGCTCATGACGCCCCACATCTTGCCTTGAACGTCAGGATCGAACGCCACCCAATAGGCGGTGTTGGACCACGCCCGCGGAACGCCGGTCATCGATCGAGTCCAGGTGCGGCCGTCATCCTCGCTGCGAAACAGGCCAATGTCGGTGGTGGGAATGAAGCGCCGGCGCGCATCGAAGGGGTCGAAGAGATAGCCGTAATTGGTGGTCACGTCGAGACCGGTACTGACCCAATCCGCGCCCTGCACATGGCTCGAATAGACTCCATACCAGCTTGCGCCTCCGTCTGTGGTCTGCATGGTCCGGCCATAGTCGGTGCCGTAAGCGAGGTTTGGATCCTGCTCGGCCACGCCCAGCCCCAGCGGATTCCCGCCCCAGTCAGGGCCAAACTGCTCCGCAAGCCATGCGTCATGAAGGTTGGGCGCAACCGTCTTGTCTTCCTGCCATACCAGCGCCCAGGTGATGCCGCCATCGCGTGTTCTCGCCACGCCCATCCACGATTTTCCGTCGAGTTGAAGATGACGGTAGGAGACATAGGCGGATTCAGGATGATCCAGGCTGGCAGCGATGGCGTCGATCCGCGCGCCCTTGCCGGGCAAGGTAGCGGCGGTCCAGGTTACGGCGCCGTCGTTCGACACATAGATACCTGCGTCCGAGGCGGCATACAACCTAATGCCATGCGGAGAGGAGAAGCCCGCGCTGACATCGATGAAGGCAACGCCAGCCGGAGCTGGCCGGCTCTGCCACTTGCCTTGCTGCCGCACCGTGACGCTCGTTTTGCCTGCCACGTAGAGATCGCGGTCACCCGCAGGGGAGTGAGGGTCGATCCAGATCTTTTGCGGAGTCTCCGCCAGAGCCGTCGCCTTCTCCCAATCGCCGCCGCCATCCTTCGATACATAGATTGCGGCCGCGCCGTCCTTGACCGCTGCCGCAGTCAGGATGCGCGAGTCGGCGGGATCGATGGCCAGCGCTACGATCTCTCCCAGAGGATTGGAAGCGGAGAGGACGGTCTCGTCGGCATGGTCGGAGTTCATGCTAACCCCGTCCACCGTGGACGGCTTCGGCCAGAAGAGATCCCAGGATTCGCCATCGTCGGTACTGCGCCACAGGGCTCTGGTCGCGGCGTAGATAACGTGCGGCCGCAGAGGATCGAAGGCGAAGAACCGAACCGTTCCGCGCAGATTGAACATGCGCCAGGAGCGGCCGCCGTCATGGCTGATATAGGCCCCGGTCATATCGCAGGCCACCAGCACCTCGTTGGTATCGCGCGGATCGACGGTGGGGTGGAACATGGCGCCGCCACCGCCCGGGCCGACTATATGAAATTCGCTGGCGCGCACCGTTTGGCCGGCTGATTGGCTCACCATGCAGAGTGCGATTGAGCACGCCACGAAGATTTGTGCGTATTTTTTCATAGAGTGTGTTTCATAAACTCGCATTGTATCAGGGCACGACTTCAGTCGTGCCGAAAAGGGCCGAAAAACAAGGGGTTTTAACCCCTGAGGGATCAGAACAGGGGTATGGTAGCCATTTATGAAACAAGCTCTGCTAAGATCCGTGCTCACTTTATCTCGATTTGAATCTCTATGGTTGTGTGGTCACCGTTGTTTTCGGTTACATGCTTCAGCGCATCCCGCCAAGCAATGTCGCCCGGCTTTCGGGAGTCGTCCACCTGCCTTCCATCGGCGAGTTTCATGGTTGCGTGCATGTCGGTGAGAAACACGACGACATAGTGGGGATGCTCGTGCAAGGGGCTCTTAATATGAGGCTCATGAATCGTGCGGAGCACGCGCACCCGGTCATTCTCAAAGAGCACGGTGACGTATTGAGGGTCCAGCCTGACGGGATCGAGCGGGAGGGGCCACGATAATCCCTTCGGTACTCCGGGCTTCAATTCGACGACGACGGCCTCAAACGGCTGATCAGAGAGGTTCTCCTCCGCATGCTTGACCGCATCGGTATAAGAAACCTCTCCCGCATTTCGGCTGACTATCTGCACTTTCCCATCGGCTCCAGTGATTCTCTGATGGTAATCCGTCAGATGGACCACAACCGACGCGGGGTACTCGTGCATCGGTGTTTTCTCGTGGGGGCCCCGCTTTACTCGCAGGACTCGCACCCAAGCGTTCTCAATCTCTACTTTGTTATCTTTCGGGCTGATTTTGGCCGGGTCTTGCGCTGCCACTGGAGCAGGCGCCAATCCAATCAAAATGGCCAATAATAGCTGAAACATTGTTCCTCCAAACCTAATACTGTCCCAAGGTTTGTGCAGATGTTGGAAGATTCTGGCCGACCTCAGCACAGTTTTAGCTCATACAACTTCTGCCACTTCTTCATGGCAGAAGCTCACCAGTTAACCTGCCTCACCCGTAAGTACCTGTTATGAGGCCGAACCTATTTATGAAACATGCCCTAATAAGAAGTTAGAGCGTGTTTCAAAAATAGGTTCGGCCTCAAGTTAAGCACTTACTTGTGAGGCGGATGCAGTGTTGAGCTTCTGTCATGAAGAAGCGGCAGAAGGTGTTGACTGATGCGCAGTGGGAGCTGGTTG
>JBEKGY010000095.1:0-5094 GCA_050012555.1 Occallatibacter sp.
GAATAAGCTCGCGCCAT
The DNA here is from genome assembly GCA_050012555.1 of Occallatibacter sp. Classification (GTDB taxonomy): domain Bacteria; phylum Acidobacteriota; class Terriglobia; order Terriglobales; family Acidobacteriaceae; genus Telmatobacter. The sequence continues at coordinate 18 of JBEKGY010000095.1, forward strand.
CGTTGTCGTGTCGCAGGAGAACTCGCCATCCCCAGGGTAATTCACTCACCGAATCCAGGTATATACCTTCTAGGGAACCGGTCTAGCCAAAAGCGGGCGAACCTGGGGCACCAACCGACACCCGCCATCGTTGTTGTATCCAGTAAAGACCCCACCCTAGTCGTAAAGAGGCGACTAAGGATGGGGCACCCGCCCGAGCCCCACATTAGCCAACTGCGGCAAATGTGGGCCACCAATGGACTCATCGAACTTTAAGCAACTACCCCCAGGTTAGCGCCTCAGCCCCACGCCGTGGTGGGATTCTGAGTTCCTTCGCTTCGCTCAGGATTTCGGCAGGCGGCTCAGACGCCGCCTCAACGCCTCAACTTCGCTTGCTGCGCTCGCTCAGAATGACACTGCAAAAGGTTATCGCGCGGACTTGCACCGCAGCAGGTGGCCTCTCAGGCGTTCTGTCCGATGGCTTTCCTGAGCGGGATACGCAGGGCGAAGATGGCGAGTCCCGCGGCAACGCCGAGCGCCGCCAGCGACAAGAAGAACGACTGTCGCGACATCTTTTCGTAATAAGTGCCCAGGTATCCGGAGAGGAAGTTGCCGAAGAAACTGGAGAGAAACCACATTCCCATGAGCATGCTCACCAGTCGGGCGGGAGCGGCTTTGGTCACCAGCGAGAGGCCTATCGGCGAAAGATAGAGTTCTCCCACGGTGTAAATAAAGGTGCTGCCGATGAGCCAGAGGAAGCTGATCCTTTGGTCGGCACGGAGTCCGGTTGTAATGTACATGAGAGGCAGGAAGGACACCCCCAGCAAGCCGCAGCCCATGGCCATTTTGGTGACGCTCGCCGGTTCCTTGCCGCGGGCCGATTGCCAGCCCCAGAAAAGGTTCAGCAGCGGCGTAAACAGGAAGATGAACATCGGATTGACCGCCTGAAACCAGGTCGAGGGCATCTCCCAGCCGAAGATATGCCAATCGGTGTTTCTGTCGGCGAACAATTGAATGGTGTTGCCCTGCTGCTCGTAGACGCCCCAGAAAACAATATTCAGCATGCAGAGAACGACCAGCCCGACAATTGCCTTCCACTGGGCGGGCGTGAGCTTGGCGTGCTCGGTGTGCGTCTGCCGGGCGCGCGCCAGTTGATCCGGCACCAGGTATCTTTGCCCCCAGAGGTAGAGCCCCAGCCCGGCCACCATGCCGAAGCCGGCGGCGGTGAAGCCGTAGTGCCAGCCGAAGCGCTGCCCCAGCGTTCCGCAAACCAGCGGCGAAAAGAACGCGCCCAGGTTAATGCCCATGTAGAAGATGGTGAAGGCGCGGTCGCGGCGCGGATCGCCCGGCGGATAAAGGCTGCCGACCTGGGTGGAGATGTTGGGCTTGAAGCAGCCGTTTCCCAGGATGAGGAAACACAGCGCGACCAGAAACATCGACTCGATCGCCATCAGGAAGTGTCCGATCGCCATCAGCACTCCGCCAATAACCACGGTCTTGCGCTGCCCGAGCAGACGGTCCGCCAGCATGCCTCCGAAGAATGGAGTGAGATAGACAAAGCCGGTGTAGAGTCCGTAGATCTGGGACGAGATCGGCTGCACCGTCATCGGTCCGAAGAGGGACTCGATGGCGTGCCGCAGCGGAGCGAATCCGAAAACGTACGAGCTGCCGGTTTCGGTGCGGCGGATCAGGTAATCGGCCATGTACAGGACCAGCAGCGCCCGCATGCCGTAGTAGGAGAAACGCTCCCACATTTCGGTGAAAAACAGCACAAACAAACCTACCGGATGACCCAGGATCGTTCTTTGCGTGCGGACGGGCGGCAAAGAGCCAGCCGCATTGCTCTCAACACCGGTTGCATTCGTATCGCTCACAGGCCTCTCCTCAGCCAAAGCGCTTTTAGTATAGATGTATGGATCGGTGGCCGGTGTTCGTATGATAGACGTTACGGCGTCCACTGGACGCGAACGCGTTCGACACGTATAAGGTTGAGGCACGAAATGAACTACCAGACACTTACGCTCGCCGAACAGGGTGGAATTGCCCTCCTGACTTTCAATCGCCCCGCCAAACGCAATGCGATCAGCTACGAACTTATCGATGAGTTGCTCGCGGCGCTGGAGAAGTTGCAGAGCGGGCCCACCAGGGTTTTGCTGCTCACGGGAGCCGGGAACTCCTTCTGCTCAGGGATGGATCTGGAAAACCTGAAAGCGATTACCGGCCGCACCGCGGCGGAAAACCGGAGGGATTCGGAAACCATGGCGCGCCTCTTCCGCTCGATTTATGAGTTTCCGAGGCCGACGATCGCGGCCGTGAACGGTCCGGCGGTGGCGGGCGGGTGCGGCATCGCGACGTTGTGCGACTTCACCATCGCGTCGACCGAGGCGAAGTTCGGATACACGGAGGTGCGAATCGGGTTCGTGCCGGCGCTCGTCTCGGCATGGCTGGTTCGCCAGATTGGAGAGAAGGCGGCACGAGACCTGCTGCTTACCGGACGCATCATTTCCGCCGGCGAAGCCTTGCGCATCGGTTTGATCACCGAAACCGTTGAGCCCGCCCGGCTGCTGGAGCGGGCGCACGAAGTTGCGTTGCAGTTATTGAAGAATAGCCCGGCTTCGCTGGCGGCCACAAAAAGATTGCTAAACAGCTACTCCGGGCGCGATCTGGAGTGGCAGCTCGAAGCCGCCATCGAGGCCAATGCGGCCATCCGCGCGACGGAGGATTTCCGCGAGGGGATCAGCTCGTTTCTGGAAAAGCGCGAACCCAAGTGAACCGGGGGGTAGTGTCCCGAAAGCTTGTGACAAAACTTAGGGTGTCATGCTGAGCGTAGCGAAGCATCCCTGGAAACTGTCCCACCCCGCGCCGTGCAGGGATTCTTCGCTCCCGGTGGTCGCTCAGAATGACACAGGGTTATTACGCGAATTTCCGGAATAGGACACCGCAGCCTGATCATCTGAGGACAATACGACGGCATGTGACAGGCGTCACAGCCCCAGCGGCAGCACATCGTTATAGTCGCGCCCATCACGCCCGACTCTTTAGCAAAACCAGGGACGATGTATCCCGGAGCTAGAGCGCTCCAGTCGACGCGACCATCAGGGAGCGGCGACCTGAACGTAACGAAAAAGGACATGGCATTCCTGGTTTTGCCGTAATTCATGCAGTTTGTCGCCGATGGTGTGTCGGCCGGTGGCCCTTGGCGATCTCGTTCCATGGACTTCCAGCATGCTTGATGTGGGCCGCAACATAATTTTCCGGGCGCATTTGAGATTTGCGCTATAGGAGGTTGTCTATGGCATCGCCAACCACGGGTGTTGAAGGCTTTGGCAAAGCGCCGCAAGCTGACGCGCGAAACCGGCTGGTCAGATGGCTCGTGCCCATCGGGCTCGGAATCATTATTCTCCTCATTCCCAGGCCGGACGGTCTGACGCCCGCGGCGTGGCACTACTTTGCGCTGTTTGCGGCGGTGATAGCCGCCTTGATCACCGAACCCATTCCGGGGCCGGCCCTGGGATTCATGGGCGTCAGCGCTGCCGCCGTGCTGGTGCTGGTGGGCAAAACGCCGGCGGAGGCGATGCGGTGGGCGCTCTCGGGCTTCTCCAACGACACGGTCTGGCTGATCTTTGCGGCCACGATGTTTGCGGCCGGCTATGAAGCAACTGGACTTGGCCGCAGGATTGCGCTGCTGCTGGTGAAGGCGCTTGGGCAAAAGACACTCGGCCTGGGCTACGCGATTGCGATTGCCGACCTGGTGCTTGCGCCCTTTATGCCCTCGAATACGGCCCGCAGCGGCGGCACGATTTACCCGGTCGTCAAGAACATTCCCGGGCTCTACGATTCGTCTCCCACGAAGAATCCGCGCAAGATTGGCGCCTATTTATGCTGGACCGCATTCATGACGACCTGCGTCACCAGCGCCATGTTTCTCACCGGCATGGCGCCTAACCTGTTGGCGTGCGAGCTGGCCAAGAAAATTGCCCATGTCGAAGTTACCTGGACGAGCTGGATGATGGGCTTCCTGCCCTGCGGCCTGCTGATGTTTCTGGCGACGCCGCTGCTGGTCTACCTCATCTATCCGCCTGAGATCAAGGAAGGCGGAGAGGTGGCCAAGTGGGCGGGCGCTGAACTCACCGCGATGGGACCCATCTCGCGGCGGGAAATCACGATGGCTTTGCTGGCCGGGTTGGCGCTGGTCGCCTGGATCTTCGGCGCCCGCTGGATCGCGGCGGTAACCGTGGCGCTGGCGGTGATTTCGCTGATGATTCTTACCAAGGTGGTCAGTTGGAACGACATCATGCAGAACAAGCAGGGTTGGAACATCCTGGTATGGTTTGCCACCCTGGTCACCATGGCCGAAGGACTGAGCCAGGTAGGGTTCCTTGTGTGGTTCGCCAAACGCAGCGCGGCTGCTCTGGCGGGCATACCGATGGTGCCGATGATGGTTGCCCTGATCGCACTGTTCTTCTTTGTCCACTATCTGTTCGCCAGCACCTCGGCCCACACCGCGGCAGTTCTACCGGTTTTCCTGGCGGCAATCGTTACGGTCAACGGCCTGCCGGTAAAGCCGGTGACGCTGATGCTTATCTACTCGATTGCCTTGCAGGGCGTGCTGACACCTTACGCGACGGGACCGGCGCCTATCTGGTACAGCGCCGGCTATATCAGCACAAAAGATTTCTGGCGGCTTGGGTTTATCTTCGGTGTGTTCTACCTGAGCATAATTCTTTTGGTCGGCCTGCCTTATGTTCTACGCTTCATGCGGTAGCATGGCACAAGCGGAACCGCTCTAGCAGGCTGCGGAAAAACTTCGTAGCAGTGTCATCCTGAGGTCACGCCGGTTTTGCGCGACCGAAGGATCTGCTTTATCTCCAGCACGCGCAAACAGCAGATCCTTCGCTCCTCCACCCCAGCAACGGCAAAAGTGGCCGTTGCCGGGGACCCCGGCTGCGCTCAGGATGACACCTCGGAGAACAGTTTTTCCGCGGCTGCCAACCCGATCGGCTACCGCATCGCTTCTTCCATGTGCTCCATCAGGGTGAACACCACCGGGCCGTCGGCGGTCACCAGCACGTTTTCTTCCAGCCGGGTCGTCTGCTGC
>JBEKGY010000096.1:0-5033 GCA_050012555.1 Occallatibacter sp.
CGAACCGCCCAGGAAGCAGCGCAGCAGCGCTTTGCCTTCAGGCGCGCGATGATTGAACTTGCGATGCACGAAGGTACAGGCCAGCATCCTCCGGCCTTCCTTGCGCGGCACGAGGTACCCAAAGCCTGGGGGTAGGTGCTCTCTGGATCCTTCGGCGTACCCTAAGGAGACCGTCATCGACGAACTGTAGGGTATTTCGCCCAGCAAGCCAGCCAGTGTGGGGTGGAGGGGGGCGAGCAATCGGCTGCACTCGTGGGTGGGCATAGCCAGGATAATGGCATCCGCCTCGAACGCCAGCCCACCTTCGCAAAAGACCTCGTACCTTCGGCTACACCGGTCCGCCGCCCCGTCCGGCCCGCCCGGGGCCGCCTCGATTCCAGCAACACGTTGTCCGAGGTGAACGCGAGCCATGTCGAGCTGCTCGACCAGCTTGGCTGTGAGCTGCTGGAGGCCGTCCCGTAGTGTCATGAAGAGTGGCAAGGCGTTGCGAGGGGCGGCGCCCGTACCGCCGGAATCAAGCTGAGAAGTTCCGCTCGATTTTGTTCTGGCTTTGCGTCGCTGCCGCATGGCTCGCAACGTAGCACGAGTCAGGCTGCCGTGCTGGCGCTCCATTTCGAAGAAGCGCGGCAGCACCGAGCGGACGCTCAAAGCTCCTGAATCGCCCCCATAAACTCCGGCGAGCAGAGGGTCGGCGACGTTCTCGAGCATGGCCTCTCCGAAGTGCCGCCGCACGAAACTCGCCACCGATTCGTCCGCATCCAGGTCCGAGTTCCCCGAAGGCCGCTTGGCAAACAACTCGGCGGCCATCGCCAGCTTGCTGCTGAACGGCAGCAGGGAAGTCGTCACCATGGGCCAAAGACGAGTCGGGACCAGGAACATCAGCCCATCAGGAAGGGGAACAAGACGGCCTCGGTGAAGGATGTAGGTACGCCGCTGGGCGTCATTCGAACCGATCAACGAGTCGCCCAAGCCCAGTTCGCGCGCCAAGGCCGCCGCCTCTGGCTTCTCTGCAAGGAAACTGTCCGGCCCGGCTTCGATAACGAAACCTTCAACATGTTCGGTGCGGATCACTCCACCCAGGCGATCCCGTCCCTCGATGAGTAGTTCGTCAATCGGTGCGCCGGACTGCCGCGCCCGCATCAAGGTGTAGGCCGCAGCTAAGCCGGCGATCCCTCCGCCTAGAACGGCCACGCGCTTCCGGTTTGGCGGATCATCTGACACTACCGGCGAACCCCCTCACCCGGCCTGCGGCGGCTGATGAGAACGCCGTCGCCGGCCACCCTCTCCCCCAAGGGGGCGAGGGCCGCTTTTCGAGATCTTCTGATTTCTTTCCGCCCATCTGCCGACCTGCCTACCTGCCCATCTGCCCACCTGCCCGCTCTCCGACGATGGCAGCCAGCGCTTCGATGAACAGCGGGCTGTCGTTCAACGACTCAGAGCGGTGCACGGTCACCCCTTTAGTCTTTCCGTAGTCGCGGAACAGCACGTCGATATCGTAAAGGATTTCGACGTGGTCGCAAACAAAGCCCACCGGCGCCAGCAGCAAGTGCCGCTGGCCCTGCACAGCGATTCGGTCGATGAGGGATTCGACGGTGGGGCCGATCCACGGCTCGCTGGTCATCCCCTGGCTTTGAAAAGCCACATCGTATTCCTCGAGGCCCACGGCCTTGGCCACCAGAGCGGCAGTTTCCTTCACTTGCTGCTCGTAGGGATCGCCGTCCTCGATAGTCTTTTGCGGCACGCTGTGCGCTGTGAAGATTACGGGAACCGGGCCCCTGGCTTCGTCGTGCACACGGGCCAGCGACGTTGCGACGCGCTCGCGAAACGCCTCTACCAGATCCGGATGATCGTGCCAGTTTTCGACGAAATCCACCTGCACCTGGGGCGCGAGGCGGGCGGCATCTTCGAATAAACATTTCTTGTATAGACCGATGCTGGTGCGGGAATTCTGTGGTGCGAGGCAAATCGCCACCACGCGCTCGACGCCGTCGGCACTGATCTGCCGAACTGCATCGGAGATTAATGGCTTCCAGTTGCGCATCCCCAAATATATGGGCCGGCCCAGTCGCTTCGCCAATCCCTCCGCCTGCAGCGTGGTCAGGCGCAGCAACGGCGACCCGCCGATCAAGCTGTAGCGGCGAGTGATTTCATTCACGGCGGCGTCCGGCAGCTTCCGCCCCCCGCGCACGTTGAGCAGAAAAGCGGGGATGTCCTCTAGCCGGTCGGGTGCGCCGTGCGCGAGCAGCAGCACGCCCCACTTCGCGCTTCTCGCTTCCGCAATTGCATTTGCCATAATGCTCAATCGTCCAATATATCACGCCGGTGTGTGGGTCGTAGCGGCGGCCGTTGTGGCCGCCCTGCTGCGCTAAAAGGGCAACCACCAGGGTTGCCCCTTCAACGCGACGCGTGTACACTCCTAATTCCCATGCCACTGAAGCGTGGAGGACCGCAGTGTTTGGGGGCTCCAACCTGCGATTCAGGACGCCGCTAACAGGAGACTTGGCGATGAAAACACGTTCGATTGCCCTGGAATTATTCAGTTGTTTAGTAATGTGTGTCCCCATTTTGGCCGCATCCGACACGCCGGGCTTTCGTCCACCCGCAGTTCCGCTGGTGGCTTGCAATCCCTATTTCAGCGTCTGGTCGTTTGCCGACCGCCTGACCTATGACGCCACGCGTCATTGGACAGGCGCCAAGCAGGAACTCCACAGCCTGGTGAGGATTGACGGCAGGGCGTGGCGCATCATGGGCGACGAGCGGCGCGATATCCAACCCATGCCGCAAACCAGCCTCCGAGTATTGCCGACGCGCACGATTTATGAATTCGAGGGCGGCGGCGTCCGCATTACGCTTACCTTCCTCACCCCGTTGCTGCCCTCGGACCTCGACTTGATGTCCTGGCCCGTCACTTACCTCAGTTGGGAAGCTCGATCGCTGGACGGGAAGGAACATCAGGTCTCGGTCGAATATGACAACACCGCCCAGCTCGTTGTGAATACCGAAGACGAACCGGTAGTTTGGCAGCGGGAAGAAACAGTGGGTTTGAGCGTGCTGCGCATGGGAACTGAGGCGCAGCCGATGCTTAAGAAGTCCGGCGACGACCTTCGGATCGACTGGGGCTATCTTTACGTCGCGGCTCCGAATGCGCAATCTCCTCACAGAGTCGTCGCGAACGCCAACAGCGTTATCGGGACCTTTGCCAGGCAAGGGTCGCTGCCTTCGGCTGATACACGCATGCCCCGGTCGCCGCACGATCACATGCCTGCCATGGCCGTGGCGTTTGATCTCGGCAGCGTGGGTGCCGACCCCATCGAGCGCCATCTGATCCTTGCGTACGACCAAATTTATGCCGTTGAGTACTTCCATCAACCCCTTCGCCCCTATTGGCGGCTCAAGCGAGCCCAGGCGAGCGATCTGCTGGTTGAGGCCGATCGGAATTACTCGTCTCTTGTTCAGCGCTGCGAGAAGTTTGATGCTGACCTGGTAGCCGATCTTACAAGGGTCGGCGGTGAGAAGTACGCTCGCCTTGCGGCCCTAGCTTACCGGCAAGCCATGGCGGCGCAGATCCTTGTGGCGGGGCCGGAGGGCGAGCCATTCTTCCTGCCCAAAGAGAATTTCAGCAACGGCTGCATCGGAACCGTAGACGTGATCTACCCTGCTTCGCCGATTCTTCTGCTGCTCAATCCGAAACTGCTTGAAGCCTCGCTCTCGCCGCTCTTCAAATATGCTGAGTCCGGCCGTTGGCGTTTCCCCTTTGCCCCGCACGACCTCGGCACTTATCCGCTTGCTAACGGCCAGGTCTACGGTGGCGGCGAAAAATCGGAAGTCGATCAGATGCCCGTTGAGGAATCCGGCAACATGCTATTAATGGTCGCCGCCATTGCGAAGGCCGAAGGCGATGCAAGCTTTGCCGGCAAGTATTGGCCATTGTTGACGAAATGGGCGGAGTATCTGAGAGAAAAGGGACTGGACCCTGCCAACCAGCTTTGCACCGACGATTTTGCCGGACACCTGGCGCACAATGCCAATCTTTCGCTGAAGGCCATTGAAGCGCTCGAGGCCTATGGAGAACTTTCTGGCACGCTGGGTAAAAACCAGGAGCACGATCTGTATCACAACATCGCTCAGGATTTTGCCAAGCAATGGGTGAAGATGGCCGATGATGGAGACCACTACCGCCTGGCGTTCGACAAGCCCGGCACCTGGAGCCAGAAATACAATCTGGTATGGGATAAAGTTCTCGGCTTTCACTTGTTTCCTGCCCAAGTCGCCGCGAAGGAGATTGCTTATTACCAAACCAAGAGCCACTTCGGATTTCCGCTCGATAATCGCCAGGACTACTCCAAGCTCGACTGGGAATTCTGGTCGGCAACACTGGCGGATTCAGCGGCTGATTGGGAGAGCCTCATCGCCCCGATTTACGACTGGGCCAACGAATCGCCCAGCCGCGTCCCGCTGACGGATTGGTATTGGACAACCGACGGCACGCAGGTAGGATTCCAGGCACGCTCGGTGGTCGGCGGGCTTTTTATCAAAATGCTTGCGGATGGCGAGACTTGGAAACGCTGGGCGGGCGGACGGAATGAGTAGTACCGAACTTTTCTGCTAATTCTCCGAAGGCCTCTCAATGTGATCGATGACCAGGACCTCTACAGGCCCTTTGGTTGGCTCCAGTTTCAGGCCAAGCTGCTCCTGAATGGCCGTGAAGATCGGAGGGGGTGAGGAATCCGTGTCAGTTTGTGGTTTCAGCTCTTGCTCTCTAGCAGCGAGACCCACGATGCCATTCTGGTACTCATCGCGTGTCCACCGAAGAGTGTAGTCATAGGTGCCCCTCAAGCCGGTCCGATTCAAGACAGTGCGCCCGAGATGTTGGGTTAGCAGTTCTGCCAGCGAGGCCATGGAACTCCCTGCCCCTCTAATCTGGGTATAGCCTAAGTCGACAGTTATAAGCGGTCCGGCGTAAGTGCGGCCATCTTGACCTTTGGGCCCGTTGTGCGAAATGTCGCCTGGTCGCAACTCGGAAAGTTTGGGCC
>JBEKGY010000097.1:0-5024 GCA_050012555.1 Occallatibacter sp.
GGACTGTCAACCAGTTGCTCCTCAGTAGCTCAATGGTAGAGCATTCGGCTGTTAACCGAAGGGTTGTAGGTTCGAGTCCTACCTGAGGAGCCAAAATAAGTCCTTTAGTTTCAACGCACCCCTTAGCAAACACGCCACTTGCCGCGCCACGCCCAAGCTGGGTGCGCCCATCGCGATTTACCCATCCTTACCCATATTTCCTTATCCTTATCCCCTGGGGTACCCCCAGTTTCCCCCCAGTGCTTCGCACGATCCGCCACGAATTGGTCAACTGCTGACTGGCCTGCCGTACCAACGCAAGAACTTCCCGTTCGCAGAACTCCCGCGTGTCAGCCCTGGTAGACGATCCATGCTTGATTCCGGCGCACGCCCGTGCTCGAATGACCAAATGGACACCCCTCAACCACACTTTCGGGGACTGGTCGCTAGGACCGTCGTGGCGCACACCATCACCTATTTCTTCATGGGACTGCTTGCCTCTTTCTTCCTTGACTACAGGGCCGCCTTCGCCCGCCCCGAGGTGGCCTGTTGGATGCGACAAATCAGTGATCCGTGGGTTATGGCGGGCCCGTTGTTCCAGCCGATTCGGGGCTTGGTATTCGCCTTGGTCTTCTATCCACTGCGAGAGAGTCTGTTCGGGAAGAAGAACGGCTGGCTGCTCATGTGGTGGATTCTGGTAGCGCTCGGCATCCTCTCCACGTTCGGACCGGCGCCCGGATCGGTAGAGGGAATGATCTACACCCGCCTGCCCATCCTGGGTCAGATGAGAGGGTGGCTGGAGGTTGTGCCCCAGGCGCTCCTGCTCTCCGCGCTGCTCTGCTATTGGGTCAATCGGCCCGGGAAGAAGTGGCTGAACTGGACACTGGGGGTCGTCTTCTTCCTCCTGCTGCTGATGCCCGTCCTGGGTCTCATTGCGCGCAAAAGCTGAGTTGAAGCGTCAGGGTGCAAGATACCCGTTGATATCCAGAATCACGCGGGTCTGCTTGATGACGAAGATGCTGATGGCGCCGTTCGCGCCCGCCGGCACAATAGCGGCGCCGCCAGGAACTGGTCCCAGCACCGCGGCGTTGCCTGCGAACCGGCTCATCAGGAAGTTGGGAGCTTAGCGCACAGTCCTTCTTTGAGCGACAAAGCCGGCGGCATACCAGGTGCCCAGCACCAGGAAAGCTATGCCAACGAAAGTTCGTCCATGGGTGTGCCCAGTTGCAAGAACGAAGATGCCCAACAGCAGATAGCAGACCGCCAACCCACCGCGAAGCGCTGCTGAGGTCAACATGCTGATGGCTGAAGTGTATCAAGGCGCACAGTTCTCGCGAGCACCACAGCCAAGGCGTCCAAAACACCTGTACATCGAATTGTTCTGGGAGTATAATCGCCCTAGAGGCTCGGTTCGACAGGCCAGCGCAAAGCGCACCCTCCGAAAGGCACCTCCACTTTTGATGTATCGGAAGGTGAGGCATGCTTGCGCAGACAACGATCTCCCCCCAAGTTCAGGTTTGGCCCATCGACCGGCTCGTCTTCTACGCCCGCAATCCCCGCAAGAACGACGCCGCGGTGGATCGCATGTGCAGCAGCATCCGCGAATTCGGCTTCAAGGTGCCGGTGCTGGCGCGCAGCGACGGCGAGGTCGTGGATGGCCATCTGCGCCTGAAAGCCGCGCGCAGGCTGGGATCGTGGCCCGGTGGAGACACGACTGCAATCCCCGTCATCCTCTGCGATGAGTGGACGCCGGCCCAGGTCAAAGCTTTTCGGCTCATGGTGAATCGATCGGTGGCGTGGGCGGACTGGGACGAAGAGCTTCTCTCCCTGGAGTTGCAGGAACTCGCCGCGGCCGACTTTGACCTCTCGCTCACCGGCTTCGATCCCCGAGAACTGGAAGACCTTCTGACCCTCCCGGGCAACGACGAGCAAGCCGACGTCGCGCCGCCACTGCCAGAGAATCCAGTGTCCCGACCGGGCGACCTGTGGCTCTGCGGCAACCGGCGCAACCAACATCGGGTCCACTGCGCCGATGCCACCAGCCCGGAGGCCGTGGCGCGGCTGCTGGGCGACCGCAAACCGTTCTTGATGGTCACGGACCCTCCTTACGGGATCGAGCTCGACTCTGAATGGCGCGACCGCGCCGGCCTCAATGGCTGCGGACCTGCGGAAGCCAGCTACATGAAGCACCGCACGGAGGGGCACACCGAGACAACCATCTCCGGGGACACGCGCGCCGACTGGTCGGCGGCGTTCGCGCTCGTACCAAGCCTTCAGATCGCTTACGTGTGGCACGCCAGCGTCTTCACGCGCGAAGTGCTCGATGGACTCCTGCGGATCGGCTTCCTGCACCACCAGCAGATCATCTGGGACAAGCAGCGCACGGTGCTCACGCGCACGCATTACTGGTTTCAGCATGAGCCATGTTGGTACGTCCGGAAGAAGAACGCGCCGTGGTACGGCAAGGCCGGCGAGAACTCCACGATCTGGGCTTGTCCTTCGCCCAAATTCATCATGGGCGGCTCGGACGAGGAGAAGTTCGATCACCCAACCCAAAAGCCGGTCGAGTTGATGCGGCGCCCGATCCTGAACCACACCAGGCGGGGGGAGTTGGTTTACGACGGGTTCCTTGGATCAGGGACGACCCTCGCCGCCGCGGAGCTCACTGAGCGCGTCTGCCTGGGCCTCGAGTTGGATCCCAAGTACATCGATGTCGCAGTTCAGCGCTGGCAATCTTTAAGCAACCAGAAGGCCACGCTCGACGGCGATGGCCGCACGTTCGACGAGATCGCCGAGGAGCGCCGGAAGGCGGCGGCATGAATCGCACGTTGCCGCCAGGAGATCGCGGCCATCGAAGCCCAGCTCCGGGCCGGGCACCCGGACGTGCAAGGGCTCTCCCTGGCGCTCGCGGACTGGCACGCGGAGCGGCGGCTGATCGAACAGGAAGTGGGGCAGCGAGAAGCAGAAAAGCCCGCCGCGACCGGAGCCGGGCGGGCCAGGAAGGGGGCGGGCGATGCTACGGGTTGATCCGGTAGGTGCGCTCGCCGCCCTCGGGTTTGAAGGACTCGACCTTGTAGCCGGCCTTCTTCATCGCCCCGGCCATGAACCCGCGGACCGTGTGCTTTTGCCAGCCCATCGTCTTCATAATCTCGGCCAGCGTAGCGCCGTTCTTGCGCTGGAGCATGGCGACCACCTGGGCGGTCTTGCTCCCTTCGCGCGGCCCGGCGCTGTCCTTCGCCTTGGCGGCTTTCTTGCCCTTGGGCGCGCTCTTCGCGGGGGTGGTCTTCTTGCTCGCCTTCCCCTTGGCAGGCGCTCCCTTGGCCGCCTGTGCGCGGCCCTTGGCCTTCTTGGGCGCCTTGGGCTTCAACGGTTCTGCGGCAGCCTTCGCAGCTTCGCCAAAGGCCTGGAGGCGCGCCCAGATGCGCTTGGCGGCAACCTTGGCGCTCTTGAAGCCGTCGACGGGCTCGACGCCCGGAAGGCTGTTCCAGAGGGCCACCAGGCGCTCGGCTGGCCAGCCGGCGAGCAGCGCCGCCAGTTCCTTCTGGCTGGCGAAGGTATCGAAGGGGGTGCTGGTTGCGGCGGCGGCTTCTTCTGCAGAGCCAAACGCCGTGATGTTGTTGTCGCTGTCTATCGTAAACGTCATTCTGAATCTCCTTGGTGCCACGCTCTGCGCGGTCATGACATGGATCACTCCGAAGCGATTGAAAAGCAAGGCAATTGTGCAGGGAATCGCTCAGGGCGATGGAACGGCGATGCAGGCCGGCAGATTGCGTCAGGTTGCGTCAGATGAAGGGTCACGGCTCGAAATTCGGGCGGAAGAAGGAGGAGGCGGTTGCCGCGCTGCTCACCCAGCGCAATCTGGAGGAGGCCGCCCGCTCGATCGAGATCGCACCCAACACCCTCCTGCGCTGGATGAAGGAACCGGAGTTCGACAACGCCTATCGGAAGGCACGCCGGGCGGCCTACGGGCAGGCCACAGCTCGCCTTCACCAGGCGTCGAGCGCGGCAGTTTCCGCTGTGCTGAAGATCATGGTCGATGCCAGCGCGCCGGCGTCCACGCGGCTCCGCGCCGCGGATATCGTGTTAGGGCACACGGCCAAGGCCATCGAGATCGAAGATATCGACGCGCGCGTGACGGCACTTGAAGCAGCGACGGCCAGTGGAGAGCAGCAGCGATGACTGCGGTCATGAGACGAATCCGCCGGCTTGAGGACCAATTCGGGTCGGTGGACCGGCCGCGAGACCGTTTCCGAATCCTCGTGTGCAGCGCGGGCGCCGGGAAGAGCTTGGAGAACGCTACGTGCACCAGGACGCTCTGGCCCGACGGCACGTTGTTCGAGATGGTGGAGCTGGACGGAAGCAACGAGGGTCCTGGCGAGGTGACCGAGGAGGCACTGGACAGGTGGCTCGAAGGTTTCCCGATACAGTGAACGTGACGGATTGCGGGCAGGCATGGCGAATCTTCTCAGGCGAGTCCGAAAGCTCGAAACGCGACTGACGGACAGCAGCGGCTTGGCTCCCCATTCCGAGGACTGGCGCGATTATTGGGAGCACAGGATTGAGCGGCTCCTTGGCGGACAGGCGCAGGGCGAGACAGGCCGCATACCGCTGGAAGCGGTCGACGCCCTCGTCGCAGCCGGCGCGGCGCGGGAAGAACTGTCTGGGAAGGATCTAGCGCAGGTGGGAGGCTGACGGAGGCCGGAGACAACGAAGATGATCACCAGAAGTCTAGTTCGGCGTTTGGAGCGGCTGGAAACTCGCCTCATACCGGCTGGCGAACCGGTGGTCATCAACGTCCACTTCGTCGCCACGGATGGAAGCCGTGTTGGCGGCGTCCGCTTCACCGTTCCGCGCGCCGGAGGACGGCCAACTGGAAGTGCGGGGGTTGCCGGCGGCGCGCGGCCCGTGGCTGATCGGCAGTATCGCGAGGGTCCGCACCGATGAACTGGTACTCGAACCTATGGACTTGACTGTAAGAATGTGCTAAGAGTATAGACTCGACGCACAATCCAACACGGAGGCGATCACCATGAACGCATTGCCGA
>JBEKGY010000098.1:0-4848 GCA_050012555.1 Occallatibacter sp.
TGCACGCCATGGACGTGGATGCCGTGGTCGGCATGGCGCTCTACACAGGAGCCCTGAAGGCCTGAGAGGTGGCTAAAGGGTGCACGCCGAAATACAACATACCGTGGGGTGTCATGCTGAGCGGAGCGAAGCATCCCCGTGAACTGTCCTAACCCGCGCCGCTTTGGGGTTTTGGTGAAATCCTTCGGCGGAGTTTCAGCTCGATGCAGGTGCTGGGATTCTTCGCTCCCGGTGGTCGCTCAGAATGACAACCCTAAGAAATTATGGTGCACGCGGGTGGCCCACATTTGCGGAGCCGCAGGCGGAGCTAATGTGGGTTGGCTCCGGGTCTACGCGACCGTGTTTTCTAACTTCAGTTTGGGCGCCTCGGTGGCCGACTTGGGTTGAAACGAAAATTCAAACTCACGACAGCTTTTGGTGTGGTGCAAGAAGTAGCGCCCAAGAGCTTTAAGAACGTAGACTCGGCCAAACTCGTGGTATCCCATTCTGTAACCGGATTTGCGCGAACCGAAGTTGCGCGATTCCACAATCGATACCATTCCGAGAAACCCTCGGCGAAGATATTCCTGAAGCGCAAGCGTCATTCCAATCGCGTGCAAGCGTTGGCCCCGGAATTTGTTGTTGGTGAAACCTTTATACATGTAAACGTATTTGTTCTTGAAGCACAGCCGAAGGTCGTCGGAAATGTCGGTGGGCTGGCTAGAGTACCAGCCATATGCCGCAAGTGTACCGCCGTTAAACAAGGCCATGCACTGGTCGCCCTTTGCCCGCGCCTCCTCTAACATCTGCTCATCCAGGTTGTTTTCCGGACCGGCGTAGGCGCTCATGGCATCGGCTCCGAGCAACCGACCCTGAAACGTTTCGGGCAGCCGCAGGAAGTCCGGATGAGGCTGATCCACGACGAGGGCATGCCAGATTGCGAACGGCACGACCTGGTTGACGGTTCTGTATGAAAGGTCGTAAATCGTCTTCCAAATACCGAAGTCACGTAATTCTTGGGAAATCAAATTTCGCACAGATCGAATGTCCACTGGATACTCTCCTTGGCAGAGCACGAACAACAACAGGAACTTAGGATGTTTGTTCCGCAACGTGAGATGTACCAAGATACGGGTGGCCCACATTTGCGGAGCCGCAGGGGGAGCTAATGTTGGTTGGTTCCTTATCGTTATCCGATGTCGTGCTTGTCCCTTCGCGCCCACCCCCGCTCTCGCAGCATCCAATCCAGCAAGGGCGAAAACGTACTGGCCGGGTGGCCCGCATTTTGCGGAGCCGCAGGCGGAGCTTATGTGGGTTGGTGCGTGCTGGT
The DNA here is from genome assembly GCA_050012555.1 of Occallatibacter sp. GTDB lineage: Bacteria > Acidobacteriota > Terriglobia > Terriglobales > Acidobacteriaceae > Telmatobacter. The sequence continues at coordinate 1,310 of JBEKGY010000098.1, forward strand.
TTGCCTTCGGCAGCACTGCCGGACTACCCTAATCTGGTGGGTGGCCCATCCTACGCCTTTGGTGGCCCATATCTGCCCGGTTTTGGCAGATGTGGGTATAGGGTGGGGCAGTTCCGGCCCGATTCTCAATTACATCTAAGCTCCACAGGAGCACTCTATTGCAAACTCATGCAATGCCATCGGCTGAACTGGCCAGCGTTGAAAGCGGACAGCGAGAGAAAGTATTCGATGCTTTTCGGCGTTGGGGCTACGTGCGGGCTGATCTGGACCCGCTCGGAAACTATGTCGGAGAAGAGCATCCGGAGTTGAACCTGGCTGGCCCGCTGGCCGACGAGGCGCGGCGCATTTACTGCGGCACCGTGGGCGCTGAATTCATGCACATGCCCGACCCGGAGCGGCGCAACTGGGTGCGCGAGCGCATGGAAGCCGAACCCGAGCCGGTGGATCGCGAGCGAATCCTGACGCAGTTGGTCGAGGCCGACATCTTTGAGCAGATGTTGCAGACGCTTTACATCGGAACCAAGCGCTTTTCGCTCGAAGGCGACACCGCGCTGATTCCCTTGCTGGAGGAAGCGCTGCAAGCAGCCGTCGAGCACGGCGCCGACGAATGCGTGATGGCCATGAGCCATCGCGGACGCCTCAACGTGGTAGCCCATGCCGTGGGGCGGCAGGCGGTCGATATCTTCGCCGGCTTCGAGGACGTGGACCCACGCAGCACGCTCGGCGGCGGAGACGTGAAGTATCACCAGGGCGCAACCAACGTTCGCGAGATCAACGGCCGTCCGGTTCGCATCCACCTGGTTTCGAACCCGAGTCACTTGGAAGCCGTGGACCCGGTTTGCCTGGGCCGTGTGCGGGCCCACCAGACGCGCGACGGCAAAACCGGCAAGCAGCAGACGTTTCCGCTCATCATGCACGGCGATGCGGCCTATGCCGGTCAAGGCGTCTGGGCCGAGACGCTCAACCTGAGCTATTTGCGCGGTTACAATGTCGGCGGCACCGTCAACATCATTGTCAACAACCTGATCGGTTTCACCGCCAACCCCGCGGAGGTGTGTTCCACGCACTTTGCCTCCGACATGTCGAAGCGCTTGCCGATTCCAATCTTCCACGTGAACGGGGAAGACCCGGACGCGGTGGTTCGCGTGGCGCGCTGGGCGGTGGAATACCGCTATCGGTTCGCATCTGACGTGGTCATCGACCTCATTGGCTACCGCCGGCACGGTCACAGCGAGGTCGACGACCCGACGATCACGCAGCCCATCGTCTACCGCAAAATCAAGGCTCATCCTCCGCTTTACGAGATCTACGCCCGCCGCATCGGCGCTGATGCCTCCCCGCAGGTCGAGCGGATGCGGTCCATGATGCAGGAAGCTAAGAAGCAGGCGCAGCAGATGAAGAAAAAGCCCCTGCTTTACGAGCTGCCGAGCTATTGGGACGCCTACAAGGGAGGTCTTTACTCGCCCGCCCTGGAAGTGAAGACCGCGATCGACGCGGAGCAAATCGCCCGGCTGGGGCAGCAACTCGCGCAATATCCGCCGAACTTCAACATCCATCCCAAAGTCAAGAAGCTGCTGGAGCAGCGGCTCGAAATGGCCAAGGGCAAACTCCCGATCGACTATGGCATGGCTGAGGCATTGGCCTTCGCTTCGCTGGCGATGCAGGGGACTCCGATCCGGCTCAGCGGCCAGGACAGCCGGCGCGGCACCTTCAATCATCGGCACTCGACATTGATCGACGTGGAAGACGAGCACGAATACGTTCCGCTCTGTCATCTCTCGCCGCAGCAGGCGCGGGTGGAGATTTATAACTCGGAGCTTTCCGAGGCCGCCGTGCTGGGTTTTGAATACGGTTACAGCCGCGACTATCCCGAGGCGCTGGTGATGTGGGAGGCGCAGTTCGGCGATTTCGCCAATGGAGCGCAGATCATCATCGACCAGTTCATCAGCGCCGGAGAAGAAAAGTGGGGTCTGCTCACCGGCTTGGTGATGCTGTTGCCGCACGGTTATGAAGGCCAGGGACCGGAGCACTCCAGCGCCCGCATCGAGCGCTATCTGCAACTCTGTGCGCGCGACAACATGCAGGTGTGCCAGCCCTCCAGCGCGGCGCAGTATTTCCATCTGCTGCGCCGGCAGGCCATGCGCGCGTGGCGCAAGCCGCTGGTATGTTTCACGCCCAAGAGCATGCTGCGGAATCCGCAGGCGATGAGTCCACTCGAGGCGTTTACCGGCGGGCGCTTTGAGCTGGTGATCGCCGACGAGCAGGTGCCCGATCCGAAGCGCATCCTGCTGTGCAGCGGCAAAATCGGCCACGAACTGGTGAACGAACGCAAACGCCGCAACGACCAGGAGACGGCCATCGTCTTTGTCGATCAGCTTTATCCTTTTCCGGAGGCCGAGATTGCGGAGTTGATGAAGCGCTACGCCCATGCCAGCGAGATCGTCTGGGTGCAGGAAGAGCCGGCGAACATGGGCGCGCTTTGGTTCGTCATACCGCGCCTGCGTCGCACCATCACGAAGCATCCGGTGCGATCGGTGAAGCGAGCGGCGGCGGCCAGCCCGGCAACCGGTTCGGCCAAGGCCCACGCCATGGAGCAGAAGACGCTGCTCACGCTGGCATTTGAAAGTTGAGGAATAGGTTCCCTTCGCGAAGAAGCAATCAACGCTGGGAGGTAACAATCCCTATACTCCGGAAGATTCTTAAGTACGCTCTGTTGGTGATTGTCGTGGCATCGGCGGCGATTGCGGTTTATGGCTGGCTGGACACAGCGGTGTCGCTCGATCATGCGCGTCAGCACCAATCAGGGCAGATGAGCATAATTGAACAGCATTTGGCTCGTTCGTCATGAGACGGTGGAAGTCATCGTCTTGGCAGTATGTGATGCCGGGGCATACCCAGATAACACGCGCGAGCGTGCGCACAAAATCACGCTTCACGAACGGGAGGCGCTGTGACTAGCGAATCTAAGACCATACGAGAAGCAACCGACATTACGTATAAGGGCGTGACATATTCCCTCGTCAAGAAGCAACAACAACTTGATACGGTGGAGACCTGCCCTATTTGCGGAGGCAACGGACAGATGTACAGCCGCAAGTGTAAAGAGTGCCACGGCCACGGTCTAATCCACGAGTCACTAACACTCCCGTATACCGCTCCCGAGAGAGCTGCTCGCGGTGAGGTGGTGGCTGCACCTTCCACCGGGGCTCAACCGACATCGAATGGAAGGCGAAGCGCAGCCATCTAATCCAACCGGGCGGACAGATTCTCGCTGAGAAGCCGGAACCTGGCGGTCCAGGTCTCTGCCGCGGCATTCCCCCGCTCCATCTTTTCGCGCTTGCGCGGCTACAAATCGACGGGGCCCTAACCTGGTCAATAAGGTCTGGCGGCTTTCGGAGCAGTAGTGTCTGCCTATTGAGTATTGAATAATATACTGACATTATTTGTTGTTCATGATAGAGTCGCCGCATGGGAAATCCGGCGGGGGTACGCAGAGACTTTGCGGCACTGGAGCGGCGGCGGATGCAGGCAGCGCGTCT
>JBEKGY010000099.1:0-4662 GCA_050012555.1 Occallatibacter sp.
TAGATGTTGGGGTCTGCTTCGGTGACCGCAGCGGAGGTGAAGGCGGCCATGCAGCCGTGGCGCTCGTGGAATGCTTCCTCCAGCCGGGACAGTTTGAATCCGCCAGGGCCTCCCCAAGATGTGTGGCTGTGGTCCATGATGTTGTAGACGGCGTCGTATATCCTGACAACATCCTCCCTCGGATTGACCTCCAGCGCCTTCTTGTAAAGCATGGGAGCTTCAAACTCGAAGTCCATGCGCTCGACGATTCGGTGAAAAATTCCGGACAGGTCCACGTTCCGCACCTGCCGGTCCTCCGATATTTCCGAGCGCTTCAGAACGTCTGTGACGTCGTAGGAGAAGTCCCAAGGCGCCGTGGCGCGATAAACCAGGAAGCCATGGAAGTAGAGCCCCTTGATCGCCGGGTGTCCGTTGCCAATCACGCCAGGGTAGCGGGGCTGCATCCAGACATCCCGCTCATCCCAAGCCTTGACCAGTTCGGGCAGAAGAGGGACCTGCACGGTGGTACCCTTTGTCGCCGGGAGGGTTTCCTCCTCGGTCAGCTCGTATTGGCCTCCCTCGTCCAGGGCGTTCTGCACCAGCTCGCGCAGCACAAACCACGGTTCGTTCCAAGTGTCGGCCCCGGCGTGCAGCGTCATGTGGGTCTCCCAAATTCGGCCGTCTGCATTCCGGCTGCGGATCTGGATCAGCCGGTGGTCTTTGTCGCGGATGGTGACGGGCACTGTTTCGGATCGGATGTGGTAGTCCGGCCCGCGCGCATCCAGAAAGCCACCCAGCCTGTGCAGGTAAGCGAGAATAAATTTTAACCCGGTGCCCTTCGATCCTATCTTGCCGCCATCTGCCTTGCTCGTAAGTCCCAGAGTGACGATTTCGCGTATATCTAGAACAGTTGGCGTCGTGATGCGAAAGTGTTTCATTTTACCCAAAACGTGTTTGGCGGCTTTCGAATGGAAAGCGGGCCGCCAACTTCCGCAGGCGGCCCGGGAATCAAGACAAATTGATAAGTGTTGCAAGTCGTTACGCTATAATTATATTGATTATGCTAACTACAACCGAGGCTGGTACCACAGTTGGGGCACCGAAAGCAACTTCCTGACCTGACGAGTCGGGTCCCACATTCGCAGCAGAACGGGGCGTCCATCTGGAAGTGGGCGACGCTCTCGCTGATGGCAGAAACACCCGCACCGGCTGGAACGGTTGCAGACAGCGGAGCCACAGCGCGAACCGCCGTTTGTTCCGCGTGCAACGGCTTGATCGTGTGGCCGGCTGGTGCGCCGTCTCCGTTGCCTTTGGCATTGTCCCCGTAGCCGGGGATGAAGTTGATGCCCATCCAGCGGAAGATGTAATCCACCAGGCTGGTGGCCAGCCGGATCTGAGGATTCTTGGTGTAGCCGCTGGGCTCAAAGCGCTGGTTGGCGAATTTCCGGACGAGGTCCTGCAGCGGGACTCCGTACTGGAGCGAGACGCTGGTCAGCGTGGCGATCGTGTCCATCAGCCCACCGATGGTGGAGCCTTCCTTCGACATGGTGATGAACATCTCGCCCGGGGTGCCATCATCGTAGAGGCCGACGGTGAAGTATCCCTCGTGGCCGGCGATGTCGAACTTGTGCGTGATGGAAGTCCGCGTGTCAGCCATGCGACGGCGAACCGGCTGTCCAATCAGGGCGCGCAGACTATCGATCTCCGTCTGCAGCTTCGCGACGGTTTGCTTGAGGGTTTCAGCCTCCTCCGTAGCTTGCTTGGCGGTGTTGAGCGGCTGGGACATCTTGGATCCGTCGCGATAGATTGCAACGCACTTGAGGCCCATGCGCCAGGCTTCGATGTAGACGTTCCTGATCTCATCGGCGGTGCAGTTGTTAGGGACGTTGACGGTCTTGGAAATGGCACCCGAAATGAAGGGCTGGGCTGCGCTCATCACCTTGAGGTGCGCGGTGTAGTGCAGGCTGCGCGTTCCGCGGGCTGCCTTGAAGGCGCAGTCGAACACGGGCAGGTGCTCCGGCTTGAGGCCGCTGGCGGCCACATCCCCCTTTTGCCGCGCGCTCGATTTGACGATGGCGTCGTCCGCGGTCAAGGCGACGTCCTCGATCGTGTCGTAGGCTTCGACGTGGTCGATGATGCGCCTTATTTCGTCTCCCTTGTAGCCGAGGCCGGTCAAGGCTTCAGGCACGGTTTGGTTGACGATCTTGAGGTTGCCTCCGCCGGCCAGGATTTTGTACTTCACGAGCGCGATGTCGGGCTCGATGCCGGTCGTGTCGCTGTCCATGAAGAAGGAGATGGTTCCTGTCGGCGCCAGCACAGTCACCTGAGCGTTGCGGTAGCCATGCTTCTTGCCGAGGGCAATGGCCTCGTCCCAGCACTCGCGGCTGGTGGCAAGCAGATATTCGAATTTGGGGTAGCGTTGGATCTTTTCAACCTCTTGGCGGTGCTGTGCAACGACTTGCTGCATGGGCTCCACGTTGTCCTTGGCTGCGGTCTTTTCAACCCCGGCGCAGCGGGCGTCCTTGTAGCCTTTGAAAGGCCCCTTGATCTGAGCCATCCGGGCAGACTGGGCATAGGCCTCGCCGGTCATAATGGCTGTGATCGCTCCGGTCAGAGAGCGGGCTTCATCCGAGTCGTAGGGGAGGCCGTAGCTCATAACCAGAGAGCCGAGGTTGGCGTAACCGAGGCCCAGCGTCCGGAAGACGTGCGAGTTCTCCGCGATCCTGGCAATCGGGTAGCTGGAGTTGTCCACCAGTATCTCCTGGGCGGTGAGGTAAACTCTCACGGCCGCGCGGAAGCGCTTGGAGTCGAAGAGGCCGTCAGCATTCTTGAACTTCACCAGGTTCAACGAGGCGAGATTGCAGGCGGTGTTGTTCAAAAAGACGTATTCGGAGCAGGGGTTGGTCGAGTGGATGGCTTCCGTGCCCTTGCAGGTGTGCCACTTCTGGATCGTGCCGTCGTATTGCAGCCCGGGATCGCCGCAGGTCCAGGCGCCCATGGCAATCTTTTGGAGGAGCTCGGAGGCATTCTTCTTCTCGAGCGGCTTTCCGGTGGTGACGGCCTTGGTCCACCATTCCCTGCCATCGACGGCCGCCTGCATGAACTCGTCGGAGACGCGGATCGAAAGGTTCTCGTTCTGGAACTTGACGCTGCCGTAGGCCTCCCCGTTGAAAGAGGAGTCGTAGCCTTGGGCGATGAGGGCTCCGGCCTTCTTTTCCTCCAGGGACTTGCAATCGATGAAATCTTCAATGTCCCCATGCCAGTCCCTGATCGTGTTCATCTTGGCGGCGCGGCGCGTTTTGCCCCCGGACTTCACGATGCCGGCGACCTGGTCATAGACCTTAAGGAATGACAGCGGGCCGCTGGGGCGCCCCCCTCCTGAAAGCTTCTCGCGCTTGGAGCGCAAGGGCGTCAGGTCGGTGCCGGTTCCCGATCCAAACTTGAAGAGCATCGCCTCGCTGCTGGCCAGGTTCATGATGGATTCCATGTTGTCCTCGACGGACTGGATGAAGCACGCGCTGCACTGGGGGTAATCGTATTGCGTCGCCGGACGTTCGCACTGCCTGCTCTCCGGGTTGAAGCGCCAGTTGCCGCGGGTGGAATTCTTGCCTATTCCATACTGGTGGTAAAGTCCCACGTTGAACCAAACCGGCGAGTTGAAGGCGCCATACTGGTTGACGCTCAGGAAGACCAGCTCGTTGTAGAAGACCTCGCCGTCTTCCTGGGAAAAATAGCCATCCTTGACACCCCAGTCTGCAATGGTGCGGCAAACTCGATGGATCAGCTGGCGCACGGAGGACTCCCGCTCAGGCGTGTTCTGCTCGCCATAGAAGTACTTGGAGACGACCACCTTGGTGGCCAACTGGGACCAAAACTCTGGAACCTCGACGTCCTTTTGTTTGAAAACGACCTTGCCCCTGTCGTCGGTGATTTCGGCGGTGCGCTTTTCCCACTTGACCTGGTCGAATGGATTGATGCCTTCGGTACTGAAAGTGCGCTCGATGATATTGGTCATAAGTTGTCGTTGCTGTGTTTGGCGTCCTTCTGACATAATATGGCTATATGTTGTATCTGACCCGCTTATTATACCCCTTATACAGGGGCGGGAAGGGCCAAAAATCTTGCAATAATTCTCCCTCGGCGGAGATGCGCTCTTGCAACCGCGCGACAAGTATGGGATCAGGGTTATGAAAGTCAACACCCTTTGTTAATATAATACTGATGCCTGTAACTAGATTCTGTCCCCACTGCCACGGCACAGGGCGTAGCCGTTGGGCGGGCCTAGCTTTAAAACACATGAATTGTGCCCAAGGTGGGTAAATCGTCGCGTTATGTTGGAGTGCTATGATTTCCGGGCGTTGGATTTGGCGGTCGTCGGGGTCGTCTTGACCCTCAGGAGATGAAGTTCGGTGCGATCCAGCAGTTTCCATTGCACCTCGTCGCCCGGCTCCAAGCCGATGGCGGCGGCCAGGGCCAGAGGAAAGCTCACATATCTGATCAAACACACCGCCGTTAACAGTCTGTGCGGCGCGATTCGGGAAGTCCACAAGGGGAACACATTTTTCGGGCCGTCAATTCCCTGCCATCTTCACAAATGGAATCCGAAAAAGTAGCTGGATTGGGCCGGATTGCCGAAGGCGCGCATGAGATCGCCGGCACGGAGCCGAAATTGAGAAAAGGTTT
>JBEKGY010000100.1:0-4625 GCA_050012555.1 Occallatibacter sp.
TTGCGGCCACGCAGTCGCCCCCGCTGTTGAACAGCAGCAGCGGGTGATAGCAGGTGGATGCATAGTGTGTGTTGTAGGCGCTCTGTTCCTGCTCGCCATAGACCGGAATCTCGGTCGAGTCCAGGTCCAGCACTGCCCGCAATGTCCGCTCCTGTCTTTCAGTCTTTGCAATCAGTTCCCGGTTCATGGCCGCAAGGCCGCTGAGGTTCGCAACTTGCGTCAGAACCTGAGTCTCGAACCAATGCAGCCGCGAGGGCAGGGCCGCACCGCGGTCGCGAATCTTCTCCGAGCCAATCAGGCGAAAGGTCGGAGCATTGGAAAGGCGCTCGGCGTCGTTGAGGTCTTCATATCCTGCCTGGCGGCTGTAGATCGACTGGCGCAGCAAATCCGGCAAAGGAAGTTGCGTGTTCTTGCCGCGACGATGATCAGTCAGGTTGTCGGAGATGAGTTGGCCGAGCCCGAGCCGCTCGTCCAACTCCCTAACCAGCAACAGGCCGGCGTCGGAGGTGATTCGTGATCCCTGAAAATCAACCTTGAGCGAGGAGTTGAAGGAGAAGTGGAAAGGCCGGTTTTGTTTCTCACCCATTGGGTTTTCACCTCCGAAGCGTCTTGAGCGCGTTCGCACCCTCGTAAACATTGACGATTATGACATTCCGAGGTTTCAACATTATGAATCAAAAAGGAAATGTGGGTTTAGAGCCGAATGCTCAGATTGAGCTTATCAAAGCGCTGGCTGCAAATTCTCCACATCACAATGAGGTGCTGCGAGGCGCGCTTGGGTACGCTTATGCTGCGGTCGGCCAACGTCAAAGGGCGACCGAGATCCTCCATGCCTTGACGCAGCCGAAAACGAACGTGAATAAACACAAGCCCTACGCGATCGCACTCGTTCTGATCGGCCTGAATCAAAGGCAGGAGGCAGTGAAATGGCTCGAGCACTCCTATCGGAATGGATCACTTTGGAGCCTCGGATTCCGATCCGACCCTATCCTGGCGCCGCTGCACAACGATCCGCACTACAAGCTCTTCATGAGCAGGGCCAGCTACCCGGTTTCTGAGAATGCCCATCCGCACCAGAAATCGCCTACTGAATCCTGTGGCTGACTCTACGGGCGAGGTTGCGAGTTTGAGCTGTGAGAAGCAGTAGTCAACTACGGCGGCGACCGGCGAACCGTTTATCCACAAGCCATCACTCCGCATGAAGAGGATTCCACTTCGCAGTCCATGTACCACCTCCTCATACCCCAAACTGCCGCAGGATTTAACAACAGGCGCGACTCGTCCCTCTCGGCCGCGCCGACGGAGTGTCCAAGCAGCCCGGTCTGATACAGCTTGCGCCAATCAAATAACTGGTTGGCGTTGACGCCGTGCCGCCGCGCCACGACCGTCACCGAGACCTCAGCCGGCAGCGTCTCCTCGACGATCTGCATTGCCACTGGCTGGCGATCGATGGATCGACATGATTTGTGTCCCTGGCGACGCTCGGCCCATCATGCAGTTGTCCACAGAGCACTTTCGCTGGGTCAGCCCGGAATACTTCGAGACCATTCGCCTGCCGCTGATCACCGGGCGCTTTCTAAGCGCCAGCGACAAAGGCAAAAACTACGCCCTTGTCTCGGAGTTTAGTGCCCGGACGCTTTGGCCGGGTAAAGATCCTGTCGGCCAGCAATTTAACCGGGCCGGCACAAATGAGAAGCCCTTCACGGTGATTGGCATAGTGGGAAACGCGCGGACGCTCTCGCTGTCCAGTCTGGACCCGATGATGGTGTTTATGCCGTATTGGTGGGGAATTCCCGTATTGGGTCTTGTACTTTTGGGACTCAAGGTCTGCCGTCACCTCGAACTGGGAGTCATTGGTATTGTAGGCATAAAAATGGTCTGTGGAGGTCTGATTCACAGGGTCCACGGGGAGGTTCCCTAGAGCTTGCCATCGCTGTGCGCCGAGTTGACGGCACTTGAGTGGCTCTTTCCCAAAAACTACGAGACAGCTTGCACAGAGCCGTAGGCAGTGCGGCCTGCCTCGCTCTTCCGCTGCATCAATGCACCGCCAGCGAAGCCGCCGGCACACCTTTCGGCTGGTCCACGTGAATGAACACCGTGAGGACCGCGGCCAGATAGTAGAGCACACCGTAAACCACCACCACGCCACCGATTCCCCAGAACGGCAGAATCAGCGCGGCCAGCACCGGGCCGCCGAAGTTGGCCAGTCCCCCCCCCAGGTTCTGCACCCCCACCGCCGCTCCCTTGTGCTCAGGTTCCATCATCGGGAAGATGGCGCCCATGGGTACAAAGGAAGTAATGGTCAGGGCAAAGAGCAGCGCGGCTATGGTGGCAGCCAGAGTGTTGTGCGGGAAATGGAGCGGTATCCAGTAGAACAAAAGCGACGCGGTGCCGCAGCCCACAAAGCCCACCCAGCGCATCTGACGCATCCACCCGATCCGGTCGCCGATCAGGCCCCAAACCACATTGGTGATGGGCTGGACGAGGAAGAATGTTCCCCAGATGCGCAACCACTCGGGTACGCTGAAGCCTACGCGCGAAGAAGTGTAGAGCAGCGGCATGATGACCGGGAATCCAAACAGCGAGAGGTTGCAGATGATGCGTGTAATCAGGGCCAGGGCAATGTTGCGGTTGTGAAGGATCAGCGTCACGCACTTGCTGATTTCCGTGAGTTTGCCCGGTTTGTTGTGGCCTGTCTCGTCGCGTTGAATGACGGCGCTGGGCGCGGCCGGAACGCCGCGGGTAAAGAAGAAGATGAACAGCCCGCCGGCCAGCACCCAGCCCATTGACATCCACAGCGTGCCCATGTAGCCGATCCAAGGGATGGTGTAGCTGGGCAGGTAGGAGCCGACGATGCCGTAGCCGATGGTGAACATGCTCCAGGTCCACCCGATCGCCGAGGCAAGCTGATGCGGACGGCTCTTCTGCACCACCCAGACGAAGAAGCCGTAGAAGAACATCGGATAGGCAAATCCGCGGATGCCGTAGAACAGCAGCGTCAAAGACAGGTTGGGATGGCTCAGGCCCAGGCTGAGAAAGAGTGCATGGAAGACCAGCCACCAGGCAACGCCGATGAGCATGATGCGTCGTGGCGTGAAGACATCGGCCAGCACGCCGGAGAGCCAACTGGACAGCGCGGCCGTTGTGCCGTAGACGGTGAAGACCAGCGCGGCATCGCCGGTCGTGAAGCCCAGGTTGACCAGGTACTTTGACAGGAACGCCTGTTCGATGCCATCGCCTGTCATGCAGAAGACGATGGCGATGTAGCCGCCCAGGAGGGCCAGCGGCATCCCCAGCACAAAACGATCCTGCAGGACGCTTACGCGATCGGAAACTTCGGTGCCGGGCGCGCTCACGCGGCGGATTCCTCGACCAGGATTTGCAGCTTGACGTCGGCGGGACGTCCCTCGGCAGCACGCTCAAAGGCGGCAATGCCCTGTTCAAAAGAAAAGCTCGCCGAGAGAAGCGGATTCAGGTTCACCTTGCCCGAGGCCAGCAGCGCCACAGCCTTGGGATAGACATTGGCGTAACGAAAGGTAGTTTCGACACGGGCCTCCTTTGCCTGAGCGGCAACAACATCGAAGGGAACGGCCGTGGGGGGTATGCCCACGATCACCAGCGTGCCGGCCGGCGCCAGCAGATTAAAGATTCCTTCGTAGACTTGTGCGCTGCCGCTGGCCTCAAAGACCACGTCCGCACCCCAATTACCGGTCAGTTCAGCCACGCAAGCAGCTAACGATCCGCCGCGTATATTGAAGGGATGAATGCCGGGATACTGTCCTGCGATCGCCAGTTTCTCCGTGGACAGATCAGAGATGACAACCTGGCCTGCGCCGGCGGCCTGAGCGGAGAGCGCCGTCATGATACCGATCGGACCGGCGCCCAGAACCACGGCCGTAGCGCCGGGCTTGATGCCGGCCTTGGTGGCCGCGTGCAGTCCGACGGCCATAGGCTCGACCATCGCGCCCTCGGCCAGCGAAACATGACTGGGCAGCTTGAAGGTGAAGGCCGCAGGGTGCACAACCTCAGTGGTGAGGCAGCCGTGTATCGGCGGCGTGGCCCAAAAGCGCACCGCCGGGTCCAGGTTGTAGTGCCCTTCCCGGCTTGCCCGCGAGGTCATGTCGGGAATACCCGGCTCCATGCATACACGGTCGCCGGGGGCCAGGTCCCGAACCTCGTCCCCGACCTCGACCACCACGCCAGAGGCTTCGTGGCCGAGCACCATGGGCGCGTTCACGATGTAAGGGCCTATGCGTCCATGCTTGTAATAGTGCACATCGCTGCCGCAGATACCCACACGCGCGATGCGGATGCGCACGTCGCGCGGCCCCATCTTTTGCGGAAGATCGATCTCGCGCAGCGAGAGGCGGAGCTTCTCTTCCAGCACTAGCGCTTTCATGACATACCTCGACAATTAATCCGGTTCCCTGCGGCTCCAGAAATGAGCAGAAAACCCGCAGAACATTGCCACTCCACCTTAGCCGGAATTTCCATTTTTCTTTCCCGGCGACGAAAGTATACCGCCAGTTGCCGCTGCTGCGATCTTTTTCTGCATTCGTTCCAGAGCCAAAGAACCGGACGCGCCCGGCAGAGCCTTTGCCAGAACCAAAAGGCTATGATTTGCC
>JBEKGY010000101.1:0-4476 GCA_050012555.1 Occallatibacter sp.
CGCTTGCTGGTCCGTCACGAACATCTGCTCCTCACCTACCGCGCCTTCTTCTACCTCGCTTGCTTTTGGATCACCCTGCGAAAATGTTTTTGAAACACGCTCTAGCAAGAAAATTCAACCCGCAATGGTGAACCGCGAGCTTGCCTGTCTGCGTGCGATGTTCAACCACGTCATTAAGAGCGATGTGCCCGTTAGGAACCCGATTAGCAAGACGGCAGCAAAGGCTCTGCGGGAAAACAACGAGCAAACGAGGGTTCTCAGCTTTGACGAGCAGAAGAAATACCTAGACGTGGCTACTCCATTTCTCAGAGATGTGGCGTCACTCATGCTCGAAACTGGGATGCGGCCCGAAGAGGTCTATCGAATTCAACCAGAAAACGTGAATCTGCCGGCCGGGTATCTCTTCAATCCCTTTGGCAAGACGAAGGCTGCGCGGCGCCGGGTACCGTTGACATCAGCCGCCCGCAACATACTGGCGCGGCGCATGGAGGGGCTGAAGACGCCATTCCTATTTCCGTGTGAGACAGACTCAGAGCGGCCAGTCCCGAAGGTCAACAACGCACACGACCGAGCGGTGAAGGCCAGTAAGGTAGTTCCGTTCAGGCTGTACGATTGCCGCCATACCTAGGCCACTCGCGCTGCAGAGGCGGGCATTGATCTCGTGACCTTGGCATCGCTCTTGGGTCACTCGAAAATCAACATGGTCATGCGGTACGCACACCCCACGCAAGAGCACCAGACACGATCGGTTGAGAGGCTTGAACAATTCAATGCAGTGAAGCAACTAGAGGCGATGAAGTCTAGTGAAAACGCGGCAACGCCGACGATTCAGTGAGACTCTCGCGAGGTCACTACAGTTTTCACTACAGTGCTGAATTTGGCTTCTTGAGTGGTTTCTGTAAGTTATTGAAAAGATTGGAGGCGCGGGCCGGGATCGAACCGGCGCATAAAGGTTTTGCAGACCTCTTTGGAGGCTTGGTGCGGTTTGTAAAGATTTGCATAAGTCATTGTTTGTGAATGGCTTGAGTGAATCTTTACGAACCGCTCAAAACCATTCGACCTACTACATTTTTCACTACAGGCACTACAGTTCTCACTACAGGGGCGCGGCGCCTACCCGCTGTCGTTCCAGGGTTGCTGCTGCCACCCCCGCCACCACCGCCGCCAGTTTCTTATGGAAGAGAAGTCTGAAGGCGAATTGCCCAGCGGCGCGGGCAAGTCCTATACGGAGATTGAGGGAAGGTCCGGGCGCACGGACGTTGGCGCGAACATCGTTGAGGAGCTTGCTATCAATTGCGAAAAACCTACATATCCTACATAACCTCCGCAAGTCATTTGTATTGTTCGCATAAATGGCAATGCATGTTTTCCTTATCGTCGGTCAAACCTACACAACCGTGAGCTGCTGAGACCTCGTGGAGAAGGACCTGAGTCGCATGATCCAGCAGGAATCCATTGCCCGCTCCGCCCAGGCGCCGGTTGAGCAGGCCGGCCTTCTTCAGCCTGTGACCCACCTTTTCCGCGCTGTACTGCAATCTCTCACCCCGGACCTTCAGAATTCGATTGATCTCCGCGGCGATCTCTCCAATCAGAATCTGGGTCTTGCCCTGGTGGCAAAGAGAGAGCGCGGCGCCGACAGCGAGCGTTCCCAGGTCATCCAGGCGTTCTGCGATCTGCTGCTCGGAATACGGCTTGAGCAGCGAGACAAGCTCTGCCTGAAGGCCCGGTGCATCGACAATACATTTTCCCAGAGCATAGGCAATCGCGTTGGCCTCAGGGGACAAGCCTGACGCGTTGAAGTCCGATTTAAAACGAGATTCTCAGCCAGACCGGCATTGCGGCTCTGGCCCAGGCGAATCAGGTGCAGCAGGAAGTGACGAAGCTTCTGCAGTAAAAGAGGCAGGGGCTAAGGGGCTAAGGGATTGAGGGACTCATGGCCGGGGAGCAGCTCTGGCGCTTGAGCGTGATTCAGCGTTTGGCAAAACTGAAGTACTTTCAAGACAACCCAGGGACGGGCGGCGGCGAGGGCGTGAGTTCTTGCCGCCCATTTTTTTAAGGGCTGGGGCGTAGTCCCTACGCCCACTCCCCACTGCGCAGATACTCATCGATTCCCTTCGCCGCCTTGCGGCCGGCGCCCATGGCGAGGATTACAGTAGCGCCGCCGGTGACGATGTCGCCGCCGGCAAAGACACCGCGCTTGGAGGTACGGGTGGTCACAGGATCCGCAACAATATAGTTGCGCGCGGTGGTCTTGAGGTCGGGCGTCGAGCTCTGGATGAGGGGATTGGCGGTGGTGCCGACGCCGATGATGGCTACGTTGGCGGGAAGAATGTACTCCGAGCCGGCGATGGGAACGGGCCGTCGGCGGCCGTCGGCGTCGGGTTCGCCGAGTTCCATGCGCACGCAGCGGGCGCCGGTAAGCCAGCCCTTTTCGTCGCCGATGAACTCGATGGGGTTGGTCAACATGCGGAATTCGATGCCCTCTTCGAGGGCGTGGTGAACCTCTTCGATGCGGGCAGGCATCTCGGCCTGGGAGCGGCGATATACCAGCGTTGCAGTGCGCGCACCGAGGCGGCGCGCAGTGCGGACGGCGTCCATGGCGGTGTTGCCGCCACCGACGACGATCACGTCGCGATCGCGGCAATCGTACACAGGCTCGTCGTAATCGGAGATCTGGTAGGCGCGCATCAGGTTGACGCGGGTGAGGAATTCGTTGGCGGAGTAGACGCCGTTGAAATGCTCGCCGGGAACGCCGAGGAATTGCGGCAGTCCGGCACCGGTGGCGACAAAAACCGCGTCGAAGCATTCATAGTGCATCAGCTCGTCGATGGTTACGCTCTTGCCAACCACCACATTGGTTTCAAACTCGACGCCCATCTGGCGCAGGTTGTCGACTTCGCCTTTGACGATCGACTTGGGGAGGCGGAATTCCGGTATTCCGTAGACGAGCACGCCGCCGAGTTCATGCAGCGCCTCAAAGACCCTGACGCGATGGCCCTTTTGGGCAAGATCGCCGGCTGCGGAAAGGCCGGCCGGACCGCTGCCCACGATGGCTACGCTCTTGTCGGTACGTGGCGCGATGGAAGGCAAGCCCAACGTTCCGCTCTCGCGCTCGAAGTCGGCGATGAAGCGCTCCAGGTTGCCGATGGCGACGGGCGCGCCCTTCTTGCCCAGGACGCATCCGCCTTCGCACTGGTTTTCCTGCGGACAGACACGGCCGGTGATGGCGGGCAGCGCATTGTCCTCGCGCATCTTGGCCGCCGCCCCCAGATAGTCGCCCGCGCAGATCAGGGCTACGACCTCTTTGATCTTTACGCCCACCGGGCAATCGACGACGCAGGCTGGCTTGGCGCATTCGATGCAGCGCGAAGCTTCGGTGAGCGCATCGGCTGGCGGCAGGCCCAGATTTACTTCTTCAAAATTGCGGCTGCGCACCTGTGGATCGAGTTCCGGCATGCGGGTGCGCGCGATCTTCATCCGGGCTTTAAGGGGAAGGGCATTCCGCCCCGGAGGAGGAAGCGGGTCGCTCTCAGACATAATGCTTCTCCTCGGCATCCAACTCCGCGCGCAGATGCGCCACTTCTTCTTCCTTTGCGGCCAGCTCCGCCCGCAACTGCGCCAGTTCCTCCTGCTTATGGGCCTCGAAGTAACTTAGCGACTGGCACTCCTTGTCGCGATACATGGCGTTGCGCTGCATGAGGACTTCAAAATTGACCTGCGCGGCGTCGAACTCCGGCCCGTCGACACAGGCGAACTTGCTCTTGTCGCCCAGCAGCACGCGGCAGCCACCGCACATGCCGGTGCCGTCGACCATGATGGAGTTGAGGCTGACCATGGTTTTGATGCCGAGCGGCGCGGTGATGCGGGCCACGGCGCGCATCATGGGCACGGGGCCGACGGCGAGCACAAAGTCGAGCTTGCGCCCGGCGGCCAGCAGCTCGTTGAGCTTTTTTGTGACCAGGCCCTGCTCGCCGTAGCTGCCGTCGTCGGTCATAACGTAGGCCTCGCTGCTGGCCTGCCGCACTTCGTCTTCAAAGACCACCATCTCCTCGCTGCGCGCGCCTTCAATGAAGATGACGTGGTTGCCTGCCTGCTTGAGGGTATTGGCGGTGGACAGCGCCATGGCCGTACCCACGCTTCCGGCCAGGATCACAGCGGTGCCGTAGTTCTGAATCTCAGAGGGGTGACCGAGGGGACCGACGATGTCGAGGATGGAATCGCCGGCTTCAAGACAGTTGAGCAGCGAAGTGGTTTTGCCGATGGCCTGGACGACGATGGTGACGGTGCCGGCGGCGGGATCGGAGCTCTTGATGGTAAGCGGAATGCGTTCGCCTTTTTCATGCAGGCGGAGAATGAGGAACTGTCCCGGCCTCTGCTTGCGGGCAATGCGTGGCGCCTCAATGACAAACTGCTTGATATTGAGGCCGACGGTCCGGGCTTCCACGATCTTGTACATCGCGCCTCCGCTTCCACTCA
>JBEKGY010000102.1:0-4280 GCA_050012555.1 Occallatibacter sp.
CTTGAAAGCCGGCTGCGGGCAGGATTGCCCGCCCCACAAACTCAGAGAATCAACCACTTGCCAGACAGGCTCAAAAGTTAAGTGCCATTGGGCTCTCAGCCTGCGGCGGCCTCTCAGGCCGCCCGGCACAGGAGAATGTCGGCGTGCCTGCCACACTACCCGACTGTGCTGATAAGAAGGCGTCGGCTTCCCCATCTCGAAGTCATCGGCCAGCCCTTGTTTGTCACGTTCTGCCTGCACGATAGTCTTCCGGCACATCGTCCGTTTGCTCCCGCGGATGTCACCTCCGGCGAAGCCTTCGTTGCCATGGACAGCCTTCTCGATCAAGCCCGGTGCGGGCCTGTGTTCCTCAGGCAGCCGAGCATTGCTGAACTGGTTCTGGCTTCGTTCCAACACGGCGTCGAGCTTGGACACTATGAGATGCACTCGTGGGTAATCATGCCCAATCACGTCCATCTGCTCCTCACCCCGCATGTTACCGTGTCGAAACTTCTCGGCTCGCTCAAAGCGGCCACCGCTACACGCGCCAATCTGTTGCTCCGGCGGAGTGGGCAACCTTTCTGGCAGAGCGAGAGCTATGACCATGTGGTTCGCACTGAGCTCGAATTCCGGCGCATCCAGCGATATGTCGAGAACAATCCGGTCAAAGCCGGCCTGGCAACTGAACCCGACGATTACCTTTGGTCCAGCGCAGGGCGGGCGGCCTGAGAGGCCGCCGCAGGCTGAGAGCCTGCCCCACATCCGAGGGCACTGCAGAGCCTGAGATTCAGCATCAGGCAGGGCAAAGGATGGAGCTGAAAGCCTCACCGGTCCACGTCTCCGAGGACAAAATCCATGCTGCCCATGGCGGCGATGGTGTCGGCGATCAGCGATCCCTCGATCATCGCCGGCAGACCCTGCAGGTTCCCGAAACTCGGCGTGCGCATGAACACGCGCCACGGGTGCGACGTTCCATCGCTGACCATGTAGTAGCCGATCTCGCCGCGCGGCGATTCCACCGCCTGATACACTTCGCCGGCGGGAACGCGATAGCCCTCGGTGACAATCTTGAAATGGTAGATGAGGGCCTCCATCTGCGTCTTCATTTTCTCGCGGTCGGGCAGCACGATGTGCGGCGCGCTGGCCTGCCACGGGCCTTCGGGCATGCCCTCCAGGGCCTGTTTGACGATGCGCGCGCTCTGGCGCATCTCTTCGATGCGCACCTGAAAGCGCGAGTAGACATCGTTGCCGGTGCGTACGGCGATATCGAAATCGAACTTCTCGTAGGACGAATAGGGCTCGGATTTGCGGATGTCCCAGGCGATCCCCGCGCCGCGGAGCAGGGGACCGGTGACGCCCAGCTCAAGCATGTCTTCCACTGAAATGAAGCCGACTCCCTTGGTGCGCTTCATCCAGATGGGATTGGCGGTCAGCAGGTTTTCGTATTCGTCCACTTTGGACGCGAAGCCGTCGATGAACCGGCGTACCACCTGCTGCCATCCGCGCGGCGGCTCCAGCGCCAGCCCGCCCGGCCGGATGTAGCTGGTCATCATGCGCTGGCCGGAGAACATCTCGAAGATCTTCAGAACGTCCTCGCGCTCGCGGAAGCAGTAGAAGAACATGCTCATGGCGCCGAGGTCGAGGGCGTGCGTGCCCAGCCACACCAGATGGCTGGCGATGCGCTGCAACTCGGCCAGCAGGACGCGCATCCACTGCGCTTTCGGCGGGATCTCGATATCGCCGATCAGCTTCTCCACCCCCAGCGCGTAGACGAGGTTATTCGAGAGATTGGCGAGATAATCGACGCGATCGGTGAGGGTCACCACCTGATGCCAGGTCTTGACCTCGCACTCCTTCTCGATGCCGGTGTGAAGAAAGCCGATGTCGGGCGCCGCGCTGGTGATGATTTCGCCGTCCAGCTCGATGACCACGCGCAACACGCCGTGGGTGGAAGGGTGCTGCGGGCCCATGTTGAGGACCATGCGGCGAGTGGTGTCCGGGGTGCCGGGCGTGAGCTGCTCGCCGGGCTCGGCCACCATCGTGTCGGTGTGTACTTTCAACTCCTCCATGGGTCTCCTACTCGCTCGGATAGCTGTACTTGTAACCGTGCACCGGATAATCCTTGCGCATGGGGTGCCCTTCCCAGTCGAGCGGCATGAGCAGGCGCACCATGTTGGGGTGGTTGCGGAAGCGGATGCCGAACAGGTCGAACACTTCGCGCTCGTACCAGTTGGCGCCGCGCCACACGGATGTGACGGAGTCGATCTCCTGGCCGTCGGCGACGCGGCACTTCAACCGCAGGCGCTCGTTGTGGTCGAGCGAATGCAGCAGGTAGACAACCTCGAAGCGGGGCTCGGCGGGGAGCCAGTCGACCGCGGTGATGGCGCTGAGGCGGATGAAGCCGAGGTCGTTGCGGGCCACGCGGCACACCCCGGCGATGCGCTCCGGGGCGATGAGCAGGGTAAGTTCGCCGCGGTCGGTGTGACCCCCGGCGATGGCGGACGGATCGAACGCTTCCAGCGCCGCGGCCGAGCGGAATGATTTCAATGGATCGGGGAGCATTATTGTTTTGTTTTCTCGTTGGCGCCGGCCTGGGACCAGTCCAGCGCGCCCTTCTTCCAGATGTAGAAGAATCCCGCCACGATCAGAACGATGAACAGCAACATCTCGAAGAAGCCGAACAGCTTCAGGTCGCGATAGACCACCACCCAGGGATACAGGAAGACGGCTTCGATATCGAAAAGGATGAAGACGATGGCCACCAGATAGAACTTGACGCTGAAACGCTCGCGCGCCGAGCCGGTGGGCGCGATGCCGCACTCGTAGGGAGTATCCTTCTGGGGGCTGCGAGTGCGCTGGCCGACCAGCCAGGAGAGCGTCACCAGCGCCCCGGCGGTGGCGGCGGCCAAAAGAACCTGAAGAAGGACGGGGAAGTAAGATGTGGGATTCGCGGTGGGCATCCTGGGGGCCTCTTTCGACTATAATGAGGGTCAAAACGGGGTGTCAAACGCGCGCCCGCCTTTTCACCGGCATGGAACAAACAGAACAGATCGATATTGTCGTGAACGGCCAAGGCCGGCGCGTGCCTGGCGGGCTGAATGTGACGGAGTTGCTGGGGTGGCTGGAGGTGGTTCCCGACCGCGTGGCGGTGGAACTGGACCGGCGAATTGTGCGCAGGGCGGACTGGCCGGGGACTCCGGTTGCGGCGGGCGCACAGTTAGAAATCGTACAGTTTGTAGGGGGCGGATGAAGGGTTTTGGCTTCGAGGGGGCTACCTCTATTTGTATCGGCCGCCGCGCGCGGCACCAGTTCCAGGGCGCGCGAAATCCCCTATTGACTCCGCCGCTGGGGCAGGTACAATTTGACTAGTCCCTGGGAATCGAAAACGCGGGCGTTCAGACATGTTCAAAACAAAGAAAACCCGTCCTGAAAGTAGCGTGGAAGAACAGTCGTACTCCAGCAGCGAGGTTTCTCGCATCGCGCAGGTGAGCCTGCGGCAGCTACAGTGGTGGGACGAGCGCAAGGTGGTTTCCCCCCGGCATGAGGGGCACAAGCGCATCTACTCGCCGGAGGAAGTAATCGAGATTACGGTGATCGCCGAGCTGCGGCGCAAGGGGTTCTCCCTGCAGAAGATCCGCCGCGTGCTGCGATTCCTGCAGCGCGAGATGGGGCGCCGGCTGAACGAGGTGGTGGACAACAACGGGAGCCTGCACCTGGTCACCGACGGCAAGTCCATTTACCTCGAGGACCAGCAGGAGAAGATCATCGACATCTTCAAGAACGCCCGGCAGCCCATGTTCCTGGTGTGCGTGAGCGACCAGATGCGGCGCCTGGGCAACGGCCAGATCGCGCCCCGCAAGCCGGCTCGGACCGAAGGGGCCCCGCTCGCGAAGAAGGCCGCGCGGCTGGGATAGAGGTGTGGGGCGGGCAATCCTGCCCGCAGCCGGCTTTCAGCCGGCCCATCGCCGCGTGGAAACGCGGCGGCAGCCAGGATTGGCTGCCCCACAAAGCAGCGGAGCCGCAAACCGGATATGGGCGGGGCTGAGAGCCCCGCGCAGGCCACGGGCCTGCCCCACTTCGAATTGTCGTGGGCTGCGAAGATTCCTGGGCGTAGTAGTACAAAGCAGCGGAGCCGCAACCAAATCAACAGGCGGGTCGAGGACCCGCCGCAGGCTGAGAGCCCAATGGCACTTAATTTTTGGAACGGGCCTGCAAATCTAAGAACAGAATGTGCGTATGATGGAGGATTCCTTTGTGGGGCGGCCAATCCTGGCCGCCGCCGCGTTTCCACGCGGCGCCAG
>JBEKGY010000103.1:0-4264 GCA_050012555.1 Occallatibacter sp.
CGCTCGCGCGAAGTGCTGGCATTGCAGCTCGCGGACCTGCTGTTCAGTGAAGCGCAGATGCGCGTGCGCGGCAAGGGATCGCGTGTGCGCGTGCTGCCGCTGCCGCCGGAAACCATCCGTATTCTGTGAGCTTTCGGCAAGGCTGCGTAGATAGTCCCAGTTGGCAACTCATCCGAGCTTTTCGGCAATGCTTTCGTCTTTTGTTTGTCTCCTGTAAGGATCGGGAAACGACGAAAGAGTGTACATGAGGAGAGTTTTTAGTAGCACCCATGCCAGATCCAAAGCCCGTTGGCGGGTTCGGTCGTGTGATCAGCAAGGTCGCCAGCGACCACCACCAGCGGTCCGACCAGCAGTCGCGGCATAGATGCCGGTCCGCAACATTTTCGCCGGTTTCCGTGCCTGGCCAAAAACGTCAGCGGATTTTGTTTTTTGGAAAGGCCCGTTTGGCGGCCATTTCAGAACGCCACCCCGCTATGGCCGCAGTCGATCCTTTCTGGCCAGGCAGGATTTCATCATATTACGCGGCGGCGGGCGTAGCCAGCCGTGCCAACGTATCGCGATAGTTCCACGGCATCCACGCCGATGGGTTTTGCTTCAGTTCCTCCGCGTGCCGCTGCAACTCGGTGAGATAGTCGAAGGCATTGGCTCCGTTCAGCTCGCAGGTGTGAATCAGGCTCATGAACAGATCCCCCATCTGCGCGCCCTTCCGGGTCTTGTAAAACAAAGAGTTCTTACGATGCAGAATGGCCTTCTTCAGCGCACGCTCGACCAGATTGTTATCGATGGGGGCCCCTGCCACGCGCAAGAACAGGGTGAGTTTCTCCCAGTGTTTGAGCAGGTAGGAAATCGCTTGGCCCAGGCCGGAGTTCGGTTCCACTTTCCTCTCCTCGAACTGGGCCGCGCACCAGCTATGCAGTTTTTCCATCACCGGCCCGCTATGCTCCTGGTGGAATCGGAGACGCTCTTCCGTCGATAGACCCCGCGCCCGCGCCTGCTCATCGTAGCCGTAGACCTCGCCCAGGGTCTCCAGCACGAACCGGCACTCTTCCGGAAAATTCGGCGTCACCTTCACGAAATTTCGCCGGCTGTGTGCATTACAGTTGGCGACCATCGTCTCGACGAGCTTCGGCACATTCCGCGAGAGGGCGTCACACATTTGAATGGCGGGTGGCAGCTCCGGAGAACGCTGTTTCAGCACCTCGGCCAGATTCTCGCCGGCGTGCTTGCACCCGGTGAAATACAGCGCGATGCGGCGCTGTTGGCAGGCCCATACCAGCCCGCTGGTGAACACCCCGGTGCGCTCCGGGGAAATGTCCGCATCCCGGTCCAGCGACAGCACCCGCATGGAAGTATCGTCGTTGTGCACCACTTCCCCTTGCGCCGCCTGCCGCTTCAGTTCCTCCAGGGCCGGTTGGAGCGGGACCGCGGTTTCCTCCATGATCTGGCATTGCGTCGCCGCCGGAAGTGGGATTCCCAGGCTGTCTTCCAGTTTTTCCAGACGATTCCAGGGAAATCCGCTCCCGTAGCGGAGCATGGCGATCATGCTGGCCGCCGACTCATCGTACTTCTTCTCGCCGGCCTCGGGCGGAGCGGCGGCCGTGTACACGTTCCCGCACAGATTGCAGCGCAGCTTTTCCAGCTCATAGACGGTCGCGGCCAGGGGCGCCTGCCCTTTGATCCGCACCAGCACGCCGGGATCACGCTGCGGATAGACCTTGCCGCCGCACCCATCCGGACATGCGTCCCCGGCCTTTAACGAAGCGTGCGGAACGGGGACCTTCTGCGCCCCGTGATACGCGGCGGCGCCATTGCGCCCATGCCCGGCCGCCGCACGCTTCGGCTTCTGCGAGACGCTTTCCGGGCCCGGCCCGCCCGTCTGGACACCTGCCTGCTGCAGCACCTTGTCGGTTTTCTCGGTGCCGGCCGGACACAACAACTCGCGCAGCGCCGCCAGGGTCGTTTCCTTCTGCTCCAATAACTCGGTCACATAGACCAGCGTGCGGATCGCGGCGCGCAACTTCTGATAACCCTCTGCCGAGAGCGCCGGTCGCGCCTGTTCCAGCAATCCCTCCAGTTCCTCGATGGGAACACTGATGGGCGGCACGCCGGGCTGTTTCATGCTTCCACCCTCTGTAACAACTGGCGAAACCGTGGCGTCAACGGATAGCCCAGGATCTCTTTGATCGAGCGGTTCGGCCGGCCCGTCTGATCGTCCTTCCCGCGGCCCGTGGTGCGCCCCAACAACACCCAGTTGGCCGCCCGGTAACAGGTTCCCCGAAAGCGTTCCGGATCGACGAAGGTCTCCAGAAAATAGATGGGGTGTCCATAGGCGCGCTCCCAGTCCGGCGATATGCGCCGCGCGATGCGGCTGAGGATATGGGAGGCCAGGTGCGGCACCGCCACCCAGGGCAGAATCAGAAAGCGCGTATTATAGGCCAGGAACCGGATGTTGCGCCGCCGCGCTTCTGCATTCCAGCCGATGAAACGGTCGCGGCTGCCCAGGTGCCGCGGCGCTGAACTCCAGGCCAGACAGGCAATCGGCCGTCTCTGAGCCCACAAAACATACTTGAGATGCTCCCCCACCGGCTGCTCATAACCGAGGTAGTGATGGTGCTCCATCAGGCTATTGAACAGCGGCTCGTCTGCGGTGCGCCGCGCGGGTTCGATCTCAATCGGTCCCAGCGCCCCCAGCGGCATCGCCAGCGGCGCGGTGTCGATCAGGACGGCTTCCGGCCGCGGACGCCCCGTGCGGCACTGGCCGCGGATGTGGCGGCGTACCGGCGGCAACTCGATCTGGCCGGCCCGCGCCAGCATCAGGAGTAGCCCGCGGCAAACCATGTCCCGCAACGCGCCGTTGGCTTGCTTCCAGCCCAGCGCTTCGCACAACTGGCGCGACAGCTTCCAGCGGCTGCTGGTGGGATGCGCCGCGATGAACTCTCTCAGGAAAACAATCTGCTCGCTCCCGATCTCCTGGCCGCGGTAGCGCCACGTTTCCCCCATAACCGCAGCATGACAGGAAAAAAATCAGAACGCAAGGGTTTTGTTTTTATTTTTTCTTAACTGACTTTGCGCCATACCGGCGCGGCATCGGTTTCCGGGTTGCCGGCAGCTATCAGGAGCTGCGCCTGGTGTGCTTCCAGTCGTCGGGCGGGTTCTTTTCCGCTCGGCCACCACACAAACCGCCCTTTCGATAGGCGCTTCTGTGCCAGCCAGAATCCCTGCCCGTCATAGACTAAGATGCGGATCGAGGTTCCCCGCCGACTACGGAACACAAACAGGCTGCCGGAGAAGGGGTCGGCCAGGAGTTTCTCCTCGCACAGTCGGGCCAACGAATCGATGCCCTTTCTGCCATCCACGGCTTCAATCGCCACCAGGATACGCATCTGCGGCGTGATCTGAATCACGCCGACTCCCACAGCGTGCGGCTCAGTGCGGCCAAGTCCGGCGACGTGGCGCCCTTCCACTGGATACGGATCTTGCCCCGTGGCCCTTCTAACTCGATTAAGCACTCCGACAGAGCCATCGCTTGAGATGGCATCAGTTCCAAGAATGTGGCCGGTCTCGCTGCCGGGCGCGCGCTGCGAGGCGCGGATTCCACCATCCGCTTGAGCTTGGCATACTCCAGGCGCAAAACCTTGGCGGTTTGGAACACACCGTGCTCTCGCGCAACCACCGCCGCGGAAGCCCACAATCCCCCTGGAATGGGCAATCGTCCCCGATGGGAACTGCGCCAGCGCTCGAAGCGCCGATAAACTCTCTGCATGCCGTCCGGCACGTCACCTTGCGCTTTGACGGCCATCGTCGGTCCTCCTTGCCCCTGCCAGGTGTAAGACCGACGTTACCAGCTACTGCCCGCGGGAGTCATGCAGGCTTGCGGAAAACTCACAAAGAAGCGGCGCCAAATCGCGCGATAATGGAAGGAGCAAGCGTATGGTCCGTCAGGCAAAAAACTTATCGCCGGCACAGAGGGCAGCCGCGGAACTGCTGCTTGGCCGTCCGCTGCAGGAGAAGGAATCGATCAGGGTACAGGCTTTCGATCCCGCCCCTGTATCGGAGCAACGGCGGCGTGAGGTCTCCGCGGAACTCCAACGGCTGTTCGCCGAAGTGGACCTGAACCTCCGGCCCGCCACCGCCGACGAAGTCGAGGACGTCTTTACCGAGGCCATGCGAAGCAGCCGCCCCGGGTATCGCACTCACCGGTGAAGATCACCCCGGATTCGACCATCCTCGTCAGGGCTTTTACCGGCGGCGGAGGCCCCTGCCC
>JBEKGY010000104.1:0-3906 GCA_050012555.1 Occallatibacter sp.
CGCCGCTCCAGTGCCGCAAAGTCTCTGCGTACCCCCGCCGGATTTCCCATGCGGCGACTCTATCATGAACAACAAATAATGTCAGTATATTATTCAATACTCAATAGGTGGCGATGTAAAAGCAATCTGGGTAGGCCCGGCGCACCGTATTGGTCGCGCCCGATCCTAAGAATTCTTTAGCAGAGTCGGCCGGACCGGTTGTGGAGCCGCCACCAGCGTCCGCAAGAGGCTGCCTGTGTGCTGCCACCAGCCTTGGAAAACCTGCCCGTCAGCGCAACGGACGCGCAGCGGACACCAGTTATCGAGAGCGTATGGCAGCCTGGAGGAGGGATACAGCTCTCTTATGCGCCCCGGTTCATCTCCGCCTTGGTCTTGAGCCATAGGACTTACGATTACCGACCGGGTATCCAGTCGAAGGCCGGCGCGCAATGCTTTAAGTGCGCTCTCTTTGGCGCTCCAAAGCAAAGCTACTAACTGAGAGCGGTCTGCCGCATGCACGCGCGTAATCAGGCCCTGCTCTTCGGCGGCGAAATAATCACGGACAAAAGCCTCGCTGCGACACTCGGCGATTTCAAGGTCAAACCCCAGCATTGCTCCGGATTTTGCGATGGCGCAACCCGCAACATCGGAGCGGTGACTCAGCGAAATAGCAACGTCCGCTGGTTTATCTGCAAGAAACACCTCCGGCGCGCCGGAGAGCGCCGGACGTATTTCGATTTCCGAAAGAGTCTTGGGATCGGTTGGAATCTTCCAGTAAATGGCCAGGGCTCGTTTCGCTGTCCAGCGTCCCAGTCGCCAGTCCGCGCGGCGTTTTGCAAAACGCAGACCACCGAGGCAAGCCGCATCTCTAACGCTTAACCACTGATCGTGCGCCGGTATTTCCGATTCGGCCTGTTCAAGCCAGTAGACGTCCATGGTGCTCGCCCTGCCGTGACGGCGATGGATCAATCAGAAGCCAGGCCCGCGACCTCCATGACGTGCAGTGCCTTAAACGGCTTGGAATCGACGGTATACGGAAGCGCGACCGTGCGATAACCACCCAAATGCATGCACCGGTTCCCCGCCGCATCCACAACGTCCGCATCGAAGCTTCCATCCGAAGCGGGAGTTACTACGGCATGTAACTGGCTTTCAGCTAAATCTGCAAATTGAAAGAAGCGGATTTCATGAACGTACTGCGGCAAGCCCATTCGTTCTTGTACGCTCATTTCCCAGAGCCCGGCGGTCTGGAAGCAAAGCTCGATCAGGCGAGGCACCACAACCGTCGGCTGCTCGGGGGGTTGATGATGGATGGGCAAGCTCTTGGCCATCTGACCCACGATGCGATCTTCCTCCCCCCATGCCCGCTCCACTACGCGGTACGCTGGTCCGTGGAAGTAAACGCGATATACGTCGGAGGCCTCGACGACCGCTCCGGCCGGCCCCTTCAGCGCCGGTGTGGTGGTCGCTTCGAGTGGGTTTCTGGTCAGCCGCACACGCGCCGTGAAATGAGTAGTTACTTCCGGCTCCGCCTGTTTCGGGAGTTGCCGGCTGCCGATCAGTCGACAATCCGCAAGCACGGCATCACCTTGCGGGTAAAAGACCGCCGTGATGGTGACCGCTCGCGGCTTGTTCCGGTAGAACTTGAACGGCGCCAGGAAGTTCACGCGTTCGATGGCGTCCACGTGCCAGCCTGGCAGCATCGAGGAGGCCGCTTCCGCAAAAGCCTCGATCCCCATGACTCCGGGAAGCACCGCCGTGCCGTCGATCTTATGATCGTGCAAGAACGGTTGAATCTTCGGGTCCAGCATGGTCTCGATCATCAGGCCCGTGTGCAGGCCCATGCCTGCGATCTTGCCAAGCATCGGTCCTTGCGCTTGCAAGAGATTCTCGCCGGAAGCTTGCGCCGTAATTGTATCTATCCCTCCATCGGCATCGAATTCGTTCAGCATAATACCGAGGCGCTGGGCAACGACAATCTCACCGCGTGTTCCCCCCGCAATCAATTCGCGGCGAATCAAAGGAACACCCGCTTCAGGCGGCAACATATCTATTCCAGCCAGCTCCATCATCTTAGGAATGGAGCCGCGGGTAGCCATACCGATGCCGCCCCAAGCCGTCCAGTCGATGGCGATACCACGCGTAGCCGGCCGTGTCGTGCGGAAGTTCGAGGTGATCTTGCACAGCAGGTCGTTGGCCGAACTGTAGTCCGTCTGTCCTCCGTTGCCGAAGCGTCCGGCAATCGAGCTGAACGCCACGGTTGCCCCCAGAGGCATGTCGCCGATGGCGCGCAGAAGATTGAACCAGCCGTGACTCTTAACGTCGAAGACCAAGTCGAACTCACGCGGCTCCTTATCGGGCAGGAAGTGGCTGCGCTCCATACCTGCGGCGTGCAGCAGCACGTCGATCCGTCCGCTGCGTTCGCGAACCTGGTTGATCACGTTGGCCACACCGTCTGCATCGGTGAGGTTGACACTGAAGTAGTACGCCGTCCCGCCGGCTTCACACACCGTATCGATCGCCTTCTGAGCAGCCTGCGCCCGCTCCAGAGCAGCCAGCTCCTTCTCGACCAGCGCGGGCGTGGCCCGCTCGCCACGAGACTGTATGCGCGCAATCAGATCGCGCTTTAGTCCTTCCTTGTCGCTCACAAAGCGCTTGAGATCGGGATTGTTCGCATCGGGCGTCGGCACCAGATCAAGCAGATAGAAAGTGCCGCCGGAAGCTGCCGCCAAATCGGCGGTGATGGCCGAGACAATTCCTCCAGCCGCCCCGGTGATTACAAACACCGAGTCCTTATCCAGCGTCATGCCGGGCTGACCATCGGCTGCGGGTTGTTCCTGTAGCCCAACCGTCCAGCGCAGTCCACTCTTGTAACCGATCTCAACCGCACCGGGATCGCGCTGAGTTTCGTCGATGAGGGCTTCGGCGACTTGCAATGCATCACGATCCGGTTCGAAATCGACGACTTTGACCAGAACGTCCGCCCGCTCCCGCTTGTAGGCTTTAGTAAAGCCTGTGACCGCGCCCCCTAGCGGTGCGACTGCGCCGGCATCGTCATAGCCGTGCTGTCCTCCGAGGCGCACAGCCGAGACCAGGAACGCGCCCGACGACGCAATCTGCTCGTACAACACGCGCATGGTGGTATAAAGCGCCTTGACGCGCACCCGCAGGGCTTCGCTCCAGCCCGTCAGATCCATTTGGCTGAGACTTCCCTCATCATCCAGCGCTGGCAGCCAGTAGACGCCCTGCACCGGGCCGGCGGCCAGCCACGTGTTCACTTGATTGGCCAAGGCGTCAGCGGCTGGTGCGTCCTCAATGCGCAAAACTTCCACACCAAACGCCTGGAGCCGTTGCGCCAGCGCATCCGCCACGCCACCCTTATCCGGCATAAGCACTACCCGACTGCCAGGGCCTAGCGCAACGCCTGTAGGCTTACAAACAGTGAGCGCCGGCCGCAACATAGGTACCGGCACGCGGCGTGGAATGCTGTTCGCCGCGTCAAGTGATGCAACGATCGGAGTTACGGCGGCAATCGGTCCAGCCTTCGGTTCCGGTTTTTCCTCGACTGCGGAGGAGATTGCAGCGGACGTCCCTGCCACGGCAGCCAGCTTGTCATGTGCAAACTTGATCACATGCGCCAAGGTCGGAAAATCCCGCAGCTTGAGGTTTTCATCGCGCGGAATGTTGTAGATCCCGCGGATTGCGGCAAGCAGTTCCGCCTGTTTAACCGTATCGACGCCGAGGTCGGCTTCCAGATCGAGGTCCAAGTCCAGCATGTCTTTGGGGTAGCCGGTCTTTTCGACTACCAGTGCCAGGATGGTTTCCTGTACCGGATCGTCTGCGACCGCTTCGACGGCAACTGCCTTCGGCGTGGGCGTGGGCTGCGCGATTGTCGAAGATGGAGGAGGCGCAAGAGCCAGATCGGGG
>JBEKGY010000105.1:0-3881 GCA_050012555.1 Occallatibacter sp.
CTTTTCTTGAGCCAGCACTTCGCAGTAAGGCCGAATATTTACCGTGAAGGCGAAGAAAGCACCAGTTTCCAATATGTTTTGGCAGTGAATATTGCGCCATACACCTCTGCGGTGCCGAGAATAAAGCGCTAACATTAACTTACAATTGGAGACCGCCATGGAACCGTTCCGCTTTCACCTCTTCGTCTGCACGCAGCAAAAGCCGGAAGGCGTCCCCTCCTGTCCGGCCAGCGGGTCGTTCGCCGTGCTCGGCGCGCTAGATCGCGAGATACAGGCGCGCGGTCTCAACCAGCCCGGTCTCAACAACCGCGGTCTCAACAACGATGTGCAACTCACTACCTGCGGCTGCATGGGACTGTGCGATGAAGGTCCAGTGATGGTCGTCTATCCGGCAGGGGTATGGTACCGGCGCGTGCAATCGTCGGATGTATCCGAAATCGTCGATGCGCATCTGCGCGACGGCAAGCCCGTCGATCGTCTTATATGGAACGATGCCGCCGCGATGAAGGCCATGGCGGTCGAGCACGGGGAAAAATTCCGGGAGGCGATGGCTGCCCGTGAGAAAGCCGGAGTGCTGCCCGATCGCCTCGACCAGATGATCCGCGGCTACATGCCGAGTCGTTGCCTGCTTACGGCGCTTGAACTCGACATCTTTACGGCCGTCGGCGACGGAGCCAATGTCGAGCAGATCGGGGAGAAGATCCACGCGAATGCTCGCGCCGCAGGCATGCTGCTTAACGCGCTCGTAGCCCTCGGGCTGCTCTCGAAGAGCGGCGACGATTACAAGAACACGCCCGAGTCGGCACGCTTCTTCGTGCAGGGCTCCAAAGATAACCACCGCAATGGTCTGCTGCACACCGCCAACATCTGGCATCGCTGGAGCACGCTGACCGACGCGGTGCGCAGTGGTACCCGTGTACCCGCCAGTCGCGACGACAACCCCGAGTGGACGCACAACTTTATTTCCGGCATGCAACGCCACGCCAAAGATCGCGCCCCGCTGGTAGTGAAGGCCCTGGGCGCAGCCCCAGCCACGGCCAATTCCAATTCCAACATCCGCCGCATCCTCGATCTCGGCGGCGGCTCCGGCGCATATTCCATCGCGTTCGCAAAAGCTAGTCCCGATGCGCAGTGCGAGATTCTCGACCTCCCAGAGGTCGTGCCCCTCACCGCCGAATATGTCAGACAGGCCGGCGTCTCAGCGCAAGTCACACTTCGCGCTGGAGACATGCTCCAAGACGACTTCGGCTCCGGCTACGACCTCATCATGCTCAACGCGATCTGCCACATGTTTTCCGAGGAACAGAACCGGGAGATCTTCCACCGTGCCCACCAGGCACTCGCGCCGAACGGCCGCCTCGTGGTGCAAGACTTCATCCTCAATCCCGAAAAAACCGGGCCGCAACACGCGGCGCTGTTCTCATTGAACATGCTCGTCAGCACCGAAGCGGGTGCCAGTTACAGCGAGCCCGAGTACACCCACTGGATGAAGGCTGCAGGTTTCACCGAGGTATGCCGCATCAACCTACCCGGCCCCAGCAGCCTGATTGTGGGACTTTCGTAACTGATTGCGGGATTTTCATAATTGATCGTGGGATTTTCATAACTGATTGTTGGACTTTCATAAATGGTTTTGGGCAGGGCACGGCTTCAGCCGTGCCGTTAGGGCCGATAAAATGTGGGCTTTACGGATTCGCTGAAACACTCAAGCTTCGTATCAGGGCATCGCTTCAGCGATGCCGTAAGTTCTTTGAATTGAGTTGCCCCTTTAGGGGCTGTGCACCGAAAACCGGGTTTTTCAGCTCTGTGAAACAGCGCGACCCACTTCCTGGGAAACCGTACGATAATATTTTCTTTCTGGAATGAACTTTCAATTACATTGGGGTGGGAGTCCTGCATGAGATGGGTGCTGATTGTACTCGCCGTCGCCGGTATCGCCGTTTCTGCACTCGCGTTGCGCGAGCATTACCGCACCGACGCTTCACCTTGCAGCATCAATGAGCGCTGGGACTGCGGCGTCGTGAATCACAGTCCGTACGCCATGCTCTTCGGAGTTCCCGTCGCCGTGATTGGCATCGCCGGATATCTACTGCTCGGCGTGCTCGCCGCTCGAAGAGCGTACGCGTGGATGCTGCCATTCGCAATCGGCGCTTTTGCCTTTGCTATCCACCTTGCGGACGTCGAATCCATGGTCCTGGGCGCTTGGTGTATCTACTGCGTCATCTCGCTGGGAATCATTAGTGTTTTGACTCTGCTGGTGGTCGGCGCCGTGATCGTCGGCTCGATGCGGCAGAAGACGGCGTGAGGGTTTGTCCCCCGCCGCGAGTGAGACGGGGCAAGCCCCGTCTCTACACGGAAGGGCCGTCCTTTTCGTCCGCGCCCAGCTTCCACGCTATCTGCCGCAGCATTCCCAACAATACTGAAGCATCATCGGCATTCAACTCCAGGCGCCGGACCAGGCGCCGCAACTTTTCTTCAGCGGCCACTGCCCGCGGCTTCACGTATCCGCTGGCGCCCAGAACCTCAAGCAGCATTTGCGTTAGCCGCTCTACTTCTCGCGACCTGGCGGACTTCTTTTCTTTGTTCCCGAGCGCGTTTCTTGCTGCCGCCGTCTTCCGTCCTCGCACCAGTTCGTACAGGCAGACCGCCACCGCCTGCCCCAGATTCATCGAACCGTGCTCCTCTCGCGTCGGGATCCGCATCACCCAATGGCAGTGGCTCAATTCCCGATTCGACAGCCCCACCCTTTCCGAGCCGAACAGTAATGCCACGGGTCCCGCCTTGAGTTGGAGTTTGATTGCCCGCGCGCCCTCTTCAAGCCGTCGCAGCCGATGCTGCAACTCCCGCCGCCCTGCCGCCGTTGTTCCCACCACCAGCCTGCAGTCCGCCACTGCCTCGGCCACGCTCGCGTACTGTTCCGCCTTCGCCAATAACCCTGCTGCGCCCACCGCCGACCGTGCCTCGCGAAACGCCGCCTCGTAGGGATTCACCACCCGCAATCGCCTAACTCCAAAATTACTCATGGCCCGCGCCGCCGCTCCAATATTCAGCGGATTCCGCGTCGCCACCAGCACCACCCGCAGATTATCGAGATCGCCAGTCATTCATCTAGGACCATGGACCATCATCGACCATCATTCTACGGCGCGCCGCCCCGCCTACCCACTCGGGCGGCTCTTGCGACCTCCACGCTTGCAAAGCATCCAATCAACAGTGCTAGGATAGAAGTCCCGGCCCGAGGGGACCAAACAGTCCACCCTGGCCGAACTACTAGCTAAGCTGAGAACCCTGGAGGATGAATGGCAAGCAACGCCATCGTCGAAGTCACCGACGCTAATTTCGATTCCGATGTATTGAAGTCCGACAAGACCGTGCTGGTCGATTTCTGGGCCGCCTGGTGCGGCCCTTGCCGAGCGATCGCTCCCATCGTCGAAGAGCTCGCCGGCGAATATCAAGGCAAAGTCAAGGTCGGCAAAATGGACGTCGACCGTAACGGCGCCACGCCCATGCGCTACAAAGTCACCGGCATTCCTACCCTGCTTATTTTCAAAAACGGACAGGTCGTAGAACAGCTCGTGGGCTACCGCTCCAAAGACGACATTCAGAAGGCCCTGGATCGCCACGTAAGCGCGAAGGTCGCCACGTAGGAAGGCTGTCAGCTGTCAGCTCTCGAAGACTTAAGGGCCCGAGGGGCTTTTTGTTGCGAGGACGCAGGCTCGATTTTTTCTGGCAACTGGGTACTGGCAACTGGCTCCTGCTCTTCAGTACTTCCGCAACACGCCAATCACCCGTCCCTGAATCTCGACCGATGCCGCGGGCACAATGATCGGCGGCATCGTCGCGTTCGAAGGCTGCAGACGAATGTTTTCTCCCTCGCGAAA
>JBEKGY010000106.1:0-3868 GCA_050012555.1 Occallatibacter sp.
CGCTTCGAGCGGACACCTCACGGCCTTCCAATTGTTCCGGCGCCATATAGGCGGGCGTGCCGTTGCGCGCCTCGGCTCCCTGAAGCTCCGTGGCGATGGCCGCGAGGCCGAAGTCCATGATGTGCAGTTCACCGCGGCCGTCGATCATGATGTTGGCGGGCTTGAGATCGCGATGCAGGACTCCCTGCTTGTGTGCGGCAGCGAGTCCCGCGCACATCTTGCGGGCGAATTCGGTGGCTTTATCCGCCGGAAGACGCCCGATGCGGCGCAGCAGGCTGTCCAGGTCCTCGCCATCGATGTACTCCATCGAAAGGTACGGCTGGCCTTCCACCTCGCCGATATCGTAGACCCGGCAAACGTTGATGTGCGTGATCTGGCGGGCGATGCGCACTTCGTCGTAGAAGCGCGTCAGCAGGCTCAACTTGCCGGCGGCGGTTTCGGACAGAAACTTGAGCGCCACCGGCTGGCCTAGCCTCGATTTCCACGCGTAATAATTCAGTAACGGGAATGGCGTGTTGAGCTGTTGAGCGATGACGTCACGACTCAGGCAAATTGAATGATCAGCTTCTTGCCGCCGAACCAAGGCATCGGTGTGGGCTGATCGGCCAGACCGGAGGCGACCAGATAGGGATTGTGCGCACGCTTGTCCAGGGTCACCACGACCGAGGTGGCCGTGACCTCCACTTTGCCGGAAAGATCCAGCAGATTGCGAAAGACAGTTTTGGCCTGGGAGTGGCTGTATTCTCTACCGATGCGCTGGGCCATCATGCGGTATAGCGAACTGGCCGCGAGCGTCAGTTGCATATCGAAATCCACTTTCATTCCGACCATGCTGGAGAGCGCGTTGATGTGGAAGAACTGGACGGCCTCGGAGATTCCGTTTTCGATGAGCATGCGCTGCGCGTAGCGCGTCACCAGTTCGACCGGCCCGAGTTTGCGGTGGTTGGTCAACAGGACGGTCGGCTCTTCGTGTCCCAGTTCCATCACCGTCAACTGGCGTAGTTCGCCTTCATAGCCGGGGAGAGTCACGTGATTCTCCAGCACTTTGGGATTGCGATAGATGCGGGTCAGCGCCGGCAAGCTGATCCGTTGCCAGGCCGAATCCGGTTGACTGTAGATATCGCGCAGCATCTTGTTGGACCGGCGGCGTAGAGTGATGAAGCAGATGCCTTCTCGATTTAACTCCGAAAGGTTCTGGTAGGTGGTGAGTTGCGAGTCGAAAACCAGTTCGGCGGGTGGTCGGCCGGTGTGTTTACTCCAGAACCGGACGAACTGGAGAATCTCGTCGGCCTGCTCGCCTTTGGTCACGCCGGCGTTGGCATAGCGCAAAACCCGCTGTTCGGCATCGCGCGCCAGGAAGACCAGGATCCCCTTCTGCGAGCGGCTGCGGCTGGAAACATAGTGCTTTTCCAGGGGTTCCTGGTCAGAGTTGGCAGGCACGCTATGAAAGTCCAGGTCGAAAGAGGCGCCATGGGGCAAGCCGCTCTGCTCGACCTGATCCAACCAGGCTTCCATGAAGCGCAGGCAGACCTTGTGATCGATGCGCGAGGAATAGGCCGCCAGGTAGGAGCGCTTGGGAACCACGTTGATTCCCGCAAACAGGGCGATGGCCCGATCCGTCACCAAATCCATGACGTGACTTTTGCGCTCGGCGCCGATCAGCTTCAGGGCCAGGAGACTGCGGACGGCCTGGGCGGCGGGGATCATCTGCGAACTGGGCAAGCGTGCCGCGGTGACCACCGCCTGGAGATCGATGCGATCCAGCAAGGGCAGAAACAGGAACAGACCGGCTAAAGGGGTACGGAAGGAACAGGGGGACAGATCCAGGCGGCGCACATCAGCGACGTCGGCGACCTCCGGCTTCACCGTGATCGGGCGTTCGTCGTCGGCGCGGCGGGGAAGACGCGAGAAGCCCTCCTCATGGAGCAAGACGGTGAGGGAGTTGACGCTGATGGTATGACCAACGGCAGCCAGTTCGCGCTGCATGTCATAGACCGAGAGATTGCGTTTCCGCATGGCAATCGCCAAATCGCGGACGCGATCGCGGGCGGGAGAGGATTGCGGCCCGCGTTGCGGCTGGCGGAAGAAGGAGGCGCGTTTTTGAGGGTCGTGGCGGAACTGATAACACAAGACGCGGAAGGCGCCTGGGGAATAGCCGAAGCGGCGGGCGACGTCGGCGGAAGGCTCCTCGTCGAGGAGGTAAGCACGGAGGGCTTCATACTGGCGCTGCATGGGGAACTGGGGGGAGAGGAAGAAGTTCTGATCGCCGGGTGAAGTTAACTGATTTGCAGTGCTGGGCTCCATATCTTGATGCTGCTACCAAAACATGGAGCAGTCAAGATGTTTTGAGAGGAAAGAGGCGGGCAAGCGCAAAACACCAGTGGTTAGGGCACGAACCGCACATAGCAGCGGCACGGAGCGAGAATGGCATCTTGCAGGTCTGACTAGATAGCGCTCACATAATCTAATTAACAGTACTGCATATATCTAACGACGATAGTCAAAATACGGCCATTCAGAAGGCTTTTGGACGAAATCAGGTCCTCAGCGGCGTGGCGTGGAAATCGAGGCTAGGCCCGCTGTTCCGCAATGGCACCGGCCGGCTCACCGGTCGGGTGTGTGGTGCTGCATTTCCGCCGGAGCGCGCTGGCGGTCCAGAGACTCGTAATGGAAAGTCCACTTGAGAGGCACGCTCTGCGGCGGATAGCACACCTTGGCGTCGCAGGCCTGGTAGCGCAGAGAGCCGTCCACGGTCAGGTCGCCTTCGGGGCTGAGCAGAAGCTTCACCTGCGCTTCGGGCGCGATGGTGATGTCCTCGGCCACACGGAAGCGGCCCTGGTATACCGGTACGGTTTCACCGATGGCTTTGAGGTGCAGCTTGTGGGCGGGCGGATATCCGGTTGGGTGAGCCTGGAAAGCCGGCGTCGCCGTCAGCGCGAATTGAATGGGAATGTAGCCCTGAACCTCGGGTGCGTAGACGTGCATGCCAGGCTTAAGCTCGATGTCGGCCACCAGTGCCAACCGCTGCCCCCAGTGGACGGTGCCAAGGCTGGCCGAGGAGATCAGGCGCAGATGCCTGGTCTCGATGGTCTGACCCGGCGCGCCCGCGGCATCGCCGTATTGCCGCGTCAAAATCTCGGAGGCCGTGTAACGCTGGCGGAAATCCTTCTCGAAATACTTCTCAACCACC
Source organism: Occallatibacter sp. (assembly GCA_050012555.1). Taxonomy (GTDB): domain Bacteria; phylum Acidobacteriota; class Terriglobia; order Terriglobales; family Acidobacteriaceae; genus Telmatobacter. Next base: position 3,191 of record JBEKGY010000106.1, read on the forward strand.
ACACCCGATTTATTCAGAATGAACGTTCCGGGGTACGGGATGCCGTATTGCGGTGTGTCTTTGGCCACCGATTGGTTCAGCAACCCAAAGCTGAGGATCACTTTGGAATCAGGGTCGGACAGCAAGGAATAGGTAATGCCCTTGCGCTCTGAAAAGTTCTTGAGGACTGCCACGCTGTCATAGCTCAGCGCCGCCACGCGCAGTCCGCGCTTGTGCAACTTTTCCAGGTTCTGTTGCAGCTCCACGAGCTGACCTTTGCAATAGGGTCACCAGTCGGCCGAACGGAAGAAAACCAGCATGAGACCCTTGGGACCGAAGAGGCTGCGGAGGTTGTGGCTTTGCCCGGTTTGATCGGCGAGCTCAAAATCGGGCACGCGAGCACCCACCGCGGGACCGGGACTCTCGGGCACCGCCTGGCCCCAAGCGCAGGCGCCCGCCAGCACCACCAGCAACAGCCGTTTGCGTCTCATGTTCGCTTGTCACAGGCTAACACGGAAGCGCGCGGCTAGTTTGTCTATGTAACCGTTGCGCTAGAGACGGTCAGGGCACGCAACTTCAGTGAGGTACTACCCGTCCAATAGTTCCGGATTGGTTGCCACCCCAAATTTTACGAGAAGCTCCGGGCCTTGGCTCGCCGGTTTGACGTCGAAGACTTCGCTCATGCAACTCGGCGTGAGC
>JBEKGY010000107.1:0-3782 GCA_050012555.1 Occallatibacter sp.
TTGTGGGTCCAGATTTTGGCTTCCACGCGTCCCCAAGCCAGATAGAGGTCCGGATGGTGGCCTTCCCGCTCAGCCAGCTCTCCGACCCGGTTGACGAATTCGAGCGCCGCACGGAAGTCGGGAAACGCAAACATCTTCTGCAAATGATGTCCGCCCACCACTTGCCAACCTTGTAACTGCGCTTGCAGCCGCGCCAGCTCTTCGCCCTGCAGCGGCGGCACTCCGCCCGTGCACGGCTTGCACTGCTTTCCCGCCAGACTCATGTCATCTCTCCTGTCGGTGGTCGTGAACCACCGCATTTCCCGCATTCGCCGCGGAACACCACCTCGAAACTGCGCGCCCGGCGCGTTCCCAGCGCCTGTTTCCCCGCGGCCGGGAGTTCGAACCAGGCGATGTCTTCCACTTCCCCGCAGCGCTCGCATACGAAATGATGGTGCGGATGCAGGCTGGCGTCGAAGCGGGCGGCTTTCCCCTCCGAAATCACTTCCCGCACCAGCCCCGCGCGGGTGAGGAATTTCAGGCTGTTATAGACCGTGGCCCGCGACGCCCGCGGATCCTGGCGGTTCACGGCCCGAAAAATCTCCTCCGCCGTCGCATGGACGCCATGCCGCGCCAGGTGCTGCAGCACCGCGTAGCGCTGAACGGTGGGCCGCACATCCGCCGCGCGAAAGGCCTGCCGCAACTCGACGCTCATACTAGACACAATATAAATTTAGATTAAATCTAAACTACTGGTTTGTCAAGCCGCGCACGGTCCCTGTCAGCGGTTTCGGAAATGGCGCGAAACAGGACTTTGCGCATTGGAGTGGATTTGAGCCGTGGGAGAGGCGGCGATCCTGCAGGCCGTTGAGCGACGGGGAGCCTCGATGGGGTATCACTCCATGGAAAGCGGTCGGGTTGTCAAAGAGCAACGGAGCGCTGCCAGCCGTCCGCGCGGCACCAGGTTCAGGAATCGGGCGGGCTGCGGGAACCCAGGCTCAACCAGAGGAAGGTAAACAGGTCCATGGCAGAGCGAATGCCATGGTCGCCGCGGTGCAGATAGCGCAGCCGGTAAAGACGTTCGATGACCAGAGCCAAGAGGATCAACAGCCAAACGATCAGGATGCTGTTGGGCTCGTGGTGGCAGATGTGCTCCATGCCATAACGGTTTTTGCCATCGTTGAAGCCGCGATTCTCGATCTCCCAGCGGCTCTTGGCCATGCGGTAGAAACTCAAGCTGCCCAGTTTGGTGATGGGGAAGTTGGTCAGCCATTCGGCTTGGATCACCGTGCCGTCGCGCTTGTGCTGGCGGTAGCGCAGCACGCGCACGGCAGGCCAGTCCAGGGTTTCCCAAGGGTCGAAGTTATCGGCGTCCCAAACCTCGACTCGGTCGTCCCCTTCCTGGAACACGGCCCGGGGTGGCTGGCCGTCCCAGCGAGCACGCACGGCGGCTGCCAGCAGAGGAAGGTTCTCCTTGAGGCGCGCCACGACTGGCAGAGCGACCTCCTCGGTGGTGTGCAGGAAAGGAGCGGTGGCGTATTCACCGTCTCCCACCACATAGTCGGCAAAGCGAGGTCCCAGATGATGTGCCGCGCGCCGTAGCAACCGCTGTGCGGCGGCATACTCGCTGTCGCCGGGCCCATAGGGCTCCAGATCCACCGGCAGCGTCAAACCAGCACCCACCACACTGATCAGCACAAAGTGATGCAGCGAACCGTGCACCTCGCCCTGGGCGTCCTTGACGGGATCACACAACCGGCAGGGTTCTTTGTAAGTGCGTCCGGCGCCGGTGCCGTCCAGAGCCAGGCCGATGAAGCGACTATTCTGGAAAGCCTTGTTGCGTTTGGCTTGGTGCAGCGCAGCCGCCAGAGCCAACCGCGTCGTCTCCGGGTCCATGCGCTCGGTGCAGTAAGCCAAAGCGTCATCCCCAAAGGGAGCTTGCACACCCAGTCCGGCCCGCGCCGTAGAGTGCACCAACCATTCCAAACGTAAGAAACTGGGTACGCGCAGGATGCGGCCCATCACCACCGTCCAGACCATGTCTGACACGGAAATGTGTGGATGAGCGCGGCCGTCGCCGGGCTGCCGGAAGTAGGATTTCAGACCCAGGCAATGGCACGCATAATTCTGAATCTGGCTGGCCTGTGGCCCTTTCAGCGGGGCGGCTGCTGTTTGCGCCACAGCACCAGCAACTCAGCATTGGCAGTGAGGACCTCGCGCAAAGCGTCCTGAAACTCGCGGCCGGCGTGGACACGCCGCCGGACATCGTCCACCCAGTCGTGCGGAACCCGTTCGACGCGACGCTTCCCCTGCGACATGAAGGTGAGAAACCAGATGGGATGGCCCTCGCCCGAGGCGCAGTGGCATGTCGGCTTGCCGCAGCGGCGGTGCGTCAGGGAGAGCGAGCCTGGCAAGAGATCCTCGGGGAGGGCAAATTGGCGCAGGCGGGTGAACTTACGCTGCCGGAGGCGGGCAGCTTCCGGGCCTTTGGGGCTGACATCCATCTGGAAGCAATTATACATACAGAACAGAGAACAAGTCAAGACTTTTTGCGAACGCGAAAATAGGCGGGATTCAGGAGCCTATCTGGCTGAGAGACTCAGCCTTGCTTTCTCAGCGCCCTGACGTCTTCTGTGGAAATGGCGTTACGAGACTGCTGCGCGGGGGCCGCCCCGCGGGGCATTGTCCCAAGACCTCGGCAGCGTCTCAGGCGTGCCGTTCGTGGTGCTTAGCCTGATGCGGGCGGAGGAGCAGAGCTCCGCCGATGCCCCACACCATCAGGAACGAAAATACCCCGCCGGTGATCAGTTCGCTCACCGGGTTGATCAGGGATGGCGGAGTGGGCGCCAGACCGATAGCCAGCGCGACTGCGATTGCCAGGAGGTGCCAGTACCACCGGAAGATCCCAAAACGATGCAGCAGCCAGGCGGGCACCAACACCGCCGCCGCGAAAACCAGGACAGCCCACATGCTCGACATGAGTAGCCTCCTGTCGGTATTGTAGTCCCGAACGCGCCCGGCCTGGGAATCCCTTTGGGCAACCACGCCGCGCGACGCTGCGGCGGCTCGTCTTGCGCGTGCGGCTACAGCGGACCGCTGGCCTGCCCGGCTTGCGCACGGTTCATGATCTCGTCGGCCAGTTTGTGCGGGTCGTCCACGCCGGCCAGCGTCAGCCGGCTGGCCTCGCCGGCGGTTTCGATGGAAAGATTGCCCACGCCGAACACGCGCTGCATCAGGCGTTGCTCCACGCGCACATCCTGAACCTTGGAGAGCTGAATGGTACGCGTGGATTTAGCCAAGAGCCCTGTTTCGTAACGGAGCCGCTCCCCCGTCACCGTCGTTCGCGTGGCCTGCCGGCGCAGCCAGCGCTCAGCCGGCCAAAGCAGCAGCAGGGGCGGAAGAACCATAACCCACTGGTAGGGGTGGCTCGCCCACAAGGCCAAGTAGGCAATTTCCAACCCAAGACACACGATGGCGGCAGCGATGGCGCCAGCCTTCAGGAACTTCGCCAACTCTTCCTCCTGGGAGTTTGCGAGGGCGTTCATCGGGTAGACCACGATTGCCTTGATACTCTTGGAGCCCGGCCTCCGGAGGACATCGTCCACGATCGGGATGATGTAGGTGAGTGACTTCCCCGAGCCGGTTCCGGTCGTCAGCACGTAACTGTGACCCGCGCGAGCAGTGCGGATCGCCTCGACCTGGTGTTGGTAAAGCGAGAGGGCTGTGCCGGATTGACCCTCGCCCTTACCCATCTTGAAGATGGCGCCGCAACCGGGGTGCAGGTCGCCGCTGGCGACCAGCTC
>JBEKGY010000108.1:0-3621 GCA_050012555.1 Occallatibacter sp.
CATAGATCGCGATCGCCTTGCCTGGGGCCTCGCTAGCCTTGCCCTCCCGCGACGGATCGAGGATCTGGCTCTTAAACACCAACGGCATGCGGACCACCACCTGACCATCCCGAGCAATCTCCAGGCTCATTTGTGGCGGAGCGCCGTGGATATCCGGGTAAAGCACCAGGTAGAGCTCGAGATTGATCTTTTGCCCACCCTGGAAGATAGGATTGAGGACAGGCGCCAAGGCCCTGCCCTCGTAGCTAAAACCCTGATCAGCCTCGAACTTATCGGCGGAAGGGTCGAACGGACGCACGAATAGCGCATCGCTCGCCATCAGACCCGGCGCGCCACGGCTACCCTGCAGTAGAGTCTGGATGGAGCCGGAGGTCCCAGCCAGCAAGTCCTCGACTTTGGCGTCGATCGTGAAGCGGTCATGGCCGGGCACCGTTATGCTCCGCAGAAATAGCAGGCTACCCTGACGCCGCAGGTCTAGGCCACGAGCCGGGCCGCGAATATCGAGATCCTTCTGGCCGCTCCAGACTCGAGCGCCCTTCGAATTCCGCACCAGCACCACGATTCTGGCGCGGGCCCGATACGTTCCGGCGTTGCTGTCCACCTGGAATTTCAGCGCACTCAGCGGAGATTCAGCCATCATCAGGCCTCGCATAGGACTGCTGGCATCGTTGGCCTCGAAAGCGCGCTCGTTGGAGATAGTGCCCAAGTCGAGGTCCACGCTAGTAGCGCCGGTCGCGCTTATGCCGTTGGTACCGGCCGCGCCGGTGGATGAAGTACGAATGAAGCGTGCGTACACGGGAATTTCGTTTTGCGCCGCTGCGGCGGCAAGCTGGGGGGCGGTCTCGGCTGACGCATTAGCACAGCCGGGCAGGAGCGCGATTCCGATGAAACGACAATAGACCCGTGTTTTAGTAACCCTGCTCACGAGATCTCTTTCAATATACCCGGTTGCCCTCCTTCGCGGACGTGGACCGGGAAACCACTGCCGATAACCCCTAGGACCGTATCGGAACCACCGCGGCCACAGCGAGAATTCGGCGGAGCTGAGCTGACCGGCAGTGGCCGCGGTGGTTTCGATACGGCGGGATGAAGGAAGCCTCTTCGGGTTTGGCACGAAGGTGCTATGCGTTTTGAATTGCTGCTGCTTGTGTGGGAGACGTTGGGGTGGGATGTCTAAGGGCAAAGCGGTGTGATGGACGCGTTGCGCCCAACATAGGTCGCGGTCGCGAAGAGACGAAGCGCCGGGGGAAGGACACAGGAAAAGCCGGCAAGACAGTAGTGTGTAGCGGAATTTCGGTGGCGAGGGTACAGAAGTAGCACCCGCTTGAAGAAGCGTTGGTTTGGCGACAATGAATCGACTTCGGCATTTCAGAGAACCGGGGTTTGTGGCGGAGGACGGAGCTTGATCTGGACCGCGGTAAGTCGTTCGATCAAGACCATCGGGCCGCCACATCGCGGGCAGGTCCAGAGCGGAGCCGTCTGGCATGGTGGATCAGAGCGGGCTGGCACGGATTGCTGCGGGGGGGGCGCGCCGGCGGGAAGCAGCTGTTTGCAGAGCGGAACCAAGGCACCACGGCGGCGGCTGGCCAGGAAGCCGAAGTGCCGGATGCGGACGAAACCACGCGGCAGCACGTGCAGCAGGAAGCGGCGTAAGAACTCATCGGCAGGCAATGTGAGGAGGCGCTGCTGGTTTTTGTGAACGGAATCTCGCCAGCGAAACGTAACTTTGTCATCCACGAAAGAGACGAAACGCCGATTGGAGATCGCCACTCGATGCGTGTAGGCGCCGAGGTAGCGAAGCACCTGCTCAGGTCCGCCGAAAGCTGGTTTGCAATAGACCACCCAGCGCAGGGTGAAGAGTTGGCGGATGAAACTGCGCAACAGCCTGGGCTGAGTGAGACCGCGGAGTAGGCCATGGAACTGGAGCTGACCGGATGCATGAGCCTGCTGGAGCGCAGCGACGAACTTGCCGCGGAAAACCTTGCTGAGAACGCCGACCGGGAGGAAGAACTTGTCGTGACGGGCGCGTACCCAGTGAGTGTGATCCCGAGACAAGCCGCCGGCGGCGACGACACAATGGACGTGGGGATGATGCTGTAGCTTCTGGTTCCAGGTGTGCAGGACACTGAAAAAGCCGATCTCGGCGCCGAGATACTTGGGGTCCGCGGCAATTTCGATCAGTGTGTCGGCGCTGCAGCGGAACAGCAGAGAGTAGATTACCGCTTTGTTCTGCAGGGCCAGCGGGGCCAACTGATGGGGCAGCGTGAAGACGACATGCGCATAGGGTGTAGCGAGCAGTTCAGCGTGTCGCGCGGCCAACCAGCGGTCGCGCGCCTGGCTCTGACACTTTGGGCAGTGCCGGTCGCGGCAGGAATTATAGGAGATGGCACGATGGCCGCAGCCTATGCACTGGTCCAGATGGCCGCCCATCGCGGCGGTGCGGCATCGTGCGATGGCAAGCAGCACCTTTCGGTGCAGCCAAGTGAACCAGGCGGGAGGCCGATCCAGGAATCGGTGGCCCGCTGCGCCTATGAGGTCGGCCAACTCCAGGAGTGGCCGCTCCACTTACTTACCGCTTTCACCGTCTTCCGGATTCGGCTTCGGCGCGAGCAGGAGTGAGTCGAGGGGGCTGGCCGTGGCTTTGAGATGCCGCTCCGACAGGTGCAGATAGCGGCTGGTAGTCGTCAGATCGGCGTGGCCGAGCAGGACTTGAATGGTCCGCAAGTCTGCGCCGGACTCCAGCAGATGGGTAGCGAAGCAATGGCGCAGGGTATGCGGGTGGACGCGTTTGTCGATGCCCGCCCGTTGGACCGCTTGCTGCACTGCGTTGAATATGCTCCTGGAATCGATGTGGGCGTCAGCGTTCTGATGGGGACCTTTGCCGGGAAACAAATATGTTTTTGGCTTGGGCTTGGCTGAGCGCCAGTAGTCGCGAAGTTCCTCCAGCAATCTCGGGCTGAGCATGACGTCGCGATCTTTCTTGCCCTTGCCTTGACGGATGCGAAGCAACATGCGGTCACTGTCGATGTCGCCGATCTTCAACCGAACTAACTCTTCCCGCCGGATGCCGGTCGCATAGAGCATGAGCAGCCAGATCCGATGCAGCGGACTGCCGGCACATTGGATGAGCCTTCTCACTTCTTCCTGGGAGAGGACCTCGGGTAAGCGAACCGGCCGCTTCGGGGTCGGTATGTCCTCCACCATCCAGGGACGCTTCAGCGTCTTGAGGAAAAAGAATCGCAACGCGGAGAGTTGTTGGGCGACACTGATGGCATCCAGCTTGCGATCGGTGAACAGGTGAGCCTGGTACTGCCGGATGTGCTCCGGGCGTAGCCGGTCGGGAGACACTTTGAAGTACTGAGCGAACTCCTCGACGGCACGGAGGTAAATGCGGATGGTAATCTGAGACAGATTCCGACGCTGGAGTTCCTCCAGCATCGCTTTTCGTAGTTGGGTCACGGGGTTTCTCCTCGTGACCCACGATAGTTCCGTCAGCTCATCGCCGCACTCACCACTCAATCGGCGCCAGTTCTTGCAACGCGAAGCGTCTGCCGCCTCAGGCGGCTTCGTTCAACCCGCCTTACCGGCAGTCATGCCCATGATGCTGCGAGCTCTCGGCAT
>JBEKGY010000109.1:0-3620 GCA_050012555.1 Occallatibacter sp.
ATGATCTGGCGTAGATGGGTCACAGAGAGTTCCTCCTCTGCGACACAACTTAGCGCAACTCAGCTACGGCCCGCCTCGCCGCACGCGAATGCGTCCGCCGCGCCAGCGGCTTCGTTCAAGTCGGCTTCCCGTGAGGAAGCCCGAAGCATAATCACCCGCAGTACTAGTCGTCGCTGACCTTCTCCATCCAGTCGGCGGTCTTGCCGTCGAGGCGCTCCCCAATGGCGATGTGAGACATGGCCGTGGTTGGTGTGGCGCCGTGCCAATGCTTTTCACCCGGCGGGATGCAGACCACGTCGCCGGGCCGAATCTCCTCGATCGGGCCTCCCCAGCGCTGTACGCGGCCGCAGCCGGCCGTCACGATCAGGTGCTGGCCTAGCGGGTGGGTGTGCCATGCGGTCCGCGCGCCAGGCTCGAACGTGACCATGGACCCGCGCACGCGTGCCGGATCGTTTGCCTCGAATAGGGGGTCGACGCGTACTGTGCCGGTAAAATGCTCGGCCGGTCCCTTGCCGGAGGGTTGTGAGCCGCTTCGTTTTATCTCCATTTGTGAACTCCTTTGTGTGTAATTGCTTCCTGTAGTGGTCCTGTTCTCTACTCGCGTGACCCGGCATGCACCGCCAGGCAAAAACTACAACGCCTTGCCCATCTCGTGCGCTTGTTTCATAGCACGGCTTTTCAGGATATCGCCAACGTTCCATGCGCCTGTACCGTATACGATTCCTTTTTCTTTTGCTCCTGGCAGGCACGAAGTAAATCCCCGGAAACTTTCGATGGTCCGCTCCAGGGCCGCCTTGCTGGTAACCGCCGCCGTGGCGATGAAATAGAAATCCTTGTTGGCGATTTCCGTATACCGTGCAAAAGTTCGATCGATCAGCGTCTTCATTTGAGCGCACATCGTGTAGAAGTACACAGGTGTCGCCATTACGATGACGTCAGCGGCAATCATGTTCGCGAGAATGCCGGCCATGTCATCTTTCTGTACGCATTTCCCGCTCTCCTGGCAGGAACAACAGCCAGAACAGTAATTGATCTTCCTTTCCGTAAGGAATACTCGCTCTACGTGATGCTTGGCCTCGACTGCACCTTTCATAAACTGATTGCATAAGGTGTCCGAGTTCCCGCCTTTTCGGGGACTCGACGAGAGTATCAATACGCGTTTGCTCATATAGCCTTCTCCAATAGGGCCGACTCATAATAAGGCATTCTGGGTGTACTCCCCAAAAACATGTCTGCCGCCGCAAGCAGCTTCATTTCCGTCCCTTCGATCCCGTGATTATGACTGAAACGTGCCCAAAAACAACTGGCGCCGCGGGAGTCGGTCATGCAGCCGGAATGACAGACCGGTCACTCGCTCCAAGAGATCGGCGGGGATTGCGTGGCCTGCCGGAAGTAGGTCCACCGATCCTGGTTGCAGTGGACGAATGCCGGGATATCATAGTGATGTTAGGGCGGCTCTGGCGCCCAACCGGTTACCAGAACAGGCAGTGAGGCTCTGCGGATGCCGTGTTTTCCTTCAATGCAGTGGATGCGGCTGGCTCGGCTGGCTCTGGCGCTGGTTCTTCTGGGCGTCTCGATCGTGCCATTCGCATCCTGCAAACGTACGCCGACAGAGGGTCTCGCCATGAACGAGGCATCGCTTAACCTTCCGCGAAGCGTCGGCGCCTGGACGCAATCCGGCGGTCCCAAGTTCGTCAGCCCCCAAGACATCTTCAACTACATGGATGGTGCTGGGGAGCTCTATCTGGGGTATCGCTTCAAGCGCCTGGAAGTGCAGCACTACGGCAGCGCGGACCAGGGCGAGATTCTGGTCGAACTGTACTGGATGGAATCCTCCGACGACGCCTACGGCCTGCTTTCCGGGGACTGGGGCGGCGAAATCGTAGACCTCCACCCGCCGGCGCCCGGATCGTCTTCGCCCGCAGCGACCGATGGACCGCGTGCTATCTATGGCGCCGGTTTGCTTCGCCTTTGGTCCGATAACCTGTTCGCCCGCGTCATGGCCGACCGCGAAACCAATGCGTCCCAAAAGGCTGTTCAAGCCCTGGGACAGGCCATTATCGCGGAGCGGTCCACTCCTCCTCGGCCGTTGTTGATCCGGGCGCTTCCTGCCCGTGTGGGTTCGCGGTTTTTTCTACGTCCAGACCGCGTGACTTTCCTGCGCTCCCACCTAGTGCTCAACTCGGTGTACTTCCTCAGTTCGGAGAACCTTCTCGATCTGGGACCGGACTGCGAAGTGGCCACGACTACTTACGGGCAAGGGCCGGCGAAAACCACTGGCAACGCCAAGCCCACGCGCCTGTTGCTAGTGCGCTATGCAAACGAGGCGGCGGCGGCGAAAGCGCTGCATCATTTCCGAGAGATATACCTGCCGGAGAAGTTAAACGAACCCAAGGCTTCCCTTATCGGCAACAACGGAGTGGTCGCCATCGAAGACGGATGGATGGGGTTTGCCCGCTCGGGTCGCGGACTCGCATTAGTGTTCGAATCTCCCGACGAGACATCCGCCCGGCTGTTCCTAGGTGACTTCACGCGAATTCTTGAGAAACTGGGGGCATCTCGTGAGTGACGGCAAACATGTAATCACGCGTCGCGATTTCGTGCGAGGTACGGTAGGCGCCACCCTCGGGGCGGCGGCAATGGGTGGCACTCTGGCGGCGTTGGCCGCGTCAGTTCCCACTAGCCAGGTCGTTCTGGTGCGCGAGCAGTGGGTGCTGGATGGGCAGCACGCGGTGAACCCTGGCATCCTGAAAATCATGCTGCGCAACGTGCTGACCAAGGTGACCGGGAAGCCCGACCCGATATCGGCTTGGCGCTCGCTGGTGAAAGCGGACGATGTGATTGGATTGGTTGCCACCGATCATCTGAACAAGACCCACCCCGAACTGATCGAACTGGTCCGGACCGGCCTGGTAGAATCTGGAGTTCCGAAAAGCAATATCCGGGATGCCCAGGGCGGTCCCGAGAAAGCCCGCGCCTGTACGGCGCTGATTGCCTTGCCGGCGCTGAAGGCGCACTGGCTCGCCGGCATCGGCACGGTACTGAAGAACTACATCACTTTCTCGGGCAATCCTTCCAACTACCACGACGCAAACAACGCCAACCTGGGCGAGATCTGGAACATGCCGCACGTAAAGGGCAAGACCAAGCTCGTGCTGGTGGATGCGCTGCGTCCCTTGTGCGACAAGGGACCCCAGCCGGATCCGCGATACCTGTGGGATTACAAAGGGCTGATTGCCGGCAGGGATCCGGTGGCGGTGGAGGCCGTCTGCCTCAAGATCATCCTGCAAAAACGACAGGCGCTGCAGGGCGAGCCCTGGCCGTTGTCTCCGCCGCCATTGTGTGTCGAGATGGCGGATAAGAAGTACGGCCTGGGCACCAGCCACATGGAGCAAATTCAACTCGATCGTATTGGCTGGACCGCCGATGCGCTGGTGTGAAGGTCCGGAATCCTGGGTGGATCGGCGATTGGGAATAATCTGTATCGGCATAAGCGCGATTACTACTCATAAGTCTTAGGGCTGTATCTGAAGCGCCCACGAGTGAAGAGCTGATTCCAGCGGCGCTATCCACGGGCGCTTCGGATACAGCGACTTGAAGGAAGCCGCCCTCCGGGATTA
>JBEKGY010000110.1:0-3499 GCA_050012555.1 Occallatibacter sp.
CGATCACCCGCTTGTCTTTCAGGCTTTCGGGCACGTCGCCGCTGACTATGCGCCGGGCTAATCCCTCGACGATCGCCGTCTTGCCCACGCCCGGCTCGCCGATCAAAACTGGGTTATTCTTCGTGCGCCGACTCAGCACCTGGATCACGCGGCGAATCTCCTCGTCGCGGCCGATCACCGGGTCCAGCTTGCCGCGCCGCGCCAGTTCGGTCAGGTCCTTGGCGTACTTTTCGAGGGCCTGAAACTTCGCTTCGGGGTTCTGATCCGTCACCCGCTGCGAGCCGCGCACCGCCGTCAGCGCCTGAAGAATGGCCTCATGCGTAGCGCCCAGGCCAATGAGCGCCTGGCTGGCCTGCTCGCCTTTCAGGTGCGCCGCGCCCAGCAGCAAATGCTCGGTGGAAACGTACTCGTCCTTGAAGTTGGCCGCCTCGCGAAAGGCCTGCTCCAGCGCCCGGTTCAGCGCCTGGCTCAGGCCGGGCTGCGCGGCCGAGCCGGCCACTCGAGGCAGTTTCTCCTCGATCTGGTGAAGCCCGTGCTCAAGCCGCTCGATGGGAACGCCGATCTTTTCCAGAACCGCGGGGATCACGCCCTCGCGATCCTCGACCAGCGCCAGCAGCAGGTGCGCCGGCTGCACCTCGGGGTTGCCAAGTTCGGTTGCCCGCGCCATCGCCTGCGCCATCGCCTGCTGCGACTTGACGGTCAGTTTTTCCCAACGAATAGCCATGTGTTCCTCAGGGTTCAGAGATCAGGGGTCAGGGGTCAGCCGCAAGCACCGCATCTGCCGCCGCATGATCGCAGAGAATACTGATCCCTGATCTCTGACCCCTGATCCCTGTTTTTACGCCGCCACGTTAATTTTGATCTGCTTGGGCTGGGCTTCCGGCTTCTTGGCCAGCTCCAGCTTCAGCACACCCGCATTGTAGCTGGCCTGGACCTTTTCCGCATCGACGCTGGACGGCAGCGTGAATGCGCGGAAGAAGCTGCCGTAACGGCGCTCGATGCGGTGGAAGTTCTGCTCCTTCTCCTCGGCCTCGAACTTGCGCTCGCCCTTGACGGTCAGCGTGTGGTTCTCGACGCGAATGTCCAGATCCTTCTGGTCGATGCCCGGAACCTCCAGCTTGAGAACGACCTTCTGCGGATCCTCATAGATATCGACCGCCGGCACAAAGCTGGCAGCCGCCACCGCATCCTCTCCGTCGTTCAGATCGCGGAAGAGGGAGTTGACGCGGTTCTGCAATGCTACGACTTCCCGGAACGGGTCCCAACGAGTGATTGCCATGATTGTATCCTCCTGATGGAATTCTGGAATTTGCGGGGCGGGGCCATGAGTCCCAGCCACTCAACAAATCTGATACAACTATAGCACAAACGATTCATAAAATATGCGCGTCGTACACTCATATTTTTATTGAAAACTATCTCCTTTCATATCAATCGCTTGCGCAAACCATCGGCTGCATGCTCAAAACCAGGAGACCTCCAGGCCGGCGTTCAGGGGCTTTTCCCGCTCAAACCGGCCTGTTGCACAGTGGATTCCGACGCCTCTTCCCGCGAACCGGAGCATCCCGGATTTCATCCTCTTTGAAAGGTCTGCCGGCCGGTGGTCCTCCTCGCCTTCAGGGCAGGAACATGGGGCAAAACGCGATGCAAATTCGCCTGAATTCGCGAAGTTTTGCTATGGTTTGGACACCTCCACGGCATCCCTGTCGGCTCTTTTGAACACCTGTGGGGCGAGTTTTTCGCAAAATGAGATCCGCTGCCTTCTTTTGTATCCCTGCAAGGCGTCATATTTCCCACCTTTTGTGGCCTTGCAGGGCGTCAGATTTCACGCTTCAACTGACAACTGGCCACTGACCACTGGCGGGGCGCCTGACCCCTGATCCCTGATCCCTGTTCTCTGATTTCCTGGTCCTTGTACTGGAGTTGATAGAGCTTCCAATACAGTCCGCGGTTGGCCAGCAGTTGCTGGTGCGAGCCCATCTCGCGCAATTGGCCCTTGTGCAGGACGAGAATGGTGTCGGCGCGCTGCACGGTGGAGAGCCGGTGAGCGATCAGGACGCTGGTGCGGCCCTCAACCATGCGCTCCAGCGCGCCGCGGATGCGCAGCTCGGTGTCGGTGTCCACGCTGGATGTGGCTTCGTCGAGGATGAGGATGCGGGGATTGTAGGCCAGCGCGCGGGCAAAGTTGATGAGCTGCTTCTGGCCGGTGGAGAGCGAGTTGCCGCGTTCGCGCACCGGCTCGTCGAATTTCGCGGGCAGGCTCTCGATGAAGTCCAGCACGTTCACGTCGCGGGCCGCGCGGCGCAGGCCGGCCTCGGTAATCTCCTTGTTGCCCAGGCGAATGTTCTCGGCGATGGTGCCCGTGAAGAGGAACGGGTCCTGCAGGACGACCGCGAAGTGCCGGCGGAGCGCGGTCAGCTCCTGCCGCCGCAGGTCCACTCCGTCGAGCAGAATCTGGCCGGCGGTCACGTCGTAGAAGCGCATCATCAGGCTGGTGAGGGTGGTCTTGCCCGCCCCGGTGTGGCCCACGATAGCCACCGTCTGGCCCGGCTCGATGGTGAAGGAGACGTCCTTGAGAATCCACTCGATGCCGTCGAGGGCCATCAGCGATGCGCCGGATGCGGCAGCCCGGGCGACGGCGGCCTGCTGCGCCGCGGTCAGCTTCTGATAGGTGAACCAGACGTGGCGAAACTCAATTCTGTTGGTCCCGTCGCCCTCGGCGGGATCCTCCGGGCTGACGATCTCCGGCGTCGTGTCAAGCAGCTTGAAGATGCGCTCGCAGGCCGCCATCGCCGCCTGCAGGATGTTGTACTTGTCGCTCAAATCCTGGATGGGCCGCCAGAACCGCTGCGAGTACTGAATGAACATGGCCAGCACGCCGATGGTGACCCCGCCCGAGAGCACGCCGAATCCGCCGCGCCAGATGACCAGCGCAATCGCCAGAGAGGAAAGGAGTTCGACGGCGGGATAGTAGAGCGCGTAAGCGAAGATGGTGTCTTTGAAGGCGATCATGTGCAGGCGGTTGACGGCCTCGAAGTCGTCGTAGGCGCGGCGCTCGCGGTTGAAGAGCTGTACCACGCTCATGCCGGAGATGTGTTCCTGGGTGAAGCTGTTGATGCGGGCGATGGCGGCACGGACGCGGCGGAAGCTCTCGCGCACGTGGTCGCGGAAGATGCGGGTGACGACCAGGATGAGGGGCAGCACGGCGAAGGCGATCAGGGCCAGCCACCAGTTGATGCTGAGCATGACGGCGGACATGACGACCAGGTTGAAGAAGTCGTCCACGATGGCCAGCACGCCGGCGGTGAACATGTCGTTGATGGCGTCCACGTCGGAGGTCAGCCGGGTGACCAGCCGGCCCACGGCGTGGGTGTCGAAGAAGCCAATGTCCATGCGCTGCATGTGGCGGAAGATGTCGCGGCGCAGGTCGAACATGATCTTCTGGCCCGTCCACTGCATCAGGTAAGTCTGAATGAATTGAAAGAGATAGGAGCAGCAG
>JBEKGY010000111.1:0-3494 GCA_050012555.1 Occallatibacter sp.
AACGCAAGAGCCAGCGTCCTTCAACTGGATGAAGGTCTGCTTCGTACAGGTCCGCCACCTGAACATAACGTTCTTGAATCTTGCCCAGCCGTCGCTCGATTTTTGCTCGGTCTTTCAGTTGCCCCTTTTCCACACGCTCGGCCAGACGCGCCAGGGCTCGCTCCATGCGACCCGAGAAGCGCCGGCGGATGGCGCGTTCTTTTTCCCGCCGCGCCGTCGAGCGGCACAGCACGTACGTTTCGCTGCCCCCCGGCAGCGGCACCAACTGAGCTTCCACTTCTTCGCGCACTTGCGTCCAGGCGCCTTCGAGAAGCTGGCGTTCCATCCCCTTCAGCTTGGCGCGCGGCGTGCCCACCAGGTATTGTCCGCCCCGCCGGCGCAGCGCCGCGAGGTTGGTTTCGCTCACGATGCCGCGGTCGAACACCCAGATCCGCCGCGCCCGTCCGTACTTGCGTTCCACCATGCGCATGACGGTTTCCAGCGTAGTCACATCCGCGCGGTCGCCATCGAAGGTTTCGTAGCTCAAGGGAAAACCCTCGGCGTTGACGATCAGCGCGATCACCACCTGCTTGCAGTCCGGCCGATGATCGCGGGAGTAGCCGCGTTGCAGAAGCGAGTCCTTTTCGGCTTGTCCTTCCACATAGGTGCTGGTCAGATCGTAAAGCAACACGTCAAATTCAGCGCCGAACAACTCACCGTAACGTTCCTTCAGATGTCGCTCCAGTTGGGTCTTGTGAGGCAGCAGACGATCCAGGCAGCGATACAAACGGGTGTCGTTGATCTTGCCCTCCCCAATCCCCAGCAGATCATCCAGCGCCGTGGTGGGATACCAACGCTCCTCGATGCCCAACTCGCTGGAGGGAGCACACAAGCGGTTGATCGCCAGCAGAGCGGCCACCCGCGACCAGGGCACCTCCGCGGCTTCCGTATCCAGCAACTTTGCCCAGAACCGGTCCAGTTCCAAACGCTTCCAAAGGTCCAGACCCAAGCAGCAACTCCCCAACTGCCGCACCCTCTCGAAACGCACCCGGCTCACCCGCACTTGCACCACGTCCGGATCATTCTCGGGCGGCTCGACGTCGGAGGGAAACAGTTTCAACTGCCGGCGCTCGCCCTGCTCGTTGAAGACTTCGATCACCTTCAGCCAGCGCGCCTGCGCCGAGTCGTTCAGCTCACCCAAATAGCACAAGGTGCGCTGACGTGGACCGTCGGGCGTACGTACAGTTTCGACCAGGGACCAGTAAGTGTGATCCTTGCCATCTTTGTCCCGATGATTGGGCCGCAAGAACATCGGGGCGATACTGGCACGCACCTACCCGCGAGTGCAAGAGGGTTGGTCTACACTACATTCGCTTTTCAGAAAGGTCAGACTGAAAACAAAAATGTTACCAAGTCACGCAGGGCCAAAATAATTCAAAAACCCCCTCATCGTGACGAACTTGGGCTAGCGCGACCGCACCTTCACTCCAGCCAACTCTTCTAGAAATGTGACCACGGCGGCGTAGTCAAGCTCGCCCTTTCCTTGAGCCTTGCAAGCGCCATACACTTCTTTTACCGCCGCCAGGGTCGGCATGGGCACACTGTGTGCAAAGCCGGCTTCCATGGCCAGTTCCAGGTCCTTGTGCATCAGCTTAAGTGGAAAGTAGGGAGTGAAATCACCCTTGAAGATGAACGGGGCCTTGAAGTCCGTGAGCGCCGCGCGCGCCAGGCTGGACTGAAGGATCTCGAGCATAATCTCCGGCGCCACGCCTGCCTTGGCGGCGAGCACCAGGCCCTCGCAGAAGATCTCGAGCGTGGTGGCCTGGATTGTGTTCTGAGCCAGCTTGGCGGACAGCCCCAGGCCATTTTGGCCGCAATAGATGTGCTTCTTTCCGAGCACCTGAAGCACCGGCAAGGCGCGTTCAAATGTTTGCCGATCCCCTCCCACCATAAACGTCAGCTCACCCTTTTCCGCGCCATGCTTGCTGCCGGTTACCGCGGCGTCCAGCCAACTGGCGCCTTTCCCCGCAACGTGGCAGGCCATCTTGCGGCTGACGACTGGGCTGATGGTGCTCGAATCAATCACCGTCGCGCCGGAAGCGATGCTCCCGAGGATGCCGTCTTTTCCAAGCACCACTTCTTCCACCGCCGTGCTGTCTGTCACGATGATGATGACGAATTCCGCACCTTTCGCCGCCGCGGCGGGCGTCGAGGCTACTTGAGCGCCGACCGCCTTCAGCGCTTCGGTCTTTCCCGCGCTTCGGTTGTAGACCGCGAGTTTGTGTCCAGCCTTGACCAGGTTCAGAGCCATGGGCTGGCCCATGATCCCGAGCCCAATAAAACCGATCGTATTCGGCATATTCTGCCTCCTGAGAAAGGGATTAGGGGCTAGGCGTTAGGGATTAGGGGCAAATATCCGGGGTCGGGCGAGCTTGAAGTTCACTAATCCCTAATCCCTAGTCCCTAGCTAAAATACCATCCCCCATTAATGTTAATCGTCTGCCCAGTGATATAGCCGTTGCGGGCCAGCATTACCGCTATCTCAGCTACTTCCTCGACAGCGCCGAACCGCCCCACCGGAATGAGGTCCGCGCGCGCTTTGGGATTGACCGCCACCATTTCGGTATAGATCAGGGCGGGCGCAATGGCGTTCACCGTGATGCCCTCTTTCACGAGAAGCGTCGCGTAAGAGTGCGTAAGGCCCAGAATGCCGGCTTTCGACGCGGCATAGTGGGGACCGACCACTCCGCCGGTTTGCGCGGCGACGGAAGAGAGATTGATGATCCGTCCCCAATGACAGGCCCGCATAGCCGGTAAGACACATTGCGTCACCAGGAACACGGATTTCAGGTTCGTATCGAGCAACTCGTCCCAGTCTTTTTCGGTGATCTCGTGGAGCGGTTGGGGGCGCGTGATTCCGGCGTTGTTGACCAGGATCTCGGCTGGTCCCAGGCTTTCCTCGACAGTTTTCACCAGCCGCGCGACTTCCACCGCTTGCGAAACATCGGCCCGGATGGCTAGGGCCCGGCGCCCAAGGCTTTTGATGCACTTGCAGGTTTCCTGGGCGTCGGCATCTTGAGTGAGGTAGTTTACAGCGACATCAACGCCTGCCTCGGCGAGCGCCAAGGCAACTGCCTTGCCGATGCCGCGGCTGGCGCCCGTCACCAGCGCCACTTTCCCGGATACGTCATTGGACGGCACGTATTCACCCTTTTGCGAAAGGCTGCAGAAAACCGGCAGGCTGTCGGGGCACACTTGCCATCTCCGAGAGCGCGACTGTCATCCTGAGCGCAGCGAAGGATCTCCGCAGTTGTTCGTGGGCCGCGTAAAACAGAATCAACTGCAGAGATCCTTCGCTGCGCTCAGGATGACAGAGGCCGAACGTTACCCACCTGCCTAGCTACCCACTGCCTAGATTTAAGTTCTTTAAGTAAGTAGACAATTGATTGAAATCCTGGCATACTCCTCCCGATAGGAGGAGTCATGCCCTTTACAAAGCGACGAAAGCCGTTGTT
>JBEKGY010000112.1:0-3375 GCA_050012555.1 Occallatibacter sp.
GGTGATGTAGCGTGAATCTTTCAGGGTTTTGGTCCTCAACCTCTCTGGAAAGACAAGCCGTGCTCACGCACCGCCCGGGTTACGTGCGCCTTGACAAAGCCTTTGTCCCTATCGAGGGGCACCCGCGGTGGGGAGGTTTCGGCCTCGCCGCTCGAATTGCAGACGAAACAACTTTCTCCAGGCCTCCGGACGTAGAATGGGAGCGCATCCGGAATGGAGTTCTCCCGCATGAATCGTTTCTGTCTCACCGCTCTTCTTCTCGCCGCCCTTTCGGCGCCCCAACTCTGCTCCGCCGACGACGCCCGCCCGATTCTCACTCCCAAACCGCCCGCCGCGGCCAAGATCAACGGCCCCACGGTCTACGGCGCCCGGCCGGGTCACCCGTTTCTTTACCGCATTCCCTGCACCGGCGAGCGGCCCATACAATTTTCCGCGCAGGGTCTGCCGCCGTCGCTCAGCCTCGATCCCAACACCGGCATTATCTCTGGAGTGACTCCGGGTAAGCCCGGTGTTTATGCCGTTACGCTGCTGGCGTCCAACGCGAAAGGTAAGTCGTCCCGTCTCTTCCGCATCGTCGTTGGCGATACGCTGGCGCTCACTCCGCCCATGGGCTGGAACACCTGGTACTCCGACTACGGAAACCCGACCGGCGAGAAGGTGCGGCAGGCTGCCGATGGCTTGATTTCTTCCGGCATGGCCGACTTCGGCTACCAGTACGTGAATGTCGACGACGGCTGGCCGATGAAGCCGGGCGCAATGGAACCAGAATTGAGCGGGGCGCCGCGCGACCCGCAGGGAGCGATTCGCCCCAACGACCGCTTTCAGGATATGGCTGCCCTGGCCGCCTATATTCACTGGAAAGGTCTCAAGGCTGGCCTCTACTCGTCTCCGGGTCCGCTCAACTGCGCGGGTTTCACAGGCTCCTATCAGCACGAAGAGATCGACGCAAAGACCTTTGCCGCGTGGAAATTCGACTTCCTCAAGTACGACTGGTGCTCCTATGGCACGATCGCGCCGAAAAACCCCACCCTGGCCGACTACCGCAAGCCCTACGACCTGATGGGCGGAATTCTCAAGACGCTGGATCGCGACATGGTGCTCAACCTATGCCAGTACGGCATGGGCGACGTATGGACCTGGGCCGCGGATATCGGCGGGAACTCCTGGCGGACCACCGGCGACCTCGGCGACGAAAAGCGCAAACGGCTGCCGGGTTTCTACTCCATCGCGCTGGCCAATGCCAGCCATGCGAGCTACGCCGGCCCCGGCCACTGGAACGACCCCGATTACATTTTGATCGGCGCCATCGACGACCCAGCGAAGTATGGCCAGCCGCAAAAGCCCGCGCTCGTCTCCCTCACCGCCGATGAGCAGTACAGTTATATGTCCATGTGGGCCCTGATGGCTTCTCCGCTGTTCTTCGGCGGCGATATGTCGCAGCTCGACGACTTCACCCTGGGGATTCTCTCCAACAGCGAAGTCATCGATGTCGACCAGGATGCCCTGGGCTGGCAGGGTCGCGTAGTGCGCCAGTCCGCCGACGAGTTCATTCTGGAAAAACCGCTCGAAGACGGCTCGGTTGCCGTGGGGCTTTTCAACCTGAGCGAAAGCTCGCGGAAGATGAGCGTGAATCTGACGGAGCTGGGCCTGGATGGGAGTTGGAAGGTTCGCGATCTGTGGCGCCAGAAGGAGATCGGCTCCGTATCTGGTTCGCTCTCCTCCGAAGTAGCACCGCACGGGGTTGCTTTTGTGCGGCTTTCGACCATGCAGAAGGGCCGGTAGGAAACAAGTTTCGGCTCATCCCTGACGCAATCGCTATGAGGCGGCGGGAGTGTCCGATTTTCGGACACACGATCAGCTTTTAATTTGAGTTGCCGATAACCGGGAGAGGACGGAATCCATGCCCGCGCAACCTTCACCGGCAACATTCAGCGACGATGCGCCGCAAGAATTGGCTCCATGCTCGCTTCAGGAGCAGGCAGACGAGGTTCGCTATGTGGCGCGCCAGCCGATTCTGGACCGGCGAGGCAAAGTGCATGGCTACGAGTTGCTGCTGTGGAACGGCCGTGAACCGGCCTTTGGCGCGGAGAGCGAACTGGCAGCCCGCGCCTTGCTGGGCAATGCGATCGTTTTCGGCGTGGAACAACTGACCTCCGGGCAGACGGCCTTCGTGCAATGCACGGCCGACTCGTTGAGCGAGGATTGGGTGCGGCGCCTGCCGCCCAAGCTGACGGTCCTGGAGCTGCAGGAAGACGCGGACCCCTCGCCGAAGCTGATTGCAGACTGCCGAAAACTGAAGTTGCTGGGTTTCCGGCTGGCGCTGAATGACTTTACCGGAAAACTGTGGTCCAAGCCGCTGCTCGAACTGGCCGACTACGTCAAGGTGGATATCGCCAAAGCCGGCATCGCCGAGCGGCGCAATCTGCCCGGCCGTCTGGAGGGCGTTTCTGCCCGCCCGATCGCGAAAAATGTAGAGACGCAAAAAGACTACAAGCAGGTCTGCGGGGAAGGTTTCGATCTGTTTCAGGGGTACTATTTCTGCCGCCCGGAGCCGATCAAGAATCACAAAATTCCCGCCAATCGCATGGTTCAGATCGAGATTATGGAGTTTTTGCAAAAGGATCCCGTCGATCTGAATCGATTGAGCCAGTTGGTGATGTGCGACGCTTCCCTCACCTACGGGTTGCTGCGGCTGGTCAACTCACCTGTCTGCGCCATGCGGCAGGAGGTAACCTCCATCCAGTCGGCGCTGATGCTGCTGGGACAGGAGACCTTCCGCCGCATCGTCATGCTGGCCATTGCCGGCGACTTCAACAACGGCCAGCCGACCGAGCTTCTGCGCATGGCCTTTGAGCGCGGGCGCCTGTGCGAATTGTGCGCGGAGCTTCTGGGACTGGTCCCCACCGAGCAATACCTCATCGGCATGGTCAGTATGTTTTCGCCCATGCTGCGCATTCCCATGGAGGATCTCGTCCAGTTGCTGCCACTGCGCGAGGGAGCTTGCGACGCATTGCTGGGCAAGGGAAACCGGGAGGGCGTTCTGCTGGATTGGCTTGTGTGTTTGGATCGCGGGGACTGGCCAGCATGCAAGGCCATCCTTGAGTCCAATGGGCTGCGGTTTAACCAGGTGATGTGGCGCTATGCCGAGGCGGTGGCGTGGGCGCAGGCCGCGTTGAAAGCCACCATCTGATTTGTTTGCGCAGGCGTTGGCATTCCATTCCGAGACGGTTGGATTTGCGGTTTCCTGCTCTACCCGCGAAATGAAGCGGGAAGATTCTCTCTTGCGCGTCAAGCATTTTCGGTGAAGAAGGGTTGGATTTTCAAGGCATGGCGGGTCTATCCCTCCGATGCTTGTCGAGGCCGGGCGAGGATATT
>JBEKGY010000113.1:0-3321 GCA_050012555.1 Occallatibacter sp.
GATGCGGCGCTGGGGGTGGGTGGGATGCCGCGGGGAAGGGTAGTCGAGATCTTCGGCCCGGAGTCGAGCGGCAAGACGACCATCGCGCTGCACGTGGTGGCGCAGGCACAACAACGCGGCGGGATGGCGGCGTTCGTGGACGCCGAGCATGCCCTGGACGCACCCTATGCCAAGCGGCTGGGCGTGGACGTGGACAACCTGCTGGTCTCGCAGCCTGACTACGGCGAGCAGGCGCTGGAAATTGCCGAAGCGCTGGTTCGATCTAATGCGATTGACGTCCTGGTGATTGATTCGGTCGCCGCCCTCGTCCCCAAGGCCGAACTGGACGGCGATATGGGCGACTCCTTGCCCGGCCTTCAGGCGCGGTTGATGTCGCAAGCCCTCAGAAAGCTTGCGGGCATCGTAGCCAAATCCAAAACCTGCCTGATTTTTATTAACCAGATCCGGGAAAAGATCGGCGTCATGTTCGGCAACCCGGAGACAACCAGCGGTGGCCGGGCGCTGAAGTTCTATGCTACAATTCGCGTGGACATCCGCCGTATTGCCTCTATCAAGGATGGCGACCGCGTGGTCGGAAACCGGACCAAGGTAAAAATTGTAAAAAATAAAGTTGCCGCTCCCTTCCGGGAGGCGGAATTTGACATCCTATATGGTGAGGGGATCTCCAGGGAGGGCGACCTGATCGATGTGGCTGCTGAGCGCAACATCCTGGAGAAGAGTGGGGCTTGGTTTTCTTACGCGGGTGAGCGCATCGGGCAGGGCCGGGAAAACGCCAAGCAGTTCTTGCGAGACAACCCTGACCTGTGTAAGAAACTCGAGATGGAAGTGCGCAAGGCGCTCAACCTGCCGGTCCCACACGATGCGGCGGCAGGAGCGGAAAGCGCCGCAGCCGCAAAGGGCAAGAAGTAGCAATTTCGAAGTCTTTCCCCGTTGGCAGTCGCCAGCTCTGACGCGGGAACGGAATCCAACTCGGCACAAACCAAGGAGGTTTTTATCACAACCTTTTCTAAGAAACTAGCCATTCTGGCCGTGGCCGTTTTTTGCCTACTGGGGACAGAGACCTACTTAGGGAGCGCGCCGAGATATGGGGCGCAACAATCGACTGCACACTCTGGCGCAACTTCCCCGCCTAAGCACTCTTCAACTTCGAAGCGGCATGCCGCGAAAAAGCGAAGCACCATTCAAACAGCATCTGCCAGCCGGAGACGTAGCCGACGCCGGCTGCGCGGCAACGGCCCTTACCGACTCAGCTCGTTCGGTGACCCTGCGGCGGAGGATAACCCGGCGGGTGATGATCCCGCCGTCCGCCAAGCTGCCCTTGCGGCATTGGGAAACTGGAACGGAAGCATGGTGGTGGTAGATCCGAACAACGGGCGGATTCTCTCCATCGTGAATCAAAAGTTGGCGCTCTCCAGTGGCTTTACACCTTGCTCGACCTTCAAGCCTGTGGTGGCGCTGGCCGCCTTGCGGGAAGGCATTATCACCCCAAAGACAAAACTCTATGTCGGGGGCAGCCTGCGGATGGACCTCACTGAAGCACTGGCCCGGTCCAACAACGTGTTTTTCCACAAACTGGGTGAGATGTTGGGATTCCAGCGGCTGGCCCAGTACGCTCATGAGTTCGCCCTTGGCGAAAAGGCCGGCGATGACATCCCCGGTGAATCCGCCGGGCGATTTCCCACCGCTGCCCCAAAGGAGGGCGGAGTGGGTTATCTGGCTTATTACGGGCGGGACATAGAAGTCACCCCGCTTCAATGGGCCGCCGTTATCTCAGCCATCGCCAACGGGGGTACGCTTTACGAATTGCAGTATCCGCGCACCGCGGATGAACTTTCCCAATTGCAGCCCAAAGTCCGGCGCCACTTGGACGATCTGGCCCAGTACTTGCCCCAAATCAAGGCAGGCCTTGAGGGAGCGGTCCTCTACGGAACTGCCCGGCTGGCTTACGACCCCGAAATGCAGATCTACGGAAAAACCGGAACGTGCAGCGAAGACGGAGCGCGCCTGGGCTGGTTCGTCTCATACGCCCAGGAGGAGCAACCTAAGTATGTGGCCGTGGTCCTCCTGCGCGGTGGACGCATGATGTTCGGTCCCCACGCCGCAGAAATCGCCGGGCACTTCTACCGTGAAATGCTCCATAAAGATCACATCACCACACAAGCCAGCCGGTGAGTTTCACTGGTCAGGCCATCTCAGCCCTGAACGGAGACTTCGCGCAAGAGGATTCAAGAGTCAGGAGTCAGGAGTCAGGATTCAGGAGCCAGAAGACAGAATCAGGAACGGGGCGTTCAGCCTTCAGCTATCAGCCGTCAGCTTTGAATCTGCTTAGGCCTCGAATCCCACTGTCTTCGTTGCCACTTGGCTACTACGTTCTGCCTTCTGCTTTCTGCCTTCTGCCTTCTGCTTTCTGCCTTGTGCCCGCGGTGCCTCACACCTTCTCCAGGGCAATCTCCAAATCGCGAATGATGTCGTGCCAGTCCTCAAGGCCAAGGGAAATCCGGATGCCCTCGGGATGCATGCCGAAAGCGCGCTTCTGCTCGTCGGGCAGCGCTGAATGCGTCATCGAGAAGGGATGCTCGATCAGAGTCTTGATCTGCCCGAGGCTGACGGCCAGGGTGATGGAATAAGCGTGCTCCGCAAGGTAATCCACCAGCTTCTCAGCCTGGCTTTGCTTGGAATTGCTTCCCTTAAGAACGAAATAGAGCATGCTGCCGGGAGCGAACTTTCCATCCGGGCTGAGCATTTGCCGATGAGCCAACGCCTTCTGCGGAAAGCACTCCGCGCCGGGATACCTGAGGCAGGCCACTTTGGGGTGTTTGACCAGGAACTCCGCCACGCGCTGCGCCGTCTTCTGCATGTTGGACATGCGGGTGGCCAGCGTGGGCAGGCCGTAAACCAGGATGCCCCAGGCGCTGCTCGGGGAAAGCACTCCGCCGAAATCCTTGCGGAAGAGCATGAGGTTGTTGTACCACTCCGCCGGGGCGATCACGGCGCCCCCCATGTCCGTTCCAAACCCTCCTATCCCCTTGGTCAGGCTTTCCACAACGATGTCGGCTCCGAGCTTCAAAGGCCGCTGGCAGTGCGGCGTGGCGAAGGTGTTGTCCACGATCACCAGGAGTCGCTCACGCTCCTCACGGTTTGCATTCACCTGGTCGGCGATGCGCCGCACCGCTGTGATGTCAATCAATTCCATGGTGGGATTGGTCGGGGTCTCAAAGTAGAGGACGCGGGTGGCAGGTGTTATCTGCTCCTGAAGGGATTCGATCTTCAGGAAGTCGGTAAACCGGGCCTGCATGCCGAACCTGGGCAGCCAATTGGTCA
>JBEKGY010000114.1:0-3306 GCA_050012555.1 Occallatibacter sp.
GTTCTTTTTCGGCCGCAACGTCTTTGTGGGAATCGGCGGCCAAACCGTGACCGGTGTCTCGAACGCCCCCTACGGATTCTGGGCGTTTTAAGCGGGGAGTGGCGCATACATAGAAGCCAATGTGCGCGCCACCCGGTCAACCGTGGGCGGCGCAGACGTGCCGTTCTTGGGCATGTCTGCGCTCCTCTAATATCAGACAGCCGCATACATCCTGACAACAAGCGTCGGGACGTATGCGCCACCCATAGCTTCGCCGTAGGGGCAGTCCGCGAACCGCCCCTACGCGGGGGCGCAGATGTGCTGTTCTTGGGCATGTCTGCGCTACCGGCGGCGCTCGGCAACGATGGTGACCTGGATGTCGTGGGCCAGGCGCACGACCCGTTCTACCAGGCCATGGCCGAAGGCCAGGGGCCATTTCTTTTGCTGGGGCCGGGCAATGAAGATCTGGGTGACTTTGTGTGAGCGCGCAAATTCCACCAGGGTTTGGGCTACATCATCGCCCTGCAAGACGCTGGGCTCAATCTGCAAGTTGCGGGCGAAGTTCATGTGCTTTTCGACGGCCTCGCGCTGAGTCACGTCGATATTCTGAAGGTTTCCGTCGCGCAGGATGCAGACTGCGAGACACTCCGCTTGCAGGTAATCGGCCACACGCTTGCCGCGCCTGATGAGGGCTGCGGACGAGGGGTCTTCGGTGATCAGGATGAGGATGCACTCGGGGGAGCGTGCCCGCGGAGAGACGCTCGACCCAAGGTTTTCGCCGCCCGTCTCTGCGGACTGTGTTTCGTCCTGGACGGATTGGCGAACATCGACTTCGTGCGCCGTCTGGCGGATCGCCAATTCGCGCAAGGCGACCAGGGTCGACTCCTTAAAGAAATTCTCCATCGCCTGTTGGGCTTTCTCGGGAGTGTAAACGACGCCGCGCATCAGCCGGTTGAGCAGGGCCTGCGGAGGCAGGTCAACCATGACCACTTCGTCGGATTGCTTCACGACCCAATCGGGGATGGTTTCGCGCACCCGAATGCCCGTGAACTGCCACACCTGGTCATTGAGGCTCTCGAGATGCTGCACGTTCATGGTGGTCAGGACGTTAATACCCGCATCCAGCAGGATGCGCACATCTTGCCAGCGCTTGCCGTGTTGTGAACCTGGAATATTCGTGTGAGCAAACTCGTCGATGACGCAGACCTGTGGGCTGCGGCGCAGGATGGCCTCGACATCCGTTTCCCCGAACACTGCTCCGCGGTACTCGATCTTGCGCCGCGGAATGACCTCGAGGCCTTCGGCTTTAGCAATGGTGTCTTTGCGGCCGTGCGGCTCGAAGTAGCCCAAAACGACGTCCACGCCCTCCTCCTTCAGCTTATGGGCTTCGTCCAGCATCTGGTAAGTCTTTCCCACGCCGGCAGCATAGCCCAGGAAGATTTTCAGGGTGCCTCGATGAGGAGAGTCGGACATGCGCGGAATCCTATGCTGGAAACACTCTCACGTCAATATTCTCGGCCGCCCGGATCAGGTGGTCGAGCGGCCGGCCGAAGACGCGATCCCACCAGCCTAGGTTCGTTCGGTTTCCCGTGAAGATCTGCGAAATGCCATGGGAGCGGGCGAACTGGATGATGGCGTCCGCCGGGTCCTCTCCATCCAGAGCTTCGATGCGCGCGTCGACAGCCCGCGCCCGATCCAGGTTTCGCTCCAGCACACTCTTCTCTTCCGGCGTCATGTCTGGGCGATCGATGTAGGCGACAAACAACTCCCC
Organism: Occallatibacter sp.; assembly: GCA_050012555.1. Lineage (GTDB taxonomy): Bacteria > Acidobacteriota > Terriglobia > Terriglobales > Acidobacteriaceae > Telmatobacter. The sequence continues at coordinate 1,751 of JBEKGY010000114.1, forward strand.
GTGGAATCGGTCGGCGTTGCGCCTTCCGCTGGCGATCATCCTGGCGGCCTCAACGTAAGGGGAAACGCATACCAGGATGCGCTCGTGGGTTCCCCATAGCTGCTGAATCCCGTGCCGCACCAGGTAAGCTTCAAGCTGATAATCGACGACGTCCGCGGCCAGCAGCAGCGCGATCTCCCGCAACTCCGAAAGCTGTTGTGGAGCGAGCGCCGTTGAGCCCGCGCCGTTGATAAACGACGGGCTGGAGCCGCGTTGGCGACAAAAGTCAGGCGGGGCGTCCACGATTTCGATTTCGTCCGCATTGCGTAAGAAGCTTTCCGGCACGGTCTCCGCAACGTGCTTGTGCGTGATCCTCTCGACCTGTTCGCGCCGCTCCTCGATGTGTTGGAGGTTGACCGTCGCGATAACGGAGATGCCCGCTGAAAGCAGATGCTCGACATCCTGCCAGCGCTTGGGGTGGGCGCTGCCGGGAGGATTGTCGTAGGCAAGGCCATCCACAAGGCAGACTTGCGGATGACGGCGCAGGATGGCCTCGACGTCCATCGTGGGCATGCCTCCTACGTTTCCCTGCGGGATCACCAGCATACGTTGCAAGAGAGCATCAACTTCTGGCGAGGCCTTGGGTTGGATGGCGCCCACCACCACGTCTTCTCCCCGCTCCCGCCGCCGCCGCGCCTCGTCCAGCATGCGGAACGATTTGCCCACGCCTCCCGCGTAGCCGAGAAATATCTTGAGGCGTCCGCGCCGGAAGTACTGCTCCTCGGCCTGAAGTTGACGCAACAGTTGCTCGGGATCCGGACGGCGATTGGTTGACATGTTTCTCTCAAAAAGGGTGAGTATGGTGCATTCAATATCTATTATCGGCGAGAATGATGGAAAACGGAAGGAGTTATAAAGCGGAAGGGCGGAGCTTTAGCCCCGCCGCGAATCGCGGAAGGCATACGCGGGGCTTTAGCCCCTGAAGCGGCGCGCCTTCAGGGCCGAAAGGCCCATTCAATCCTACTCACCTGGACGGCGGGCTGAAGCCCAGCCCTTCCGAGCGTTGGTTTCCTTCTGACTCCTGACTCCCAACCCTTCCCGCTTCTGGTAATATGGGTTTGATGAACCCACCGGCTGCCGAAAAACTGCAAGAGCTGTTGTTGCAGGGACGCACTGAGCTGGTTGTGGCCTTTCTCCAGCGGCTCGAGCCCGACGCCGCTGCCGAATCGGTCATGAGCATCCCGTTTGAAGAGCAACAGATTGTGTTTCGGGCCTTGCCGGTTGATTACGCGGCGACTCTGGTCAGCCACTTTCCTTATTACCATTCTTACGTCCTGCTCCACTCCCGGACGGTAAAGGACCTGCGCGCCATCATCGACAAGACGCGGCCCGAGGAGCGCCATGAGTTCTTCGACGAACTGCCGGAAGAAGCCTGGCAGCATCTGATGGACGAACTCTCGGGCGAGCGGCCAGCTGAAGTACGCGGGGAAGCGCCAGGTGCGGCCATTGCGCGGGCGCCGGCGGCGGTGAAACCCATCATTGCGGCCTCCCAGATTGAAAAGTCCTTTGTTCAGCCG
>JBEKGY010000115.1:0-3297 GCA_050012555.1 Occallatibacter sp.
CGTCTCTCCGCGAAGTCATTTCAGCGCCTCCCAATGCCACGCTCTTTCTCCGCGCCGAAGGACTCATCGATACCGCCGGTGCCTACTCCCTCACCGTCTCTCCCATGAAAGCCTTTGACGCTTTCGAGCCCAACGACGACATCCTCACCGCCACCAGAATTGGCCTCAATCAAACCGTCGAAGCCAATATCATGGACGGCGAAGACACCGATTATTACTCCTTCCGCGGCTCCGAGCGCGGCGCCGTCACCATTGAGATTCAGAACCGCTCCAAGACCCTCATCCCCGCCCTCACCACTTTCACCCCCGAAATGGCCAACAGTGGCTTTGGCCCCAAACTGACCGCTCCCGGCTCCGACCTCCACTTCTCCATGAAAGTCGACTCCGGCAAGACCTACTACATCCAGGTTTGGGCCCAGTCCAAGACCGCCGGCGATTACTCCCTCACCATCAAGTGACGGCGTGAATAGCGTGAAGCACGCGGGTCTTCCGCGCGACCGCCATCGTACTCGCCCATGATGCGCGAACATCTGCGCGCTTGCCGGCGTGATTACCGTGACGCAGGCCGGGAATGTCTCCGCCGTCCGCGCCTATGAACGCTGCGGCTTCGTCGCCGAGCGAATGCAATTCTCGTACCACCACTGGTTTGATGCCGGCCCGATCCGGTAGTGTAGGGACATGGCATTCCGCATCCCGTTCAATGTGCCAGGCCTGGCCGGCGACGAACTGCGTTACGTGGCCGACGCCATCACCCGGGGTCACACCGCCGGCGACGGCGTGTACACCGCCTGGTGCCACGAATTCCTGCAGCGGGAACTCGGCGTGCCGCGCGTCCTGCTCACCACCTCCTGTACTCACGCCCTGGAGATGGCGGCGTTGCTGCTCGGCATCCAGGCCGGCGACGAGGTCATCGTTCCCTCGTTCACCTTTGTCTCCACGGTTAACGCTTTTGTTCTGCGCGGCGCCAAGCCGGTGTTTGCCGATATCCGTCCCGACACCTTGAACCTGAATGAGGAACAACTGGAGCCGCTCATCACGCCGCGCACGCGCGCGATTCTCCCGGTGCACTACGCGGGAGTCGGCTGCGAGATGGATCGCATCCTGGAGATTGCGCGGCGCCACTCCGTCGCCGTGGTGGAAGACAACGCCCACGGCCTGTTCGCGCGCTACCGGGGAAAGCTGCTGGGCACCTTTGGCTGCCTCGCCACACAGAGCTTTCACGAAACCAAAAACATCATCTGCGGCGAGGGCGGCGCTTTGCTCATCAACGATGCCAGGTACATAGAACGCGCCGAGGTCATCCGCGAAAAAGGAACCAACCGCAGCCGCTTCTACCGCGGCCAGGTGGACAAGTATACGTGGGTCGACATCGGATCGAGCTATCTGCCTTCGGAGATTCTCGCGGCATTCCTGCTGGCCCAGTTGCAGCGCCATGAGCGGATTCAAGCCGTGCGCCAGCGCATCTGGGAGCGGTATGACGAGCGCTTGCGCGATTGGGCCGCGAGCAGGGGCGTGGTCTGCCCCAAGGTGCCGCCACACTGCCAGCACGCCTTCCACATGTATTACATCCTGACGCCGTCGCTCGACTGCCGGCAGAAGCTGATCGCGCACTTGAAGGAGCGCAGCATCCTCAGCGTCTTCCACTACCTGCCCTTGCACCTCTCGGATATGGGGAAGCGGTTCGGCGGCCGTGAGGGCCAGTGCCCGGTCACGGAAAGAGTGGCCGATCGCCTCCTGCGGCTGCCGTTCTACAACGGCTTGACCGAAGAGTTGCAGAACGAAGTCATTCAGGCGCTGGAGGATTTTAAGCCATAGTGGGGTAGGCCGGCCTGCGCGGGGCTTCAGTACCGATTACTGGCCCGATTCGCAATATACTCAGAATTGCAACTGACCACATGCCGGACTTGTCGGCAATAGCCACGAACATCGAACTGGGCCCGGAGGGTCTTTGGGTTTCTCCGGCAGTGTCCGCTATTTCGTACCCGGAATCGGCCAATGAAATCTGTTTTGGCGTCGAGGACGCTTCTTTCTGGTTCGCTCACCGCAATCAGTGCATCCTCGCCGCCATCCGAAATCTCCCTCCTCCAGGAGCGTTCTTCGACGTAGGCGGGGGTAACGGCTACGTGGCAAAAGCATTGCAAGACGCCGGCCTCGACGTTGTGCTGGTGGAACCGGGCATCCATGGATCCCGCAATGCGCGGCGGCGCGGTGTTCTCCAGGTGGTGTGCTCCACCTTGCAGGATGCCGGTTTTTGTTCCGGCGTTCTGCCCGGCGTCGGGTTGTTTGACGTGGTCGAACACATAGAAGACGATCGCGCTTTTCTCTCCGATATTCGTTCTTACTTGATCCCCGGTGGCCGCATTTATCTCACCGTGCCCGCGTTCCGGCAGCTTTGGTCCGGCGAGGATAAGGCGGCCGGCCACTGGCATCGCTACACCCTATCGCAGATCTGCGGTCTTCTCGCTGGCAGTGGCTTCCAGGTCGAGTATGCCACCTGTTTTTTTCAGTTTTTGCTGCTGCCCATTTTCTTTTTGCGGGCTTTGCCTTACTCGCTGGGCATTTCTTCAAAGAATCGCGGCCCCCAGGCGGTTCAGCGGGATCACCAGGTTGCCAATCCCGCCCTTCAGCGCGCCATAGGTTGGCTGTGTCGCCGTGAACTCAGGCGCATAAGCTCGCGGCGCCGTATCGGGCTGGGCGCCAGTTGTATGGTGGTCGCAAAGAAGCCGATTCCCGGAGCCTAGAGGCCGATGAGCGGGCATGCGGCGTGCCGATCCACCGCCCTGCTACACTACACAGTCGTATGGCTACCCGCCCTCAGAAGATGACCAATCATCTCCTGTGCCCCAGGCCCTATCCCGAAAAGATCTCCCTCGTTATGCCTATGTACAACGAGGAGGCCATCGTGCCGATTCTGCGCGGGGAATTGGAGCGCTTCACCGCCGGGACGCCCTGCGAAGTGGAAATGGTCCTCGTGAATGATGGGAGTTCGGATCGAACGCTCGAGCAAATAGCCGGTTGGGCGTCTGAAGACTCCCGCGTTAAAGTCATCCATCTGTCGCGCAATTTCGGCCATCAACTGGCTGCCACCGCCGGCCTGGATTACTCGACCGGCGATGCTATCGTTCTGATCGATGCCGACCTGCAAGACCCCTTGGAAGTGATTCACGAAATGGTCGAGCGTTATCGGGAAGGCTACGACGTTGTCTATGGCCAGCGCGAGGTCCGGCCTGGAGAGCCGCGTCTCAAACTGGTTACCGCCTGGGCCTTTGATCGTGTCATGCGGCTGTTGACACAAGC
>JBEKGY010000116.1:0-3247 GCA_050012555.1 Occallatibacter sp.
TGCGCGTGCGGCGACGAACGACGAGGTGTTCCTACGAATATCCTCGCTTAGACCAAACCCTTCGAACCCATGTTGCATGAGAAAATTGATGGTTTCGCAGAACGTATCCTCAGTTCCCCAATGCTCGTTTCTGTTTGGATACAATTTCCTCCTTAGCGCTTCGTAATCTCCTCTTCTTATAAGAGCAATATTTTTGCTGTATTCCTCTTGTGCTTTAAGTTCTTCGGCGCGAAGTAGCTCCGCTGCCTCCTGAGTAAGCGCCCAATAGGATTCAGTGAAGTATCTTGCGCATTCATCTTGAGCGATATTATCAATAATCCTGGCTGCAAGTTCGTCTTTCTTGCCCTTCATCGATAGGCCGTGTAACTTTAAGAATTCTTTGAGAGTCGGAATGGTAGCCTTTCTTATGTTGAATTTATAGTCAGCCAAGGACAGGTAATTATTTGCGCGTAGTTTGCTGATAGTCCTGTTCCTGTCAATATTGTTGAAGGCGCACCACCAACCCAATACGGAGGGGTCGTTGGCTCGCTTACCCTCAAGTAATGACAAAAACGCGATTTCCAGGTTGTTCAATTGTTGATTTGCGCGGGGCGTGTAGCCAAGGGAAATTTCGGGCAACTTGTTTGACCGTGTGCCCGTAGGGTTACTGATAAGAGAGAAGAGTTTCTTTAGCATGATTGCGCCCCCTTGATGCGATATCTCTGCTTTTTAAATCAGCTCCACGCCCCACAGATCGTGAAGATGCAGTACGCCTTCGACGGTTTGGTTGGCGTCGACGACGACCAGGGAAGTGATCTTGCGCTGTTCCAGAATCGCTAACGCCATGGCGGCGAGTTCGCTGGCCGCGATGGTGCGGGGGTGAGGGTTCATGGCTTCGCCGGCCGAGCGGCTGAGGGCTGCGCCGCCTTCGCGCTCAAGGAGCCTGCGCAGATCGCCGTCGCTGATGACGCCGCGCAGGCGGCCCTCCTGCTGGACGGTTGTCATGCCCAGCTTCTTCGAGGACATTTCGTAGATCACGTCGGTCATGGGGGTGGTGGGAGCCACGACGGGGACCTCGCCGCCGGAGTGCATCAGGTCGCGGACCTTGGCCAGGCGCTTGCCCAACTTGCCGCCGGGGTGGAGTTCGGCAAAGTCCTCTGCTTTGAAGCCCTTGCGCAGGCTGACGGCGATGGCCAGGGCGTCGCCCAGGGCCAGCATGGCGGTGGTGGAGGCGGTGGGGGCCAGATTCAGGCCGCAGGCTTCGCGCTCCACGCCGCAATCAAGGGCTACGTCGCTGGCTGCGGCAAGGGTCGAGTGCAGATTGCAGGTAAAGCTGACCAGCGCGTCGCCCTTGCGCTTGAGCGTGGCCAGCAGGCGGAGAATCTCCTCGGTCTCGCCGCTGGCAGAGAGCGCTACGACCACATCGCCGGGCATGAGCACGCCCAGGTCGCCGTGCACGGCCTCGGCGGGGTGCAGAAAGAGGGCCGGCGAGCCGGTGGAGCTGAGCGTGGCGGCGATCTTCTGGGCAATGATGCCGCTCTTGCCCATGCCGGTGACCACAACGCGGCCGTTTTCCTGGCCGCAGCGAAGGATCAGCTCGACGGCCCGGCTGAAGGGCTCGGCCATGGGGCCTTCGAGGCGGAGGGCGAGGGCTTCGAGCGCCGCCGCCTCGGTGCGGACTAGATCAGCCGCATGAGGGGCAGCCGGTTCCAGACGGCCTGTTTCACGATTGCCGGGGCTGGGCTGATTTCCTGGTTGGTTCATCGGCTTTTGATGGTAACAGCTTTCGACGGGGTTTTTGCAGCTGTCTATGAACGGGCCACGATTGAGGTTCTTGGTTTCCCACCCTTGCGCCAAGAAAAGACGCGCAAGGATGGGGCACGGGGCATTGTGGGGGAACCGGCGCGGGGGTTCATTGCCGTCTTAATGAACTGCGACGAGTTGGGCGGTCTCAACGCGGTGCTCTTGCTCGTACAATTGAATACGAGAGGCGAATCCCCTTGAAGCGCAACACACTGGTGATCACTGCCGTTCTGTTCATACTGGCCATCTTTGCCTGGGCGGGGTGGGCCAACTGGGAGTACCGCAGGCAGGCCGCCGAGCGGCTGCTGGCCTCGACGGCGCAGGGCGAACTGGTGCCCGATCCGGCGGGCGGGACTGCGGAGTTTAAATCGCCGCTCAAGGGCAAGGCGGCGCCGGGCTTTACGCTTGAAGACCTGAACGGCAGGAAGGTAACGCTGCAGAGCTACAAGGGCAAGGCGGTGCTGATCAACTTCTGGGCCACGTGGTGCGCTCCGTGCAAGGTGGAGACGCCGTGGCTGATCGAGCTGCGGAATCGGTACGCGGCGCAGGGGTTTGAGGTGCTGGGCATCTCGGCGGACGATCTCGATCCGGACGACCAGCGGAAGCTGAGCGAGGAGAAGAAGGAAATTGCGCGCTTTGTGGAGCAGATGCACATTCCTTACCCGGTGCTGATCGACGGCGACTCGCTGAGCACGCCCTACGACGGGCTGGATGCGTTGCCCGCCTCGTACTTTGTGGATCGCAACGGGACGGTTGTGGCGGCGCAACTGGGATTGAGTTCGAAGGAAGAGATCGAGGCGAATATCAAGAAGGCGATGGGGGAGTGAGAAAACAGCGAGTTAGCGGTCCGATCCGCTGGGCGGATCGGGCCAGTTAGCCAGTTAGCGAGTTGGTTGTTTCGGAGTGCTTGGACTCCAGGATTGGAATTGATGGCCGGAATGAAAAGACAGATCGGTGTGGTGGCGGCGGCTTTGGTTTTCGGGATGGTGGGCTTACTGGCTCTGGGGCAGACGCTTGCGGGCGTCCGGCCAGGCCGATCGATCGCCACGCCGGCGGCAGTCGAGTATCTGCATCCCGAGCAGGTGACGGTGGCTGCGGGCAAGACGAGCAAGGTGACGCTGCACTTTCGCATCGCGCAAGGGCTGCACATCAATTCGCATACGCCCAGGGAAGACGATCTCATTCCGACCACGTTCTCGATTCCCGAAGGCTCCGGTGTGCGGCTCGCCGCGGCGAGCTATCCGGCCGGCACGGACTTCACGCTGCCGCTGGATCCTGGCACGAAGCTCAGCGTCTATACCGGCGAGTTCGTGATTCAGGCGCGCATCGTAGCCACGGCCGGCAATCATCTGGTGGAGGCCCGGCTGCGCTACCAGGCTTGCGATAAGAATGCCTGCATGCCACCGAAAACCATCACCGTGCCGATCGACGTGATTGGAAAGTGAAAAAGCAGGGAATAGGGAAT
>JBEKGY010000117.1:0-3161 GCA_050012555.1 Occallatibacter sp.
TGCGAGAAAAAGGTCTGCTTGGGCTCCATTTGAACGATTCTTCGCCCCAGCCCGGCGCTCATAAGAAAGGCTGCGGCATCAAATGACGGTTTATCGAACTCAACCATCCAGCAAGCCTCCTTTCAGATGCAGCGATCGCACGGGACATTGCGGGAAGACCGCGGCCCAATTGCGTTTCAATCTGCATTCCATTTCGCGACCAGCCTGGCATAAGCAACAGGAATAGGAGGGCTCTGACCCAGCAAGCTGCTCATTCAAAAGAACATCCGGAGCACTCCCTTGACCGTACAGCCCCAGCGGAACTCTAACACAAGGCTGTACTCTCAGGCCCAGGCCAATCTGTTCAATTTTGCTCACTTTTCCCAATTATTTTCAAGCCTCACGGTGGCTTTCGGCACGGGAAAAACTCGCGATGGCTGGCGCCAAGGGACCCCGCGGAGGGTTCGATTGATGGCCGCGGCACGTACTTGCGAAATTGTAGAGTCCAGCCCAAAGACGTCTCCCGCGGCATCGATTGATCGGCCGCCATCCATCGAGAGAGCCCTATTGCTCAGACATTGCCCGTTAGCGCCTCTAGAGTGAGGATACCTCGTGCGCCTCAGTGCGCGCAAAGAAAGTGACGCTGCGCACGGGCAGAAAAGGTGAGATGCATGAAAAGATTCATGACGTTAGTAGCATTGATCGGTCTGGGTGTGGCGAGCACTGCCTGGGCGGAGACTCGCGAAGAGGTGCAGAACCGGCTCGACAATGCAGCATTGGTGCTGCACCAGATCATGGCCGCGCCGGATAAAGGTATTCCGGAAGAAGTGCTGGAGCACGCAAAGTGCATTGCCGTAGTGCCGCACATGATCAAAGGCGGCCTGGTGCTTGGCGCGGAGAACGGCAAGGGCGTAGCCACCTGCCGGACCGCGGACGGATGGAGCGCGCCGGCGTTCTTTGCGATCACAGGCGGAAGCTGGGGATTGCAGATCGGCGTCGAAGGCGTAGATCTGGTCATGATCTTCCAGGGTGACACAGGAATGCAGCGCTTGGAAGCCGCCAAGTTCCAGATTGGAGCTGACGCCTCCGCAACAGCCGGACCGGTGGGGCGCCATGCCACTGCCGATACCGACTGGAAGCTGAATACCGAAATCCTGACCTACTCGCGCGCCAAGGGCCTGTTTGCCGGACTTACGCTAACCGGGGCCGATGTTCGCCGGGACAACGATTCCATGGATGCCTTCTACGGGCCTGACGTCTCCACACACGGCGTTCTGCGCGGCGAAGTGGCGCCGCCTGCATCGGCACACTCGTTCCTCGATGCAGTCAGGGACGCAAAGGCCCAGGCGGCAGCTTCGAACTAACCGCCGTTTGTGAATGCGTTGTGTGCGCCTGAGCCGGGTTTCCCGTCTCAGGCGTCCGCAATCGAGAGAGGTGTGTTGACTATGCTTTGGGCAATTTTCGTCGTCGTTCTGGTTTTGTGGCTTCTGGGCTTTAGCTTCCACATAGCCGGTAGCATGATTCACCTTTTGCTGGTGGTCGCGTTGATCATCCTGGTCTTCAACCTGGTCTCCGGACGCCGTGGCGTTTTATAAAGCGGCCTGAGCCTCGGGAGGATTGGTCGGCACCGGAGCCCAAGGGATCTCCAGCCTGAGAATTCGACCTTTCCCAGGGAAGTGATCCCTTTTGTACAGTTTTCCACCCCCAGCGCAGAGCAATCTGTTCCGGAAGAAGTGCGCCGTTTCGAGCGCAGGCGTGGTGGTTTGCGCTGCACCGGTACCAGTCACCAAACCCGGTTTTGAGCTTCATGCTCGCCGGCCTGCCCTTCTTCCCGGAGAAGCGGCCTATGAACGCCCTGCTGATCTACCCTAAGTTCCCCGATACCTATTGGAGTTTCAAACATGCGCTCAAATTCGTGGGTAAGCGTGCCGCGCAACCTCCGTTGGGCCTGATGACGGTGGCGGCGCTGCTGCCGGGCGCGTGGAAGAAGCGGCTGGTGGACATCAATGTGGAGCGGTTGCGCGACCGCGACCTGAAGTGGGCCGACGTGGTTCTGCTCAGCGGCATGCACATCCAGCGTGAGTCGCTGCTGGCCATTGTGGAGCGTTGCCGCGCGCGCGGGCTGCGCACCGTGGTGGGCGGGCCCATTGCCAGCAGTGTACCGGCGGCCGAGCTGAAGGCGGACCACGTGGTGATCGGCGAGGCCGAGAGCCTGATTGCCGGCTTGGCAAGGGATCTGGAACAGGGGACGGCCAAGCCCATCTATAAAGCCAATGAGCGGCCGCCAATGGAGACCAGCCCACTGCCGGACCTGAGCCTGATCAAGATGAACCGCTACTCGACCATGGCTGTGCAATACTCGCGCGGTTGCCCCTTCAACTGCGAGTTCTGCGACATCATTGAGATTTACGGTCGCCGCCCACGCACTAAGGCCGTGGCCCAAGTGCTGGCCGAGCTGGACCAGTTGCGCGCCGCCGGCTGGCGCGAGGCGGTGTTTATTGTCGATGACAACTTCATTGGCAACAAGGCGCGCGCCAAGGAGTTATGCGTGGCGCTGGCCGAATGGCGAAGCCGGTACAAGACCAGCTTCGACTTCAATACAGAAGCCTCGCTCAACCTGGCCGACGATCCGGAGTTAATGCAGCTGATGAAAGACGCCGGCTTCATCTCGGTCTTCCTGGGCATCGAGACCCCCGATGAATCGGGGCTGATCGCCAGCAACAAGCTGCAGAACACGCGCCGCAGTTTGCTGGAGAGCGTGGCCACTATCCAGAGCTACGGGATGCAGGTGATGGGCGGCTTCATCCTCGGCTTCGACACGGATCGAGAAGACATCTTCGACCGCATGGTTGAGTTTATCCAGAAGAGCGGCATTCCCATTGCCATGGTCGGCCTGCTGCAAGCCATGCCTGGGACCCAACTCTTCCGGCGTCTGTGGCGGGAGGGCCGGATTCTGGACGCGGGCGGTGGCGACAACACGTTTTGCGACCGGCTGAACTTCTTGCCCCGCATGGATGCGGCAAAGTTGATAGAGGGCTACCGCGAGGTGCTGAAGCGGATTTATTCCTGTGAGGCCTACTATGAACGCGTCAAGCTCTACCTAAGCCGTACCCATGCGCGGCCTGAAAAGGGAAACACCAGGCAGCGATGGCTAACCAAGAGCAATGCGCGCGCCTTTGTTA
>JBEKGY010000118.1:0-3092 GCA_050012555.1 Occallatibacter sp.
GAAACTGATCGCGATCCGATTTCGCCGTTCCGGACGATAGCTCCTCGCTGACGATAGGACTCAATCGGGAGTAACCCGGCGCGACAAAGCTCCAGGAGCGGGGTGGGGCTGAACGCCGGGTCACTCCCGATTGGGCCGTTAGAACGAAGCCGCTGGCGTTTGCGGCGGACGCGGCAGCTATGGCGTTTGGACCGGACGTTCGAGGGGCGGATGGGGAGAGTGGGAGGCGCCGCCCGATGATGGCGGGCCGAATGGGCCGGCAGGGTCATGGTCTGGCGATGTCGGTACCATTGCCGCAGGCCGCCAAGAGGCTTGCAGTATGATTTTTCGCATCGGCAGGCACACGTCGATTGGGCGTGACGATGCACGCGCTGGTTTCGCCAGTGCAGGGGCGCTACGAAGTGTCAACATAGCCCGGTAGTTGAGTGCCCCGATCGGCAACCTGTTGGGCGGTGAGTCGCTGGACGACGACCATCGTGCCGCCGCAGAGTGGACACAACCAAGTCGAAATCGGCTCAGCCGACGACGGGCGAGAACGTGGTTCCGGTAGCGCAGCGAGGAGTTGCTGGCATTGAGCCAACTGCGTCCGCCGGCGCCGATTGGCGAGGAAGCCGAAGAAGCGGATGCGAACGAAACCCTTGGGCAGCACGTGCAGCAGGAACCGGCGCAAGAACTCGTCGGCGGTGATGGTCATTTTCCGTTTCTTGCTGCCGTGGGCGTAGTCCTTCCATCGAAAGGTGACTTGGCCATCGGCCAACTGGATCAAACGGTGGTTGGAAATGGCTACGCGGTGCGTGTAGCGTGCCAAATAATGCAGCACGTGCTCCGGGCCGCCGAAGGGCGGCTTGGCATAAACCACCCAATCCTTACGGAACAATTTCCGCAGGAATGCGGCGAAGGTCCTTTCCCCTTCGAGCGCTTTGAGACTGCCGGGGAAGAGGAGTTCTCCTTTTCGGAAAGCGCGCTTCAGGCCCGCCACGAACTTGCCGCGGAAAACACGGCTGAGCACCCTGATCGGCAGGAAGAAGCCGTTGTAGCGAGGATGGATCCACTGCTTGCCGTCCGGGGAAAGGCCGCCGGCAGGAATCACACAGTGAACATGCGGATGGTGCTGGAGGGTCTGTCCCCACGTGTGGAGTACACTGAGGAAACCGATTTGCGCCCCCAGATGCTTGGGGTCGGCTGCAATCTCCAACAGGGTCTCGGCGCTGGCTTGAAACAGCAGCCGATAGACGACCTTCTGATTGTGAAGCGCGAGCCAGGACAGCTCATGCGGCAGGGTGAAGACTACATGAAAATAGCCAACGTTCAGCAGTTCCTTTTGCCGGTCAGCCAGCCAGCGGTCGCGAGCGTTCGTGAGGCACTTTGGGCAGTGCCGATTGCGGCAAGAGTTATACGAGATGGCACGATGACCACAGCGAGAGCAGCGGTCCAGATGACCGCCGAGTGCCGCCGTGCGGCAATGCTCGATGGCGCGTAATACTTTCAGTTGCTGCCAGGTCAGTCTGGACCGGTTGCTCTCGATGAAGTCCTTGCCGTGTTGTCGAATGATATCGGCCACCTCGAGGGTGGGCCGATTCATTTCTTATGCTTCTTGCGTGACCGGCGAACGGTTTCCGGGCTGGAGACGTTCATGGTGTCCAGCGGGTTGGGAACGGCCTGCAAGTGCCGGCGGGAAAGGTGCAGGTAGATGACCGTGTGTTCGAGCTTTACATGGCCGAGCAGAAGTTGAATGGTGCGCAGGTCGGCGCCTGCTTCCAGCAGGTGAGTTGCGTATGAATGGCGAAGCAGGTGGGCGTAAACGCGCTTCTCGATGCCGGCCTGCTTGGCCGCGGACTTACAGGCATCCCAGACGACCTTGGGGGTAAGTGGCTTATCCGCACGCCAGTTGTGGACGGTGCCCGGAAACAGCCAGGTCTTCGGCTTCATCCAGCGCCAGTACTCCCGCAGGGTCTCCAGCAGTTTGGAACTCAGCGGGACATAACGATCACGCCCGCCCTTGCCATGCTGGATATGAATCAGCATGGATTTGCTATCGATGTCCTTGACCTGCAGGTTGCGCATCTCGGCAGTCCGCATGCCGGTCGAATAAAGCACCATGATCATGGTGCGGTCCAGAAGGTTGCGGGCCGAATCGATCAGCCGTGCGACCTCCTCAACGCTCAGGATTACGGGCAACCGGCGCGGAGCCCGGGGATAAGGAATGTCGTCGGGCGGCAAGCGCCGCTTCAACGTCTTGTTGAAGAAGAAGCGGAGCGCGCAGACGTGCAGCCGGGCGGTCCGCGGCTGAAGTTTTCGCTCAGTGAGCAGATGGGCCTGATACTGACGCAGATGGTCCTGGTTCAACTGATCCGGCGGTTTGCCGAAGTAGGCCGCGAACTCTTCGACGGCCTGAAGGTAATACTGTACAGTGGTTTTAGCGAAGTTACGACGCTGGAGTTCCTCCAGCATCATTTTTCTGAGATGGGTCACAGGGACCTCCTTTGTGACCCACAAAATACCGCCGCGCACAGCCGATTGCTGCCCCTATCCGTCTTTGCGGCTTGGCGACTTTGCGTGAGAATCTTCTTCCAGTCCGTTGACGATTCGCGTGATGCCGTCTTTGATGAGCGCGACCTGGAAGTTGATGAGCAGGCCGAGGCGCTTGTCAGCCAGCCGAAGGTAGGTCAGGAGTTGTTTCTTGTGAACCGGAGCGAGGATCTCGACGGATTTTACTTCCACGATCACCTTGTCCTCGACGATCAGATCGGCGCGGAATCCAGTGTTGATGCGGATGCTGTCGTAGACTACCGGAATCGGCTGCTGCCGGACGATACGGAGACCCCTGCAGTCCAGTTCGTACGCGAGGACTGTCTCATAGACAGATTCCAGCAGGCCCGGTCCCAGCTTGGTGTGAATGCGAAAAGCCGCGTCCACGATCTCCTTGGCGATGGCGTTCTCGGTCATACCGGCCCTTCTATAGTTTCTCGGTAGAGTAGGAGAGAGGGCGACACCGCTCGGTGCGACCCACTCTCCCCTCGTCGAACCGGACAAGCGGATTTCCCGGCATCCGGCTCTCCTGAAACTTTCGCCGCAGGCGTGCACAGGCAGTT
>JBEKGY010000119.1:0-3052 GCA_050012555.1 Occallatibacter sp.
GGATTCCGTTCAGTGTGGCCGACCAGGGCATCTGCAGCGCCAGCCAGGTCGTGGATGCGTTCCTGAACCTGCTGAGCTTGCCCGCGACGCGCCTGGAAACGACCAGCGTCCTGCACGTCCTGGAGACGGAGGCGGTGCGGGAGAAGTTTGGTCTGGGCGAAGCCGACCTGGACATTATCCGGGTCTGGGTCCGCAAGACCAACATCCGCTGGGGCCGCGACGCCCGGCAGCGCGAGAGTCTGGGGCTGCCCGGATTGGCGGAGAACACGTGGCAGCAAGGAATGGAGCGGCTGTTCACGGGCTACGCGATGGCCGGCAAGGGCGTCAGGATGTTTCAGGGCGTGCTTCCGTATGACGATGTGGAAGGGGGCAGCGCCGAGGTGCTGGGTCATTTCGCGGAATACCTGAAGCGGCTCTTCGACTTCGTTGCCAAACTCAAGGAGCGGCGAAGCATCGGCGAGTGGGAGGAATTGCTGCTGGCCGCGCTGGAGGCCTTCTTCCAACCCGATGAAAGCCAAGTGCCGGAAGCATTGCTCATTCGCTCCACGCTACGGGCGCTTGCCGGCAAGGCAGCCGAAGCTGGATGCGTGGAGGTGGTTGACCTGGCGGTCATACTCGAATCCCTGAACCAGCTCCTGGCGGAAGATCGCTTCGGCTCCGGCTTCATCACCGGCGGGGTCACGTTCTGCGCCCTCAAGCCGATGCGCAGCATCCCGTTCAAGGTGATCTGCCTCATCGGCATGAACGACGGAGCCTTCCCACGCACTGATCGGCACCTGAGCTTTGATCTGATAGCGCAGAAGCCCCGGTTGGGCGACCGTTCCTTGCGGGCGGACGACCGCTATCTCTTCCTCGAGACGCTGCTCTCAGCGCGCGAGCGGCTGCACCTCAGCTACGTCGGCCAATCCATCCGCGATAACAGCGAGGCACCGCCTTCGGTGCTGGTGAGGGAACTGCTGGATTACGTGGCTCAGGCGTACGACCTGCCCGGCCAGGATATCGTCAACGATCACGTCCTGGTGCGGCATCGGTTGCAGGCGTTCAGCCCGGCCTACTTTACGGCGCAGGATCCGCGGCTCTTCAGTTATTCGGCCGAGAACTGCCGCGCCAGCTGCTACGGCCAGACCGCCCGAGCCCGGCCAGCCTCCTTCCTCGACGTGCCACTTAGCGAACCCGAAGCCGAATGGCGCACGGTGGACGCAGGGTCATTGGCGGAGTTCTTCTGCAACCCCGCTCGCTGGTTGGTGACACGCCGGCTCGGACTGCGATTTGAGGAGCAGGATGAGGCGCTGGAGGAAGTCGAGCCCTTCGCGGTGGCTGCCTTGGACGGCTACGCCATCCGGCAGGACCTTGTGAATATGGGTCTCAAGGGGACCAGCCTCAAAGACGCGCTGCAGTTGATGAAGGCGTCGGGGCGGTTGCCCCTGGGCGAAACCGGAGCCGCGCACTTCCGCGGGCTGCAAGCTGACGTTCAGGCGTTCCTGGAACAACTGCGGCCCCGCTTCGGCGAGGGGTATATTGATCCCATCCCGATTGACCGCACGCTGGGCGAGTTTCGCCTCGTGGGAGAGGTTAAGCGGCTGACAGCCAAAGGCTCGCTGCATTTCCGCTGCGCGAGCGTCAAGCCGAAGGACCTCCTGCGCTTCTGGGTCCAACACCTCGTTCTGAATGCCGCGTTTCCCGGCGGGCCGTATTCAAACGCCGTGCTCGTCGGGAGCGACAAGGTGTTTGAAGCCCCGCCACTAGGCCAGGCGCCGGAGTTCCTGGCTGGCCTGCTCGCTCTCTATTGGAATGGCCTCAGCAGGCCACTCAAGTTCTTCCCACAGACTGCTTGGGCCTACGCTGACGCTGTGTTGAAACAGGAGGCCGGCCGGTCGAGGCAGGAGCCGCTAGAGGTCGCCCGGGTCAAATGGGAGGGCAGTTCATTCACGAATGTGCCCGGTGAATGCGAAGACCCCTACTTCGACCTATGCTTCCGCAATACCGATCCCCTGGACGAAGAGTTCCAGCAAACGGCGCGAGTAGTCTTCGGGCCTCTGTTGAGCGCACTGAAGGAGGTGGAGGCATGAAGGATGTTCCTGTCTTCCAGGTGGCCGAGACGGAGTTGCGCAGAGGTACCAGCCTGGTCGAAGCCAGCGCCGGCACTGGCAAGACCTTCACGATCGCCGGTCTCTTCCTTCGGCTCATCCTGGAGAAGAACCTGTCGGTCCGCGAAATCCTGGTGGTGACTTATACGGTGGCGGCGACGGAGGAATTGCGCCATCGCATCCGCCAGACTCTGGCCAAAGCCCTGCAAGCCTTCACCTCCGGCGCCACCGACGACGCTTTCCTCCGTGCCTTGGTGACCCGGCATGCGGACCAGAGGGCTGACTTGGCGGCGCGGCTCGACCGTGCGCTCTACGGTTTTGATGAGGCTCCCATCTATACGATCCACGGTTTCTGCCAGCGCGTGCTCAGGGACCGTGCGTTCGAGACCGGCAACCTATTCGACACTGAGTTGGTCACCGACCAAGCGCCGCTGTTGCGGCAGCTTGTCGAGGATTACTGGCGCAAGCAGTTCTATTTTGCGGGCAGAATCCCCGTCATCTTTGCCCTAAAGAACGGCTTAAGCCCCGACGGCCTCCTGCCGCTGGTGCGAACCAGCTTGCCCCACCCGTTCCTGAAGCTGCTTTCACCTGTGGACGACCAGAGTCCAGAATCCTTGGCCGCCGGCCTGGAGGCCGCTTTCAGTTCCCTGCGCGAGGTCTGGCGCGCGCAGAGGGACGCCATCCGCGGCCACTTTGGCAGCGGCGCCAAGTGGGCGAACAAGCCTTACAACAATGACGAGGCAATGGCCGACGCCTTCCGTCAGCTCGATAATTGCCTCGGTGCTCCCGAGTTTTCTCCCTCTGCATTGGACGCCTTGCAGTTGTTCCGCCAGTCTGCCCTTGCGCAGAAGGTTTCCAAGAAGGCCAAGCTCCCGCCGCCAGCGCACCCCTTCTTTGACTTGTGCGACGAGCTGGCCCGCGCGGAGGAGCACTACGTCATCGGCGTAAAGCTCGGGGCACTGCAT
>JBEKGY010000120.1:0-3023 GCA_050012555.1 Occallatibacter sp.
GAGCTCATTGAACTAAACCGCTTCGCGGTATTCGTCTTCGCCTCAGCGTCTGAAAGTAGCAGTGGGTAGCGTGGAGCGAGGCTCCTGAGGAACACTGGATCAGGTTTATTCCGCAATAGACCAATCCACATTCCGAGGAGCCATCGCATGATCACACCACTCCGGCGTCGCATGCTCGAAGACATGCAGCTACGCAATCTCTGCCCGGAAACGCAGAGAAACTACGTGTTTCACATCCACGGTCTGGCCCGATTCTATCAGACCAGCCCCGAGCATCTCTGTCTGGAAGAGATCCGCGAATACCAGCTGTATCTGGTCAATGAGCGCCGCCTGTCATCGGACTCAGTCAATCAGTTCGTATCCGCCGCCAAGTTCCTGTACAACGTGACACTGGAAACTCCCTGGCCGGAAGGAGTTTTGCCGCGTGCCCGCGTCCCTCACCGGCTGCCGGTAGTTCTCAGCGCCGTTGAAGTAGCGGAGTTTTTCCAGCACGTCTGCACCATTCGCTACCGCGCCGCCTTGATGACCGCCTACGGCGCCGGTCTGAGAGTCTCCGAAGTAGTGGCTTTGCAAGTCGGCGACATCGACTCCCAGCGTATGCTCCTCCGCGTCCGGCAGGGCAAAGGGAAGAAAGACCGATACGCCATGCTCTCGCCGCGTCTGCTCTCCGTGCTCCGCGCCTGGTGGCGCTCCACACATCCAGCGGGAGCCTCTGTCAAAACCACGCCCACCGATTGGCTGTTTCCCGGTTATCGCAGAGAAAAGCACATGAACGTGGGTTCCTTGCAGACCGCCTGCCGCGACGCGGCACGCACGGCCGGCCTGGTCAAACAAGTCACCGTCCACACCCTGCGCCACAGTTTTGCCACCCACCTGCTGGAGAACGGCACCGACATCCGGATCATTCAGGCGCTGCTCGGCCACAGCCAGATCGACACCACGGCCCGCTACGCTGCCGTCTCGCCGAACGCCATCGCCCGCGCCCGCAGCCCTCTGGACCGGATCGGAGAGCCGCCGCTCTCAAAAGGCAAACAGTCCGGCAAGGCCAAACGCTAGCCGGCCATGTCTCAGCCGGCCTTGGAGCTGGCCGACATCTTTCGACAACACGGTCCCGCCTACCGGCAGACTCATCGCTTGCCGCTACACCAGCATCGCCTGATGCAAGCCATTGAGGCCTGTCGCACACCTGTCTTAGGCGGGGTGGTCGAATGGTGCGACCGCTGCCAATACACCCATACTCACTACCGCTCCTGCCGCAATCGTCATTGCCCCAAGTGCCAGGGGCTGGCGCGCGCCAAGTGGCTGGCGCAACGCACCGCGGAACTGTTGCCGGTGGAGTATTTCCACCTTGTCTTCACACTCCCGGAGGAGATCGCCCGCATCGCCTTTTACAACAAAGAGACGATCTACGGTCTCCTCTTCCATACCGTATCGGAAACGCTCCTGACGATTGCACGCGACCCGCAACATCTCGGTGCCGACATCGGCTTCTTCGCCGTGCTTCATACCTGGGGGCAGAATCTTCACTTGCACCCGCACTTGCATTGCGTAGTTCCCGGCGGTGGGATCTCACCGGACGGCCGGTGGGTCGCCTGCCGCCCCGGGTTTTTTCTGCCGGTACGCGTGCTCAGCCGTTTGTTCCGCCGCCTCTTCTTGGAGGTCCTGCTCCAAGCTCATGCCGACGGCCACCTTCAATTCTTCGGCGACCTGGAAGGGCTGGCCGATTCCGACTCCTTTCAGGGTTATCTCGCTCCGCTGGAAGATAAGGAGTGGGTGGTGTATGCCAAACCTCCCTTCGGAGGACCTCGCCAAGTTCTGGAATATCTGGGGCGGTACACACATCGCGTGGCCATCTCCAACCAACGACTGCTGGCCCTCCGTGAGGGGCAGGTTTCCTTTCGCTGGAAAGATTACCGTCATCCCCAACGGCCGAAAGTGATGACTCTTCCTGCCGAAGAGTTCATTCGACAGTTTCTCCTCCACGCATTACCGCGCGGCTTTCAACGAATCCGCTACTGCGGGCTGCTGGCGAACTGTCATCGAGCCGCGAAGCTGGAATTATGCCGCCGGCTGTTGACGTCACCATGTGCCGATCTGCTTCCGCAGGTGCCGGAATCCGTCGTTGCCCGCTACGCCCTACACCAGTGTCCACGATGTGGCGTCGGAACTCTGGCACGCGTGCAAGTCTGGGCGCCCTCTCACGGGCCGGTCCCGCTACGAGTCGATTCCTCATGATGCTGGCCGGCCAAAATCAGCGCCGTTACCGCGGCTGCCGTGCGGGGCAGGCGTGTGGTGAGGTGTGTTCCTCGTTCAGCCATCCCAGGCAAATTCCGAAGTGCGCGCATGGTTTCGGATGGCGGGCGTGCCATAGGGGCGCGCGGCTGTCCGGAAAACCGCAAAAGCGCGGACCACGCCGCTTAGAAATCGCAACCGGTGCCCGCAAAATCCCTGCCCCACTCACCGAGCCCGAAAGCAAACCCCATTAAAGACCGGCCTTCACGCTGCGGTTTAGTTCACCGAACGGTTTACTCACTTCCGCGGCGCTCGGATATCGTGTTTTTCCCTGCATTTGTCGCCGCGGAAATGAGTAAACCTTTTTCAATCGCAACCACAAGCACCGTCTATTCAACGTCAAATCAACGGGTTGCATCGCCCCGGTAGAATGAGTATCATGCGCTTGTTGCTGGTGCTGGTCTTCCTCGGGCGGCCGTTCTGGGAGGCTAAGCCGCCGGCGCGGTGGAGCGAATCGCGAGATCGAAGCCATTCGCAATGACAGTCCCTGGGCGCAAACCGTGGGTCCCGAGCCGAGAATTCTGGCCTACCTGGCCACCGCCGCTCCCATCGAAGATGCCGAGGAAGAAGCGCGTCTGCGGGCCAGGAATCCGCTGAACGAACCCGATCCGGACTACCTCGACTACCTGCGCGAAAACGGCGACAAGCAGTTCGTCCTGGCGATCCAAGGGGTAACGCGCAGCGGCCTGGATCAACCCGGCGAGGAAAAAGCGATGGGAGAGAGCACGGTG
>JBEKGY010000121.1:0-3010 GCA_050012555.1 Occallatibacter sp.
TCGGCATGCTGTTGCCCCAAATGCTGGCGCCGGGCTTTGTCTCCGGCGCGTTCTGTCTCGAAGCGCGCAGCAGCGACACCGCCAAGCGGCTGCGCAAGCTCAAGAACCGCCGCCTCCAGGTGCTGGGACGCGTTGGCAAGCAACCGGAACTGCGCCGGACCCTTGAGGAAATTGAAGCCGAGATTGACGAACTAGCCACCGGCCGGGACCGGCCCTGGGTCGCGTCACACTCCATCCACCTCTGGGCAACCGATCTGGACCTCCTGAATAATCTGGTGCTGGAACAGCGCCAGTTCGGCCAGCAGAACGAAGGGATGACGTGGATCCACGAAACCACGCCCGTTTTTCCGTACTTCCTCAAAACCACGCCCGGCTACCTGAGCGACAAGGACCGCTACCGGGACCACGCCTATTCATCGAGCCAACTGGCCACGCTGCTGCCGGCGCTGTATTTGCCCGACGGGTCGGAAGCCCGGCCGGCGTGCCTTTTCAATACCAGATATGGTACCCTCTACAACTGGGAGCCCCATGACCAAGTTTCCCTAAATAACTACAATCTGATGATCGCGGGCTCGTCTGGCTCGGGCAAATCCGTCGCCACGAACCTGATTCTTTTGCAGAAGATGGCCAGCGGCGCGCGCTGCGTCGGCATCGACATCGGCGGCTCTTACTACAAGCTCTGCCACGTTCTGGGCGGCAATTATCTCACGATGGACCTGGACAGCGACCGCAACCGCATGAACTTCCTCTACGCGCCGCCGGGCGCCATTCCAGGCGAGGAAGAGATCATCCAAAACGCGCTCCTGGTCGAGCGCATGGTGATCGAAAACGATCGCGATCAGCTCGCCAAGGAGGACCGGATGCTGCTGACCGAGTGCATCCGCCAGGCGTATCAAGCCAAGGTCGGCCGCGGCGAGGAAGTCATCCTCAGCGACGTGCAGAAGATCCTGGCCAACCAGAACTCCGCCAACGCCAAGTCGCTCGGCAACCGGCTGCGCATCTGGTGCAAGGGGGGCAGTTACGGCAATCTCTTTGACGGCACCAGCATGGTCACCGCGCGGAATCCCTTCACGGTGTTTGATTTCACCCGCCGCAAAGACGACCGCGACGTCGGCCCGGTCGCCATGATGGTCGCGATCCGCTTCGCCCAGACCATGACCCGCGAGTTTGCCGCGCAGGACAAAATCTTCTTCATCGACGAGGGGTGGAACCTGATGTCCTCGCCGATCTGCGCGCAATTCCTGGAGGAGGCGGCCCGCACCTACCGCAAGTACGGCATCGCCATCATGTTCATCTCCCAGGGCATCACCGAATGGGGGGCCCTGAAGAACAGCGAGGCCATCCGCGACTCGATCAGCACATTCTTTCTCTTCAAATTGTCGGCCAACGTGGCCGAGCAGACCGTCCGCTACATTCAAGGGCACGAGGGCGATCTGCTGGCCCTGGGCAGCCTCGTCACCGAGCCCGGCCAATACTCCCAATGCTACATGATCCAGAAGCGCGCCCAGGGCACGCGCCGCATGATCCTGGAGCTGACGATGCCGCCGCTGCTTTACGCGACCACCACCACGCGGCCGGCGGACAAGCTGGAGTTTGAGAAACTGCTCGGCTCCGGCATGACACTCACTGACGCGCTCATCGAGTTCGCCAAGCGCTATCCCAAAGGCGTCAAGGGCTAGGAGTCCCCGGTGAAGACCCTACCGTACAACCGCAAGATCAACGCGCCGCTCCGCTTCCTCTATTACCTGGAGGTGTTCGATCTGTTCGTTATCACCGTCCTGGGCTTTCTCGCGCCGCTGGGCATGTCCACGTTCCTGCCGGTGGACATTCCCACCTGGCACATGCTGCTCTGGCTGGTGGGGCTGACCTTCACGCTCATCATCATCAAAATCGGCCGCGCGCCGGGATTCATCCAGCATCGGCTGACGCAACTGTTGCGCCCGAAGTCCTACCACCCGGGCAAACGGCGGCGGCCGCATTTTCTGCTCAACCCGGCGGTGTACCAGGGCGAAGTTGAGGCGGCCCGGCATCCAGAACAACCGTTCACTCCGGCCGAGCTTCAGCAGATTCAAAACAACTCGCGCCGCCTGCGCCAGGCCCGCCGCGAAGCGGACCTGCTGGCTTGAGGCGAGGGCACGGCCAAAATTGACCAAACACTTTTCCGTGAGCGATGACCCGTCAACCGGGGGAGGCGGCGCCACCTGCCTGCTGATGCCCGACAAACCAGACGGCCAGCTCAGGCTGTTTGTGGCCGAACGGGCCCCCTTTCCCGAGCGGCCATACCAGCGCTTGATGGGCGGCGGAGCGCCCTTTCAGGAGTTCAAAGGCTCTTTGGGCGGCAAGAAGAAGGCGCCGGAGAAGGAATACTGGTTTCCTTTTCATTGCCCGCAGGATTGGAATGGCGTCCTCCTCGTCGGCTATCACCCGTCTTTCTCTGAGATGCGGAGGATGGAGAAACATCCCGGCGAGTTCGTGGGCGTGCTGACGGGCGAGGCCTACACGCTCTTGGCCGCTCATATCCTGCAGAAAATCGGCTTGAGCTGGAGCCGCTGCGGGCACGCGAATCTGGTGCCCTGGTACATGCCACCCAAGACGCGTGTCGCCGCCGGGGAAGAGCGATACGGTTTTCAATTTGTCGAACGACTGATCCGGGACCAGAAGCCCCAGCTCGTCATCAGCTTCGGGGCCCATATCGTCCCGCATTTGGCGAA
The DNA here is from genome assembly GCA_050012555.1 of Occallatibacter sp. Taxonomy (GTDB): domain Bacteria; phylum Acidobacteriota; class Terriglobia; order Terriglobales; family Acidobacteriaceae; genus Telmatobacter. The sequence continues at coordinate 2,712 of JBEKGY010000121.1, forward strand.
GCACCTGGAAAACGCCACCGTCACGGAGCTCCAGGGACAGCTCATACCGCTCGAGCATTATCAGACGCACCTGATCTGCGCGACCCAGCCGGGGAACCTGCTCAGCAAAGCCGAGTGGATCAAGAGCTGGGAGCGGACCCTGCGCGGCGCCCTGATGAACTGGTTCAATCAGAAGAAGGACAGCCCGCCCGAGCCCCCCTGTTTTTGCCTCGACCACCCGGAAGATCTGCGGCGGCACCTGCAGGAGATCCAGGATGACCGCGAGGAGGTGGTTTGCCTCGACACCGAGTTTGTCGGCC
>JBEKGY010000122.1:0-2884 GCA_050012555.1 Occallatibacter sp.
CGGCGCGAAGATCAGCCTGGGGGTAGATCCCCTCGGCGGCGCAGGGGTCCACTACTGGGGACCGATTGCCGAGCGCTACGGGTTGAACCTCACGGTTGTGAACGAGGCCGTCGACCCGACCTTCCGCTTTATGACTGTGGATTGGGACGGCCAGATCCGCATGGACCCATCCTCGCCCTATGCGATGCAGCGGTTAATCGACATCAAGGATCGCTTCGAGATCGCCTGGGCCTGCGACACGGACCATGACCGGCACGGAATTGTCACCAAAAGCGCAGGGCTATTGCCGCCCAACCACTACCTTGCGGTCGCCATCTTCTACCTCTTCCAACACCGCCCCAAGTGGCGCAAAGAAGCGGCGGTTGGTAAGACCGTGGTGAGTAGCCAGATGATTGATCGGGTCACCGCGAAGCTTGGCCGCAGGCTCTACGAAGTGCCGGTGGGTTTCAAGTGGTTCGTAGATGGCCTGCTCGACGGCTCGCTTGGTTTTGGCGGAGAGGAGAGCGCGGGCGCGTCTTTTGTTCGCCTGGATGGCAGCGTCTGGACGACGGACAAAGATGGCATAGTCCCGGCTTTGCTGGCGGCGGAGATCACGGCGCGGATGGGCCGCGATCCCGGCGAGATTTACCGCGAACTCACGCGCCAGTTCGGCGAGCCGCTTTACGACCGCGTTGAGGCGCCGGCCACGACGGAGCAAAAGGAGATGTTGGACAAACTCTCGCCGCAACAGGTTCGGTCCACAGATCTGGCCGGCGAGAAAATCCAGGCCATCCTTACTTGCGCGCCGGGCAACGGGGCTCCCATCGGCGGGTTGAAGGTGGTGGCCGAGAGCGGGTGGTTCGCGGCACGTCCCTCAGGGACCGAGAATATCTACAAGATTTATGCGGAAAGCTTCCGTGGAGAGGATCATCTGAGCCGCATCCTGGAGGAAGCCCAGACGATCGTCAGCGATACTCTGGCGGCGGCGCCGGAACTAAGGGAGAAATCATGAGCGAACAAACCCGCGTCAGCCACCCCATATACGGTCTTCTACCCACGGAAATCGAGGGATTCGATTCCCTGGCGGAGCTGGCCCTGAATATGCGCTGGTCGTGGAATCATGCTACCGACGAAGTGTGGCCGCAGCTTGATCCCGAAGTGTGGGAGATCACCCATAACCCCTGGTTGGTCCTGCAGACGGTCGCGCGCGACCAGATCGAGCGCATGTTGGCCGATCCCGTTTTTCGCAAAAAAGTTGATGGCCTGGTCGAGACCAGGCGGCAAGCGCTGGCGGCGCCCGCGTGGTTTCAGCAGAATCATTCGCAAGGTTCCCTGACCTGCGCCGCTTATTTCAGCATGGAATTCATGTTGAGCGAAGCTTTGCCCATCTACTCGGGCGGGCTTGGCAATGTGGCCGGTGATCAACTCAAAGCCGCCAGCGATCTGGGCGTGCCGGTGGTCGGCGTGGGACTGCTCTACCAGCAAGGCTATTTTCGCCAGGAGATCGACAAAAACGGAGAGCAACAGGCCCTGTTCCCGTATAACGATCCCGGGCAGTTGCCGATCACGCCTTTGCGCCAAGCGAACGGCGAGTGGTTGCGGTTGGAGATCGCGTTGCCTGGATACTCGGTCTGGCTGCGCGCCTGGCAGGTGCAAGTCGGCAGGGTAAAGCTTTACCTGCTGGACAGCAATGACGGGGCGAACTTCCCCGTTCATCGGGGGATTACCAGCGAGCTCTATGGGGGCGGGCCGGAGCTGCGCCTCAAGCAGGAAATGCTCCTCGGGATCGGCGGATGGCGGCTGCTCCGCGCGCTCGGGGTCCGACCGGAGGTCTGTCACCTGAATGAAGGGCACGCGGCGTTCGCCGTTCTGGAACGTGCCCGCAACTTCATGGAAGAGACCGGGCAGCCCTTCGAAGTGGCGCTGGCCGTCACTCGAGCGGGGAACCTCTTCACCACCCACACGGCAGTGGCCGCCGGTTTTGACCGTTTCGCTCCCGCCCTCATCGAGCAATACCTTGGGGGGTATGCCGAAAAGAAGCTCGGCATTGCACTTCACGATTTGCTGGCCCTGGGCCGCCAGAACCCGACCGACTCGTCGGAGCATTTCAACATTGCGTATCTGGCAATCCGCGGGAGCGGGGCGGTCAACGGCGTGAGTCGCTTGCACGGGAAGGTCAGCCGGCGCCTCTTTCTGCCTCTGTTTCCGCGCTGGCCGGAGGACGAAATCCCGATCGGACACGTGACCAATGGAGTCCACATGCCAACCTGGGACTCGGCCCAGGCCGACGATCTTTGGACGGAAAGCTGTGGAAAGGGCCGCTGGCTGGGGACGACGAAAAACCTGGAACAGGACATTCGCTGCGTCTCCGACGCCAGGCTCTGGCAATTTCGTACCGCTGCCAGCAAGTCTCTTGTTGAATACGCTCGCAAACGATTGTCCCTGGAAATGGCCATAGCAGGCGCGCCGCCCGAGGCAGTCGAAGCCGCGAAGCATCTCTTTGATCCCAACGCCCTCACGCTGGGCTTTGCGCGCCGCTTTGCGACCTACAAGCGACCGAACTTACTGCTGTATGACCCTCAGCGACTGCTTCGTCTCTTGACCGATCCGCAGCGCCCGGTGCAGCTCATCATGGCCGGCAAAGCCCATCCCGCAGACCAAGCAGGGCAGGCCTTGATTCAGGAATGGATACATTTTATCCGGCAGCGCGAGACGCGCCCCCATGTGATCTTTCTCAGTGACTACGACATGCTGCTGGCCGAGCACCTGGTGCAAGGAGTGGATGTCTGGATCAACACGCCACGGCGGCCTTGGGAAGCGAGCGGGACGAGCGGCATGAAGGTGCTGGTCAATGGAGGCATCAATCTTTCGGAGTTAGACGGCTGGTGGGCGGAGGCCTACACGC
>JBEKGY010000123.1:0-2867 GCA_050012555.1 Occallatibacter sp.
AGCACAGCGTGCACTTTTGCGCCGTGCGCCTGATGGGATGCAGAAAGCGGCAGCCATAGGGACAGGCCTGTATGCAGTAGCGGCAGCCCAGGCAGTAGCTGTCATCCACCAGCACAACCGAATCGGGGCTATGAAAGGTGGCGCCCACCGGACAGACCTGCGTGCAGGGCGAATCCACGCAGTGGTTGCACATCTTGGGGACAAAGAAGTTCTTGCCGCCCTGCGCCTCGCTGGGAGGAAAACCATCCTTGCCGCCGTTGGGAGAATCCACCTGCGGCATCTCCTGCTGCCAGTCGGAGACGTGGTAGCGCTCCACCCAGGTGCGGAAGTATCCCTCGGGAACGTCGTTTTCGTTGGCGCAGGCACGCACGCAGCTACCGCAGCCGATACACTTGTCGATGTCCAGCAGCATGCCCCACCAGTGTTGATCGCGGTTGTAGCCGGGCGCGCTCTCCGGCGTGCCCGCCAACACATATTCCCAGGCGAAGGCCGCCGCGGGAAGCAGCAGGAGTAGTTTGCGTCTCGTGATCACGATTGGTTTCCTTCTGGCTGCAGCAGCGGACTATGCGGCTGATGACAGATCTTGCAGACGGCCCCGCCCGAGTGCTCGGCGCTCACCACCTGCGGGAAGTTCTTCGGCTTGGCGATATTGGCTTCGTGGCAGCTCGGGCACAACAGCGCCGTATCGGGCAACTGAGGCGTCACCGAAACCGGATTCTCGACGTGGCCGGCCAGAGCTCCGTGGCAGTTCTCGCACTTCACGCCCGTATGCTTGCCCGCCGTCTTCATGCTCACAACGTCGGAATGACAGTCTGCACAGGCTTGGTGACCGGCATAGGAGATCGGCTTGGAGGAAAGTTCGGACAGCGCATCTCCGCGATAGTGGCCGTATTGTCCAAAGCTTTTGGGAATAAAGTGCGCCCGGATCAGCAGAAATACCAGGAACACAACCGCAAACGCGATCACCAGCCGCACAAGATGTCCGGCGTCTTTGAATTTACTCACTTGCACCCCTCGCAGACCGCCTGTCATTCCCTTCAGCGGTTCTGAGTGTTTCCCACTCTTGAAGCATTACAGAAAAGCCTCCGTGATGCAGCGCCACAGTGCCGTGCGACCGGCCTGAAAGCCGCGCCGGAGAAGCCATTGTTCACGATCGTTCGCCCCATGCCGTAAAGGTGCTCCCAAAGCATCCGGGCCGCTTCGTAAAAGTCCGGCGCCGCACATGCTTTGCCGTTAGAACATCTGCCGCGGCGATTGGGAGAGTGCGCAATGGAGGAGTTTATTCAGGAGTTCCTGATCGAAGGCAGCTAGCGACTTCACCAGTTCGACCGCGACTTCGTGGAGCTGGGAAAAAATCCGGCCTCAAACGAGCTGCTCACCGGCATCTTTCGGACCATCCACACCATCGAGAGAACCGGCGGCGCCATCGGGCTCAAATACAGACTCAGAAAAAAACCTATTTATTATATGACATAAGATGAGATTGAGTCAAATAAATTGTGCAAATTCCTACCGCTCCAAAATCTGCAAAAGAGGCCTCGACCTTCAGTGCAGCTCCATTTTAACGGCAATGAAGGCGAAGAGGGTGTAACAGGATCTCTCTGCCGCCACGATCCCCATCGGTTTGGTTTCGCATCTTATGCGCCTGAGCCTCCCCGGCACCATGAGGGGCGGGGAGCAAGCAATCAACTGCGGGGATGGTGGTATGTCCTCAAACTGCTCAAATTGGCCTGATCGGCATTTCTCTTGCCGGTTTTGATTGGAATATCATATGCTTTATGGTCATTCGGCATTCCAGGAGCTTTTTCGGATGGAATCCGAGCCGGAAATGCGGTTGGGCTCCAGTTGGGGGCCAGGTTGACGCATTATTCAGGATGACCGGACCGGTTCTTTGTCAACAAAAACCCGTGGGCCGCTCAAAGCGGCTGGAGCGTTGGCACGCTCATTATCCTCGAGCATATGAGGCCGCATTACGTCACCCCGGCAGGTTTTAAGCCGGGGTCCAGTGCTTTGATTTCTATGTAATTGTCATGTCTCGAGCGACACCCCGAAGCATGAAAACGGCATTTTCGAGGTAATCCGGAAAAACACCTGGATTCCGGCTATTTAAGAAGCGCAGCCGGAATGACGACATCAGACCCTGGGCCCTTTCATGGAGCTTTGAGCGGTCCACCATGCGAACTTTCGTGCATTCCCGGAAATGTCAAACTCTGTGAGGCCGCCGGCAGAGCCGGAGGTTTACCGTGTTAATTATGTCCCCACTAATACGGTGGGAATAGATGGCGCCACGGGTTCTGCAACCCTCACTTTGAGGGTTTTCTCCACCGTTGCGACTGCGCAGGTACCGTTGGCTGTCGCTGACACCTCCGCCGTTTCACTCTTATCGGTACGCAAAGAGCACGGCGTAAATGATGCCGACCACAAGGCTTAGTCCGATCCCGAGAGCGATCCAGGCCAAGGTCCTGATGGTCCGCATCACGTTCCTCGACAATGGATACGCCAGGTGTCGATTCAATTCACCGCTCGCCACGAGTTCCTCGTATTCGGCGGGCCGTTCGTGCTTGAACTCTTCAAGCGGCATCCGGCCGGTAAAGACCACTGTGTCCATCGGGAACTTCTCCGGGCGGAAATGCGTGTTGAAAAAGTGGATGGTGAAGATGAAACCTGCCGCCAGCAGGGCCTCGTCGCTGTGGATGATCGTCGCCACGTTGATCAGCCACCCCGGCAGGAAGCGCGTGAAGAACTCTCCGAACCAGAGCATGAGGCCCGAAGAACCGATGATCGCGATCCCCCAGAAGACTGCGAAGTAGTCGAACTTCTCCCAATAGGTCCACCGCCCGTAGCGGGGCCGCTCGCCAATCCCAAGA
>JBEKGY010000124.1:0-2865 GCA_050012555.1 Occallatibacter sp.
CTCGCGGAATTTTTCTCCAGCGATTATGATGGAGGAGCTGAATACTTAATTCTGGCCCATTTATCTGAACAGAATAACCATCCCGAAATCGCGCGAGCCGCGGCAGAACAGGCGCTCGGCGGCCGTCAGGGGCTGTGGCATAACCGTGTGCTGCTGGCGACCCAGACGGAAGTTCTTGAACCCATCCGGCTGTAGCCTCTTATGAGCGAGTGCGTTGAACCGATTGTAGGGAAAATCCTTGCGGGATGGCGCTACGATATTTCCGGCCTGGCTCCGGAGATGCGTGGGGATTACGAGTTACATTTCGCCGATTGCGAGCACTGCCGCGGCCGCCAGAAACTGCACCGCATCATCGATATTTCGCTGATTGTGCTGGCTTCGGCATCGGCCGCCGTGTTTCTGCTGGCGTTTGCCGTGATCCGGTACTTTGGACCACGCCACGCTTTCTGGCTGGAGGTGGGCGCGCTGGCGGGCTTCGCCCTGTCGGCGCTGATCTGGTTGATCGTGGCCGTGGCGACTCCGGCGCCCATGGCGGTTGTGGACGCGGCTAAGCTGGGGGCGCGACACGTGCATGACCGGCTGCCGGCGGAGATCCGCGAGCGGCTGCCGGAAGAAATACGGGTGAAGATTACCGGGTCGTGACGGCGCATCGTTGAAGTTCGGGTGCAAGTAATGTGGAAGTAATGAAGTTCGGGTCAAAAATTCTGGGGCTTCTGTTGAGCACGGCGCTCGTGATAGCGCCCTTGGCGATGAACGCTTTGCCAGAGGCTGGTCACGCGTCCGCGTCGTTTGTAGGACAGTCGGTAGGCCTCGGTGCGCGTCCGGCAGGTTGCCACGCGCACGGCGGCAAGAGCCTTCCTGATTCCCCGCGGCCGGCGCCGGTGAGCTACCAGTGCTGCCTGACCGGTCATGACGCAGCGGTGGTCCCAGCTTCGCCTTCCCCACAACCTTCAGCTCCGTGCTCACGAGTCATTCTGCAAATCAAGCCTGCGCTGCCTGCATGCTTCTTGGGAAGTTTGGGAGTTTTGATGGTTCTCTCCGCAGATCCGCCTGGTACGACTCCGATGCGGATCTAGTCTCCTTCCTCACCTAAGGCGATCTTCAATCACAGCATCAATAACTTTATCTTTCACGCATGAATTTTGCGCATGAGGGGCCTGACGTGCGGGCGTTTATCGTGAGTTTCTTCGTAATTAACTTGTGGGCATCGTTCGCTGGAGCGCAGGACGTCGTCTTAGAAGCTCATGGGAGTGATCTGCAAGATCGGACACCGCAAAATCCGACAGAACAAAAGATGGACATGCCCAACATGGACATGCCAGGCATGGATATTCCGCAGCCGGCACCGGCTTGGATGCCGTCACCGCACCATGGTTCAGGCACGGGATGGCAGCCCGCGGCGACGCCCGGACATTTGTGGATGAAGTCGGTTGGCGCCTGGGATCTGATGGCGCACGGCGTAGTCTTTGCCGATTACAACCAGCAGGGCGGCCCGCGCGGCGAGGGTAAGGCTGAGTCGGTGAACTGGCTGATGCTGATGGAGCAGCACAAACTGGGGCGCGGCAGCATTATGTTTCGCGAAATGTTTTCTGCCGAGTCGCTGACTGCGCCGCATCCGGGGTTCCCCGAGCTTTTCCAGACGGGCGAAACCTATCACGGTCAACCGCTGGTCGACTACCAGCATCCGCATAACGTATTTTCCGAACTCGCCTTCTATTACACGCGACCGATCGGCGAAAGAACTTCCTGGCTGTTTTATGGCGCGGCCGCGGGCGAGCCCGCGTTCGGTCCGGTGGCCTACATGCACCGCGCTTCCGCGACCGAGTTGCCGATGGCGCCGTTGTCTCATCATTTGCAGGATTCCACTCATACCAGCTTCGGAGTGATCACCACGGGACTCGTCGTGGACCGGTTGAAAATTGAAGGCTCGGTATTCAATGGCCGCGAGCCGGACGAAAAGCGCTACAGCATCCAGTTCGCGCCGCTGGATTCCTGGTCGGCACGCTTGAGCATCGCCCCATCGCGGAACTGGACGGCGCAGTACAGCTATGGACGGCTGGAGCATCCCGAGGCGCTCGAACCTGGTAGCCAGCGCCGGCAGACGGCCTCGGTGGAATATGTGCGGCCGTTCGCGAGAGGCTCGTGGGCCACGTCGGTGGTGTGGGGACGAGTGCACAAGGAAGCGGATGACCACAATCTGAATAGTTATCTGTTGGAGACGACGGCGAACTTCAAGTCGCGCAATTATGCGTTCTCGCACATGGAACTGGTCGACAAAGACGAATTATTTCCCGGCAATCCTTTGCTTCCGAGCTTCCGTATTGGAGCGTACACTTTTGGCGGCGCGCACGACCTCGTCCAGAGCCGGCTCTGGCAGTTGGGCCTGGGCGCTGACATTACGGTTTACACGAAACCCTTAACCCTGGACTCCTCCTACGGGAAAAATCCAGTCTCGTTCCAGATTTTTCTGAGAGTTCGCCCGGCTTTGAACCATCACGACCATTAACCCACACAATTGGCTGCTGAAAGTTTGCGCCATTACCAAAAGGGGTCTCAGGAAGATATGGCATGACGGAGCTCGAGTTTAGGTGCAGAATCTATAGTTATGAGAGCCGCAGTACGGCTGGTGCGCCAGGTTCAATTCGCCATGCTGGTGAGCATCGCGCTGTACGCGGTGGCGGGAGAAATGATCGCCCGGACACTTACGCGCAATCCGGCGAATACCTTGTTTCACGCCCTCTCTTTTATTTCGATCAGCGTCGTGGGTGCGACGGTGGTGGTGCGCCGGACGCTGGTCTTGCCGTCCGAAGCGGCGCTGAAGGAAAGGTCCGACGACCGTGTAGCGGTGGCGCGCTGGAGAACGAA
>JBEKGY010000125.1:0-2710 GCA_050012555.1 Occallatibacter sp.
AAGAAGTTCATGTGGGATGGGCAGCTCTACGACACCAGAGAAGAGGCATCCCGCACAGGGGAATCATATCGGAACGATGACTTTGAGGTTCAGATGGTGGAAGAAGGCGGGAAGTTCCTGGTCTATACCAGGAGGACCATCAAGCAAGTCGTAGTCACTGCGCAATAGCGGCACTCTCGGCAGAGGTGGCAAATGGCAGTAGGCATATTGCCGGTTCAAAGCGATCCGACACTGCTGGCCGACATTCGGCGGTATGGAAAGTTCGACCCCACCGGCTGCTATCAGTGCGGAAGCTGCACCATCTCCTGTGATCTGGTCTCGGACTTCGCCAGCTTCCCCCGAACAAGCATCCGCTACTCTCTTCTGGGGCTGAGAGCCCCGCTCCTCGCAAACCTCGAACCCTGGATCTGCCACGACTGCGGCGATTGCTCCACCACCTGCCCGCGCCAGGCGGAGCCGAGGATTTCCATGGCCACGCTGCGGCGCTTCCTCAGCGGCCAGTATGAACGGACGGGCATGGCGTCCAAGCTCCTCACCTCCCGGGCTTGGTACTTTGGCTCGCTGGCCTCCGCTGCCGTGGCCGTCGTGCTGCTGATCCTATGCTTTCACCTGTGGTATGTGGGACTGCCCTTATCCGGCCTGACTACGCCGCTCGGGTTGGAGCACATGTTCCCCATCATGACGTATTACACGCTCACCGTGATGCTCTTTCCCCTGCTTCTCCTGCTGTCCCGCGTCTTCCGCATCTGGCGGCTCACCATGAGCCGGCAACAGCCGCCCATCCCGTTCTCTGTCTATGCCAAGGAGGCGTGGATGTACGTGTACCAGTCGGTGACTCACTCGCTGATGAGGAAGTGTCCGGAAAGAGGACGGTGGCTGGGGCATTGGATCCTCGCCCTGGGCACGGTCATGATGCTGACCATCAAGGTCTTCGCTCTACGGTGGTTTCAAACCGACAACATTTATCCCTGGTACAACCCGCAGCGCTGGCTGGGATACCTCGCCGCTGCCTTCATCTTCTACGGCGTCGTCGATATCCTCATAGGACGGGTGCAGGCGAAGAAAGAAATCTACAAGGAAACGCGGCCGGAGGATATGGTCTTCCCCATCCTGCTTTTGCTGACGGCGGGCAGCGGATTGGCCGTAAACATCTTCAGGTATTCAGGCTTGGCGTTCGCTGCTCACTGCACCTATGCCCTGCACGTGATCATCGCCACGCCGATGCTGGTGGTAGAGATGCCGTTCGGCAAGGCGGCACACATGATCTATCGTCCGCTGGCCTTGTACTTCCAGGCGGTCAAGGAGCGGGCCGCACAGCAGGCACCCGCGGCGGAGGTTGTTCCCCATGCCGTCTGAGAAGTCCCAAACCCCACCCGTGGGTGCTGCCCTGGTCGTGGGAGGCGGTATCGGCGGCATGCAGGCGGCCCTCGATCTCGCGAGCGGCGGCATCAAGGTGTACTTGGCCGAACGCGGCCCTGCCATTGGCGGGGTCATGGCGCAGCTCGACAAAACCTTTCCCACCAACGATTGCGCGATGTGCACCATGGCGCCGCGTCTGGTCGAGATCGGCCGGCACAAAGACATCGACATTCTCACCTTGACTGAGGTGGAGCGCGTCGATGGGCAGGCGGGGAATTTCACCGTCAGTATCAAGCAGGAGCCGCGTTTTGTGGACCCGACAAAATGCACGGGGTGCGGCGCCTGCATCACGGAGTGTCCAGTAACGCTGCCCTCCGAGTTTGATCAGGGGCTGGGAGAGCGGAAGGCGATCTACCGTCCGTACCCGCAAGCCGTCCCCAACATCTTCACGATCTCTCGCCGCGGGGTCGCTCCCTGCCAGGCTGCATGCCCCGTTCATCAGGACGGACAGGGTTATGTGACGCTGATCGCGCAAAAGCGCTTTGAAGAAGCACTCCAGGTCATTTTGCGCGATAACCCACTGCCCTCCATCTGCGGCCGGGTTTGTACCCACCCCTGCACCGCTGCGTGCACGCGTGCCGGAGTGGACGATCCGGTGAATCTTCCCGCATTGAAACGCTTCGTCACCGACCAATGTCCCGACTATAAGCTGCCGCAACCGAGCGTTCCCGACCGTCCGGAAAGAATTGCCATCGTGGGTTCAGGCCCGGCCGGACTCGCATGTGCCTACCAGCTCCGGCAACAGGGCTACCGTCCAACCATCTTCGAGGCGCTCTCCACTGCCGGCGGCATGCTGGCCGTCGGAATCCCTTCGTTCCGCTTGCCACGCCGGTTGCTGAATGCGGAAGTGGACCGGATGCGCGCCATCGGTATCGAGATCCTGCTGGATACGCCGGTGGGCCGCAGCATCGCCTTCGACGATCTTCGAAAAAGCTTTGCCGCTGTCTTTCTCGCCATCGGCGCCCACGTCGAACGGAAACTCGCTGTTCCCGGAGAAACCCTGGTTGGGGTCACCGGGGGCGTGGAGTTCCTGCGCCGGGTCAATCTCGAAATGCCGGTCATCCCCGGACGGCAAGTGCTCGTGATTGGCGGGGGAAACTCCGCTCTGGACGCGGCCCGCACCGCGCTTCGTTGCGGAGCCACCGACGTCACCATCGTTTATCGCCGCACCCGCGCGGAGATGCCTGCCGACCCGCGTGAGATCGAGGACGCGCAGCGCGAAGGTATCAAGTTGATGTTTCTCGCTGCCCCGAAGTCGTTTCGGGCCGACGCGAACGGGCGCGTTGCCGGT